>NZ_CP053748.1:5474057-6148115 GCF_024400215.1 Massilia sp. erpn
GGCTTGGCCTGGTTGGCGAAGAGGCAGCCGCCGCCCTGCTCTACCGCGACCACGGCCGCCTGCGCCTGACAGCCGGTGCGGAGGGTGCGCATACCACGCTGCAGCTGACCTCCGGCCGGGCGGATGGCGGCGGCAGCGATATCCGCCAGCAGGAATATGCTCTGGACGGCGTGGAAGCGCTGGCGGTGGGCAGCACGCGTTTCCATGTTGCCGTGCGCGGTGAATCCCTGGTCCTGCAGCCCGGCCGCAAAGTTGCCTTGCATGGCGCGCCGGAGATCCAGCTGCCGCCGGGCGTGGAATGGCAATGGCGGCAGCGCGCGCTCTGGGCCGCGCCGCAATCGCCCGCCCTGTGGTTTGGGCTGGCGATCGCGCTCAGCGCCCTGGTGCTGGCAAGGATGCTGGCCTCGGCCAAGCTGCCGCGCCTGCGACTGGCCGGCGAGCGGCATGCCGTGGCGCGTACCGCCCTGCATGCGGAAACGGAACAGCCATGGCGGACGGTCCTGCTTGCGCTGGCCGCCGCCGCACTGCTGGCCAGCGGCGTTGCTAGCATCGTCGCGCAGCGCATGGGGCAAGCACCCGGCGCGGCCTATGCACTACTGCTGGCGGGCGGCGCTTTCGCGCTCTGGCTATCGATGCCGGGACGCTTGCCGCTGGCGGTGGCCGCCGGACTGACGCTGGCCGCGACCGGCCTGCTGGCGCAGCTGGAGCTAGGGCTGGGGGCCGGCGACAGCTCGTGGCTGCGCTACTACCTGAAAACCGCCGCGCTGCTGGCCGCCGGTTCCGGCGCCATCCAGCTGTTCCGCCTGTGGGCCGGGCGGCGCCAGGCCGCTCCGGCCTTGTTCGCCATGCGCGGCATCGAATGCCTGCTGGCGCTCTTCGCGGCCCTGGCCTTGCTGGCCCTGGCGGCACAAGTGCTGTGGGGCGACGAAACCGGCGTCTTCGATATGCAGCCGGTGGAACTGGCCAAGCTGGCGCTGGCGGCGCTGAGCGCGCATTGCCTGGCCCTGCGCATGGGCTGGCACAGCGCGGCTGGCGACGGCGCCGCGCTGCGTCTGCGCTGGCTGCAGCTGATCGCACCAGTTCTGCTCTTCCTATCCCTGCTTGGTCTGGCGCTGGTGCAGGTGGATGACTACTCACCATTGGTCCTGCTGCTGGTCTGGGGCATGGGCTTGGCCCTGGCTTATGCCTGCGCCGCGCGTAACCGCTGGCTGGCGGCCCTGCTGCTGTGCCTCGCCGCCGCCGGCGCGGGCGGCATCGTGCTGCTGCGCCAGGCCGGACCGGAGGGACTGGCGCATCTGCCCGTACTGCGCGCCTTCTATGCCGACCGCTTCCAGGTCTGGCTCGATCCGGCGCGCCACCCGCATACCGGCCAGCAGATGCTGCTGGGTGCCCAGGCCATCGCGGAAGGCGGCTGGCGCGGCAGCGACGGCTGGTTCGGCCTGTCCACGCTGGGTAAGGCCGCACCGGGCGCGCTGGCCATCCCGGCCGTGCAGGATGATTTCGCGCCCTCCTTCTTCCTCAACCGCCACGGCCTGGCCAGCGCGCTGGCATTGTGGCTGGTACAGGCGGCCTTGGTCGGCGGCCTGCTGCTGACGGCCTGGCGCTGCCACGCGGCCGGCCGCGCCGCGCGCGACTTCCGCCAGGCCTGGCGGGCGCGCTTCCGCTGCTTTGCGCTGTGCGGCGGCGCGGCCTTTGTGCTGGGCCATCTGCTGCTGTCCTGGGGCACCAATCTGGCGATCTTCCCCATCATGGGCCAGCCCATGAGTTTTCTGTCGGCGGGTGGCAGCCACCTGCTGTTTTTCCTGCTCCCCCTGCTAGCACTCGATGCGCTGAGCACCGCATCTTTTGAGGAGTAAGCACCATGCCGATCTATGTCCAACACGAAATCCTGGGACGCATTCCCGATGTTTTCAACGCCGAATCGATCTGGCAGGCGCCGGGCCTGGCGCTGTTTGCGCGCCGCCCGCTGCTGCGCGACCTGCTGGAGCGCTGCCCGCGCGAACAGCGCGGCCGCGCCGCTACGCGCTGCTTCTCCCACGTGGCGCTGGCCTTGCCGCAGGAAGACGTCGACGATGACTACCACCTCACGCGCGGCGCCCGCGCCCGCGAGCTGGCCGCCACGCTGGCCAGCCTGCACCAGAAGGACTTCGGCGACCTGCTCGGCAGCGACGAGGTGCGCTATGACGTGATGGGCAGCGAACATCTGGCGACCGGCGAAATCGAAGTGCGCTTCGGCCATGCCGTCTACCTTCCCGCCGACGGCGAAAAGGCGCTATTCATGGTCAGCGCCTCGCGCGACAGCGCAGTGTGGAAGCCGGTCTGCCCGGTGTACGCCAACCAGCGCCTGGTGCTGATCGGCGGCGAAAACGGCCCGGCCAGCTGCGCCGTGCAAGGCTGGCCCTTCGGCGGCGACGGCGCCATCCTGCTGCTCAACGACGGGCCCGACGCGCCGCCCGTGCTGCATATGCGCCCCAAGGATATTTTCGATTGCAGCTTCGACGCCGCCAACGGCTACTACATCATCAAATCGGCGCGCGGCGGCATCAGCCCGCAAGGCCAGACCCCACGCCTGCTGCTGAAGATCACCCCCACGGCCGCCGCCACGCGCAACGCAGCATCCGGCGGCGCGGCCCGCCCCGGCAACGCGCCTGATGTCGCCGACGATATGGCGCAGCAGACCGGCCCGCGCGCTGCGGCTGCCAGCAATGCCAACGGCACGGCGCCGGAACGGACGGCGCCACGCGCCGCCGTCTGGCAGGCGCGCGCCAGGCTGCCCGATCTCCCTGAAGAACGCACCGCCGCGCCGCTGCCCTCCAGCCAGCGGCCGGCGCCGGTCACGCCGGAAAGCGATGCGACCTATGCCCCCAAGGCGCAACAGCGCCTGGTGCTGGCTGCACTGGCCCTGCCTCGCTTGAGCCGCTACCGTGACACCGGCGCCACGGCGCTGCAAATCCCGTTCGACGGCCAGCTCGCACTGGCACCGGTGCCCGGCAACGGCAATCTGCTGACCATCACTGTCAGCGCCAGCGACGAAATGTTTGCCATCACCGAAGCAGGCCGCCAGCGTATCAATGCGCCCGCCAGCTTCTCGCCCGTGGAAGGACGCAGCATCCAGGTGCTGCCGGCCGTTGGCGTGTTGGCGGATCGCTACTGCGCCTTGCTCGCCCTGCCGCATGCGGCCAGTGCCCCCATCCCCAGCGGTGCACGCCTCACTTTCGGCCGGGGTATGCCCGCGCTGAACGCCCTGCGCGTGCTCGATTCGCCGCGCTACCTGCGTTGCGGCGAAACCTCGGCCGCGCCGGGACAGAACAGTTCCAGCCCCGACCGCATCGGCCTTTCGCGCAACGCTTTCAGCTTCGAAGCCAGCGCTAAAGGCTTGCTGATCGGCCGCCTCTCGTCCAGCCAGGCCTTATACCACCTGGATGAAAAGCTGCATCCCATCGCCCGCATCGACGAAGCGACGGGCGACGCGCCCTATCTGCTGCCACCGGGCCACCACCTCGTCGCAGGCCATTACGTGCTGCGCTACGAAGCCTAGGACTGGACCCAGCATGGACTTCACCTCCTATCATGGCGCCTTTGCCTATCTGGCCGGTCTGGCCATGACGCTGGTGCTGGCTTCCTACCTGACGCCGCGCAGCTGGTGGCGCCGTCCCACCGCGCGCGGCCTGTTCATCCTGGGTGCGGGCAGCTGGGCCTTGGGCAGCCTGCTGCTGTATTTCTTCCACGCCGCGCCCCTGCCTTTCAGCAGCGCCGTCGCCAACGCCAGCGCCACGCGCATCCCGTCCAGCCGCCCGATGCCGGCGGCGCTGACGGCGGCACCAGCGGCTGAACAGATAGGGGCCGGGCCGTTCTACCGCGTCCACCGCGATTTAAATCTACGCAGTGCGGCCAGCGTGGGCGCATCGCGCCTGACCACCGTGCCGGCCGGCACCAGCGTCACTTTCACGGGCGCGCGCCAGGGCGACTGGTGGCAGCTGCAGGCCAAGGTGGATGGCAGTATGTACACCGGCTGGGCCAGTAGCCTGTGGTTGCGCAAGGCCGATGAGTGATGCCGCCGCAGTCGCCAGTGCGCCCGCTTCGCGCTACACTGGGAGCACAATGACAACATTGCCTGCCCCGCTCAATTTCGGTCCGCTGCTCGATGCGGCGGCGCGCAGCACCCCTTGCGCCATCGCGGGCGCCGCGTTGCGATTGGAGAACCAGGACAACTATGTGCTGATCGACGCCAGCGGCCAGGCCGTGATGCTGCACCAGCAGATCGAGCGCCGCCTGCAGCTGCCGCAGTGGCCGGCCGGCCATCTGCGCCTGGCGGTGATGGATGGCATGGGCGGCCATGGCCACGGGCGCGAGGCCGCGGAAGCCACGGCCGCCGGCCTGCTGCGCATGCCGCCCTGTGCCACGCTGGCGCAACTGTCGCAGCAGCTGGACGCGCTGCACGCCGATCTGCAAGCCCAGTTCAATCCACCCGGCCTGCCGCACAACGAGCGCCGTCCCGGCACCACGCTGACCCTGGTGGAGCTGCCACCCGGCCAGGCGCCGCTGCTGTACCACGTGGGCGATTCGCGCCTGTATGAGATCACGCCGCAGCAGGCCGCCCCGCTGACGGTGGACCACGTGCCGGCCACCATGTTTGCGCTGCACGGCTTGCTCGATGAAAGCGAATGGTGGCAGCAGGTGCATGGCGAACACCGCGCGCAGATCTCGCAAGCTTTCATCCTTGGCAATGCCTTCGACAATCCTCTGCACCTGGAAGATCAGTTGCGCGCCCTGGACCGCGGCTGCCTGCCGCCCTTCCTGCGCCACCTGGGCGACCGGCGCGTCTTGGAGCTGCGCCGCGACGCCCTGTATCTGCTGGCCAGCGACGGTTTCTGGGCCTGCCGCCAGCCGCAGCTATGGACGGCGCGCTGGCCCGAGCTGCTGTCGCACGCCAGCGCCGAAGGCGCGCTGGAGGCGCTGTTCGGCGAGTTCAATGCCCATCCGCCGCCCGGCCTGCACATTGACAATTTGACAGCGATCGCCTTCCGCCTGGCCTGAATCGATACGCCCCACTGTTGCAGAAGCGGCGTGCCTTGAGCATAGACGGAAAAACTGCGCTATTCATCCTAATGGCAGGTTGCCAAAACGATGAGAAAGCGCGTAAGCTCTCGTCTATCCCTTCTTCCCGTCTGCCATGAAAAAATGCAGTAACCCCGACCATCCGCATTGCACTTGCTGGGTCACGCCCGGCGAGAGCAGCTGCACGGCTGGCCATAGCCAGGCGGCGTCCGCGCCGACCAGCTATGACTTGCTGACAGCTGTGCGCAGCGCACGTTCGGGTCCGCAAACGCCTGCGGCCACGCAAGCAGCGGGGGAAATGGTTGCCAACTATGCCACGGCCATGCGCTCATCCGGCGCCCGGCCGCAGCTGCATATCAGCGGTTTCGATCCGCGCGCGGCCGGCGGCCGCCAGACCTTGAAGATGGAACTGCGCGGCATGCCGCAGGATTGCGCACCGCAGCTGGCTATCCATCTGCAATCAGAATTGATACCGAACGGCGCCTCGCGCCAGCAGTTCTCGCGCATGCTGCAGGGCGGCTGGCGTCCGCTCTTCGTGGAGTTTTCCTCACGCGGCAAGGAGCACGGCCAGTACCAGATCCGCGCCGAAATCCTGAGCCAGGCCACGGGCCAGCCCACGCGCAAATGGGAATGCACTTTTGTCATCCTGGTGCCGCGCCTGGACGCCACGCTGACCGACATCCACCGCATCTTCCTCAGCACCCACAAGAATGTGCGGGTGATGGCCGATGACGCCTCGATCGCGCGCGTGGCCGCGCAAGGCGGCGCCAGCATGGACATCGACGTCACCGCGCGCAATGCCGGCATCGCCCATCTCGACCTGGGCGCGCCGCAGGGCAAGGTGGACATGGGCTTCACCACCATCGCCTGGGATGAGGACCTGATCGAAATCGACCTGCCGCATGCAGGCGAGAGCCACCCGCATCCCAGCACGGCCGCCAGCATCGTCAACGCCGCGCCGGAAGGCGGCGCGCAGCGCCAGATCCGCCTGTTCGCGCTGGAAGACTGCGTGCTGGGTCGCTACGAGCTGGTGGACCCGGAAGCCGATGTGCTGCTCACGCATTTCGGTGAGAACGGCCAGGACACGGGCGGTCTGACGCGCCGCCTCTCAGGCCGCCACGCCGTGATCCGGCGCGGCAAGCAAGGCTTCGAGATCGAGGACGTGTCGCGCTATGGCCTGCTGCTGGACGGCGTCTGGCCCGGCAAGCATAAGCCGGTGCCGCTGCGCCAGGGCATGCGCATTGAAATGAGCGCCAGCATCAAGGGCATCGTGGTGCTGACGGTAAGCGCCGTCATGCCGCATGGCGTGATCCTGCACCGTCTGGATGATGGCGCCCCGGCCGAGTGCTTCTATCTGCTGATGCCGGACACCCATCCCGGCTATCCGATGCCGCGCTTTGCCGCCGCGCCGAATGCGGCGGCGCTGCCGCTCATCATGCACCACAGCGGCGGCTTCTGGCATCTGGACCAGCTGACCGGCAAGGAAACGGCGCTGGCGCCATCGGCTTCGCTGGAGCGCCTGAGCCGCCTGCCCAAGCATACACGCTTCGCCAGCGAACCGTATCCGGAATGCTGGATCATCCGCACCGGCAGCGCCGGCCAGCACGGCACGTTGCCGCTGCACGATATGCAGACTGCCTGAGTCAAGGCAGCCGGGCCGCCGCAGCGGCCCGGGTCATGTCCCGCGTCAGGATGCCCGCGGCGTATTCTGCGGCAGAGGAATCCACTCCGTTTCGCCCGGCACTTTCGGGAAGCGTTGCGCGTCCCAGTCGCTGGCCGCCTGCAGCAGGCGTTCCTTGCTCGACGAGACAAAATTCCACAGCATGAAGCGATGGCCGTCCAGCGGTTCGCCGCCGATCACCACGAAGCGCGCCGTGCTGCGCGCCAGCACGCGCTGCGAGCTGCGTGTGTCGAGCAAGGCCATGGTGTGCAGCGCCAGCGCCGTACCGTCGATCTCCAGCTCGCCGGAGATCGGGTACACCGCCGCCTCTTCCGGCAGTCCGCTCAGGCCCAGTTCCTGCCCTTCCTGCAGCTGCACATCGAGGTAAAGGGTCTGGCTGAAGGTGGCCACCGGCGAAGTGCGGCCGAAGGCACTGCCGATCAATACGCGCACTTTCGCGCCCTGCACTTCCAGCTCGGGAATCTCTTCGGCCGCCGTATGCGCGAAGGCCGCATCGGTTTCCTCATGTGCCTTGGGCAAAGCCGCCCACAGCTGCAGGCCGTGGGTGCGGTGCGGCTTGCCCACCAGGTCTTTCGGCGTGCGCTCGGAGTGCACCACGCCGCTGCCGGCCGTCATCCAGTTGATCGCGCCCGGCTCGATGCGCTGCAGGGAGCCGATGCTGTCGCGGTGCTCGATCGCGCCTTCGAACAGATAAGTGACCGTGGCCAGGCCAATGTGCGGATGCGGACGCACATCGTGGTTGTCCTCGGGTTTCACGTCGACCGGGCCGAAATGGTCGAAGAAGATGAAGGGGCCGACCGCCTGCTTGACGACGGAGGGCAGATAGCGGCGCACCATGAAGCCGCCGCCCAGATCCTTCTCATGGCCTTTCAATACATGGGAAATCGTCATCGCATCACCCCAGTACGGTGCTCACTTCGGTGGTGACGCTGGTCATCAGCTTATGCACCGGGCATTTCTGCGCCACCGACAGCAGCTCTTCACGCTGCGCCTCGGTCAGGTCGCCCGTCAGATGCAAGGTGGTGGCGAGGCGGTACACGCCCTTGCGTTCCTCGCTGTCGTCGCGCTCCGTGCTGACCTGCACATCCTCGACCGGAATGCCTTTACGGTTGGCGTACCAGACCACGGTCAGCGC
This sequence comes from Massilia sp. erpn, assembly GCF_024400215.1. Lineage (NCBI taxonomy): Bacteria > Pseudomonadati > Pseudomonadota > Betaproteobacteria > Burkholderiales > Oxalobacteraceae > Massilia > Massilia sp. erpn. The sequence goes on from NZ_CP053748.1 coordinate 5,481,932, forward strand.
CTTGCAGGCGGAAATGGCGGCGTCATACAGATCGTGCGGAGCCGGACCGGCGTCATTGCCGCCCTCCGCCACCGTGCCGTCCACCGAAATCAGGTGGTTGCGGACGTGGGCGATATGGCGCATGGGCAGGGATTGATCGCGGATTACTTTGATGGTCATGGCTGTTTTCCTTACTGGCGAATTGCGAATACCGCAATGTACACCCTTTGCCGCCATCAAGCCAACTTGCGCGCCACCCGGAATCCCACCACATCGTTGGCCAGCACGGCGGAGTAGCCGTTGCGCAGCGCTGAGCGCAGATAGCGCGGGTTGTACAGCCAGGCGCCGCCGCGCAGGATGCGGCGCGCCGCATCGCCACCCTCTTCCCAGGCGCGCCCGTCCAGCGGCGCTCCCTGGTAATTTTCATGCACGGCGTCCTGTACCCATTCCCATACATTGCCGTGCATATCGTACAGCCCCCAGGGATTGGGCGGAAAGCTGCCTACCTTGCTGGTGCCGTTGCGGTGCGTGCCGCGCGGCCCGCCGTTGTAGGTGAAGTTGCCGTCGTAATTGGCCTGCTCGGTGCTGATGGTGTCGCCGAAACTGAAGGCGGTGCGCGTGCCGGCGCGGCAGGCGTATTCCCACTCCGCCTCGCTCGGCAGGCGGTAAGTCTGTCCGGTCATATCGCTCAACCATTGCAGATACAGCTGGACGTCGTTCCAGCTGACGCAGACCACGGGATGCAGCTCGTCCTGGGCGAAGCCGGGCGCGCTCCAGTCCACGTCGAGTTTCGATTCCCAGCCGGTGGCGCGCGCGAATTGGCGCCATTCGCGCACCGTGACCGGATAGCGGCCCAGCGCAAACGACTGCTCGATGCCGACCCAGCGCTGGGGCGTCTCGCGCTCCAGCCACGCCTGCTGGGAACCGGCTTTCAGCGCCACCGCATGTTCGTGCGGCGCGCCACCCATCTGGAAGCGGCCGGTCGGGATCAACACCAGCTCCGGTCCCTTGCCGCTGCCGTCGGCGAAACTGTCGCGCAGCACGCCGCTGGCGTCGGCCACCGGACTGTCCGGCGTCGGCAGGATGGCGCGCAGCTCGGCCTCGTTGCGCGCCGCCTGTTCCTTGCGGTGGCGCTCCTGTTCGGCGCGATAGGCCGCTTCGGCCTTGATCTGCGCGGCCTTGCGCTGCTTTTCCTCGAATTCCTGGCGCGCCTTTTGCGCGTCGGCCTCGCGCCGCGCCAGCAGTTGCTGGCGCAACTGCTCCTTGCGCTGGCGCGTTGCTTCCTCGGCTTCCAGGCGGCGCTGTTTTTCCTGGTCGCGGCGCTGCTGTTCCAGCTTGAGCTTCTGCACGGCCAACGCCTCGGCTTCGGCCTTGCGCCGCGCCAGCGTCTCGACACGCTGCTGCGCTTCCATCTGTGCCTGGAGCAGACGTTCCTGTTCGGCGCGCGCGGCGCGCTCCTTTTCCTCGGCCTGCTCGCGTTCGCGCTGGCGTTCCAGATCGCGCTGCTGCTGGCGCGCCTGCTCGGCTTGCGCCGCCAGCTCCTCTTCGCTGGGACCAGCGGCACGTTGCAAGGCGTCCAGCAAGCCGCCCACCGAGCCGGGGCGCTCTTCATGGTCGAAAGCGAAGCCGCGCTGCAGCACCTGCCATTGCAGCGCGTTCAAGGCCTTGGGCGCATCGGGCTGGATCTGGGCCGAGCGGTTCTCGCCGAAAGGCATGCTCCCTTCAAGCATCTGGTAAATCATCACCGCTACCGCATACACGTCGAGCTGCGGCGCAGGCTGGCCCTGGTTGGTACCCGCTTCCGGCGCGCGGTAGCCGGCGGTGCCGGCATTCGGCGTTTGCAGCAGGCCCAGGGTACTGCCCGAGCTGCGCACGCGCGAAGCGATGCCGAAGTCGAGCAGCTTGATCTCGCCGCGCCGGGTCAGGAAGACATTGCCGGGCTTGAGGTCGCGGTGTACCAGGCGGTGCTTGTCCCAGGCGTACTGCAAGGCGTTGGCCACGGGCCGCAGCAGCTGCACCACCTGCTCCAGCGTGGCGGCGCCGGTTTCAGCCAGCCAGGCATCCAGATCCTGGCCTTCCAGGCATTCCATGATGATGAAGTAGCTGGCCGTAGCGGGATCCTGCGCCCATTCGTAGACGCGCACGATATTGTCGTGCGCCAGGCGGCGCGCTTGCGTCGCTTCCTCGATCAGCAGCTTGGCGTGCACCGGATTTTGCGTCAGCTGCGGCGGCAGGATTTTCAGCGCCACCTGTTCGCTATGTCCCAGCTCGGCGTGCGTGGCCAGGTCGGTGGCCTGCCAGACCTGGCCCATGCCGCCCATGCCGAGCAGGCGTTCCAGCCGGTAGCGCCGGTTCTGCGGACCGATTTCCTGGCCGGCCATCAAGCCCAGCTCCGTGCCTTGCCGCACAGGCAAAGGCGCGGCGGCGTGACCGGGCGGCGCGTACTCGGCGTCCAGGATGGCGTTCTTGCGGCGGTCGAATTCCGCCAGGCTTAACAGGCCGTCTTCATGCAGTGCGCGCAGTTCGCGGATCTTGTCTCTTGCTGTTTGCATCATCGGAGCGGCACGCCACATTCGGCGCAGAACTTCGCATTCGGGGTATCGGCCGGAATGACGTGGCCATTGATACAGCAGCGCGGGCCCGGCGTAGCGGCGGCATGGTGATGATGCACCGGCGCGCCCGCCTGCGCCACGCCCACGCCAAGCTGCATCTGCGACGCCAGCGCATTGGCGTGGGTGGCGTTTTGCAGTTTGAGCAGCTCCAGCTGGTGGGCGCGGTCCTTGTCGGTCTGGCTGTCGGCGTGGCTGCGCTCCTGCTGCGCCCTGTCCTCTGCCAGGCGCATGGCTTCGGCCGGCGTCATGCTGTTTTCAGCGGCGACCACCGCTGCCAGCGCCTGAATCTGTTCGGCGCTCATGCCCGCCTGCGCCTGCACCTTCAGCAGCTGGGCCAGGGCTTGCGCATTGGCGGTGGGCGCCAGCGCCACCTTGGCCGTGTCGCTCAAGCCGCCGATGGCCTGCGCCTTCTCGATCTCGATGCGGGTCAGCGCGGCGGCGTGCTCCTGCTGCGCCACCATGCTGTCGTATTCATGCTTCCAGCGCGCATAGCTCTCTTCGCGCTGCTGGGCCATTTTCTTCAGCTCCTGCTGCCACTGGCCTTCCTGCTCCTTCTGCTTCAGGTGCAGGCGCTGTTCCTCGATCACCACCTGGTCCAGCATGCCCTGGGTGTTCAGCTCCTGGGCCTTGCGCTGCTGGATAGCATCGGCTTCGATGGTGCGCAGCAGTTTTTCATACTGGGCCATGGAATCGGCGCTGGCGCCGGCGCGCTTCAGCTCTTCCAGCTTGGCCGTGATCTGGGCCAGTTGCACGTGGCCTTCCGCATCCTTGACCTCTTCGCCGCGTCCCAGCTCGCGCTGACGCACCACATGCAGCTGCTCCTCCCATTCCTGCACGCGCTCAGCCTCGCGCTGGCGCGCGGCATTGGCCAGGCTCAGTCCCTGGAAGCGCGCCTTGTGCTGCTCGGCTTCCACGGCCGCCTCGCGCCGCTGCGCTTCCTCCTCGGCCTGGCGTAGGCGCTGCAACTGGGCGCGGCGCACGGATTCATCCTCGATGGCGAGGGCTTTTTCGACCTGGTTGCGGATCTGCTGGACATGCAGCTGGTGCGAGAAGCGCTGGCTGGCCAACTGGCGCTGTTCCTGCGTCTCCTGCTGCGCCACTTCCAGCTCGGTGCGCATGCGGATCTGCGCCAGCTGACGCACATGGTCCCATTGCGCCGCTTCGCCGCCACGCGCCGCCTTCTTCTGCGCCAGCTCGTGTTCCAGCTCCGTCAGCACGGCGCCGGCGCCGCGCTCGAAGGCCAGCTTGCGCGTCTTGGCGTCGACGATGCGGCCATACAATTCCACCTCGCGGGCACGGATGGCCTGCACCCGTTCCGCTTCCTGCTGCGCCAGTTCGGCCTTGTCCACCGCCGCGTCCACGCGCAGCTCGCCGCGGCGGTACTCGCTGCGACGCTTCTGCTCCTCGCGCCAGATGGCTTGCCACTCTTCCTCGTCGTAGAGCTGGTCGAGGTGTTTCACATGCTCGAGCTGGGCGTGGCGTTCATCGGCCACCAGCCACAGGCTACCGACACGCTCGCGGTTATTGTCGAATTTGTCATGTTGCAGGGACAGGGTTTCCACCTGGGCCACGGCCAGACCGAATTCGGCCAGGCGCTGCTTCAGCAAGGCTTGCAGGCGCTCATCCAATTGCACGCGCAGATCGGGATTGCCGCTCATTTCGCGCAACGAGCGCGCGCCGATGAATTCGGCCGCGATCTGACGCACCGATGGCGCCAGCAGCTCATGCAGCTGCAGCGCCGTGACCGCGCCCGGCGCCAGCATGAAGTGCTGCGCAAAGGCAGCCACATTCTCAACCTTGAGACCGACGCTGAAGCGCGCTGCCACCTTCAGGTGTTCGGCGCTGGGCAGATCGCCGAAGTGGAACTCGACCGGCAGCGGCGTGGTGCGCGTGATGAGGATTTCGGCATGCTGGTCGCGCAGCAGATTATTCAGGCGGGTGAAAAAGCCTTCCAGTTCATACTCGCCCTGCGGCACTTCGGTGGCCTGGCTGCCTTGCAGGATGTAGGCGCGGGTGGTGGGCGGCACGCGCAGGGTCTTGCTGAACAGGCCGGACAACTGGCGCACGCCGAAATACACGGCCAGTTCGTCATTGGCGGGAATCCAGCGGTTATCGCGCAGCACCGGCTCGTTGCGCGCAGCACCCAGCGACAGGCCGCATTGGGCGCAGTAGGCCGCCGCCTCGGCATTTTTATGCTCGCAACGCACGCACTTGCTGCCGCCAAAACCAAACATCTTGAACATGCCAGACTCCTATAAACTCATTCTTCTTGTATCGGCTGCTTTGCCGATTTTAGCAGGGGTAGGCGCACCGCACCGCCCACATTGCCCCGGTCCTGATTCAGATCAGGCCAATGCGTTCGATACAGGCCAGCGAAGCGCCTTTCGCCTTCAGCGCGCCAGCCAATTCGGCATAGGCTGCGCCCTCCAGCTCCTGGCGCCAGGCATGCGGCAGCAGCACGCGGTCGCCCGGCGCGGCTTGACGGAGTATCAACTCCATCTTGGCCTCCCTGCCCTCGACCGTATCCACGCGGCCCGCATGCCATGCGGCTGAGCAGCCGCTGGCGATCAGGCGGCCGCGCGGCACGAATTCGCGGCCGCGCGCCAGACGGTCGGCCATCACCAGCGCCAACTGGTAGGAGCTGCCCTGGAAGCGCGTCTGGCTGAAGCGCACCACGGTGCGCCAGCGTCCCAGCGCTCGGCCGTCGAAATGGCGGGCGCCGCCCAAGGCCTGGCGCACCGCCTGCTGGGCGGTCAGGTCCAGGCCTGGCGCGGCTATCGTATCTTCCTCTTCGCAAGCCTCTTCGGCTTGCAGCGGACGCACGCAGACTTCGACCCAGGCCAGGCTGTCGTTGATGCCACCGCTATGCAGGGGAAACCAAGCACGCGCGCTGGATAGCGCGCCCGCCGGATCGGCGTGGCCGTGCAAGGCGCCGATATGGCTGAACTGCAGGGCCGTGCTGTCCATCACATCGGCGCTGCCGCCCAAGACCAGCTGGCATCCATCCTGTATTTTGGGTTGGCGGCCGGCGTTTGCAAGCCGCTGCCCGCCATCCAGCCGCCCCAGATGCCAGGCGTCGGACCAGCCATACGCCGCCACGCCGCCCGCAGGCGCCTGCCACACGCCGCGCACCATGCGGTCGGCCAGCACCGCGGCCAGCTCCCAACCGCGCTCCCCCGGCGGCGGCGCCGGCTCCAGGCTGAGCACCACCTGCTCGCGGCTGTCGAACAGCGCTTCGGTATGGCGCGCCAGCCGCACCACCTCCTGCATGCGTTCACTCAGCAAGGGCGCACCGGCCACCACGCATTTGACCTCGGCGCGGTTGGCGCGCGGGCGGCGGGTGGCGATGATCCGCAGCAGGCGGCCATCCGGCAGCGGGCAGAAACACTCGGCGCTGCAAGCCGCAGCGTTCGGAATGGGGGTGGACAGGGTGGCGGACATGGTCATAGCGAAGGTTCGATACGCGGCAATTCGTAAACGCTGGCAGCGCCCGGCGCATCCGGCCCCTCATGCGCGGCGCGGCGGCGCTCCAGGCTCAATTCCATATTGGCGAGGATGCGGTCGGCATCGTCCAGCAGTGCGGGCATGGCATCGGCAGCGGCCAGTTTCAGGCGCGCCAGCAGGCCCCAGGCTTCGTCCAGCGCGGCCACCGCCCGCAGCGTGCTGCCGCTGCGGCGGCTCTGGCGCGCAGCGGGCAAAAACTGGCCCGGCGCGGCCAATGCCAGCGCGGGCATGGTGTTGACGTCCAGCGCCAGCAAGGCCAGTCTTTGCAGCAGGCCTTGATGGACCAGGAACAAGCCCTGGCCTTGCGGCAGGTCGAGCATGCGCAGGCCACCGCTCAAGACAGGCAGTTCCAGGAAGAGGCGGCGCAGCGCAGCCGCATCGTCGCCCGCGCTGCGCGCCTCGGCAGGTGCGAGCGACGCCAGAATGGAGGTGCCAGCAGCATCCATTGCCTCCGGCGCTGCCGAAGCGGCGGATGCCGGACCGGCAGGGGCGAATGGCTCCTTCCGAACCGGCTCAGGCTCGGGGATAGGCGCCGCATCGCCGTTGGCGCGCGCGCGCAAGATCGCGGCAAAGTCGATGCTGTCGCCCAGATCGACCGGTACGCAGTCCTCGACCGTGATGCCGAAGCGGGTATACAGCAGCTCATTCAAATCGGCGCGGAAGGCCGTCCATTCCTCCACCGAAGTACAGGGTGGCAGTTCCAGTCTGCCCTGGGCCAGTGCCAGGCGCAGGCTGTCTTGCAGCGCGGCGGCGAAAGCCTGCACGCTCAAGGTCTCGCTCTGCCCACCTTCACTGGACAGGAACAGGTCGAAACGCTGCTGGCTCACGCGCGGATCGGGCGCATCCACCACAAAACCCAGGCGCAGGCCCAGTTCGGGCGCCAGCGCGAAAGGCGCCAGGTCGGCGCTGTAAGGACCGGGATGAAAACACCATGCGCTTTCCTTCTCGCCGCAGACCAGGCGCTGCGCCGTGCCGCTGGCGCGAAACCCGGGCAGACGGCGCGCCTGCCCGTTCTCGCCCAGGATCACGGCGGTGCAATCCGGCGGCACGATGCTGCCGTTGGCCAGGCGCAGGGCCAGCACATCCCTGCCCGGCTGCGCGGACGCCGTCTGGTCATCATGGGCGGCACGGCCGCCCCGCAGGCGCTGGAACAAGTTCATAGCGCCGGTTCCACCGCTTCGACGGCAAAGACCGCGCCATGGCGCTGGAAATGTTCGGCCGGCGCGTCGGCATGGGGCCAGGCGCGCTCGCACTCGCCGTCCGCATCCAGCCGGCCTTGCAGCAGGACCGCGCCGCCGCCGTCGCTCACGCGCAGCAGCGGCAGCTCACGCATCACGCGCGGCGCGAAAGGCGCGTCGGCATGCAGTTTCAGGATCACCTGCCAGCCCGCGCCCTGTGCCAGAAAGTGCAGCGACCAGCAGCCGTCGTCCGTCACCAGTTCGTCGAGTGCGGCGGCGGTGGCGGCGGCGCGCAGCATGCCGTGGCTGCGGCTCCATACCGGATCGTTGGCGGCCACCGGGCCAGAGCTGCGTGCGCGCCGTTCCAGCGCCAGATGGCGGAAACGGCGCAGCGTCAGCGGCGACGCCTGCAAGGCCGCCAGCTCGCCCGGCGACAGCGGCCGGCTGCCATCCAGCGCGGCCAGCAGCACGGTGTCGGCCAGCAGCAGCCGATCATCGGGGGCGGCGCGTGCCAGCATCAGGCGTTCCTGCAATTTTTGGTCCGGCGATTTCGTGTCCAATTGCTTCTCCTTCATGGCTGCCGCGCGCCTTGCGCCGCATACAGCCGGTCTATCGCTTCATTGCGCCGCTTGCGCAGCGTGGGGACCGAAACCTGGTCCAGGGTGGCCAACTGGCCTAAAGTGGGCAGCTCGCCGGTTTCCGGATCTAGCCATTCATCCGGATAGCTGTCGTCGGCGGCGCCCAGCAGCTTTTGATACACCGCCAGGCGCACCGGCAGGCTTGCGCCTTCCAGCAGCCGGCTCAAGGGACTGCCGCGATCCTGCGCGGCGCCCGCCAATTCCATATAGCGGAGGGGCAGGGAAAGCGCGGCAGCCGCGGCCTCCCAGGCAGCGCGCACAGCCTGCGTCAGCGCCGGATCGGGCGCGGCATCCTCGCCCGCATCCTCGTCCGGCACGCCCTCCTCTTCATCATCATGCTCGGCCGCCAGCAGGCGATCCGGCTGCGCCAGCGCACCCTGCGCCTGGGATTCGGCCACCACACGCCAATAATCCTCCAGCCATAGCGCGGCTTCCTCCGCATCGCTGGCCCAGGCAGCCGTGTCCTGATTCGACGACAGCTCCGCGTAATCGCCAATCTCGGCCAGCATGGCGCCGATCTTCTGTGGATTGTTTTTCAGGCTGGCGAAGCGTTTGGACTTGGTATGCAGCGGTCCTGGCGCGCCGCCGAAGCGTTCCAGCGTTTCGCTCCAGCGTATCACCCATTCGGGACGGCAGCCGCCAATGCCGCGCATCTGCCGCACCTCGATCGGAATCCCCTCGCTCGCGCGGCCCAGAATCGCGCCGACCTGCGCGGCATTCTGTTCCCAGTTGGCGAACAGGCGCCCGATCTCGCCGAAAGCGGTATCCAGCATGCGGTAGGTGTAGATCTTGTTGGGCGAGCAGGAACGGCCGGTCGCCACCTGGTAATTGTCGGCGTCCACCTTATCGCGCAGGGTGGCAAACATATCGTTGACTTTTTTGCGCAGCATGGCATCGCCCGCCGCGCTGGCCCAGAAAGCCGGCGCGCGCCCATGTTCGGCCGCTACGGCGGCGGCGAAGGCGCTCCAGAACGCGGGCTGGACCTGCAATTCATACAGCAGGCTGAATGACAGCTCGGCCACGCTGTCGCCATAGCTGTTGCCGGCCACCTCGCCGCGCGCGCTGCGGGCGGCACGGCGCAGCAGGACGGCCACCGCATCGATGTACCAGTCCAACAGCGCAGCCTCCTGCGCGCAATCGAGCAAATGGTGCATTTCGCAGTGCTGGAAGGCTTGCAGCGAGCAATGCCCCAACAGCTTACGCACCTGTTCCCAGCCATGCTCCTGATACCGGGTTCCTGGCAGCCGCATACTATCCTGTTAATAAAAATACCAGCATCGGTCCACGGAAAATCGCATGGCTGCCGACGGTCGTTTGCATAGCATGGCACAGAGCAGGCCATTTCATTCGGTGCGGCACTGGCTTATTTCCCCCTCTTTTCCACGTTCTGGTCCGCCAGGCTGGCCAGGATGGCAGCCAACACCGGCGCCGCATGCTCGCCGCCGCTGCCCGGCGAATGGCTGACGAAGACGGCGAACGCCAACCTTCGCTGCTGTTTCGGCAGGCTGCCCGGCTCCAGCCAGCCGGTAAACCATACCGTCCCTTCCTGTTCCGTGACCGGTGCGGTGCCGGTTTTTCCATACAGTCCGGGCTTCAGCGCGGCCAGCGCGACGCCACCAAACGCCGTGGCGGCCGTGCCGCGCTCCACCACGCCCTTCATGCCGGCGCGGATGCGGTCCAGCCGCATCTCCAGGCGCGCGCCGGCCTCGTTGCGCGCCTCCTTGCCGTCCAGCTGCAGCAGCAGGCGCGGGACGACGACCCGACCCTGCCCCACGGCGGCCGAAGCGAGCGCCATTTGCAGCGGCGTGGCCTGCATGCGCAAGCCGATCGCCATCTGGCGCAGCTCGTGCCGGGTATGGATCGGATCCATATGTGCAGGCGTGGACTGCAAGGCATCATACGCCTGCCAGTTGAAGTCCGGCGGCAGCAGGCCGCCATCCAGCCGCAAAGGCTGTTCGAAGCCGAGCAGGCGCGCCGCCGCGACAATGGGACGCACGCCATCCAGCGCGCCCGGCTCCAGCGCCTGCAAATCCGGCGCACCACCCTCGGCACGGCCGAACAGGCTGCGGTCGCTCAATTCGGCCGACCAGGCAAACCAGGTATTCAGGCTGTACGTCATGGCCTGTGCCAGACCCAGCTTGCCTTCCTGGGCGCGCCGGTCCAGCCCTTGCTCGCGGTAGTTGGTAATGCGGGCCCGCTGCGCCGAAGCGGCGGCGGCGGGATAGCTGGCGGCGCTGGTTTCAAAGGCAAAACCGCGCTGGCGCGCCACGCCATTCAGTGCCGCCAGCGGCAGCCCGCCCAGCATGGCGTCCATCTGGGCATCCTTGCGCGCGGCCATCTCCAGGCCAAGGGCTGTCACCACCTTGAAGGTCGAGCCGGGGCTCTGGTGCGCGCCACCGTCGTGCTGCAAGGCGGGCAGGCGCAAAGGACTGCGGGCCGGATTGGCGCGATCGAAATCGCGGATCTCGGCCCAGTTGGCGCCATTCGCTTCGCCCGTACCTGCGCCGGCGGCGGCAAGAATATCGCCGTTTTCGGCATCGAGAATCACCAGACCGGCGCGGCGGCCCACCGGAATCTCACGCGTTGCGCTGCATGCGGCGCCATCCCAGCGTCCATGGCGCATGCCTGCGCAATCGAGGATGCGCTGGCTCAAAGCCTGCAAAGGAAGATCGAGCGTCAGACGCGCCTCGCCGCCCTGCGGCAGGCGCGCCAGCATGCCGGCGATGCTGCTGGCGTGGCCGGGCGCCAGTCCCAGCATGGTCGCCAGCCCCGCTTCCCTGGCCGCGGCGGTGGCTGTGCCATCCGCCCATAGCAGCGTGCCATTGCGATCCTGCAGCCGGACAGCGGCGATGGCCACGCCCAGGCCCTTGTTGAACGCGGCAGCGCCGGGATTCGCCCCCACCGCCGCCGCCTGAGCGCCCACGACGACGGCATCATTACGTGCAGCCGTTCCCACCGGCGTGCGCACCGGATCGGGCAGGCGCTGCCAGACCATACGGCCGGCGCTCACCCGCAGATGACGGTACTGCTGATCGGCGCCGGCAGCGCTGGCGGATGGAATAAGCGGCTGCACCTCCAGCGCCACGCTGCGCGCACCGGCTTGCAGCGTCAGCGTCAGGATTTGCGCATCGTCCGGGCGGCTGCATGCACGGCCGCTGCAGGCCGGGTCGGCGCGCAAGGTGGCGCCGTTGGCGGCACTGGCCCGACCCAGCAGCATCAGCCGCAAACGCTCGCCGCCACTGGCGGGACGGGGCAAGTCCAAAGTCAGCCGCAGCGGCTGGCGCGCCAGCGCCGCCGGCCATTGCAGCACGCGCGACCACGGCGCCCAGCCCTGCGGCAGATCGGCAAACAAGCGCGCAGCCAAAGGCGGCATCGAAGCTCCCGCAGGCAAAGGGCTGCCGCCTGCCGATGCGCGCCATTCCGGCCCGCCATCCGCCGCCGCGCCCTCGCCCGGAACGCGCCAGGCCAGCAGCCGGCGCTCGCTATTGAAAATATCGATCTGCTGGCGCACATAGACGCCATCGGCCTGGCGGTAGAGGCGTTTCAGCAGGCTGCGGTCCCCATCGTCGAGTTGCGCCTGCTGCCAGCGCGCCAGATCGGCGGCGCGCGCGGAATCAGGCGCGGCCCGCCACAGCGCCAGGTCGCGCGGCGCAGCCTCGATGCTGCCATCGGCGTCCAGGCGCACCAGGCCCCGGGCCAGCAGGGCATCGAACAGGGTCTCATCCTCCAGCGCGGGACGGGGCGTGCCGGGAATCGCATAGTCGCCGGCCGGCAGCCATGCGATGACCGCCTTGCCGCGCGCGGGGAAGGCCACCACCAGCGCCTTGGCGGCGGCAGCGCCTTCGGCAGCCCGGAACAGCTGCACCACCAGCTCCCCCGCCTGCGGACAGGCGCCGCTGGCGCGCCGCTCGATGCGCAAGGCCTGCGTGCCCCATATCAGCCAGCCCTGCTGGCGCACCTCCACTTCGCCGCTGACGCCTTCAGCCGGCTGCCCCAGGCTCGCGTCGCCGAGCCAGCGCACCGTGCCTTGCCTGCCGCGCCAGCTCAGTTTCAGCGGTTCGCTCAGCGGATCGGCGAAATCGGCGCGCGCCGTACCGCTGAGCTGCACCTCGGGCATCGCATCCGACGCCCTATCCGATACCAGCAGCACATTGCGCAAGGCGAGCGGCACGCCACCGTCCCGGCCCCGTTCCACCCAGCGCTCGACATCGGCAAAGCGGTAGCCGATCCGCAAAGGCAGCAAACGCCCACTCTGCGCGTCGCGCATCTGATTGCACAGGTCCACGCGCTGCGCCGGCCCCGCGCGCAAGCCTGAAACCATCAGCAGTGCCCCATTAACTTGCAATTCAATAGAAACACCCACTGTCGACGGCACGCTGAAGCGCGCCCCCGGCAGCGCCGCCTGGTAGATATTCGCCGCCTGCTGCTGCGCCACCGCATCGGCCGTGCTGACGCTGGACTCCCCTAGCCGGCGCGCATGCCAGACCAGCAGCGCCGCCCCGCCCAGGGCCAGCAGCAGCGCCAACACACCCGCCGGCCAGCGCCCCCAGCTCCTGGCCGGTGCCGCTGTCAAGCCGCGCCGCACCGGACTGCCGGCCTGACGGCGGCCCGCGCGCAAATTGGCGCGGCGGCGCCATGCGCGGCCCGCATGGCCCGCACAGCCCAAGGCCTGGCGAAAAAGTGTGAAGAAACGTGGCATAGCGCCCCCGCGACAATGTACTCGGCAAGCCATAGCCGGGGGATGGGCAAATGTGGTGAAAGCGGCATCGTTCGTCGCTGCCTTTTTGCATCTCGCACCGCAAAAACCACCGCTCGTCGCAAGCGCATGGCTGCCGCCCCTGGGCTTGGGTACAGTGAGCACATAGCAAAACCACTCACAAGGGAGAAGTAATCAAATGAATACGCTGAAAAACTTTGAAGCCATCTTCGTCGTCGCCCTCGGCCTGGCCTGCGCCGCCACCTACGTTTTCGATGCAAAGCCCGTGGTTGCAAGCGCTCCTGCCCGCAGCCTGCCGGCCCAGGTAGCCAGCGTGGCGCCCGATATGCAGGTTGTCGTCGTCAGCGCCAAGCGCCTGAATGCCGAGCAAAAGAAGCAACTGCTGCAAGATGAGCGCAAGCCGCTGAGCAACAGCACGATCTGAACGCAGCCACATGCGGCAATGCAGCAAAACTCTGTAGCAAATTCTGGTCATTTGTAAAAAACTGCATCAGATTTACCTTCCGCCGCCAGCGCTTGATATAGTGAATTCAGCGCACTAGCAACTGGAGAGTGAATCATGATCAAGCCGACATTTATCGCCGCCGCCCTGCTTCTTGGCTCGGCCGCAATGGCGCCCGCCGCGATGGCGCAGATCGATGTCAGCATTGTTGTCGGCAGCGCGCCGCCACCGGTGCGACTGGAAACGATGCCCCCGCCGCGCTCCGGCTATATCTGGGCGCCCGGTTACTGGAACTGGGACGGCTACCGCCACGTATGGCTGCCCGGCCGCTGGGAAACGGAACGCTACGGCATGTACTATCAGCAGCCGGTCTGGATTCACACCGGTTCCGGTTGGCGCCTGGACCGTGGCGGCTGGGTCACCAACCGCATCGGCGGCCGCACTTATGTCGCCATGCCCCCGCCGCCGCCACGCTATGAACCGGCGCCCGGCTACTGGGATTATCGCGGCAATACCCAGGTCTGGATCGACGGCAGCCGGCGCCCGCACAACGGCCACTGGAACGACCATAACCACGGCCGCGGACATGGACGTGATGGCTGGCGCGACAGCGACCATGACGGCATCCCCAACCGCTACGACCGTGACCGCGACAACGACGGCATTCCCAACCGCCGCGACCGAGACCGCGATGGCGACGGCGTGCCTAACCGCTACGACCGCCGTCCCGACAATCCGAACCGCCGCTAAGCCAAACCAGCGCGCATGCAAAAAGGGCCATCGCTGGATGGCCCTTTTGTCGTTTACTTCGCCAGCGGCAGTCCCGGCTTCAGGTACTTGTCGAGGAATTCGACCATTTTGCCATTCGCCTCGATCTGATTCTTCTTCTTGCTGAAGCCGTGGCCTTCATCATCGAAGACCACGTATTCGACCGGCACCTGGTTCTTCTTCACCGCCTCCACGATCTCGTCGCTCTCCGGCTTGATCACGCGCGGATCGTTCTTGCCCTGGATGACCATCAGCGGCTTGCGGATATGCTTGGCATGGAACAGCGGCGACGTCTCGATCAGGAACTCCTTGTCCTTCACCGGATCGCCGATTTCCGCATACAGGGCTTTGCGCTGCGCTTCCCAGTAAGGCGGAATCGATTCCAGCGTGCGCACCCAGTTGCTGACGCCGAAAATATCGATGCCGACCTTGAAGGCCTCGGGACGGAAGGCCAGCGCCGCCAGCGTCATATAGCCGCCGTAGCTGCCGCCCATGATGCCAATGCGGTCCGGGTCGATGTAGCCCAGGCTGGCCAGATTGGTTTTCGCCTCCACGCAATCCCACAGCGGCTCGCGGCCATGCTTGCCGTCGTCGGCGGTGTAGAAAGTCTTGCCGTAGCCGCTGCTGCCGCGATTGTTAATGCCGAGAACCGCATAGCCCTTATTGGCCAGGTACTGGAACAGCGAGTTGTAACCGCGCCGCGTCTGCCCGCCAGGGCCGCCATGCACGAACACCACGGCCGGCACCTTGTTCGTCAGCGAAGCGCCTTTCGGTTTGAGGAAGATCGATGGAATTTCCACGCCGTCGAAGGACTTGAAGCGCACTACTTCCGCTTCCACCAGATCATTCGCGTCGATTTCCTTGTTCAGGCTTTGCGTCAGCTGGTTCAGCTTTTTCGAACGCAGGTCGTAGACGAAGAGATTATTGGGCGAGCGGTCGCCATTGAGGTAAAAGGCCAGCAGATTGCCGCTGTCCGAGAAGGTCGCGCCGCGCATTTCGCCGCCTTGCAGCTTGGGCAGGGCCAGCGGCTTTTCCTGCGCCCCTTCGACGATGCGCTGCACGATGGTGCCGTCCTGGTTGATGGCGGTGACGCGGAAGCGGCCATTGTGCGAGAAATCGGTGCCCATCACGTCCCAGTGCGCTTTCTCATGCTCGCTCACCTTGCCGCTGGCCAGGTCGTAGCTGCGCAGCGAAGTGAATTCGCCGCCATCGTTCGAAGTGAAAAACAGCTTGCTCGACGCCGGATCGAAGGTGGCAGTGTTATAGCTGGCCGTGCCCTGGTGCGGCGTAATGTGCTTCGTCTCCTGGCTGGCGACGTTGTACAGATAGATGTCGCTGTCGGCCGTGGTATTCGGCTTGTCCAGCGCGATCCATTTACCGTCGCGGCTCACATCCACCGGCCGCAGGCTGCTCTCGGTTTTGTACAGCAGGCTGCGCTCATACGTCTTGGCGTCGTAGCGGTACAGGTCGAAGTATTTGGGATCGCGCTCATTGCTCTGCACATAGAAGGCATTGCCGTCCTGCGACCAGCCGGCGAAGGCCGCTTTCAGCTTCTCGCCCGGCGTCAGGTCTTTTTCCGTGCCATCCAGCTCGCGCACGAACAGGTGGTTCTGCTCATCGCCACCCTTGTCGCGCGTGAACAGGATGCGGTCGTCGTGGCGGAAATAGCTCACCGCGTAATGGCTGTCCACGGTGGACTTGGTCAGCGCCACCGGCTTGCCGCCGCCCACGGGAATCGAATAGACGTTGAAGATACCGCTTTCGTTGCTGCTGAAAAGGATGTTCTTTTCATCGTGGCTGAAACTCGCACCCGTGATCGAGGTGGTCGCCATGAACTGCTCGATGGTGTACTTCTTGGGAGTCTTCTGAACGGAGCGGGCCACGGAGGCGGCCTGGGAACTCATTGGGGCAAATGCACACTGCAACAGCAAGGCCAGCGCAGTCAGACGCGCGGCACGGTGGATTAAGCGCATAAACAATCTCCTGTTAGGATACGGGTGAAAGCGCTTCATAGTCTTGCAAGATCGAACACTGTTGTCAATAAACTTATCAGCATGACCTTATCCGTATCACCACCCAATCCGCGCCGCTTGGCCGCCGCCGAACGCGCCCGCGCCGAAAAACTGGCGCGGCAAAAAACAGCACTGGATGCCTCCCCCACCGCCTGGCGCGCCTGGTTCGACGGTTCCGCCCATCCGAATCCGGGCCGCATCGGCATCGGCGGACTGCTGGCCGGCCCGGCCGGCGAACGCATCGAAATCAGCCGGCGCGCCGGCCATGGCAGCAGCGGCGATGCCGAATACCTGGCCCTGATCGCGCTGCTGGAAACCGCCGTGCAAATGCGGGTGCCGGAGCTGCTGGTGCATGGCGACAGCCAGGTCGTGATTCACGATGTGCTGCAGCAGGCCGCCAACGCCAAGGGATTGGAAGCGCACCGCGCGCGGGCCACGCAGCTGATGGGCCTCTTGTCGCAAGTGGCCCTGCGCTGGATACCGCGGCATAAGAACGGCGAAGCAGACCGCCTGTCGCAGCAGGCGGCCGGACTTGGCGACTGACTTACCAGGGCAGCGGCACAGCTTCCCCATTCGCATGCTCGCCGTAATACAGCGAAGGCAGGAAGCGGCTCAGGTAAGTGAACTCGGTATAGCAATGACGCATCAGGCTCAGACCCAGATTATCGGGCACCTCGTCCACCGGCTGGTCGGCCGATAGGCCAAGCAGGAAGCGGCTGCGCAGCACGCAACCGAAGGGCGTGTCGGTAGCGATGTGCAGCATATGGCCGTCCTGCGGGTCGCCATTCTCGTCGAGCTGGATATGGTCGCCGAAGCCAATGCGGGCATACACGGCGGCCGCGACATCGCCCTGGGCATAGGCCAGGCGCAGGCGGTCCGGCGCGAAAGCCTCCTCCGGCGCGTGGAATTTCAGCTTGGCCGCCACCGGAGGAATATCGGACAGCGATTCGACGGCATGGATCGAAGCGCCGATATAGCTCTCCCCTTTCTTCCATTTGCTGTCCCAGCCGCGGTGCTCCACATGATCATGCGGATGCCACCATTTGATGTGCTGGGTCGTCTCGAAATACTTGAACCACCAATCCAGCATGCGGCCCTTGCAGCCGTGCATATCGGTGCGCACCGCCACCACCAGTTGGCCGGCCGCGTTGCGCGTGATGCCGGTTTCCAGCCGCACCGGCCGGCGCTCCAGCAGTTGTTCGATTTCGGGCAGATCCCATTGTGCTGCAGTGTGATTCGGTTTCATAACAATGCTCCTTCGCTTGTTGGGAAGCCCATTATATATTAAGGAAACGTTTTTCGTTTCCTTATTCATCGCTGGGGTAAAATACCGGCAAGACGATTCAGGAGGCAGGAATGAGCGAGACATCCGCGAAACAGCGCGGCAGGCCGGCGCGGCCCGAGGAAGAGGTCGTGGCGGCGATGCTGGCCTCCACCACCTGGCTGCTGCTGAACCAGGGCTATGCGGCGGCCACCATGGAAGCTGTCGCCAAACACGCGGGCCTGGCAAAGAAGACCCTCTACCGCCATGCCGCCAACCGCGAGGAGCTGGTGGGCCTGGTGGTGCGCCATATGACGGATGCTTTCGCGCCGCTGCTGCTGGAGGACGTGGGCAAGATCGATCAGGTCTTTCCGGCCCTGGAGCGCATGCTGCTGGCGATTGCGCGCAGCGTGCTGTCGGCCGACGCGGTCGGCCTATTCCGCCTGCTGACCACGGAGTTTCCGGGACGCGCCGACATGCTGGCCATCTACCAGCGCAATGGCATCGAGCGTGGCACGGAGATGCTGGTGGACTGGCTGGAGCGCCAGCGCAGCCGCAAGCTGATCGTGATCGGCGAACCGCGCCTATTCTGCGAACTGCTGCTGGGGATGGCGATCGGCGAGCCGCTGCGGCGCATGGCCCTGGGCTTGATTCCGCCAATGCCGGAATGGGATGCGGCGGCGCATATCCGCGCCGCACTGGGCCTGTTTCAGAACGCTGCGGCATCCGGTCATGCTATTCTGCGCTGACCTTCACCAGCCACTGGAATCTCATGAATCGTCTTCGTTTGATTACGCCGCTCCTGTTGGTCCCGCTTTCCCTGCATTGCCTTGCCGGCGTGCCAAGCTACGATTTCCGGCAACCGCAAAAGGATGGCGTCGTCTTGGTGGGCATGGAATGCCACCATAAAAATCTCACGCTCGAACTGGGCGTGTTTTACCCCAGCGATCCGCCAAGCAAACGCATGGATTTATGGAACACGGCCGACCTGGTGAAGTTCAATCCTGAAACCAGCATGGTGCAAGACATTTTTACCGTGGAAAAACGCTGCACCCTGGGCGCAGACCGCTACAAGGTTCAGCTGAAAGGCGTTCCCGGCGCAGCCAACGCCATGTCGCGCTGCGGCGCCAGCACCGGCGTCCACGCCAGCGTCTGGAAAAACGGCCAGGCCATTTTTGATGAGGATCTGGAGCGCTGCAATGGGGATAGCAATATCAAGAAGCTGCGATTCGAACAAGGCGCCGACCTGCCCGCCATTGAGCGCAGGGACAACTAAACCCTAGCGCGCACAGCGCCCTGGATCCTGCGGCGGCAGATATGCCCAGCGCACGGTGCGGCGCTGCTTCATATCGTTGCCCCAGGCCAGCTGCCAAGTGCCGGTGGCGGCGGCGCCAGCGATCAGCGCCAGCTGCTCGGGTGGATTGACAGGACCGGCACGGCCGTCCTTGCTCTGATCGTCCAGCACCATCGCGCCGCAGTTGTGCACGTCCTCGCTCCGCACCCAGGGGGATTTATGGTGACTGCCATCGATCAGCACCGCGATATCCGGCAAGCCGAAGGCGCGCAAATTTCCCCCCAGCCAGATGTCGGTGGCCACGATGCGCAGCGGCGCCGTGGTGTGCGAGCGCCAGGCCTGCTGCGTCGCCAGCGCCAATTCAGCCGCCGGGAAGTTGGCTCGCGTGGGGCGGCCGAAGTGTTCGGCCACCATGGATTTGCCCAGCACCAGGCCAGCGCACAACAGCACGTGCACGGCCACCGTCAGCATCGTCATCAGCTTCAGCAGACCCGCCGTCGTCACGGGACGCAGCAGCATCACCGCCAGCAAGCCGCTAAGCAGGAAGGCATTCGCACCCCAGCGCGCCTCCAGCCGGCTACCCGAGGCAAGGCCAAACAGGATCGTCACGGCCAGCGGCGACAGGGCGGCAATCCAGATAAACAGACGGTCGCGCTGCTGCAGCGGCAGCGCCTCCTGCTTCTCGCGCGGACGGCGCCATGCCAGCAACGCCAGCACCAGCAGCAACGGCAGCAGGCGATAAAACTGGGTGACGAGGAAGGAGCCGACACTGCCCAGCTTCGCGCCGAAGCCTTGCAGCGGCAGCACCACCGACTGCGCATATTGGAAAGGCGCGTAGTCGTTCTGCTGCAGCCAAAGCAGGTGCGGGCTTAGTGTCAGCAGGCAGACGGTGGCGCCCAGCAGTAGGCCAATCAGCGTGCGGCGGTGATGCAGGCTGCGGTCCAGCAGCAAATACAGCAGCAGGCCGGCCAGCGGCATGACGGCCACATACTTCACCAGAATCGATAGACCGGCGAAGAAGCCCGCGCCCGCCCAATGCAGCAGGCTGTCGCGCCGCGTCGCCAGGAAGAAGGCCAGGGTCGCCGCAGCCTGGAACGGCAGCAGCGCCGTATTGTGGTTGTAGCTGTCGGCGCCCGCGTTGTGGTACAGGATCAAGGATGTCAGCAGCAC
Organism: Massilia sp. erpn; assembly: GCF_024400215.1. Lineage (NCBI taxonomy): Bacteria > Pseudomonadati > Pseudomonadota > Betaproteobacteria > Burkholderiales > Oxalobacteraceae > Massilia > Massilia sp. erpn. The sequence continues at coordinate 5,501,507 of NZ_CP053748.1, forward strand.
GGACAGCGCGGCCTGCGCCGGCGGCAGGAACTCGCGCGCCAGGCGCCAGCTCAGGACCAGCGCGATTACGATGGCCGCCTGCGCCATCATCAGCGGCAGCGCCACCGATGGATTGGTAAACTGCAGCACGCCATGCATGATCCACGATGGCAGCGGCGGATGCTTCCAGTAGCCGCCTTCGATCGCCGCCCCCCACACCAGCTGCTCGGCCGAATCCAGTTCGGTCGAGCTATACGCCAATCCCCCGGCTACGCCCCAGATCAGGATCTGTGCCAGACCGAGCACGATCAGCAGATTGGAAAGGCGGCGGCCGGAAGGCAGCGCTGTGGTGGGAAGAAACATTGATTGCATATTGCTCAAGCATGGAAAGATTTCGCATGTATCGTAATGTATCAATCGCGCGGAAGCTAGAAAAATAGGCGCCAAAGCGCCTTTTCTTCATCGACCGTTAAGTCAGATCCACGATGACACGGACTTGCAAATGAGTTAAAGTTTCAATAAATATCTTCAATATTCGGCAATACCCCATCATGCTGCCCACCCTGCTCCGCACGCAAAGACTGGTTCTGCGCGAACCGCGTCCCGAGGACGCCGCTGTGATTTTTGAGTCCTACACCCAGGATATGGATGTGGCGCGCTATATGGTTTGGCGGCCGCATACGTCGCTGCGCCAAACCAAAAACTTCATCGAAGGCTGCATCAACCGGTGGGAGAGCAATCAAAGCCGCCCCTATATCCTGGCCTTGGCGGAGCGTGAGGATGTCCCAATCGGCATGCTGGATGCGCTGGTTTTTTCGCACACCGTGGACATCGGCTATGTACTGGGCCGCGAATATTGGGGCACCGGCCTCATGCCCGAGGCCATTCTGGCCTTCTGCGACGCCGCCCTCGCCCTGCCGGACTACTTCCGCATACAAGCCACCTGCGATACCGAAAACCGGCCCTCGGCACGCACGCTGGAAAAATCCGGCTTCAAGCGCGAAGGCCGGCTGGAACGTTATATCGTCCACCCCAACCTTGGCCACGAACCACGGGCATCGTTCATGTATTCGCGCTGCAAATAAGCCGGCATCGGCTCATGCCTCGTATTGATCCTTCAGCTCAAGGTAGACGCGCTTGCAGTGCTCGAAGTATTCCTTTTCATCGCGCTTTCTCTGCGCGGCCTCTTCTCCGCTGCTTGGCGCATCCGCAACCGAGGTTTCGATAAGCTGGACTGTGACCGTGTCGCCTACCTGAAGCGGATGCAGCGACAGCCATCTGAGATGCTCGTCGGCCGCATCGTTTTTTCGCGCAGTCAGGCCGCCAATATTCAGATGCAGGTCAACGGCTTGCCCCGCCTCATCCGGTTTGGTTTCCGCCCCAAGCGTGCCAACGCAATTGATAATCGCGTTTAGGACCGCCAGATCATCGGCGCCAGCCACAATCGGGGCGCCATCGTTAATGCTGACCTTTAAAGCGTACATTCCCCGCTCCTCCATTCCATTTTCTGCACCTTGATGTGCGGATGGCTGTCCAGCGTTTCCCATTCCGGCAAAAAGGCGAATCCCTGCTTTTCGTACAGAGCCACCGCGCGGCTGTTTTCAGGGGAAACGGTCAGCACAATCCGCCGATGTCCTTGCGCGCCTGCGCCGGCCTTGACCGCCTCCACCAGACCGGCGGCAATATCCTGGCCGCGGAATGCGGGATTGACCCACATGGCGATCAGATTGCATTCCGCTGCGGCGCTCAAGCCATAGCCGATCAATCCCACGGCCTTATCGCCGACAAAGGCCAGCAAATACGTCCTCGGCGTGCGGCCTGCCGCGTTGTCGCGCCACAGCGCTTCATCGCTGGCGGCGGCGTCCGCGTAGTTCCATCCAAATGCAGTGGGCGACTCAAGCAGGGAGGCAAGCCGCAGTTCCTTCAAGGCTTCCCAGTCGGATTCAGTGGTGGTGCGAATAGTGATTGTGGACATATTTACTTAAACAGGTTGGAGCCAAAGAGCGCATCCAGCGCTTCCGCATCCAGGCGTACTTCCGGGCTGTCTGGATGCGACAATATTTCACCAGCCTTCAGCATTTCCCGCAACCGCCTGGACGCCAGCGACACCGCCAGACACAATGCCTGCAAGGAGGTGTCGCCATAAATATCGGGGTAACGCTCATCGACGACAAGGGCGCAAGCCCAGGCTCCGTCAGCCGGATATGGCCTGCCGATCTGGATATTGATCTCAGCCTGCTCGCCGCTTTCCCCTCGCCGCAGCAGGGCGTGGGAAGCGATGAATTCCGGGTCCGGCATGCGCATGATCCAGTTCCTTAAAAAATCACGGTGGCCTGGGGCCATCGTTTTAGATACTGCTTTTGCTCGATCCGCTCGCGGTAAGTTTCAAGGCTGACGCGCGCCGGATTGCGTCGTATCGTCATGGAGAAAAGATCCTCCAAGCCGTGCGGAGCGATGATGTTCAGGGCCGCGCTCGAATCGAGGAAGACGCCGACCGAGGTGGCATATTCCGGCCATGACGCCACCGCCTCGTCCAGCGAAGTCAAAGCATCAACCGGGTGGCCGAAGTACTGCTCGAACCAGAGGTGAACGCGGGCCTGATTAGTCACTTCCCATTTTTGCGATGGCATCAGCTGCGACAAGCACCTTTGCAAATCGGCCTCGCGCTCGCCGTCCAGATTGGCGGCATCGAAGTAAGCGAGGTCGATATCGGCAAGTTGACTTGGCGCCGCATAGCCATGCAGATGGTCCCACACCAGATTGCGCACCACGCCCGCCCCGATGCACCATGACTCCAGCCCGAAGCTGGCAGCAGCGTGCAAAGCATCCATAAACCATGGCGTAGCGGCCGCGATTCCGGCCAGGCGCTGCTCCAGAAGCAAAGTCATTTCATCCTAAAGTAGTGGCGCAATTGTCCTTGGCCTGCCTACTGACAGGTGGACCAATTCTCAAACACCTACGTGTTACCCAACGCCGAACATCCAACAATCGGCAATTTACGTCCCAAAGCGGAAGTAGCGCACTCTAAATATTTTGAATGCAGTGAATTGATGCTCACGCCCCTGAACAGACCTTTGCTCTGATCAATTGCCCGGTTAATTGGCCGGTGAAAACCTAACCAATCCGACCTCTTCCGATTTAAGCTTATTTATCCGTATCAGTTACCGGTTTGTGTTCATAACTATATATACGCGCTATTTTCCAAGCACCGTCCTGGAGCAACATGAGGTGCGTGAAAGAGGCCCTCAACGTTCTCTTCACCACTTTTCCTGACTCAGTACTAAAGAAATCATGCTCACCCATGACTAGGGCACCATAAATGTCTTTTCCCTTGCGCAATGGAAGTATGCGGAGAGTTTCAGGAACAACCATACGGCGACCTCGGTTCTTGGCACCATCCATTCCGGCGTTGACTTTGGCCAATGCTTCATACCCTATTATTGAGCCGCCAAGATCATGATAGAACTCGACATCGCTGGTGAGATAGACCTTCAATGCAGTGGAATGTGAAAAATTAAAGTCGTTCCAGTAGGCATCGTCAGCTTTTCTAACCTGTGCTTCCCAGTCGGTATTTTGGTCTGCGGCTATAACAGGCGACATGACAGCGAAAGTGACGAGATAGATAGCAGTAACGAAGGATTTTATGAATTTGCGCATATTTGACTCGACATGAAGTAAATGGACCCAAGGTCCTTACAGGAAGTATCTCTAACCGACGTCTGCGCCTGGCCGATAGCACCCCGCGAGAACTTTAACTCATCCGATAATTTATGTCAGGTCCAATCTGATCCAGCGCAGGCTATGAAAATTTTCATTCTTCCGGCAGCTGACGTCAGATTAACTCTAAGCCAGCCACAGAAAAAAAAGGACGCCGCAGCGTCCTTTATCTTCAAGCGGTAGAACGCATTACCGTCCCAGGCGCAGCGCGGGCTTACCGCCCATTTGACCAACGTTGAACACGCTGACCACCTGCGCCAGGCTGTGCGCCTGGTGCTGCATGGATTCGGCCGCTGCCGCCGATTCCTCCACCAGAGCCGCATTCTGCTGCGTGACCTGGTCCATCTGGCCGATGGCGCGCGAAACTTCCTCGATGCCCACGCTCTGCTCCGAGCTGGCCGCCGTGATCTCGGAAATGATGTCGCTGACGCGGTGCACGCTGGCGACGATTTCTTCCATCGTGCTACCGGCTTCGGCCACCAGTTTGCTGCCCTGGTTGACCTTCTCCACCGAGTCGCCGATCAGTTCCTTGATCTCTTTTGCCGCCGACGCCGAGCGCTGCGCCAGATTGCGCACTTCCGACGCCACCACCGCGAAGCCGCGGCCCTGCTCACCGGCGCGCGCCGCTTCCACGGCGGCGTTCAGCGCCAGGATATTGGTCTGGAAGGCGATGCCGTCGATGACCGAGATGATGTCCACGATCTTGCGCGAGGATTCGTTGATCGACTCCATCGTACCCACCACATTCGTCACCACGCTGCCGCCGCGCACCGCCACCGAAGCGGCAGCGCTGGCCAGCTGATTGGCCTGGCGAGCATTATCGGCATTCTGGCGCACGGTCGATGTCAGTTCCTCCATCGAGGAGGCGGTTTCTTCCAGCGCGCTGGCCTGTTCTTCGGTACGCGAAGAGAGATCCTGGTTGCCGGCTGCGATTTCGGACGACGAGGTATTGATGCTGTCGGTGCCGTTGCGCACTTCGGTCACGATATTCAGCAGCGACTGGTTCATATCCTTCAGCGCCTGCAGCAGCTGACCGGTTTCGTCGCTGCCCGCCACGTCGATTTGGCCGCTCAGATCGCCCGACGCGACGCGGCGCGCGGCGTCCACGGCGCGGCTCAGCGGCGCGGTGATGCCCACGGTGAGCAGCCAGGCGCAGACGGCGCCAAAGCCCAGCACCAGCACCGACAGCACCAGCAGCAAGGTGCGGCTGTTGATGGCGATGCCCTCGATATGGCGTGCGGTCGCGTCGATCTTCTCGCGCTGCATTTTCAGCAGATCCTGCACCAGCGACTGGTATTTGGCAGCGCCGGGCACGAAGGTTTTCTCGAACACTTCCTGCGCCGGTTCCAGTTCGCCGGCCGATTTCAGCTTGGCCACCTGGTCGCGCGAACTCAGATAAACCTTGCGCTGTTCCATGGACTTGGTGAACAGCGCCTTCTCGTCCTCGTCCTGCAGCAGGTCTTCGATTTTCTTTTGCAGTTCGGCCGAAGCGGCGCTGGAGGATTTCGACTCTTCCGCGAAATAGGCACCCAGGCTTTGGTCGCTGCTGCGCGCAATGGCCGTGGTGCGGCGGATGGCGCTGTCGATGCGGCTGTGCCAGTCGCTGATCATGCGTTCCTTGGCCAGCGGGGTTTCCATCATGTCCTTGGTCGCCTGCGCCACCTGCTGCAGGCGCCACATGCCGATGCCGGTGATCAGCATGCAGAAGGCGAGAATGATGGCAAAGCCGATGGCCAGGCGCTTGCCGATGCTGATGTGATTGAGTGCGTTCATGGTGACGGCCCTCTTAGGCGACGGCGCTTTCGATCAGTCCCATGTCTTCGCTGGACATCAGCTTGTCGATGTCCACCAGGATCAGCATGCGCTCTTCCAGCGTGCCCAGGCCCACGATATGTTCGGTATTGATGGTCGAACCCATTTCCGGGGCTGGCTTGATCTGCTCGGGTTCGAGCGTGGTCACGTCGGACACGCTGTCGACCACCATGCCGACCACGCGCGAGCCGATATTGAGGATGATGACGACGGTGAACTGGTTGTAGTTCGGCGTGCCCAGGTTGAACTTGATGCGCATGTCGACGATCGGCACGATCAGGCCACGCAGATTGACCACGCCCTTGACGAATTCCGGCGCATTGGCAATACGGGTCGGCGTTTCGTAGCTGCGGATCTCGCTGACTTTCTGGATGTCGATGCCGTATTCTTCCTGGCCCAGGGTAAAGGCCAGGTATTCGGCTGCCGCGCCGGTCGATTGCACTTGTGCGTCTTGGGACATGATGATTCCTTATCGTGGGCGATTTAACGCGCCGCTGTATCACTCGCAGCACGAAAGTTCATTGGTAAATATCAGCCCTCAATGTTACCCTAAGCCAAGTTTTTTAGCAGCAAATTTAGTGCCATGTGGCAACTGAAATTCTCAGTAACCGGGCGTCAATTTGGCCCGAAACAGGAAGTTCTGCTGGCAAGGCTGGCCGCTGCACAGGGCCGGTTTGTATTTGGTGGCCATCAGCGCCATGGCCATGATCTCGCTGGCCTTCTCGTCCGGCGAGCTATACACCAGCACATTCAGCGGCTTACCCGCGGGGTCCACTACCACTTCCATATCCACCAGGCCATTGGCGTGAACCTTGGCATGCACCTTGGACATCGTCATGTAAAGCTCAGCCAGCCCCTTCTCTGGAAACGGCGGCTCGTCGTTTTCCTTCATGTTTTCGTAGGGCTTTTTCACGATGCGCTTTTGTTCGGGCGTGAAATCCCGGTATGGCTTGTCCAGCGGGATATTGCCGGTGGCGGCCTCACGCTTGATATGGCTGCCGGTCTGCGCCTCTTCCCGCTTGAGCGTGAAGCGCTCCTGCGCCACCGCCCCCAGGCTCACGGCCATCACAACGCCCGCCAGCGTCATCAGACGTCCTGTCCGCATTTCCCTCCAATAATTATCAAAAATCCATTATTACTCACAAACAATAAATTAACAACTATGAGTTACAACGGCGCTGCGGCATTCATGCCACAATGGCGTGCTTCCCCGAACCCGAAACAGAAGAGCAAGAATGAATGAACTGTTGAATAGCTGGCAGCCGCGCCTGATCGCGCTGGCCAGCGCGGCGAGCGACAGCGATGGTGCGCACGACACCAATCACTTGCATCGCGTCTGGCGCAACGCCTCCCTGCTGCTGAACGATTATCCCGAGGCCGATGCCCTGGTCGTGCTGGCGGCCTGCTATCTGCACGATCTGGTGAACCTGCCCAAGAATCATCCGGAACGCCATCTGGCTTCGCGCCAGGCCGCCGTCCTGGCGCAGCAGCAGCTGGCCGCGCTGGACTTCCCGGCCGAGCGTCTGGCCGCCGTGGCGCATGCGATCGAAACGCACAGCTTCTCGGCCGCCCTGCCGCCGCACACCATCGAAGCCAAGATCGTACAGGACGCCGACCGTCTCGACGCCCTCGGCGCCGTCGGCCTGGCGCGCCTGTTCTACACCGCCGGCCGCATGGGTTCCGCCCTGGCCCACGCCGACGATCCGCTGGCCCAGCGCCGCGCACGCGACGACAAGGCCTATTCCCTCGACCATATCGAGGTCAAGCTGGCCACCCTGCCCGGCATGATGCAGACCGCCGCCGGCAAGCGCCTCGGCATGGAACGCATGCAGCAGCTGTATGCCTTCCGCGATAACTTTGTGGCCGAATGGGCCGCGCTTCCCGCCAGCGAGACGCCATGAGCCAGCCTGAAATGCAAACTTCCGCCAGCGGCACCCCAAGCGCGGCCGATGCAGATAGCGGGGCCAAAGGCGGCCGCCTCGGCTTCGTACTGGTCTCCATCTTCATCGACATGTTGGGCCTGGGCTTGGTGGTGCCGGTGCTGCCGCTGCTGGTGGGCGAATTCGTTCCGGTGCGCGACCAGCAGGCGCTGTGGTACGGCATCATGGGGGCCATCTTCGGCCTGATGCAGTTCTTCTGCATGCCGATACTGGGCGCGCTCAGCGACCGCGTGGGCCGCCGCCCGGTGCTGCTGTATTCGATGGCCGGCATGGGCCTGGGCTTCCTGATCACCGCCTGGGCGCCCAACCTGGCCTGGCTACTGCTGGCGCGCGTGGTGGGCGGCATGTCCTCGGCCAGCATGGCGGTGGCCTCGGCCTATGCTTCCGATATTTCGACGCCGGAAAACCGCGCCAAGAGCTTCGGCAAGATCGGCGCCGCCTTCGGCCTGGGCTTCATCTGCGGCCCGATGCTGGGCGGCCTGCTGGGCGATGTGAGCCTGCACCTGCCCTTCGTCATCGCCGCCGCGCTGTCGGCCGCCAACTTCATCTACGGCTGGTTCTTCGTGCCCGAATCGCTGCCGCCCGAACGGCGCAGCAAATTCAATCCGGCCAAGCTGAATCCCCTGGCCGGCCTGACGCGCCTGAGCCGCCGCCGCGACATCCGCGGCCTGCTGGTCGCCTATGCCTTCATGACCCTGGCCCAGGTCGGACTGCACAGTACCTGGGTGCTGTACAACCACTTCCGCTTCGGCTGGAACCCGACCCAGAACGGCATTTCCCTGTTCTGCGTCGGCTTGATGGCCGCCGTGGTGCAGGCCGGCATGCTCGGCATGCTGATCAAGCGTTTCGGCGAAGTGAAGCTGGCCCTCATGGGCCTGGGTTCGGGCTTTGTCGTGTATACGCTGTACGGCATGGCGACGCAGGGCTGGATGATGTACGTCTTCATCTTCTGCAATCTGCTGGCCTTTACCACCGGGCCAGCCATGCAGGCGATCTTCTCCAAATCCACGCCGCCGGCTGAACAGGGCGAGTTGATGGGGTCTCTGCAATCGATCAATGCGGTCGGCATCATCTGCATGCCCTTGATCGGCAGCGCGATCCTGGGCGTAGTGAGCCACCTGCCGGCCGGCGACTGGCGCATGGGGGCCAGCTTCTTCATGTGCGCCATCCTGCAGGGGCTGGCGATTGTCGTGGCAAGGCGCTATTTCGCCCGCAGCAGCTTGGCTTTTCAGGCAAATTCATAGAGAATGAAGTCAGCCAGGACGCCAGCCTGCGGGGGCGGGCAGCGTCCGGCGTCTTGAGCGAGATGCCATGAAGAGCAGACTTTCCCATCGCTGGCCGGCCTGGAGCCGGACCGCGGCGCTGACGCTGTGGCTGACCTGTGCCGCCGCCCCAGCCATGGCCAGCGGCTGCTCGCGCGACATCATCGTCCCCGTCGCCCCCATCGGTGTCAGCGTCGTCGTCAACGGCAGCAGCGTGGAAGGCATTTACACCGAGATGCTGCGCAACCTGGGCACCAAGGCCGGCTGCAATTTCGTCTTTTCCGTGGTGCCGCGCGCGCGTCTGGAAGTCATGTTCGAAAGCGGCAAGGCCGACCTGCTGCTGCCCGCCAACCGCACGCCGGCGCGCGACCAGCTGGGCCACTTCATCCCCATGATCGGCCACCGCGCCACCCTGATCACCCTGCCCAGCGAACGCCCGCCCATCCGCAATGCCCAGGAACTGCTGGAAAAGCACGAGTTGCGCGTGGCCGTGGTGCGCGGCTTCGACTACGGCGAGCAATACCAGTCCATCGTACGCGAGCTGACGCGCCAGGGGCGGCTGTTTCTCGAAGTCGATGCCAATGCCGTGGCGCGGCTGATGAATGTCGGTTCGGTCGACGTCACCATCATGGGGCCGACCATCCTGGCCGCCGCCATCCGCCGCGAACCGCGCGTGCAGGGGCTGATGGAGAAGCTGCGCATCGAACCGATTCCCGAGCTGCCCTGGGGGCATAGCGGGGTGTACTACTCGCGCCGCTCGCTGAACGCGGAGGACCAGGCGGTCCTGCGCGAGCTGCTGGAAAAAGCCGCCAGGTCGGGAGTCGTGTACGAAGGCTTCCAGCGCTACCACCGTCCCGACGTGATGTCAGAAAGCGTTCGCCCCCGTTGAGTCCCACTGTTGTCGCGCTTGTCCTGCTCGCGGCCTTTCTGCATGCAGGCTGGAACGCCCTGGTCAAGGCCGGAAAAGACGCCTTCCTGACCAGCGTGCTGGTCGCCTCGGGCGCGGCCCTGATCTCGCTGGCCGCCCTGCCCTTCCTGCCCGCACCCGCGCCAGCCAGCCTGCCTTATGTGCTGGCATCGACGCTGATCCACTTCCTCTACTACGGCCTGCTGGCCGCCGCCTACCGCCATGGCGATATGAGCCTGGCCTATCCCCTGATGCGCGGCAGCGCCCCGCTGATGGTCGCCATAGCCAGCCGGCCCCTGCTCGGCGAAGTCCTGAATCCCCAGCAATACCTCGCCATCGCCTGCATCTGCAGCGGTATTTTCGGCCTCTACCTCGCCTCCCGCCACCGCGTTCCGGCTGAACCCGTGTCCACCTTGGGGTCAGACCCCAATCGGACACGGACTCGGCTGATGGAAGCGCCATCTGCGCCCGGTCCAGCGCGCTCGGCTGGGCGCGCGACGCTGTTTGCGCTGCTGAATGCGGTGGCGATCACGGCGTATACGCTGGTCGATGGGATCGGGGCGCGCAAGTCGGGGGCCCCGGCCGCCTACACGATGTATCTGTTTGTGCTGACGGCCTTTGGCCTGCTGGCGTGGACGCTGGCGCGGCGGCCGGTCGCCTTGCGCGCTTACGCCTGCCAGCATTGGCGCGTGGCTTTGCTGGGCGGCTTGGGCACGCTGGCTTCCTATGGTCTGGCGCTGTGGGCAATGACGGTGGCGCCGGTGGCCGCTGTGGCGGCGCTGCGCGAGACGGCCATTCTGTTTGCGGCGGCCATCGCAACGCTCTTCCTGCGCGAGAAGATCGGCTGGCGCCGCGCCGCGGCGATCGGCTTCATTGCCGGCGGTGCGGCCTTGATGCGCTTCGCCTAGCCTGAACCGGTCTGCGGACCTGGCCAACCGGCGCTTTCAGGCAGGACGATGGCGGAACGGATGGCTTGGGCCAGCGCGCCGGCACCATCCCCCTGGCCGCTGGCAGATACCAGGCTGACGCGAATCTCTGCGCCCACCTCCTGCCGCAGCCCTTCCGAAATCGCCGCCACCGCTGAACGGGTGGCGCAGTAGACGGCGGCTTCGGCGCCAACCTGCTGGCCAAGCCCGCCGCCGATATTGACGATCTGGCCCGCGCGCGCAACCTGCATCAGCGGCAGCACCGCTGCGATGCTGTGCAGGACGCCGCGCACATTCACGTCGATCATGCGGTCCCATTCGCGGATCTTCATCGCATCGAGCCGCGAGAACGGCATCTCGGCATGGCTGTTCACCAGCACATCCACGCGGCCATGCCTGCGGTGCGCGGCCAGCGCGAAGCTTTGCGCATCGTCGGCATCGGTCACGTCCAGCAGATGCAGATCGGCCTGGCCTCCGGCGCCGCGGATCTCTTCGCCCAGCCGCTCCAGGCTATGGCGGCAGGAACCGCCCAGCACCAGGCGGTGACGATCGCGCGCCAGCAGGCGGGCCGCCGCCGCGCCGACTTCGCCGCAGGCGCCGGTAATCAGGATTACTTTGGATGAATGACGTTTTTTCATGCTTGCCTCCATACTGTTGGTCGATAGCGGAAAGTCTAGGCGGCGCAGCGCGCGCGGGCATGCACGAAAATATGCAATTCTTGCCTAATCCTCTTTCCGCTCTCGCGCGAACGGTAAAATGACGCAAAATAGCTGCCTGAATCTATTACCACCCGCAGATGGAGCCGTATGAGCGCATCCCCCGATCCCAGCCTGGCGCGCCAGGTTCGCATGGCGCAGCTGATCGACCGCCTCGCGCCTGACGAGGGCTACACCCTGTGCGCCCTGCCCGGCCTGCGCTTCATGCGCGCCAACCGCTCGGTGCCGCGCACGCCGGTGCTGTACGAACCGAGCATCGTGGTGGTCTGCTCGGGGCGCAAACGCGGTTATGTGGGTGGACGGGTGTATCACTACAACGCCCAGCAGTTCCTGGTGCTGTCCGTGCCGCTGCCGTTTGAAGGCGAGACCGACGCCAGCGAGGCCGAACCGATGCTGGCGATGTCCATTCCCATCGATCTGCAGGTGGCGGCGGAGATAGCGATGGAGCTGGATATGGCCGGCGTGCGCATCGCCGAAGCGCCGCTCGGCATCATGTCGTCGCCGCTGGACGAACGCTTCGGCAATACCCTGCTGCGCCTTCTGGAAGCCCTGCTCTCGCCGGTGGAAGCGCGCCTGCTCGGCCCCGGCATCCTGCGCGAAATTCTGTATTGCGTGATGACCGGCAGCCAGGGCGGCGCCTTGCGCGCGGCGCTGGCCCACCGCAGCCAGTTCGGCAAGATCAGCAAAGCCCTGCTGCGCATCCACCGCGACTACACCAAGTCCATCGACGTCGCCACGCTGGCGCAGGAAGCCGGCATGAGCCTGGCCGCCTTCCACGCCAGCTTCAAAGCCGTGACGCTGACTTCACCCATCCAGTATTTGAAGACGACCCGCCTGCACAAGGCCCGCCTGCTGATGGCGCAAAGCGGCCTGAATGCGGCCACCGCCTCCAGCCGCGTGGGTTACGAAAGCAGCTCGCAGTTCAGCCGCGAATTCAAGCGCTACTTCGGCCGCACGCCGCTGGAAGAGGCGCGCCAGATGCGCAGCCTGCTGACGCAGGCGCCCGGCGCCAGCGAATCGCCCTTCGTCAGCGCACAGTAGGATTCACCACCGGCAGCTCGATGAAACTGTTGTGGTAGACGCGCTGCGTGGCCTTCTTATAGTCCCCCGGCTTGGCATAAAAGATGTTCGGCACATAGCTCTGGGGATTGCGGTCGTACAGCGGGAACCAGCTCGATTGCACCTGCACCATCAGGCGGTGGCCGGGCTGGATCACGTGGTTCACATGGGGCAGCGCAAAGCGGTAAGTCTGCACCTCGTTGGCCGGAATGGCCGAAGGCTTTTCCAGGCTGTCGCGGTAGCGGCCGCGGAAGATGTCCATGGCCAGCGCCAGCTGGTAGCCGCCCAGCTCCGGCTGCGACGGCACTTCGTCCGGATAGACGTCGATCACCTTGACCACCCAGTCGGCATCGCTGCCGCTGGTCGATGCCGCCAAGTGCACCTGCGGCGCGCCGGACAGCGTGAGCGGCGCCTTCAGCGGCTCGGAGACATAAGTCAGCACGTCCGGCCGGTCGGAGGCGAAGCGCTGGTCGCTCACCAGCCATGGCCGCCACGTATTGGCGTCGCCCATGCGCACCGGGCGCGGCACAAAGGGCACGGGCTTGGCCGGATCGGCCACATATTCGTCATAGCCTGCCGCCGTGCCAGCCTTGGGCGCATCGAAGCCCAGCTTGAGGCCTTCCTTCAGATACACGGGGCGCGCCGCCGACGGACAGCCTTCGGCGCAGGACAGCGGCCAGCGCGGCAAACGCTGCCAGCGGTTGCTGCCGGTCTGGTAGAACCATACGGGCGGCGTGTCGGCGGCCGGCGCGCCATCCTTCAGATACTGGTTGAGGAAGGGCTGCATCACGTCGTGCCGGAACTGGTAGGCCGTATCGCCATTGAATTTGAGCGCGCCCAGGCTGGAGCCTTCGTAATTGACGCCGCTGTGGCGCCAGGGGCCGACCACCAGGAAGTTCATGCGGTTGTCCTTGTCCTGCGGTTCCAGCGCGGCATAGGTGGCGTAGGGACCGTAGATATCCTCCTGGTCCCACTGCCCCACCACGTGCATGGTCGGCACGCTCAGTTTGCGCGCGCCGAGAATGCGGTCGAGCGCCTGCTCCTGCCAGAAGCTGTCGTAAGCCGGATGCTCGAACAGCTTCTTGGTGAAGTTCAGGCGCTCCAGGCCAAAGCGCTTGGCGTAGCCGTAGGCGGAACCGGCGCGCAGCATGCTCTCGTACTCGTCGAAAATGCCGGTCGCCAGCTGCTCGCCGCCGCCGCGCGCCGCGGTCTGGCTGGCGATATAGGACATGGTGGTCATGCGGAAGGCGCCGTTGTGGAACCAGTCGTCGCCGCGCCAGCCATCGACCATGGCGCTCATCGGCACCGCCACCTTCAGCGCCGGATGCGGATCGGCCAGCGCCATCAGCACGGTAAAGCCTTCGTAGGAGGAGCCCAGCATGCCCACCTTGCCATTGCTCTCGGCGACATTCTTCACCAGCCAGTCGATGGTGTCCCAGGCGTCGGTGCCGTTGTCGGTTTTGCTCTTGTTGAGCGGGCCGCGCAGGGGGCGGGTCATCACATACTCGCCTTCCGAACCATGCTTGCCGCGCACATCCTGGAACACGCGGATATAGCCCTCGCCGACAAACACCTCGTCACCCTGCGGCAGCGCGGCCAGCATGCTGGGACTGACGCTACGCTGGGCGCGCTTGGCCGCGTTATAGGGCGTGCGCGTCAGAATCATGGGTGCCCTCGACGCGCCCTTGGGAATCACGATCACAGTATGCAGCTTGACGCCGTCGCGCATGGGGATCATGACTACGCGCTTGATATAGTCGGCATTCTCGTCCGGCACCTCCAGGCGCGGCCCGATATCGGGCGTCATCGGCGAAATCTGGGCCAGCGCGGCACTGCTGGCAAAGGCGGAAAGCAGTATCAGTCCGGACAGCCGGACGGACGGGGAAAGGCGCATGCGAAGTCTCCTGAATAATCTGTTCTTCTGCGGCCCGGGACTTGAATGCCTGGGCTCAGGGCGATACTAGCATGCCCGATAGTAAGAGCGTGCACGCACAGATGGCCTTGCCTGTTGCGGCGACACTGGGCTGGCAAAATCAATGAGGAGCACATCATGAACAAGCTACTGATGGCAGTCCTGCTGGCCTTTGGCGGGGCCGTGGGGACATTGCCGCAACCGGCGGCCGCCGCCGATATCGTTGTGGTACGCACCGAGCCGCCGCCGCTGCGCAGCGAGCCGGTGCCCGATGCGCGCCGCGGCTACGTCTGGGCGCCGGGTTACTGGCGCTGGAGCGGCAACCATTATGTCTGGGTGCGCGGCCAATGGATGCGCGCGCGCCACGGCTACTACTGGCGCCCTTCGACCTGGGAATCGCGCGGCGACCGCTGGCAGATGCAGCACGGCGGCTGGGTGCGCGGCGATGGTGACCGCGATGGCGACGGCATCCCGAACCGGGTGGACCGCGACCGCGACAACGATGGCGTGCCCAATCGCTATGATGCCCGTCCCAACGATCCGGACCGGCGCTGAACGGCCGTGGCGGCGGCGCGACTTGACAGCGGGCCGCCAAACTGCAACCATAACGGCATGAAAGCAATTCAATCACATCCGTCTAGTCTGTCCTGGTGGCGCCGCTGACAGCGCGCGGCCACTGCAAAGTGATGTGATTTTAATATCAACGCCGCCTCAGCCAGGTGGCGTTTCTTATGGCGCAGCTGACGGGGGCAAGCACAAGGAACCCCGATGAGCAAGCCCTCCACCCCTGACGTGATTCTGACCGGCGACCGCCCGACCGGCCCGCTGCACCTCGGCCATTACGTCGGCAGCCTGCGCAACCGCGTCACGTACCAGAACCAGTATAAGCAGTTCATCATGCTGGCCGACTCGCAAGCGCTGACTGACAATATGGATGACACCAACAAGGTGCACCGTAATGTGGTCGAAGTGGCGCTGGACTATCTGGCGGTGGGCATCGATCCCGCCAAGTCCACCATCCTGATCCAGTCGCAGATTCCGGAACTGGCCGAACTGACCTTCTACTACCTGAATATGGTGACGGTGGCGCGCCTGGAGCGCAATCCGACCGTAAAGGCGGAAATCGTGCTGCGCGGCTTCGAACGCGATATCCCGGCCGGCTTCCTCACCTATCCGGCGTCGCAGGCGGCCGACATCTCGGCCTTCAAGGCGTCCCTGGTGCCGGTGGGCGAAGACCAGATTCCGATGATCGAACAGACCAACGAGATCGTGCGCCGCTTCAACCGCATCGCCAACCGCGACATCCTGGTCGAATGCAAGGCGCTGGTGCCGGAAATCGGCCGCCTGCCAGGCATCGACGGCAAGGCCAAGATGTCCAAATCGCTGGGCAACACCATCAATCTGGGCGCCTCGGCCGACGAGATCACCGCCGCCGTGAAAAAGGTGTATACCGATCCGCTGCACCTGCGCGTGCAGGACCCCGGCCACCTGGAAGGCAATGTGGCCTTCATCTACCTGGACGCCTTCGATACCGACAAGGCGGCGCTGGAGGAAATGAAAGCCCATTATGTGCGCGGCGGCCTTGGCGACTCGATCGTGAAGAAGCGCCTGGAAGTGGTGCTGCAGGAGATGCTGGCGCCGATCCGCGCCCGCCGCGAAGAGTACGCGAAGGACAAGGGCTATGTGATGCAGGTGCTGAAGGAAGGCACGGCGCGCGCGCGCGAAGTGGCGGCCCGCACCGCCGACGAAGTCAAAGCGGCCCTCGGCCTGAGCTACTTCTAAACCGTGGCCGCAGCCGGCAAGGAAGGCCGCGAAGGCGGCAAGACCAAGGCAGCCGCTGCCGGCGCGTCCGGCCGTGGCAAAGCCGCTGGCGGCAGTTCGGTGCGTGCCGCACCGGCGCGCGGCAGCGCAGGCAAAGGTGATGGCGCAAGCCGCGGCGGCGCCAAAACCGCTGGCCGTGGTGCGGCGGCCAAAGGCGATTTCGTCAAGCGCGGCGGACGCGCCGATGCCGGCCAGGGCGGCGGCGCGTCTGGCGCCTGGAGCTATCTCGCCCTGCCCGTCTTCGCCCTACTCTATCTGGTGGCCGTTCTCAAGTGGAAGCTGGACCAGTGGCCGGCCGCCGTCTACGGCGTGGCCAGCGTGCTGGCATTTATCTTCTACGCCATCGACAAATCGGCGGCGCGTTCCGAACGCTGGCGCACGCCCGAATCCACCCTGCTGCTGCTCGGCCTGGCCTGCGGCTGGCCCGGCGCCCTGCTGGCCCAGCAATGGCTGCGCCATAAAACCGTCAAAACCTCCTTCCAGCTGATGTTCTGGGCCACCGTGCTGCTGAATATGGCCGCTTTCGCCGCCTATGCCCGCCTACAGGCCGGAGGGGTAAGTCTCGGGCGTCTCCTCGCGCTGCAATAAGGCGGCTGGCTCCAGCGGCGGCAGCGCCGTGCTGTGATCGATATGGATCAGGGCATCGAACTGGCGCGCTGGATCGGCATAAAAATAGTGGCTCTGGCGCTCGGTTTCCGGCCGGTAGATCACGCCGATGGCGCGCTGCAACCAGCGCCCCGGCAGCCGTTCCAGCGCGCTGCCATGGCCGCGTATCGGCAGCAGGAAATTGCCCTTGCCCGTGGCATGCAGCAGATGTTCGATACTGCCCGGCAGCGAAGGCACGATATGCTTCAGCTGCGCCGGGCCCTCCCATTCCGAGGCCGCCGTCACCGCCCCGGTGTGGGTGGTAAAGCCCAGCAGGAAGGAATCTTCGCGCCGGTAGCGCTCGCGCACCAGCTGGCCCAGATTCAACTGCCCCAGCCAGCCCGGTTCGGTGGCGCGCGCATCGCCCAGATGCGAGTTGTGCGCCCACACCACCAGCCGCGCCGGTTTGCCATTGCGCTGGGCCAGATGTTCGCGCAGCGCCTCCAGCGTGTCCGCCATATGCGTGTCGCGCACATTCCACGACGCTTCCCGGCCCAGGAACATGGCGCGGTAATAGGCTTCGGCATTGCGCGCCACGCGCGCGTTCTGGTGGGCGTAAAACAATTCGTCCGGCACGCCGCCGGCCGGCGCCGCCGACAACTGCAGCGCCGCCTGCCGGCTCAGCTCATTCAGCTGCTGCTGCAGCTCCTGCGCGCAGTTTTCGCGCAGGCCGTAGGCGGCGGCATAGCCATACAGCTGGGGATCGCCGCCCACATGGTCCATGCAGGCATAGCGCAGGCGCGCCCGCTGCGCCGCGTCCGGATCGGCCTGCTCCAGGTAAGCCAGCACCGCCCGCATCGAGGCATGCAGGCTATACAGGTCCAGGCCATAGAAGCCCGCGCGGCGCGCCGGACTGACGGCATGGGTGTTGTGCACGCGCAGCCAGGTAACCAGCTGCAGCACTTCCTCGTTGCGCCACATCCATTGCGGGAAGCGCTTGAAATTGGACAGCGCCTGCTCGGCACTCAGATCGCCGCCGCCATGCTGCACGAAGCGGCTCACGCGCAGCGCGTCCGGCCAGTCAGCTTCAACGGCGATGGCGTTGAAGCCCTTTTCCACAATCAGGCGGCGGCTGATCTCCGCGCGCAGCCGGTAGAATTCGCGGCTGCCGTGCGTCGCTTCGCCCAACAGCACCAGCGCGGCATCGCCGATGCAGTCGAGCAGATAATCGAAATCGTCGCTGTGGGCGATGGCCCTGGCCTCGCCGGCCAGCGCCTCAATACAGGCTTGCTCGTTCATGGCTCACCTCCTTGCTGCAAGTTCCAACTGCACGATAGTCCAAGCTGTGAGAAACTGTCGCAGCCTTAAAATCAGGAAAGAAACAGGAAGAAGCATGTGGAATGGGGTTCTCTGCGGCCTGCTGGCCGGCGCCATGTGGGGCATGGTCTTTATCGTGCCGGAGCTGCTGGCCGCGTTCTCGCCGCTGGAACTGGCCGTGGGCCGCTATGTGGCCTATGGCGTCATCGCGCTCGGCCTGATGGCGCCGCGCCTGTCCGGCCTGCTGCGCCGGCTGGAGCGCAGCGATTGCAGCGCGCTGCTGCGCCATGCGCTATCCGGCAATATCATTTATTACATGCTGGTCGCGCTGGGCGTGAAGCTGGCCGGCGTGGCGCCGACCTCGCTCATCGTCGGCGTGCTGCCGATCTCCGTCACCCTGATGGGACGCAAGGACCACGGCGCCCTGCCCCTGCGCCAACTGGCCCTGCCACTGCTGGTGGCGGCGGCCGGCATTGCCTGCATCAATATCGATGTGTTCGCGCACGCCCAGAGCACGGGGGGCCAGCTGGGCCGCACCATCATCGGCCTGCTGTGCGCCACCGGCGCCCTGCTGTGCTGGAGCTGGTACACGCTGGACAATACGCGCTATCTGAAACGCCACCACCATTTCAGCAGCGCCGAATGGTCGGCCCTGTATGGCCTGGCGACCGGCCTGATCGCCTTGCTGATCGGCGCCGTGGCCTTCGCCATCTGGCGCCAGGACGTCACGGGCGCGGCCGGCGCGGCCAGTGGGCGCGACTGGACGCTGTTCTGGATCTGCAATAGCCTGCTGGCTCTGGGCGCCTCCGTCATCGGCAACCATTTATGGAATGTGGCCAGCCGCCGCGTGCCGGTCACGCTGTCGGGCCAGCTGATCCTGTTCGAAACCCTGTTTGCCCTGCTGTACGGCTTTATCTACAAGCAGCAATTCCCGCGCCCGCTGGAAATCGCCGCCATCGTACTGCTGGTCGCGGGCGTGCTGTGGTCGGTCCATGCCCACGCCCAGGAAGAAAAAGCCGTCAGTCCGGCCTGAAAACAGTTCGGCCCGCGCAAGGCGGGCCGAATCCTGTATTGCCGCGCCCAGCCGGGCCGGCTTTCCTGAGGATTACTTGATCAGGAACTGGTTTTTGTCTTTGCCTTCCAGCCACTTTGGTGCGCGGCCGCGGCCGGTCCAGGTCTGGCCGGTGACATCGTCGCGGTATTTCATCGGCACCGGAGCGCGTGGCTTTACCGGTTTATTGCTGCGTGCTGCTGGGCCCAGGTCGGCCAGGGTCAGGCCATATTCACGCATGAGGCTGGCGATTTTTTCTTTAGCCTGGGTCAGTTCGTTTTTGCGCGCGTTATCGGCCAGATTTTGCAGCTCGGCGATCTTTGCCTGATATTCCTGGTAGGTGGTCATCTCGGTTCCTTTTATGGGTTACGGGGCGAATTTCGTGATCCGGGCTTGCTTTAAACGGCAACAAAAACCCTTGTGTGACAATCGGTGAGAATTCTAAGCGAAATTTACCACAAGTGCGACAGGATATTCTAGTTATATGTGTAATAAATCTGGCGCTGGAATGCAAGGTGATTTGATTCCACAACACTTTACGATGAATATATGCGACAAAAACACAGCGGGCGGCGGAAAAACCCGCCGCCCGCCAGGAAGAATAATTCAGAAATGAAAGGTGCTTAGAAAGCGGCGCGCAGTTGTACAAATACCATGCGCGAGGCGCCGGGCAGCTTGCCCAGATTGGTATCCGTGGTGCGCGTGAATGTGCGCTTGTTGCCGAGATTATTCACGCCCAGCTGCACCTCATAGCCTTTATAGCCCGGCACCAGCCAGCTGACATTCGCATTCCACAGGCGGTAGCCTGGAATCAAGCCGAGCGCCCCATTGGCGCTTTCGGCCACGGTATTGGCATCGTCGGCATATTGTTTCGACTGGTGCGTGGTATTCAGGTCAAAGCGCCAGGCGCCGCGCTGGTAGAGCAGGCCCGCGGTATCGGTATGGCGCGAATAGAATGGCACGTCATTGCCGGAATATACCCCTTGTTTCTGCGTGGCCTTGGTATACGCATACGTGGCATAGGCGCTCAGGCCCGCCAGGGCGCCGCTGCGCTCGAAAGCATAGTCGGCGCGGGTTTCAATGCCGCGATGGCTGGTTTTACCCAGGTTTTTATAGTAAACCGGCGGCGTATTGACATATACGATCTGGTTCGAGAAATTCAGATTGAAGGCGGTGGCTTCCAGTTTCCATTGCTTTCCGGCATAACGGGCACCCAGCTCGGCCGTTTTCGCGGTTTCCGGTTTCAGGCTGTCGGCCGAATTTTGCAGATTCAGCTGCAAATGCTGGATGCTGCCAAACGAGGTGTTGTAATTGGCAAACAGCGTCAATTCATGGTTCAGCAAATAGGCCAGGTTCAGCGAAGGCAAGACCTTGGTATTTTTGATCTCTTCCTGGAACACTGCCAGGCGATTATCGCGGCCCATTTCAATGTTCTCGTAGCGCAGGCCCGGCGTCACGCGCCATTTGCCGTATGCGATCTGATCGTCGATATACAGGGCATGGGCATCGGTGGTATTGGCCGAGGAGCGCGCCAGGCTCGCCGCGCCATTGCTGATGCGGGTATTGATATTCTTTTCGTCGGCGCGTTCGCGCAGGAGGCGGTAACCGACGGTGACGTCGTTGCGCAGCGCGCCCAGTTCAAAGCGCTGGGTATAGCGCGGCTCGATGCCGAGCACGCGGTAATTACGCGGTTGATTGCTGACCGAGGTAGCAACGCCGTCAATGCCATTGGCCAGGCTGCTCTGGCGCGCGCTGTCGTTGTAATATGCGCGGATTTCCAATTCCTGGGTGGCCGACAGGGTATGCAAATAGCCGATATCGACGCTGCTGCGGTGGCCGCTCCAGAAATCGGATTGGCGGTAAGACTTGGAACGGTCGGCATTGTATTGCGCCACCGTCAAACCGCCTGGAATGCTGGAGCGCGCGCTGTAATACGCCAGCTTGGCCGTCAGCTCGGCGTTCGCGCCCAGCGGATAGCTGAATTTCAGCGCCACGTCGTCCACCTTGTCAGTGCTGTGCTCGCGGTAGCCCGAGCCGTCGACGCCCGAATACAAGAGGGCCACGCCCAGGCCGCCGTCGGCGCGGCCGCCGATAAAGGCGTTGTACAGGGTGCTGGAATGGCCGCCCTCGAATTTGTTATAGCGCACCGAGGCGTCGCCGACGAAATCGGCATTCGGGATGGGCCGCGTCTTGAAGTTGATGATGCCGCCCACGTTCTGCGGGCCGTAGCGCACCGCGCCGCCACCGCGCACCACGTCGACCGACTCGATATTGGCCAGCGACACGGGGGCGAAAGACAGCTGGGGCTGGCCATACGGCGCCACCGACAGCGGAATGCCGTCCAGCAGCACGGTGGAACGCGGCGAATAGCGTCCTTCCAGGCCGCGTACACCGATATTCAGCGAAATGGCGCTGCCGCCGCTGGACGAGTTGTCCGTCACCTGCACGCCGGGAATGGCGCGCATCACGTCGCTGATACTTGTGGCACCGGAGGCCTGGATAGCGTCGCGCTTGACCACCGTGCGCGCGCCGGCAAAGTTCTTCACGCTCTGCTGGCCGGAACCGAGCCAGTTGCCCACCACTTGCACGGTTTCCATGGCCGCTTCGCCCTGGGGCGCGTTTTGCGCGGTGGCGCTGTGGGAGATGAGGAGCAGGCAGGCGGCGCCAATGGCGCTCAGGCGGAGGGAGGGAACGTTGGACATGGCGGCAGCAGCGGAGTAAAAAGCAGGCAGTGTAGCAATAATGCGAATAATTCTCAATTGCATATTGCTAGTTGCTCACCCCTGCCCTGCCATGGCGCGCAGCGCGCCGGCCAGCCTTAAAACTTCATTTCCAGGGTCAGGCGCACCGCGGCGCTGCCCGCCATGATGCTGCGCTGGCGCATGACCCCGTGCTGGTCGCTGAAAGTGCTCTCGCTCATATAATCCTGGTCCAGGATATTCGACAACGCCAGGCGCAGCTGCTGCTTGGGATTGAACTTCCACAGCGCGTACACATCGAGCTCGCGGCGCGCCGTCTGGTACGCGCTCTGGGTCTCGGTGATGCGTACCGGGCCGCCGGCACGGAAGCTGAAGCTGCCGCCCGTGCTGAAGCTGCCATCCTGGGTCTTGTAATCCATGCCCAGCGTGGCCGACAGCGGCACCTGCTGGTCGAGACGGTTGTGCGGCCCCGGCACAGCCTTCACGCGCGACCAGTTGCGGCTGACGCTGGCGCGCAGGTCGAGCTGGGGCGCATCTTTCATCACGGCTTTCAGCGGGAACTTGGCTTCCAGCTCCAGGCTGCGCACGATGGCGCTGCCGTCGTTGACCGGCATCGAGACCCAGCGCTCGCCTTCCAGCACCAGGCCCTGGCGGGTATAGCCATTGATATGACGCAGCGAAGCGGCAGCGCTGAGCAGCGCACTCTCGGCCCAGTAATGTTCGAAGGAGAAATCGAGGCCGGTCGCCAGTTCCGGCTTCAGGTCCGGATTGCCGTGGTAGTCGGGCGAGGTCTGCTTATTGTCGGTCGAGGTGAAGCGGCGCGGCGACAACATGGAAGTCGGCGGCGCCTTGTAGGTGCGGGTCAGCGCCAGACGCAGCTGGTCCTGGGTATTCGGCAGCTTCCACAGGGTTTGCAGCAACGGGCTGAAGACGCTGGTGCGCGATTTCACATCATCGATGCCGCTGCCGCTGACGCTGGTCTGCACGCCCTCCCAGCGCAGGCCCACATACACCGACCATTGCGGCGTGACATTCCACTCGTCCTGGGCGAAAGCGGCCAGGCGCGTGACTTCGGCACGGAAGCCTTCATCGCCATTGATCGGGGCCGGCACCGGAATGCTGCTGTCCACCGGGCGCAGCGGCCGCAGATCGGCGTCGCGCTGCTGGCGCTCATCGTTGCGGCGGCTGATACCGCCATCCCAGCCCATGGACAGGGCGTGGCCGGGTATCAGCGGCGTGGAATACTTGCCCGTGCTGCTGAAGCCATGTTCGCGCGACTCGCGTTCCACGCGGCGCGCCAGCTGCTGCACCGGGCCGTTCGCGCCGAACTGGCTGAGCTTGCTTTCATTCCAGTTGCCGTTATAGCCCAGCTTGGCGTCCAGTTTGGCGCCCTCGGCCAGCTTGTGCACCCAGTTCACATCGCTGCGCAAGAACACATTGCGGCCGTCGCCGCTGCTGAGCATGCGCGGCGACAGGCTGCTGCGTCCGATTTTTGCGCTCTCGTCGGCATCGCCGGTGTTGCGGAAACGGTTGCCGCTGATGAAGCTCTGCCAGGTCACGCTGTCGCCATTGGCCAGCGTCCAGTTCAGGCGCGGGCCGAGGTTGAAGCTTTCCGAGCGGCCGATATCGAGCTGCTTGCTGTACACCTCGCGGATCACGCTGCCGTCGGGCGCGGTGTCGAGCGCCTCCGACGGCGACTGACGGTGGTAGTTATAACGGCCCATATTGCCGTTCAGGGAATAGGAGAAATTGCCGTCGCGGTCGGACATGCTCAGATTGAACCAGGGCGAGGAAAAGTCCTCCCCCTTGCCCTGGCTGAACTTGAATTCACGCGCCGCCGTCTTGACCGCCTTCTTCAACACGATATTGATGGTGCCGGCGATCGACTGGGTACTGAATTCGGCGCTGGCCGCGCGCAGGATTTCGATGCGCTCGATAGAATCCGGCGTCAGCGAATCGATGGAAAAACCGGCCGGCGCCTTCTCGCCGTTCAGCAGGATCTGGGTATAGCCATTGCCCAGGCCGCGCATGCGGATGTCGGCCCCGCCGCGCCCACCGCCGCCGACCGTGATGCCGGGCAAGCGTTTCAGCACATCGTTGATCGAGGTGTCGCCATAGCGCAGGATTTCCTCGTTGCTCACGATGATCTTGCTGGCTGTATCGTCGCGGCGCGGGTCGTAGGCGGCGGCCGAAGCCTTGATCTCGACCTGCTGGATCTTCTTGCCGTCGGTAGTCCGCGCCGGCGCCTGCTTGGCCTCCTGCTGCGGCGCATCCGCGGTGGATAGTGGCTTCTCCTCGGCATGGGCGTGGCAAGCGGCTAAAATGGCGGCGGACAGCGTAAGGCGGACAGGCAAGCGATGGCGGAGCATGTTGGCTTTTGCAAAATTATTAAAAGAGCGCTATTGTCCATCAAATTTCTCCAAATTTGTGTGGCTATAAAGAAATATTTCTCATCGATTTGACGCCTTTGGCGCCGAACACGCCGCTATAATGCGGCATCGTAAACAAGGAAGATTTGTACCGTGTCCGACCGACTTGCCGTATTGCCGCAATATCTGCTGCCCAAGACCGCCCTCACCAACTTCGCTGGCCGCGTGGCCGGCGCCAAGGGTGGCGCCATGACCACCCGCCTGATCCGCTGGTTCGTGGGTAAATACGATGTAAATATGGCCGAGGCGGCCAATCCGGATATCGCCAGCTACCACAGCTTCAACGATTTCTTCACGCGCGCGCTGAAGCCGGGCGTCCGTCCACTGGCCGAGGCCGACCTGGTGTGCCCGGTCGATGGCCGCATTAGCCAGTTCGGCGCCATCGAGGACGACCAGATCTTCCAGGCCAAGGGCCACAAATTCAGCACCACGGCCCTGGTCGGTGGCGACCGCGCGCTGGCGGCCCATTTCCAGCACGGCAGCTTCGCCAACCTCTACCTGAGTCCGCGCGACTACCACCGCATCCACATGCCTTGCGACGGCAAGCTGACGCGCATGATCTATGTGCCAGGCGAGCTGTTCTCGGTGAATCCGACCACGGCGCGCGGTATTCCCGGCCTATTCGCCCGCAACGAGCGCGTGGTGTGCGTGTTCGAAACGGCGTTCGGGCCCTTCGTCATGACCCTGGTGGGCGCCACCATCGTCGGCAGCATGGCCACCGTCTGGCATGGCGTGGTCAATCCGCCGCGCCAGCCCGATGTGTGCGAATGGACTTATGCCGACCAGAATATCGTACTGAAAAAGGGCGAGGAACTGGGCCGCTTCCTGCTCGGCTCCACCGTGGTGATGCTGTTCCCGAAAGACACCCTGCATTTCAACGCGCAATGGCAGCCGGCCGGGCCGGTGCGCCTGGGCGAGTGCATGGCAAATCTGAAGTAAGCGCACTCTTGCGCAATATCAGCGGCCGGCACCGGGGCTTTCGCCTAAACTGGGAAATACCCCCGGAGGCCGGCATGACGATTTCTGATAAAGAGTATTTCGACGCAAAATTTGAGGCCGTGGACGCCAAGCTGGTTGCCATCGATGCCAAGTTCGACGCCAAGTTCGATCAGCAGCGCGCGGAACTGCACGCCATGATCGCGCAAACCGTCAAATGGGTAGCGGCCGTCTCGGCGTCGAGCCTGGTGATTTTCATCACCGTGATCGCCTTCCTATTCAATGTCACCACGCCGAAAGCGGCCATGCCCACCGCAGCAACGCTGCCCGCCCCCACGCCTGTCGTGATCGTGGTGCCGGGCAGCGGCGGCGAACCCGTCAAGGTGCTGCCGCGCTAAGCCGGCCTCAGGTCGGAATCATCTCGCCACGGTAGTGGCACTCCAGCATATCGAGGAAGGCGCGGGTCTTGGCCGGCATCAGGCGCCGGCCCGGGAACACCGCCCAGCCCGTCACCGAAGGAAAAGCCCATTCGGGCAGCACGCGCACCAGTTCCCCCGTCTTCACCAAGGCCGAAGCAAAGCGATCGGTGCAGGTGGCAATGCCCAGGCCGGCGCTGGCCAGCTTGGTCAGCAGCTCGGGGGAGTTGCCCGTCATGCGCGTCGGCACATCGCGCTCCCAGCTGGTTTTGCCGCGCAGCAGCGTCCAATGCGCCAAACCGTTATGGGCACGCGGCAGGCTCAGCAGCGCGTGGCGGAACAGCTCGTCCGGATGCTCGGGCAAGCCGTGCACGGCCGTGTACGCAGGCGCGGCATACAGCCCCCAGGTACTGAGCACCACTGGCCGCGCCGCCAGGGTCGCATCATCAGGCAGCGTGCCCATGCGCAGGGCCAGGTCGAAGCCCTCAGCCACCAGGTCCACGCGGCGCGGCGACAGGTCGAACTCCAGCGAAATGCCGGGATAGCGCGCCATAAAGCCCGGCAGCATATCGCTCATATGCACATTGGCAAAGTCGGCCGGCATCGACACGCGCAGCAAGCCGCTGGGCGCCTGCTGGCGGTGCTGCGCCAGCGCGCCGGCCGCCTCGGTCTCCTCCACCACCTTGCGCGCATGCGCCAGCAGGCTGACGCCGAACTCAGTCAGCACCAGGCGCCGCGTGGTGCGCTGCAACAGACGCTCGCCGAGCCGGGCTTCCAGTTGCGACAGGCGGCGCGATACCGTCGATTTCGGCAACTGCACGCGCTGCGCCGCCTCGCTGAAGCTGCCGCACTCGACGATGCGGGCAAACAGCAGCAAATCACTGGGATCCAGATCCATACCAAGCTCCGTTTACAACGATTGTTCCACTGATGGACTAATGTTATCCATTTTACCGGCTTTTTCTTCGATTTTGGAATTGTTAAAGTTCACCCATCGCAGCAAACGCTGCAAAACGAAATCGAAAAGGAGCAACACATGAACATCCTGCAAATCAACTCCAGCGCCCGCAGCAACGGTTCCGAATCCACCCGCGTCGCCGACGCCATCGTCGCCCGCCTGCGCGCCAGCAACCCGGATGCCAGCCTGAGCCGCCGTGACCTGGCCGCCCAGCCCCATCCCGTGCTGGACGAAACCACGCTGCAGGCACTGTTCACCCCGGCCGACCAGCGCAACGCCGAGCAAGCCGCTCGTGTCGCCCTGGACGATGCCCTGATCGCCCAGGCGCAAGCGGCCGACGTGATCGTGATCGGCGCCCCGATGTACAACTTCGGCATCACCGTGCAGCTGAAAAGCTGGTTCGACGCGATTGCCCGCGCCGGCGTCACCTTCAAATACACGGAAAACGGCCCGGTCGGCCTGCTGAAAGGCAAAAAAGTGTATGTGGCGATTTCGCGCGGCGGCTTCCACAAGGACGGCCCGACCGATGCCCAGCTGCCGCAGCTGAAAGCCTTCTTCAGCTTCGTCGGCCTCGACGATGTGCAATTCGTCTTCGCCGAAGGCATGGGCATGGGCCCGGACTCGGTGGCCCGCGCCCGCGCCTCGGCCGACGAACAAGTGAACGCAGTTCTGGTTTAATCAAGCAGTCCAGCAAAAGGAGAATGGCATGGAAACCACTATCAACACCGTTGCCAGCGAGCGCGTGCAGCAGGCGCGCAGTGTGGAGCGCATCGTCCACGGTCAGGCCGTGATGGATGGCGCCGGCGTCAAGATCAACCGCGTGCTGACCCAGGCACTGCAGCGCCGCCTCGATCCCTTCCTGATGCTGGACAATTTCGGTTCGGACGAAGCCAACGACTACATCGCCGGCTTCCCGTCCCACCCGCACCGCGGCTTCGAAACCGTAACCTATATGCTGAGCGGGCGCATGCGCCACCGCGACAGCGCCGGCAACGAAGGCCTGCTCAGCAACGGCGGCGTGCAATGGATGACGGCCGGGCGCGGCGTGATCCACTCCGAAATGCCGGAACAGGAAGAAGGCTTGATGGAAGGCTTCCAGCTGTGGCTCAACCTGCCGGCCAAGGACAAGATGCGCGTGCCCTGGTACAAGGACTTCGCCGCCGCGGACATTCCGCAGCTGCGCACGGAGGCTGGCGCCACGCTACGCGTAATCGCCGGCAGCAGCCACGGCACGGCCGGCGCAGTGCAGCGCGAAGGCACGGAACCGCTGTATCTGGACGTGGAACTGCCGGCCGGCGCCAGCTTCAGCCAGCAGATCCCGGCCGGCCACAACGCCTTCCTCTACGTCTACCGCGGCAGCGTCAGCATTGGCGGCAAGGCCGTGGCGCGCGGCGCGATGGCCATCTTCGCCAACGCCGCCGAGGCCGACGGCGTGACGGTCGATGCCAGTGAAGCAGCCCGCTTCATCCTGATCGCCGGCCGCCCGCTGAACGAGCCGATCGCGCAATACGGTCCCTTCGTGATGAACACGCAGGCCGAGATCTTCCAGGCCGTCGCCGACTTCCGCGCCGGCCTGATCGGCGAAACGGCGCCCCCCAGCCCCGCCGCCGTTTGATCTGCCGCAAACAATGTCCACCCTGGTGTCAGGCACTAGAGTAGGACATTCTTTGATCTAGATCAGAAAATGTCCGACCTTGGTGCCTGACACCAGGGTTGGACATTCTTTGATTTGGCGCAAAGGACTTGCGATGGGAGGCGGCGGGCTCGGCTACAATGCGGGGATGCCTATTCCTTTTTCTGACTTACTCGGACGCTTGAGCCGGGCGCTGGGGTTTGAGACGGCGGAGAGTTTTCCGCCCGGCCATCCGCATGCGCGCACGCGCTGGAATGGCGCGTATTTCGATATCGCGTCGGATGTGAAGCCGGACGATATCGAGCGCCGCATCTGCGCGGCGATCACAAATACGCCGCTGGTGTTCGCGCATATCGTGAATCCGACGCCGGCAATGCAGCGCGCGCTGTTCGGCGTGATCGAACAGCGTCTGCGCCATCGCCATGAGCGCGAAGCGGCGCAATGCGCGGCGCTGCTGATCGCGGCTTACCGCAGCCCGGATGTGCCGGAGGCTATGCCCGGCCTGCGCCAGCTGATCGACAGCACCAGCGAGGCCGAGGCGCCAGCCCGCATCCGCGCCGTGCTGGCTTTCCTGAGCGATGTGCAGTCGCCTTTCGACGTCATCGAGATGCCTTAAGCCTGCATTTCCGGCTGCTCCATGGCGGCCGCTAGTCCGGACTCGGGCAAAAATCCGCTGACGCGCATGCGCGGCGGATAGCCTACCCCCTCTTCCGGCCGCGCCATCTCCCCGGCCGCTTCCATCACCTGCGGCCAGCGCTGCCAGCGCACCCGGCCCGTATCGCTGTCCACCAGCGCCACCCAATCGGTGCAGGGCAATAGCGACAGCACGTCCCGCGTCCATACGGAGTATGAGAAAACCTGCCCGCTCGCCTCATCCTGCTGCAAGGAATAGCTGGCCACAAAGATATCTTCCTGCGCGGCCTGATAGCGCTGCTCAAGCTCTTGCTGCTGATCGGCGTAATCGCGCGCCAGGCTAATCCGCTCCACCGCGCGCAAAGCCGCCGCCACCGCCGTATCGTCCGGCTGGTATGGCACGGCGCGGCCATCCAGATAGCGGTACATCATTGCCGACAAAGGCCGCCCGCTCCCTTCCATCTCCGTTCGCGCCAGCGCGACCATGGCCAGCTGCACGGCTGGCGCATGCAGGGGCGCCAGCAAATACAGGCCGCGTTCCGGCACCATGACGACCTGCTCCACGCCATCGCCGGCCCGGTACGCCATATCCGGCAGCAGGATGCGCGAACTGTCGTAAGCGTCACCCCAAGCGCCGGCAACCACGCCCGTATTCAGCCGCGCAAAACTGTCCGGGCTGCGCTCGCGCAGATTGTCCAGCGCCACGGCCAGCGCCTCTTCAAAGGACACGCCCCAGTCCTGCAATACCTTCTCGCCGATCATGCTGATCGAATGCTCGCTGTCGATGGCCAGCAGCAGGATCGCATCCGGCCCGAATTCACGCCAGGCCATGTGCAAAACCGGACTGTCCGGCAGTCGGGCGGCGCTGGCATGATCCAGGTAGATCCTGGGTTTAATCACGGGCATCAGGCTGGTCCGGGCCTGGCTAAAGTCGCCCGGCGCGCTCTCAGTCTCTCCAAAAAAGGCGGTATAGCGCCGCAAAACCTCACGCTGCTCCTCTTGCGGACTCGCATGGAAATCGCGGTAGGCATTGTGCAGATTCATGATCGTGCCCCTGCCAACGACGATGCGGAAGCTGTCGGCTTCATAGTGCATCGGATCGTTAATGCCTTGCTCCCGAATCCAGGCCATCAGCATGTGTGCAAAGTCGGCCTGGCTGTCGCCGGGTTGTTTTTTACGCCGGAAGAAATCAAGCAGTCCCATGGCGCATCAAGTCCGATCGCCAGGGTTAGCGCCATGAGCCGGCGAGGGCCGCCGCGGAAACTGATTCAGCTGCATACCACCTCCACGCTATTGAAGATGGCATAGCATAGCAATAAACGCGGCAGCCGGCAGCCACTCCTTTTCAGATGCAGGCGCCGTAGCGGCCACTGGCCACCGCCGGCACCTGTTCCAGCCAGCGCTGCTCCGGCTGCGGCGCACGCGGTTGCGGCACTTCGGGCAGCTGGTAGCTGCGGATATGGCGCTCGACAATGGGCAGTTCGCCCACCTCGCTCAGGCGGCTGTAGTCGCCCAGCGCCGCAACCGCATCCTGCTCTCCGCGGCTCTCTGCATACTGGGCCAGTGCCAGCATACGCAGGCTGTCGACGTTTTGCAGCACACCGCCCGGCGTATTGCGCTTGGCCGTCTGCGCCGGTCCGCCCGCGATACCGCGCCCGTCCTCGCCGGGAATGCGCGGGGCGCTGCGCGTGAGGGAGCTGGTCTGGCCCACGGCGCGGCTATACCAGGCGGCAGCCTGGGCGAAATCCTGCGTCACGCCATGGCCGGTTTCGTAGCAGTAGGCGAGGCTGATCTGGCCGGCCAGATCGCCCTGCTCCGCCGCGCGCCGGTACCAGTAGACGGCCAGCTCGCGGTCAGCCTCGCTTTGCACATATTCCATCAGCATATCGCCCAGGCGCACCTGGGCGCGCGTGAAGCCTTGGGCGGCGGCACGTTCCAGCCAGTGGCGCGCCTGCTTGCGGTCGGCTGCCACGCCCAGTCCGCGCTCATAGGCGACGGACAGGTTTTGCTGGGCCCAGGCATTGCCTTGGGTGGCAGCCTTGCGGTACCAGTCGACGGCGATGGCCGGATTCTGTTCCAGGCCTTGTCCGCGCCAGTACATATAGCCCAGATTATTCTGCGCCACGTCATAGCCCTGCAGGGCGGCCAGCAGATACATGCGGGCGGCTTCGTCGAAGTCCTTGGGCACGCCGTCGCCGCGCTGGTACATCAGGCCCAGGGCGTTCTGTGCCTGGGCGTTGCCATCGTCGGCTGCCGCCTGGTACCAGCGCAGGGCTTCCACCTTATCCTTGGGCAGCAGCACGCCGTTGAAGTAGCAGTTGCCCAGCCAGAGCTGCGCTTCGGCGCTGCCGCTTTGCGCCGCCTGGCGATACCAGCGCAGCGCATCGTCGGGATTGGGCGCCACGCCACGCCCCTGTTCCAGCAGCCGCGCCAGCAGCAGCTGTGCGGCGGCGCCGCCCTGTTCGGCCACGCTGCGCGCCTGCAGGTATTCGCGCACCAGCGCCGGATCGGACACCAGATCGGTCGGTGTATGCACGTAGCGGAATTGCAGCCAGGCGGCAACGGGTTTGCCATTCACCGCGGCGGGCTGGAAACGGCAGGCACGGCCAGCGGCCAGCGCTGCCTGATCGAAGGCGGTCGAGCCGCTCGATTGCAGCAGGCGGGCGGCCAGCAACTTGCCGTCCACGCCAACTTGGTATGCCAGGGTCGCCGCCGTCTGCATTTCGACGTCACCCACGAGCTGGGGCCACTCCGGTTTGAAGCAGTGGGCGAAGTCGATGATGGCGGGGGTAGTTGCGCTGAGGGCTGGAGTTTGCTGGGCAGAGACGGCAGCCGCCATGGCACAGAGAACTGGCAAAAGCGAAAGCTTGTTCTTCATGAGAGTAAGCCTGATAAACAGTCGAGGTAAAACCGTTTTTGCATCATGAACGCCAATGCAATCCTTCACTATAGGCCATATCAGCTTTGAAAACTTACACGGATTATCACTATGTGTCAGACTTGCCACTCGGCGGCAGGCGCCGGACGCGCCGCGCGCGCGCCGGCCTCATTGCTGGGCACATAGCGCTCGCGCAGTTTCATAAAGGGCGTCTCGACCAGCAGGTAAAGCAGCCAGCCGGCCAAGCCGCTGGCAAGCAGCATGATAGCGATGCCGCCCGCCGATTCCGGCCCCATGCCGTGCTTGAGCAGTTCCGGCTTGAGCAGAATGCAGAGCTGCTTATGCGTGAGGTAGATGGCGTAGGACCAGATGGCGATGGCAGAGGCGCCCGGCACGCGCAGGCGGCACAACCAGGAGGCCGGGCTCAGGGCCGACAGCAGCAGCAAGGAGAAGCCCAGTCCCAGCAGCGGATAGCCGGCCACGGTGATGGCCTGGCCATAGTGGTCATCATGGAATTCGTTCAGCGCCAGCACGCTAATGAGCAGGCCCGCCGCCAGTGTCCAATTGCCATAGGCCGTACAGCGCTCCCACAGCGGCCGGTGGAAATTCTTCAGCAGCGCCAGCGCCACGCCCGCCACCAGCTCGTCGAAACGGCACAGGGTCGAGTAGTAGATACTGGTATAGAAGGCGGCGCTGCCGTCGGGCGGCGGCTGCACCTGCTGCCACAGCCAACTGCGCATCAGCATGCCGGCCGCGAAGCTGGCGAGAATGGCGATCCAGGCCCAGGCCAGCGAACGGCGCCAGCTGGCGATCAGCAAGGCCAGTGCGGGCAGCAGCATATAGAACTGCTCTTCCACGCACAGCGACCAGGCATGGGAAAACAGGGTGCCGGGGATCAGCTGGAAATTCAGGGTGAAGCTGAAATACTTCCACCACGGCGCCGGCTGCGCGGCGCCGGCGAAATACGGCCAGAAGGCATACAGGGCCAGCACCACATAGTAATTGGGCAGGGTGCGCAGCAGGCGGCGCGCATAGAAGTTCTTGAGCGAGAAGCCGCCCCGGCGCAGGCTGCCGAAAATCTGGTTGCCGATCAGGTAGCCCGACAGCGCGAAGAACAGGTCGACCCCGGCCCAGCCTATTTCGCTGAAAAAGCCGAAAGTGGGTTTGTGGCTGACGAAGATCATGTAATGGTTCATGAACACCAGCACGATGGCGAGGGCGCGCAGGGTATCCAGACCGTGGATGCGGGGGCTTGGCTTCATCCCGGCATTTTACCCGCCGCGCCGGCGGCGCCGGCAAATCCCGCTAGAATAGCTGCCACTTGCATAATCTTGGGGAACCGGCATGACTTCGGCAGACGCGCTGCAATTCAAATCCATCAATTACACCGGCCAGGGGCCGGGGCCGCGCCTGATCATCACCGGCGCCGTGCATGGCAACGAGGTGTGCGGCACCCAGGCCATCCTGCGCGTGCTGCAGGAACTCGACGCAGGCCGCCTGCGCATCCGCAACGGCAGCGTGACCTTTGTCCCCATCGTCAATCCGCTCGCCTACGCCAAGGGCGAGCGCGCGGGCGAACGCAATCTGAACCGCAACCTCTTCCCCAAGGAGCAGCCGCAGGATTTCGAGGACCGCATCGGCAACTGGCTCTGTCCCCTGCTGGCCAGCCACGATGTGCTGCTCGACCTGCACTCCTTCAATGCCGCCAGCCAGCCCTTTGTGATGGTTGGACCGCGCAATAACGAGGGACCGCTGGAACCCTTCCGCCACGAGGACAAGGAACGCGCATTGGCACGCCGCCTGGGCGTCAAGCGCTTTGTCGACGGCTGGCTGCGCACTTACGGCGCCGGCGTGCAGCGCCGCCTGCGCGGCAGCAGCGAGCTGCAAACCGTGCTGCGCTACGGCATGGGCACCACCGAATACATGCGCAGCACCGGCGGCTATGCGCTCACGCTGGAATGCGGCCAGCACGCCGATCCGCAGGCGCAGCACGTCGCCTACCGCGCCATCCTGAACACCCTCGCCTTCCTCGGCCTGATCGAGGCGGAGGCACCGCTGCCGGTCGATCCGGCCGTGGTGGAGGCGCTCAGCATGGCCGAGGTGTACGACAAGCTGCACGCGGACGACCGCTTCAGCCGCAACTGGTCCAGTTTCGACCGCGTGGCCCAGGGCCAAGAGATCGGCCGCCGCGCCGACGGCACGCCGGTGCTGGCCGAGTACGACGCCCTCATCCTCTTCCCCGACAGCGGCGCGGCCGCCAACAGCGAGTGGTATTACCTGGCCAAGGTGAATCAAGGCTTTTAAATCGAAAGTATGTGGTTTGTGCGCACACAAGCTGGCAGCGGATATTAGGTAAGAATAAAATCTCCTTACAAGGAGACAACATGAAAACGCCGCTGCTACTCTCGTGCGCCGCTGCCGTCCTGGCCGGCCCGCCCCATGCCGCGGCCGAGCCGGAACCGCAATACACCTTGCGCATCGTGGCGCAGGAAAGCGTGCCGCCCAAATGGCTGCCGCGCGAAGGCAGCCTTCCGGCCGGAGTCTGCCCCGACATCCTGGCCG
The DNA here is from genome assembly GCF_024400215.1 of Massilia sp. erpn. Classification (NCBI taxonomy): domain Bacteria; kingdom Pseudomonadati; phylum Pseudomonadota; class Betaproteobacteria; order Burkholderiales; family Oxalobacteraceae; genus Massilia; species Massilia sp. erpn. The sequence goes on from NZ_CP053748.1 coordinate 5,535,655, forward strand.
CCATCGAAAAAATCCAGCCGCGCCTGCGCTTCTCCGGCATGGAGGACGCGCGCTCCGTGCCAGTGATCGAACAAGGTCTGGAAAGCGGCGGCGTGGGCGCCGCCTGCGCCCTGCTCGACACGCCGCGCCGGCGCCAGATCGCCAGCGCGGCCGGCAAATCCCTGTACACCGTGCGCCACCGGCTGGCCGCCGCCGCCAGCGACAAGGTCAATATCGAAACGCTGGAAGAGCTGGTGCGCCTGCGGCCCCTGATTAACACGCCGCGCGGCGCCGCCTACTCCGACCAGTTGCGCATTCTCGGCCTCGAAGTCGACGACAGCACCGGCGACAACCTGACCAATCTGCGCAAGATCGCCGCCGGCCATGGCCGTTTCATCTACATGAACGAACTGACACTGGCCTGGCTGATCCGCGAGCACAATCTGCAAAACAAGGTGCGCCTGCTGCCGAATATCCTGAAGGAAGAGCCGATCTACTTCTGGATCAGCAAAAAAGCCGATCCAGCGGCCACGCGCCTGGCCGACCAGGCTTTGCACCGCCTGCACAGCAGCGGCGAGCTGGCGCGCATCTACCAGCGCTGGTCCAGCCAGCGCCAGCCTTGAAGCTTCCGGCACCTCACTCCGCACAAGGCGCGCCTTGATTAAGATGGTAGCGGTTCAATCTCACCCGCCTACCCGAAGCGCGCTCACATGACTATCTGGTATCGATTCTGGGTTTATCTCCTGCCCCTTCCCATGTGGCTAGCAGAATTCTTGATGCGCACCATCATGAACGATTCTTATGCCAATGACTTCTTCCCCTCCAGTTTGGCCGCTACCGCACTGGGTCTGGTAATACCGGTGTTAGCTCCCAAACCAGTTCTGGGTTCTGCACATATTCCGCTCCCCAGCAAGCTACTGCTAGCGAAGCGTGGAGACGAACCAGTACGGCAAGCCGGGATGGTATTCCTCTTCCTAGGTACGCCGTTATGGCTGCTGACGGTATACCTCAGCATAGGCGGAAAGTGGCCCGAGGACTGGCCCGGTTCCCTGTTGGATCAGAAGTTCTGGATAGGGGCTATACTGTATTTGCTAGCCTTTGGCCTTAATGAATGGAAGGTGCATGCGTGATGGAACTGAAATCATTCGCAATTGTTGCCACGCTACCGCTCGTCATGGCCCTTATCAGCTTCGTGATCAAACTGATTATGGAAAGACCCGGAGCTACCGATGTCTACACGCTTTCGGACGAACAGGGCCGCAAAGTTGACGTAGTGCTGCCACGACATACCCCCTCCGAGGAGCGCATTGCCATCCTCAATGCAAAAGCGCAAGAACTGCTGCAGAAAAATTTTAGCTGACAGACGCTCAGCGCTCCGGCCGGCCCAGCGCGCCTTTTGCGGCGGCATTCAGGATACGGCGGAAGGTGGGACATTCCAGGTGGCTGGCAGCGCGGCAGGCGGCGGCGTGGCGCAGGCCGTCGCGCATGGCACTCAGCTTGCGGATGGTACGCTCCAGCTCATCGGCTTTGGTCAGCAGCAGCGCGCGGTCCATGTGCAGGCTGCCGTCGCCGGCGAACATCTGCCCGATCTCATCCAGCGTGAAGCCGGCGCTGCGTCCAAGGGCGATCAGGGCCAGGCGCTCCAGCACCGAGGGATCGAACAGGCGGCGCAGGCCGCGCCGGCCGGAGGCGGCGATCAAGCCTTTTTCTTCGTAATAGCGCAGCGCCGACGGCGCCAGGCCGGCGCGCCGCGCCACTTCCGCTATATCCAGTTTTTCCATGCTTGACTTCAAGTGAACTTGAAGTTGCAGAATAACAGAATCAAACCAAGGAGACTGTCATGACGCAAATTCATCAAGTAAATCAGGACCAGGTGCAGCTGTGGAACGGCCATACCGGCCATGCCTGGGTCGAAATGCAAAGAGTGCTGGACCAGTTGTTCGCGCCCCTGGAACGGCGGCTGATGGAAGAGGCGGCGGCGCTGCACCCTGAAACGGTGCTCGACGTGGGCTGCGGCACCGGCGCCGTGACGCTGGCCCTGGCGCACCGCCTGGGCGGACAGGCGCAATGCACGGGCGCCGATATTTCCCAGCCCATGATCGAGGCGGCACAGGCCCGCGCTGCGCGTGCGGGCACGCCGGCCAGCTTTGTCCTGGCCGATGCACAGACCCATGATTTCGGCAAAGCCCGTTTCGATCTGATCGTGTCGCGCCTGGGCGTGATGTTCTTCGACGATCCGGTGCGCGCCTTCGGCAATCTGCGCCAGGCTGCGGCCAAGGGCGCGGCACTGCGCTTTATCGCCTGGCGCGGCCCCGAGGAAAATCCCTTCATGACGGCCGGCGAGCGCGCCGTGGCCCACCTGCTGCCGGCCCTGGCGCCGCGCCCGGCGGACAAGCCGGGCCAGTTCGGTCTCGCCAGCCGGGAGCGTACGATCAACCTGCTACAACAAAGCGGTTGGCAGGATGTCGAGGTCGCGCCGCTGGATCTGGCCTGCGCCATACCGGAAGCGGACCTGGTGCCGTATCTGAGCATGCTCGGTCCGGTCGGCCCGATCCTGCCCAATGAAAGCGCGGCGCGCCGCCAGGAAATCATCGGCCTGATGCGGGCCGCCTGCGAACCCTATATGCAGGACGGCGAGCTGCGCATCAACGCGGCCTGCTGGCTGGCCAGCGCCCGCAATCCGGGCGCCTAAAGCCCTCCTCCGCGCTGGCCGCCCTCAGTGCGTGGCCAGCAGCTTCAAGCCGGCGATGCCCAGCACGATCAGGGCGATGCAGCCGACGCGGGCCGCGGTGACCGGCTCGTTCAAGACCATGATGCCGAAGATGACGGTGCCGACGGTGCCGATGCCGGTCCATACCGCGTAGGCGGTACCCAGGGGCAGCTGGCGCAATGCGAGGCCGAGCAGGCCGACGCTGGCGGCCATGGCGCCCACAGTGAGCACGGTCGGTATAGGTTTGGTGAATCCGGCGGTATACTTGAGGCCTACTGCCCAAGCGACTTCCAACAAGCCAGCCAGAAAAAGAATAAACCAGGACATGATATCTCTCCCAAAGTCATGGCAGGGCCGTCCCTGCCTGGCTCCCTTGCTGCGACGGGGTCGTCCCCGCGGGAGAAGCGCCAGCAGTATACCACCTCCGTTCCAGGCATGTTTTGGAACGGCTTCAGCAACCCTTGAAATTATATCGTAGAATGACGATATACGAATCGGAAGTATCCGATACTTGTATCGCAAAAACCCGAAATATGGACATCGACGCAATCCACAAAGCCCTGGCCAATCCGGTCCGGCGCCAGATCCTGGCCTGGTTGAAAGAGCCGCAGCAGTACTTTGGCGAGCAGCACCATCCGCTCGACATGGGTGTCTGCGCCGGCCAGATCGACAAGCGCGCAGGCCTGTCGCAATCGACCGTGTCGGCCCACCTGACCACCCTGCAGAACGCAGGATTGGTGACGGTGCAGCGCATCGGGCAGTGGAACTTCTTCAAACGCGACGAAACCACGATTCAGGCTTTTCTCGACCATATGAACAAGGGGCTGTAGCCGGCCCATACACTGCAAGGACAAAACATGAGCATCCTCTTCGAGCCGTTTACCGTAGGCGACCTGACCCTGAGCAACCGCATCGTCATGGCGCCCCTGACCCGTTCGCGCGCCGTCGGCGCCGGCCGCGTGCCGAATGCGCTGATGGCCGAGTACTACGCCCAGCGCGCCAGCGCCGGCCTGATTCTGAGCGAGGCCACCGCCGTGACCCCGCAGGGCGTGGGCTATGAAAACACGCCGGGCATCTGGTCCGACGAGCAGGTGGAAGGCTGGAAGCCGGTCACCGCGGCGGTGCACGCCAAGGGCGGCAAGATCTTTATGCAGCTGTGGCATGTGGGCCGCATTTCCGATCCCAGCCTGCTCGATGGCCAGGCACCGGTGGGGCCGAGCGCTCTGGCGGCCAAGGGCAATGTCAGCCTGCTGCGTCCCGTGCGTCCCTACTCGGTGCCGCGCGCACTGGAAACGGAGGAAGTGCGCCAGGTCGTCGCGGCCTACCGCAAGGGCGCCGAGAATGCCAAGAAAGCCGGTTTCGACGGCGTGGAAATCCATGGCGCGAATGGCTATCTGCTCGACCAGTTCCTGCAGGACAGCACCAATCTGCGCACCGATATCTACGGCGGCTCGCTGGAAAACCGCGCCCGCCTGATGCTGGAAGTGACGGAGGCCTGCATCGAGGTCTTCGGCGCCGGCCGCGTCGGCATGCATCTGGCGCCGCGCCGCGATATTCACGATATGGGCGACTCCGATCCTGCCGCCACCTTCGGCTATGTGGCGCGCGAGCTGGGCCAGCGCAAGATCGCCTTTATCTGCGCGCGCGAAGCGGTGGGTGCGGACAGCCTGGGTCCACTGCTGAAGAAGGAATTCGGCGGCGTGTATATCGCCAATGAAAAATTCGACCGCGCCGCTGCCGAGCAGTTGATCGCTTCCGGTCAAGCCGACGCCGTGGCATGGGGCAAGGACTTCATTGCCAATCCCGACCTGCCGCGCCGCCTGCAACTGAATGCGCCGCTCAACCCCCAGCGTCCGGAACTGTTCTACGCGCCGGTCGCCGAAGGCTATACGGACTACCCTGCCCTGGCCTGATTGGCCAAGGCAGGAACGCGCTTCCGCCTCAGCGCGGAATCGTGTAGTTCACTGGAATGAACTGGTAGCCTTTGCCGTTGCCACGCAGATGGCCCACGCCCGGAAACGGCAGGTGGGCCGCACCGATCAGATAACCCTGTTTGGCCGCGGCGGCAAAAGCAGCCTTGCGTTCGGCCAGCGCGGCTTTGCTGTCGGTATCGAAGGCGATCACCACGTCCGGTTCGGCGATCTGCACCGCCTGCACGTGCAGCAGATCGCCGATCAGGGCCAGCTTCTGCCCCTTGCTCTCCACCACATAGGTCGTATGGCCTGGCGTGTGGCCGAAGCTGGACGCGGCTTTCACGCCCGGCACCAGATCGGTATTGCCTTCAAACGGCAGCAGCTTGCCCGCATTCGCATAAGGCGCCAGCACTTTCATCGCGCCGGCAAAGAAACCTTTGGCCTCGGCCGGCGCTTTCTCCATCTGCACCTTGCTCAGCCAGAAGTCGGCATCGCGCTTGTCCATGCGCACCACGGCGTTCGGGAAGGCCGGCTGCTCGGCCGCCATCACGCCGCCCACATGGTCGGGATGCAGGTGGGTGATGTAGATCTCGTCGACCTGCTCCGGCTTGTAGCCGGCTGCTTTCAGATTCTCCAGCATCTTGCCCAGCGTCGGGCCAAACAGGGCGCCGGCGCCGGTATCGACCAGCACCAGCTTGCTGCCGGTATTGATCAGGAAGCTGTTGAACGAGGTTTCCAGCGGCGAGTGCAGGAAGGACTTGGCCAACGTTTTTTCAGTCTTGCCCGGTTTGTCCTTCAACAGCTGGTGCACCGGCAGATCGACGGTGCCGTCGCTCAGCACCGTCACCTCGAAGTCGCCCAGCATCATGCGGTAATAGCCGGGCGCCTGGGTCTTGACCATGGGTGCGGCGGCGAAAGCGGTACTGGCGGCAAGTGCCAAGGCGCCCAGCACGGCGGCGCGGCTGGAGGGGAACTTGAAAGCGGTCATGGTTTTCCTTCTTATTGGAGAGTTGCCAGGACCGCTAAGATAGCGCAAAAATCAATACCGCGTGGACTCCCTTTCAGAAATTCATCGGCACGCGTATCGACAGCGAAACATCGGGCGTGTCGCGCGTCAACCCGGCGCCGACCGAGATATTCACCGAGCGTTTTTCGTTGAAGCGGTAGGTAAAGCCCATCAGCAGCGTACCCAGCTGGGTGCGCACCGACCCCGGCACCGCCTGCCCATTCTGCCTGGTACGCGCCACCGACTGGTGGTCGTAGCCCAGGCTGAGCGAGGCCTTTTCGTTGAGCGCCAGGCCGATGCCGAAATTCGCGCCGATCACGGCGCCCGGCGCCACCGTGCCCAGTTCCTCACTCTCGCCATTGAGAATCCGGCGCGTCACGTTCTTGCGCTTGAAGTTGTGCAGATAACTGACACTGCCAAAGAAGATGGCCGGGTCCGAGGGAAAGAGCCAGGTCAGGCTGGGCTGGACGGCGTAGAAGCCGGAGCCGGTGGGCAGGGTCAGCGGCAGGCCGGTGCCGCTGGCACTCTGCCCCACGCAGCGCTGGCTGCAATCGGTCACGACTTCGAAAGGATCGCGCCCGGTGCGGCTCTTGATGCGCAAGCCGGCCACATAAAACGGCTTGTCCGCGCCGCCGTCGTTGAGCTGGCGGCGCAACGCCAGCTCCACATCGCCGATGGCGCGGCCGCTGGTTTCAAACACGCGTTCAACCGAGGAGCCGGTGAAGATTTCGCGGCTGACGGTGGAATCGGAACGGTAGACATACGGCACGCGCATTTCAATCTCGGTGCGGCTATTGATGCCGTAGCGTCCCGTCAGCGCGGCGGTGAAGGTGTTGCGCTTGATCTCGCGCACATCGACCAGGCCAATCAGGATGGCGGGAATAATCGTATAGCCGACCAGGGCCACGCGGTTGCTGGACGAATAGCCGAACTGCACCGAAGGTTCCAGCACATAATGGCCTTTCGGCGTCAACACGCCCGGCGCCTCGAAAATGGGCGCCACCTCGGGCGGACGCGAATCGCGTTCCGGCGCCTTGCCCACCGCGCCCCCTTCCTGCGCCACCTCGCGCCGCGCATTGGGCGCTGCCGCCGTCGCCGGCACCGGGCCGCCTTGAACGGGAGCCTGTGCCGGCGCCGCCTGCCCGGCCGAACCGGCTTGCAGATACGGGGCACCCGCGCCGCGCCGGCTTTCCAGTTCGGCCGCCGACACTGCCGGCCGCGCAGCTTGCAGCTGCTCCATCTCCGTCTTCAAGGCCTTCAGCAAGGCCCGCTGTTCGGCCAGCTGCTGCTTGACGGCTGCCAGTTCCGCCGCCAGGTCGGTCATGCTGCGTTCTTCTTGCTGGCCCTGGGCCAGGGCACTGCACAACAGGAGCGAGAGGCCGGCCGATCCGGCGCGCAGGGTGTGGGCAAGCTGCATGCTTCCTCCTTCCGAAGAGTGTGGGACTTAGCGCGGCGTCAGCGCGCCAGCCAGCGCCTGCCGCATGCTGCTTTCCAAATTAATGCCTTTCAGGATTTCCAGGCTATTGACGGCGGTGTTGATGGTGGTCTGGCTGCGTATCAGCTGGTCATTGGCGCTGTTCTGAATCAGCAACGCCGAGACGGCGGCCGAGCTCATGGCCGCCGGCGCGATATTGCCGTCGCCGTTCTGTACCAACAAAGGATTCAAGGCGCTGCGCGCCATCTCCGCTTCGGCGGCGCTCATGCGCGCCACGTCGGCGATATTGAACTGGCTGCTCGACACCACGGCGCCATTGATCGACACCATGCGCTCGATGCCGAGCGAGACCACCAGGCCGCTGCCATTATCGAAGCCGCCGCGCGCCGCGTCGAGCGCGCTGTCGGGGAGCGCCACCCAGTCGCCATCCAGGCCATCGGCACAGGCCAGCCACGTCACGCCGCACAGCAAGGCGGCGCTCCAGCGAAGAATGCGCATCACTCGCTCCTTAGAATTCGCCTCTTCCCAGCTTGGGCAACGTGATGCGGGCCAGACCATCGCGCTCGATGACGTCAGCCGGCATGGCCTGCGGCGCCACGCGCCAATCGGCCAGCTCATTGAAGCGCGGCTTGCCCGGCCGGTCGTGGATCACAAACAGCAGATGGTTCTGCCATACGGCTTCGAAAGCGGCGCGGCCCATGGCACGCGTGCCGCCGGCAGGATCGCCCAGCAGCACACGTTCGCCCTGCAGGCCTTTGACCACGACGAAATGATGGTAACCCTTCTCCGCAATCAGCACAATCGCGGGAAAGCCCGCCTTGTGCAGCTTTTCCAACGGCAGTTCAAAGCCATCGGCGATAAAGCCACGCGCGGCCAGGAAGCGCTTCATATCCAGCAGGGAGAAACCCTCGCGCCGGATCTTTTCCTGGTCACCGTTCTGGAACATCTCCTGGAAGGCTTGCTGCTCGCTCACCGGATAATCGTAGTGGTAGCTTAACAACGTCGCCACGGCCGCCGAGCCGCAGCTGAAGTCGAACTGCTGGCGCACGGTGGCGCGGTAGCGCAGTTCCTTGATGCTGGTGACCTTGAGGTGGAAAGGTGCGCCGCCGACGCTTTGCACGTCGGCGGCCAAACCCGATGCCGAACAAGCCAGCAGCAGGATGCTACCCACACAGCGATGGAGCTGCGTTTTCATTTGAGCTGCACATTCACGATGGTGGCGTTCTGGATCAGCACATTGGCGCCGGAATTCTGGATCACCATCGGCAGCCCGGACGCATTTGCGAACGAGCCTTCGGTGATGGTATTCGATCCGGTCAGGACCTGCACCGCCTTGTTATTGCTGACCGCTCCACTCAGTTTCATCTCGCTCCAGGGCGTATCGCTGCCGCCGCGTAGCTGCGACAGCTGTTCTTCCCCGAGCGGCGCCGGCAGGATGCCGCTTTCATCCCGCGCTAACCGCACGCCACTTCCATTCAGCGCGGCGGCGGCGAAGGCCGCCACCACCGGCAAAATGGGCTTGTCTGCCGCTTCGGCAGGTGCCGGCACTACCGCCGCCGGCTCGCAAAGGGGGCTGACCGCCTGCTGCGCCTGGAGATCCAGGCTCAGCAGGCAAAGCGTCAGGGCCAGTCCCTGCATGGTATCGATCCGCATCACAGCCTCCAAGGCCTTGTGAGCAAAGCTGTTTTCCGCATGCCGGCGGCGTGGCGTGAACTTGCCGGCGCCGCCGGTCCTGGCTTATTTACCCACTTGCAAATTAGCCTGCACGTTCACGCTTTGCTGCACCAGCGAGGAGAAGCCGTTGTTCTGGCTCACCACCATGATGCCCGCAGCCGACTGGCCGACAGTGTTCATGGTGTTCGACATATTGAAGTCGCCGGCATTCACGGAGATCGTGCCTCCCGCGCCGCCTGCGCCACCCATGCCATTGCCTGCTGCGGCATTGCCCGCCGTGGCCGTGCCGCCAGCGCCGCCGGCGCCGCCGTTGTTGCCGCCACCGCCAGCACCGCCAGCACCGCCGCTATTGCCGCCGCCACCGGCGCCGCCAGCACCGCCGCTATTGCCGCCGCCGCCGGCACCGCCCGAACCACCGGTATTGCTGCCGCCGGCCGCGCCGTTGCCGCCGTTGCCGGCCATGGAGTTACCGTTGGTGGCGCTGCCCGAATTCGCTGCGCCGCCGTTCGAGCTGCCGCCTGCCGCACCGGAACCTGCGGTATTGGAAGCTGCTCCGCTGCTGCCGCCGCCACCGCCGCTGGCGCCTGCCGCACCGGCACCACCTGAGCTGCTGCCGCTGCCGCCGCCGGCGCCTGCGCCGCCGCTGCCTGCCGTTGCTGCCGCGCCTGCGCCGCCGCTATTGCTGGCCGCTGCGCCGCCACCGCCTGCGCCGGTTGTATTGGTGCCGCCGGCCGCTCCCGCACCGCCGGTATTCGAGGCACTGGCGCCCGCGCCGCCGCCGCCAGCCGTACCGCCAGCCGCGCCGGCGCCGCCACCACCCGAGGTATTCGGACCAGAGGTTGCGGAATTGGTGCTGGCGCTGGCTGCGCCGCCCGTACCCGTGCCACCGCTGCCGGTCGCGTTCTGGTCATTGCCTACGAAGGGATTGGCCGGATCGCTGGTCGTGCCGATATTGGCGTTCACGCCCAGGCCTGCGCCGACTTTCGCTGCACCGCCGCTGGCCGTCTGGGTGGCGATGCCGTCGCCGCCGCTGGCTTTGCCGCCGGATGCGCCGCTGCCGCCATAGCCGCCAGCGCCGCCCATGCCACCGGCGCCGCCGGAAGCCTTGCCGGTGCTGCCGCCGCTGCCGCCGTTCGAGCCGTCGGCATAGCCGGAAGCGCCACCGCTGCCGCCTTTGGCGTTACCGGTCATGCCGCCGTCGCCGCCAGCGGCCTTGCCGCCCGCGCCGCCATAACCGCCGGCGCCACCGGTGCTGCCGCCAGCTTTGCCGCCGGCGCCGCCGGCGCCGCCCGCGCCGCCCATGCCGCCATCGCCGGTGCTGGCATTTTTCGCCGCACCGCCGTCGCCGCCGCTGCCTGCCTTGGCCATGCCGCCGCTGGCGTCACCGGTCGATGCGCTGCCGTTTTTGGAATTGCCGCCGGAAGCGCCATCGCCGCCGTTCGCACCTTTGGCCCAGGCGCCGTCGCCGCCACTGCCGCCTTTGGCCAGGGCGCCGTCGCCGCCGCTGCCGCCTTTGGCCGATGCGCCATCGCCACCGCTGCCGCCTTTGGCCGATGCGCCATCGCCGCCGCTGCCGCCTTTGGCATTGCCGCCCGTGGCATCGCCACCGTAGCCGCCCTTGGCGCTGCCGCCATTGGCATCGCCTTTATTGGTGGCGATATTGCCGATCTGCGAAATGGTGTTGCCGCTGACCGAGCCACTCAGCTTGCTGATGGCGCTGGCCGAGGACTTGTTGAAGGAATTGGTCATGTTCGAAGTGGCCGTGGCGCCGTTATTGGCCGCCGCGGCAGCGTCGGCGGAAGCCTTGGCCGTACCATCGCTGTTGTTGTTGTTCTTGTTGTGGGTGCTGGAATCGGTACTCGAATCGTTATCGTGGTTGGTACTGCTATCCTGAATGATTTTGGCCTTCGCTGCCGCATTGATGCCGTCACCCGACTGATCGACCGCCGGGTCCGCAGCTTGTGCAAATGCGCCGGTACTGAACAGCAGCGCAATGGCAGTAGCAAGTATGCTTTTTTTCATTTTCCGTGCCTCACCAAAGTTTGGTTGAACGAGTGTCCACCGGGAATGCTCACTCCGGGCAGCCAAGACCTACGCAAGCTTGATGCCAGCCCGGCGCCAAAGCGCTAAGTGGCTGAATCGGCGGGCCTTTTGCCGCAGGGGGAAAAACGCGACCTCAGCGCTACGGTCACAGCGTTGTTACAAAAAGGCAGCGGCGCCATCTGGCGCCGCTGAGTTTCCCTGCCGAGCGTCACAGTAACAAGGCTGTGACGCGGCTGTTTCACCGTTCGCGCCGGCGTGACGGCGGTTCGATGCCGTGGCGCGCCATCAGCCGGTACAAGGTCATGCGCGAGATGCCGAGCTCACTGGCGACCTGGGTCATATTCTTGCCCGAAGCCAGCCTCTCTTCCAGCGCCGTGCGCTCGGCACGGTTGCGCGCGCCGCCCAGCCGTTCGTACGGCGGCACCTCCTGCGCGGCGCTCGCCGGCGTCTCGCTCAATCCCAAGTCGGATGCCTGGATCAGCTTCCCTTCGGCCATCACCGACGCGCGCCGCACACGGTTGACCAGCTCGCGCACATTGCCCGGCCAGCTGTGATGCCGCAGCGCCTCCAGCGCCTTGCTGCTGAAGCCACGGACCTGGGATGCGCGCTCACCGGCGAAAGCGCGGAAGTAGTGTTCGGCCAGCGCCGCCACATCGTCGCGCCGCTCGCGCAAGGGCGGCACGTCCAGCGCCAGCACGTTCAGCCGGTAGTACAGGTCTTCGCGGAAGGCACCCCGCTCCACCGCCTGCGACAGCCTGACGTGCGAGGCGGCGATGACGCGCACATCGACCGCCAGCTGGCGCGTGCCACCCAGGCGGCAGATGGTTTTCTCCTGCAGGAAGCGCAGCAGGTTCGATTGCAGATCGAGCGGCAGATCGCCGATCTCGTCGAGGAAGAGCGAACCGCCGGCGGCCGACTCGATCAAGCCATGCTTGTCGCGCGCCGCGCCGGTGAAGGCGCCCTTCTCGTAACCGAACAGTTCCGACTGGATCAGGCTGGCCGGCATGGCACCGCAATTGACGGGGACAAAGGGCGCGCCGCAGCGCGGCGAGTTCTCGTGCACGGCGCGCGCCACCAGCTCCTTGCCGGTGCCGCTCTCGCCCCAGATCAGCACCGGCGCATCGGCCTGCGCCACCTTGCGGATCTGCTGGCGTAGACTGAGTATGGCGTCGCTATTGCCGGTGAGCGGCATGCTGGCGCCGCCGCAGTCGCTGGCCGTGTGGCCGGCCAACGCCGCCAGACCATGGGCATGGCCCAGGGTATGGTTCAGGCGCGTACCGTCAATGGGCCAGGTATGGAAGTCGAAACAATGATCGTGTATCAGCTGTCGCACCGGCGGCAATTGCAAGGCATGCGGATGGAACAAGGCCACCCACTTCAGCCACCAGTGCTCACGCAAGAAGCGGTCAAGCGCCTCGAGCGGACTGCATTCTGCATCAAGCAAGAGCATTCCCACCATGTGCTGGTGCGAGTGCAAGGCATCGCGGGCCTCATTCAGGCCAGCGACTTGATTGATTTCCCAGTCCCCGAGTGCCGCGCTCAACTCCTCTCTTGCGCATCGACCTCCCACGGTCACGCATAAGAGTCGTTTGATTATCATTTTAAGGCTTCATCTTAGAGTTCTTATAAGGGGTGGCAATGAACCTGGGCCGCCCTGAGTGGTGTGGCGAATCGGACAAATCAGCCAGCTTCTTGGCTGAAAGCTTGCTGGCCCCGCAGCGCAACGGATAGAATGCGTCCGGATTTTTCAGCAAGTGAAATGCCGTCTTGTCAATACTGCCTAAACTGCATGGAACAAGATGCGATATGGAGAAAGTTATGAATAACTATAGGCTACAGCCTGAGAAACTGCCAACTTGGAAGCAACGAGTGTCGCTGCGCGTACTCATGTTCTTCGGCTGGCAGCTGCTATTCCGCCCGCTGCCCGGCCCGCGCGGCATCGCCGTGATTTACCCGCACACCTCGAACTGGGACTTTTTCGTGGGCCTGTTCGGCAAGTGGGCGCTCGACCTGCCGTTCCGCTGGCTGGCCAAGGACTCGCTGTTCCGCATTCCTGTCCTGGGCAGCTGGTTCCGCGCCCTGGGCGGCGAGCCGGTCGACCGCAGCGCGCCGAACGGCATGATCAAAAGCCAGGCGGCGCGCATGAACGCGGCCGACTGGTACTGGGTCGGCATCACGCCGGAAGGCACGCGCGGCTACCGCCCGCACTGGAAGAGCGGTTTCTACCACCTGGCGCTGGAAGCGAAGGTGCCGCTTTGCCTGGTCTATATGGATTATCCGAACAAGACTTTGAGTCTGGTCGACCATGTGTACCTGACGGGCGACAAGGAACAGGATATGGCGGCCATCCGCGCCGGCTTTGAAGGCCATCTGGGCCTGCACCCGAAAGACATGGCGCCCATCCTGCTGGGTGAGCGACACGACAAACCGCGCCACTAAAGGCGGGCCTGAAAGAAAAGCGGCGCAGAATCCTGCGCCGCTTTTGCGTTTACTGCGCCTGCTTGGGGTAAGGACTCTTGCCGCCTTCGGCGATGAAGCTGTCGATGCGCGCCTGCAGCACCGGCAGCGGCACCGAACCCAGATGCAGCACCGTGTCGTGGAAGGCGCGGATATCGAACTGCTTGCCCAGCGCCGCCTCGGCCTTTTTGCGCGCTTCGATGATCGCCATCTCGCCCAGATAGTAGGACAGCGCCTGGCCTGGCCAGGAGATATAGCGGTCCACTTCCGTTTCCACCTCGTGCGACGAGAGAGCCGTGTTCTGCATCAGGTAGTCCTGCGCCTGCTGGCGCGTCCAGCCCTTGGCGTGGATGCCGGTATCGACCACCAGGCGCGAAGCGCGCCAGGCCTGGTAGCTGAGCATGCCGAAGACTTCATACGGGGTTTCGTAAATACCCATTTCCGTGCCCAGACGTTCCGAGTACAGCGCCCAGCCCTCGCCGTAAGCCGAGATATAGGCTTTGCGGAAATCCGGGCGCCCCCCCTGCTCCAGCGCCAGCGGCATCTGGAAGGCATGGCCGGGCGCCGATTCGTGCAGGGTCAGCGCCGGCAGGCTGTAAAGCGCGCGCGAAGGCAGGTTATAGGTATTCACCAGATACACGCCGGGACCGCCGCGGCCCGAGGTGTAGTAAGGCGCCTGCTCCGGCGGCACCGGGATGATGGCGAAGCGGCGGCGCGGCAGATGGCCGAAATACTGGTCAGCCTTGGCGTCGAATTTCTTGGCGATCCAGGCCGCGCGCATCAGCAGCTCCTCCGGCGTCTTGGCGTAGAAGCGCGGATCGCTGCGCAGGAATTGCAGGAAGGCCGGCAGCTCGCCCTTGAAATCGACCTGCTTCATCACTTCCTGCATCTCGGCGCGGATCTTGGCCATTTCCGCCAGGCCGATCTGGTGGATCTGCTCGGCGCTCAGCGCGGTGGTGGTGTATTCGACGATCTTCGACTGGTAATAGGCCGGGCCATCCGGCAGGCTGTGCGCGGCCAGCGCCTCGGTTGCCTGCGGCACGTATTCCTTGCGCATGAAATCCAGCAGCTCGGCGTGGGCCGGCACCACCGCTTCGCGGATGGCTTGCAGGCCGGCCGCGCGCAGGCTGGCCTGCTCCTCGGCCGAAATAACGGCCGGCATGTCCTTGAACGGCTGGTAGAACGCCACCTCCTCCAGCTTGGCTTCAGTGACGGCGGTAAGCGACGCGTCGCGGCCCTGCAGGGTTACGCGCGGCGGGGTGAAGCCGCGTTTCAGGCCGGCCCGCATATTCGCCATCTCCTCGCGGAAGTAGCGCGGCACATCGTTCAGCTGGGCCACGTAGTTGCGGTAATCCTCGGCCGTGCGGAAGCTCTTGCGCGCCTCGCCCGCCAGATTCGACCAGAACGAGGAATCGGCATTCAGCGGCTTCTCGTATTCGCGGAAGCGCTGGTTGGCCAGCAGGGCGGCGATCTGGGCGCGGTAGACGGCGTAGTTGATGCGTTCAGCGGCGGACAGCTTGGCGGCGGGAATGGCGTCCAGGCCTTTCAGCACGCCCTCCCAGTATTGCTGGCGCATCTGCTGGGTGGCGGGATCGACGCGCGGCAGGCGCGGGCTGATGCCGTTGTCGTCGTCCTCCTCGTCCTCCAGCTGCTGGTTCTGGCGCCACTTCCATTCCTGCGTATAGAGCGCCTTGAAGCGGGCGTCGGCATTGAGCGGGGCGCTCGCCACGCTGGAAGTGCTGGCGGCCAGCAGGATGCAGGCAAGCGCTGCGCTGAAATCTCTCATACGTCTCCCTTATTGTTTTGCAGATGGTCGCAAGCCATGGCCGTGCTGAGGAACACCTTGCCGTTCAACAGATCGAGCAGCTGGCTGTCTCTTAAGCGGTCCATCACCGGACCTTTCACTTCCGCCAGATGCAGGCCGATGCCGCGCCGCTTCAGGCTTTGATTCAACTCCAGCAGGCCAAACAAGGCCGTGGTATCGATCGAACTCACGGCCGACATCACCAGCACCAGCGCGCGCGCCGTGGGGTGCGCGGCCAGCTCCTCCTCCACGCGATAAGTGACCGCCTCCACATTGCCGAAGAAGAGATTGGCGTCGATGCGCAGCACCAGCATGCCGGGCTGGGTCTCGGCCGAATAGCGCTCGATATTGCGGAAATGTTCGCTGCCCGCGATGCGTCCCAGCACTGCGATATGTGGCCGGCTGGCGCGCCAGATCAGGGCCGCCATCGACAGCATCACGCCCACCACCACGCCCGCCTCCACGCCCAGCAGCAGCACGCCGACGCCCGTCACCAGCCAGGCCAGCGCGTCGACGCGGTCGTAGCGCCACGCGGTGCGCAGGGTGTCCAGTTCCAGCATGCCCAGCACCGCGACGATGATGGTGGCGGCCAGCACCGGCAGCGGCAGCAGCGCCAGCCAGCCGGTGGGCGCGATCAGGGCCAGCGCCAGCAGGCCGGCGGTGAGGATGCTGGCCAGCGGCGTATTCGCCCCGGCCGCGAAATTGACGGCCGAACGCGAAATGCTGCCCGTGACCGGGAAGCCGCCCGACAGCATGCTGGCCGCATTCGCCGCGCCCAGGCCGAGCAGCTCCTGGTTGCTCACCAGCTTCTCGTTGCGCTTCAAAGCCAGCGTCTGCGCCGCCGACATACTGATAAGGAAAATGATAAAGCCGATCAGAAGGCCCGGCTTCAGCAAGGCGCCCCAATGCGCGAAGGAGGTCGCCAGATTCAATTGCGGCAGGCCGGCCGGCACGCTGCCCGTGGTCGCAATGCCATGCGCGCGCAGATCGAAGAGCGCCACCAGGACAATCGACACGATCACCAGCAGCATGGGCGCCAGCTTGGAAGCCGTATCCGCCATGCTGGCCCGCATGCCGCAGGCACGCAGCAGCGCCGCACCCCAGCGCCGCGCCAGCATCAGAAACAATAGGGAAGCCAGTCCCATGACAGCGCTAGGCCCGTGAAAATGCGGGAAGTCCGCCCCCAGCAGCGGATGCACCTGTCCCATCGCAATGACGATGGCCGAACCCACGGTGAAGCCGCTCATCACCGGCCGCGAGAAGAAATTGGCCAGGAAGCCCAGACGCAGCAAGCCGCACAAAATCAGCACCGCCCCGGCCACCAGCGCCAGCTGCGCCGCCAACACCGCATACAAGGCCGAACCGGCCGCTGCCAAAGGCGCGATGGCCGCCGCTGTCATCAGCGACACGATCGCCATCGGCCCCACCGACTGCGTCATGCTGCTGCCGAAAAGCGCATACACGACAGGCGGCAGAATGCTCGCATAAATACCCGCCACTGGCGGCAAGCCCGCCACCAGCGCATAAGCCATCCCCTGCGGGATCATCATCATCGCCACCACCAGGCCAGCGCTGACATCCCCCGCCAGCGCCGCGCGCCGATAGCCTCTCACCCAACCCAGCATGCGCAACCACCACCCAAATTAACAAAGCGCAAGCCTACCACGATCCCCGCCATATTTGATATCGATCAAATAATGTCCCACCCTGGTGTCAGGCACCAGCACCGGACATTCTTTGATCTGGATCAGCAAATGTCCGACCTTGGTGCCTGACACCAGGGTCGGACATTGTTTGATTTAGCGCAAAGGCGGGGGCGGACTTAGCTGGCCATGGCGAGTTCGACGCAGTTGCGGCCGGCGCGTTTGGCGCGGTGCAGGGCGGCGTCCAGCCTGTCGAGGGCGGATTGGCCGCCTTCTTCCGGCGCGACCTGGGCAACCGCCAGGCTGATGGTGACGGTGTCGCAGCCGGGCAGTTCGGTGCCGGCAATGGTTTCGCGCAGCTTTTCGGCGAGCTTGAGGGCGTCGATGGCGACGGTGTGGGTGGCTAAGATGAGGAATTCTTCGCCCCGCATGCGGGCCAGCACGTCGGAGCTGCGCAGCCGGGTGCGCACGGTTTGCGCGACCACGCGCAGGGCTTGGTCGCCTATCGGGTAGCCGTAGATATCGTTCACCGAGCGGAAGTTGTCGATGTCGAAGGAGATCAGGGCCAGCGGCAGCCCGTATCGGCGGGCGCGGCGGATTTCCTGGTCGAGCAGGGTCTCGCCCTGGCGCCGGTTGCTGGCGCCGGTCAGGGCGTCGTTGATGGCGATCTGGGTCAGCTTGCCGGCCAGGGCGTCGTTTTGCTGGCGCAGCTCGCTCATGGCGAGGCCGAAGGCGATGAACTGCGCCAAGCTGGCGAAGCAGGCGAATTGTTCGCGCGAGAATTGGATCAGGCGGTCGAACATCAGACATACGGAGCCGAGCACCGGGCCTTCCGGTTCGCTGCGCAGCGGCAGGGCCAGCACCATGCGCACGTCGCGGTCATGCAGGCTGACGGCCAGCTCCGGATCGCCGGCTTTTTCGGGCGCGTCGAGCAGGACCAGCTCTCCGGTGCTGACGGCCAGCAGCGGCGGGAAGACCTGCTTCAGCGGCGATTCGAGCAGACGGTTGTGGCGCTGCATCAGGCGCGCCAGGTCGAGATGGTTGCGCGCTTCCTGCGCCACCAGCTGCAGATTGCCGTGCTCTTTCATGTGCAGCAGCGCGGTGTGGCGCACGCCGGGGAAGCTGCACAGGGCCAGGCAGATGTGCGCCGCCATCGTGCTCACATCCTCGGCACCGGTCAGGGCGCGCTGCAGGCTGCGCTGGATGGTGAGCAGGTCGCGCAGCTCGCGCTCCTTGTCCAGCAGCTGTTGCTGCAGCTGGGCTTGTGGATCGAGCGGCGGGGTCAGGGTCTGTTCGATGGTCTGCGCCAGCTCCTCGTTGAGGATGGGACAAATGCGGTATTGCAGCGGTCCGCTGGCCATCAGTTCGGGAATCCAGGCGGTATTGGTGTAGGGGCAAAGCAGCAGCACCGGCTCGCCCGCGCGGCCGCGCACCAGCCCCGCGATGGCGGCCAGGTCGTGGCTGTTGGCGCTGTCGTAGCCATTCAAATCGATGATCATGAGATCGATGCGGTGGCGTTCCAGCTGTTCGCGCGCCGCATGCACGCTGTCGGCCAAAGTCAGGCGGTCGAACTGCTCGCCGCAGCAGCTCTGGAAATCGGCCCGCCGTTCGCCGGACGGATTCAGGAACAGGCCAAATCGGGTGGGGCGTCCCGGCGCATCTGCAACCATTTTTGTCTCCCTGCGACTATGTACTTTTTGCTATTGTTCGCTTGCCTTGGTGTGGCTTATTAAGTGTGCCACAAAGTTCACGAACAACAATATTATTTGTGTCAACTACATCGGTTTTATGTGCGTGTGCGCACCGTCTGCAACGCTCGGCCTGCCAATACTGGGGTCTTGTGCGAGCAAGGAGAGCACCATGGCCACCAATACACAGCCGCCGGCCACACCAGCCGGCAATCAGCAGCGCGACATCCAGCAGCAGCAGGATGCGCGCGATCATGCCGGGAACGGCCCACAGCAGCAGCGCGGGCCAATGCAAGCCGGCCATCACGACTTTCCTGTGCCGCCGCTGCCGCAACAGCATCTGGAAAAACCCGGCATCGAGGCCGGGATGTCGCTCAAGCCGCAGTTCCAGGCACCCGCCTACTGCGGCAGCGGCAAGCTGCATGGCATGGCGGCCATCATCACCGGCGGAGATTCCGGCATCGGCCGCGCGGTGGCGGTGCTGTATGCACGTGAGGGTGCCGACGTGGCCCTGGTCTATCTGGCGGAAGAGCAGGAAGATGCGGAGGCCACGCGCCACAGCGTGGAGGCGGAAGGCCAGCGCTGCCTGCTGTTGCCGGGCGATGTGCGCGAGATGGCGTTCTGCCGCCAGGCTGTGGAGAGCACGCTGCGGGAATTCGGCCGGCTCGATATCCTGGTCAATAACGCGGCATTCCAGGAGCATGCGGCCAGGCTGGAAGAGCTGTCCGAAGAGCGCTTCGACCTGACCATGAAAACCAATATCTATGGCTACTTCCACATGGCCAAGGCCGCCCTGCCCCATCTGAAGCGCGGCAGTGCCATCATCAATACCGGTTCGGTGGTGGGCTTGCGCGGCTCGCGCCATCTGCTCGACTATTCAGCCACCAAGGGCGCGATCCACGCCTTCACCATGTCGCTCGCCGCCAATCTGATGGAGCAAGGCGTCCGCGTGAACGCCGTGGCGCCCGGCCCCGTGTGGACGCCGCTCAATCCGGCCGACCAGACCGGGGAGAAGATCGCGCAGTTCGGCGCGGACACCGATATGCGCCGCCCGGCTCAGCCGGAAGAGCTGTCGCCGGCCTATGTATTCCTCGCCGCGCCCTGCTGTTCCAGCTATATCAGCGGCATCGTGCTGCCGGTGACGGGCAGCGTGGGCGGGTAAGGCTATGGCGCGCGCACTGTGGAAAGGGGCCATCAGCTTTGGCCTGGTGCATATCCCGGTCGAGATGCACACGGCCGTGCGCGAACACGACCTCGATCTGAGCATGCTGGACAAGCGCGATTTTTCCCCGGTCGGCTTCAAGCGCTATAACAAGGGCAATGGCAAGGAAGTCAGCTGGGAAAACATCGTCAAGGGCTACGAATACCAGGACGGCGAGTATGTGGTGCTGTCGGAGGAAGACCTGCGCCAGGCCAATGTGAAGGCTACGCAGACCATCGATATCCTGGCCTTCGTCGATTCCAGTGAGGTGCCGCTGATTTACTACGACACGCCCTACTATCTCGCGCCGGGACGCGGCGGCGACAAGGTCTACGCCCTGCTGCGCGAAACCCTGCGCAAGGCCGGCAGGATCGCCATCGCCACGGTGGTGATCCGCGTGCGCCAGCATCTATGCGCCCTGGTGGCGGCGGGCGACAGCATCATCATGAATACCTTGCGCTATGCCGAGGAGATCCGGGATGCAGAGGATCTGAAGCTGCCCGCCGGCGGCATGAAGGCGGCCGGCATCAGCGACAAGGAATTGAAAATGGCCCTGTCGCTGGTGGAGGGCATGAGCGAGCCATGGGCGCCGGAACAGTATCACGATACCTACAAGGCGGACGTCCTGGCTCTGGTGAAGAAGAAGGTCAAGGCCAGGCAGACCAGGACCATCACCATGCCGTCCAAGGAAGGCGCCGCAGCGCCTGCCGGCAATGTGATCGATCTGGTGGCCCTGCTCAAACAAAGCCTGGGCACGAAAGGCGGCAAGGCCGCCAGCGCGCAGGAAGGCGACGACGAGGAGGAAGCCGCGCCGCCCGTCAGTCCTCGCCGCCCGCGGCAAAGCGCTCAGCCAGAAAGTCGAGCAAGGCGCGCACGGACGGAATCAGCCCCCGCCGAGAAGGAAAGGCGGCATAAATGATTTCGCGGCTCGGCGCCCAATCGGGCAAGAGCCGCACCAGGCGCCCGGCATCCAGCTCGGAACGCACCATCATCAAAGGCAGATGCACCACGCCGACGCCGGCCACGGCCAGATGGCGCAAGGTCGTCATATCGGTCGTCACGAATTTCGGGCTATGGCGCTGGACCGCCTGGGCGCCGCCCGGTCCCTGCAGATTCCATACATGGCCATCCATCGGCACGCCGTTGGCCAAGCTGGGCCAGTCCGCCAGGTCGGCCGGCGCGGCGGGCAGGCCGAAGCGCTCCACCAGCTGCGGGCTGGCCACCAGGATTTGCGGCGCGTAAGCCAGGGTGCGCATGGTCAGGCCGCTGGTATCGTTGAGCGGCAGCGGGCGCACGCGCAAGGCCAGATCCAGCCCTTCGCCGATCACGTCGGCCACGCGGTTCATGCCGTGCAGCTGGATGCTCACGCCGGGATACAGGACCGCGAATTCGGCCAGCATCCGGTCCACCTTCGCATGCAGCAGGCCGATGGGACAGGACAGCCTGACCGTGCCGCAAGGCTGAGCGTGGCTTGCCTCGATCAGCGCCTGCGCCGAATCGGCTTCCACCAGCATGGCTTTGCAGCGGCAGTAGTAAGCTTGTCCCAGTTCGGTCACGGCGAAGCTGCGCGTGGAACGCTGCAGGAGCCGCACATTCAGGCGCTCTTCCAGCAGCGCGATGCGCCGGCTCAGTTTCGATTTCGGAATGCCCAGTACCCGGCCCGCCGGAGCGAAACCGCCGTTGTCCACCACCTGCACGAAGTAGTACAGGTCATTCAAATCTTGCTGCATGCGGCTTATCGTTCTAACAATGGAACACTGAAACCAAATTTTACTATCTACCGGCGACTTTCTCCCAGCCTTATTCTGTTCTGCATCGGAGCGCAGCCAGGTGGCTGCGCACGTCATACCTGGAGAATAATATGAGCAAACCCTATATCCGCCTGGACAAAAACGACGCCGCCGTCCTGCTGGTCGACCATCAGGCTGGCCTGCTGTCGCTGGTGCGCGACATCGGCCCGGACAAATTCAAGAACAATGTGCTGGCCCTGGCCGATATGGCCAAGTATTTCAAGCTGCCGACGATCCTGACCACCAGTTTCGAAAACGGCCCGAACGGCCCGCTGATGCCGGAACTGAAAGCGATGTTCCCGGAGGCGCCGTATATCGCGCGTCCCGGCAATATCAACGCCTGGGATAACGAAGATTTCGTGAAGGCCGTCAAAGCCACCGGCAAGAAGCAGCTGATCATCGCCGGCGTGGTGACCGAAGTCTGCGTGGCCTTCCCTGTGCTGTCCGCGCTGGAAGCGGGCTTTGAGGTCTTCGTCATCACCGACGCCTCAGGCACCTTCGACGAGATCACCCGTCAGGCGGCATGGGACCGCATGAGCCGCGCCGGCGCGCAGCTCATGAGCTGGTTCGGCGCGGCCGGTGAACTGCACCGCGACTGGCGCAACGATATCGAAGGCCTGGGCGCCCTGTTCGCGGCCCATATCCCGGATTACCGCAACCTGATGACCAGCTACAGCGCGCAGACGGCTAAGGCTTAAAACCCAGCGCTTTCATGGCCGGGGCGACGCCGCGCGCGCCCGCGCCATACCCGGACCAGGGCATGTTGCCCTGGTCCAGCCGCGTGTGGACGGTATCGATAGTCCACTGGTCGGCACCGCGCAATGCCGCCAGCTCGTCCCAGCCGCAAGGCACGGAAATGCCCAGGCCCGGACGGCTGCGCGCGGACCAGGCGCACACCGTGGTGGCGCCGCGACCATTGCGCAGATAGTCGATGAAGATTTTGCCGACCCGGTTTTTCGGCCCGCTCTTGAAGGCGAAACGGTCAGGCAGCGTCTGCGCCATATGCTCGACGATGGCTTTGCTGAAGGCCTTGACCGTGTCCCAGTCATAATGCGGCTTGATCGGCACGACCGCATGCAACCCCTTGCCGCCGCTGGTTTTGAGGAAGGTCTGCAGGCCCAGCTCATCCAGGAAGGCGTGCAGCAGCTGCGCCGCTTCCTGCATCTGCGGCCATACCACGCCCTCCCCTGGATCGAGGTCGAACACCATGCGGTTGGGCTTTTCATAGTTCCGGCCCAGCGCATTCTGGGTATGGAATTCAACCACATTCCACTGCGCCGATTCCAGCAGTCCCTGCACGGTGGCGACTTCCAGCATCGGTGCATGCTCCGGGTCCAGCTCCTGCGGCAGCGATTTGACGCCGGCCAGCTTGCCGCTTTCGGCATGCTTCTGGAAGAACAGCTCCCCGCCCACGCCGGCCGGCGCGCGCACCAGGGCCACCGGACGGCCTTTCAGATGTTCCAGCATCAGCGGCGCCACCAGGGCGTAGTAGCGTACCAGGTCGATCTTGCTGCTGCCGCTGACGGCGTCGATCACGCGCTCGGGATTGCTGATCTTGAGCGATGCGGGCAGCTTGCTATGCACCGGCGCGGATGTGCCGCCCTCCCCTTGCCCGGCTTTCGCCTTGATCTGCGGCTTGTCGGACACGATATCCTCAATATGCGCCGGGCGCTCGCGCCGGATGGCGCGGGCCTTCTTGTCGCCGCGCAGTCCCTGGAATACAGCGTGGCGCACCGATCCGCTGCGCGTCCACTCGCCAAAGCTGACCTCGGCCACCAGCGTGGGCTTGACCCAATGCGCTTTCTTTCCGATGCTGCGGCTGGCGGCGAAGGGGCTATCGGCGACATGCAGCTTTTTCAGCCTCGCCGTCAGTTCGCGCAGCGAGTTTTCGTTGAAGCCGCTGCCCACATTACCGGCATAATGCAGCTTGCCTTCCTCATCGAAATAGCCGAGCAGCAGCGAACCGATGCCGGTGCGCGCGCCGCGCGGATCGGTATAGCCGCCGATCACGAATTCCTGGCGTTGCCCGCATTTGAGCTTGATCCAGTCGGCCGACCGGCGCGACACATAGGGCGCGTCGCGCCGCTTGCCGATCACGCCTTCCAGCCCCAGCCTGCAAGCCGCACTCACAATATCGTCGGCTTTGGCGTCGAGTATGGTACTCAGGCGCACCTTGTCCGAGCGGCTCTTTTCCAGCACGGTTTGCAGCAGCTCTCGGCGTTGTTCAAACGGCAGATGGCGCAGGTCGTAGCCATTCAGATACGGGACATCGAACAGGAAGTAGACGATACTTTCCACGCGTTCGCCATCGAAAGCCTGTTGCAGCAGGCCGAAATCGGGCAAGCCGTTTTCGCTGTGGACGACGATTTCCCCGTCATACCAGCCTGCCGGCAGTTGCATCGACGCCAGCTCCGCGCGCAACGGCTCCAGCTTATGCGTCCAGTCATTGCCGTTGCGGGTCATCAGCCGGATCTTGTTTCCATCGATGCGGGCCAGCAGGCGGTAGCCGTCATACTTGATTTCGAACAGCCACTGTTCCGGTTCGGCAGGCGGCGCATCCACCAGCGTCGCCAGTTGCGGACTCAGCTCGGCGGGCAGCGCGGCGGCGCGGGGTGGCGCCTTCTCATCGGTGGATGCCGGCATGTCCAGGTCTTTGACGCTGTCCGGCATTTCATCAACCACGCTGAATTCCGCGGCCGGCCGCGCATACTCATCGCTTTCCTTGATGAGCAGCCAGGGTTCCTGCTTTTCCCCGCGTCCCTTCATGCGCACCAGCACCCAGCGCCCATGCATCTTATGGCCGCGCAGCTCGAACTTCAGATTGCCCTGGCGGTAGCCCTGGCGCGGATCGCCAAGCGGATGCCAGCTGCCCTTGTCCCAGATAATGACCTTGCCCGCGCCATATTGTTTGGGCGGGATGGTACCTTCGAAATCGTTGTAGGAAAGCGGATGGTCTTCCACATGCACGGCCATGCGCTTGTCGTGCGTGTCGTAGCTGGGGCCTTTGGGAACAGCCCAGCTTTTCATGGCGCCGTCCAGCTCCAGGCGGAAGTCGTAATGCAGGCGGCTGGCCCAGTGCTTCTGGATGACGAAGCTCAGCACCTCCCCCTGCACGCCGCCTTCGGCCGGTTCCGGCGTGATGGAGAAATCGCGCTTGGCTTGATAGGTCTTGAGGGCGTCCTTCATGCTGGCACTGTAGCGGCGTCCCACGCGCGGCACGGTACGCCAGCTAACACACGGCGGACAAATGTAAGCAGATTGGCGGACTTGTAAGCGCTTGTAAAAGCCGTCAACTGACTCAGCCAAGGCCGCGTTTTCAGCTCAAGGGCACACACTGGTGCACCGGATAGATAAACCCCAACATGGAGCTTCAAATGAAAAAAGTCATCGCAACCCTGATCGCTGGTCTGTTCGCTTCCGCTGCTTTCGCACAAGCTCCGGCGCCTGCCGCTTCCACCCCGGCCGCACCTGCCGCCAAGGCTGAAGTCAAGGCCGAACCGAAAGCCGAAGGCCACGTCAAGCACGCCAAGGCGCACAAAACCGAAAAAGGCGAGAAAGCCGCCGCCGAATCGAAAGACCTGAAAACCGAGGTGAAAGCCGATGCGAAAGTAGCCAAGACCGAAGCCAAAGCTGATGCCAAGGTAGCAAAAGCCGAAACCAAGGCCGATGCCAAAGCTGCCAAACCTGAAGCCAAGGCCGAGCAGAAGCCAGCCGCCGCTCCTGCCAAATAATTCCGCCCCGCTTCTCTCCTGAAAGCCCGCGCCGCGGCGCGGGCTTTTCCACAAGAGCCGGCACGCCGCGAACGCGTTGTGTATCAAGCGAAAATAATGCACTTGGCTGTCAACCGCCATGCAAGCGGCTGCGTTTTTTAAGCCGTGAGACACAACAGTGCATCACTAACATAACCTTATATAGGACTACGCCATGAAGAAAGCTATCGCAACCCTGATCGCATCCCTGTTCGCTACCGCCGCTTTCGCACAGGCTCCTGCTCCAGCAGCCGCCACGGCTCCTGAAGCGCAAGCTGCAGCAGCTCCTCACGCTGCCAAGCACACCAAGGCTAAACACCACAAGCATGCCAAGAAAAGCAAGGCCAAAGCAGCCAAATAATCAAAAATAAAAATACGCTTGTGAAAACAAAAAAACCCGCGAAGCACTTCGCGGGTTTTTGCTTATTCGGGCTGCTTATTTGACCGGCTTGTAGACGCCGCTGGCGAAATACAGATCCCCGACCCTCTCCACATAAGTGCTCTTCGGTTCGATCTTGCCGCTCACGGTGTTCGGCCAGCGGTAGTCAACCCAGCCCTTGCCGTCCTTGCTGTTGGCGACATCGCGGAATTTCTGCATGAAGCCCACGCCATCGACATCGCGCAAATCGTAAAGCCGCTTGCCGACCAGCTTCGCATTGCCGCCGTGCGCAATCACCGGCCCTTCGTCGAGCGGCATGATGAAGACGTATAAATCCTTCTCGCGCAGCAGCGGCGTGCGCAAATTGACTTCGGCCGCGACCTTGTCGCGCCCATGCTGCTTGTAATACGCGATGGCTTTTTTCACCAGGGCCACCGCCTCATCGGCCGTGCCGCGTTCATGGTCCTGCGCGCCGGCCAACATGGTGACGCTGGCAAGCACCATGGCCAGCATCCAGGGCATTAATCTTTTCATACGCTCTCTCCTGCCAGACCATCCTAGCCCGGCACGGGCTGAATGTGCAAGGGGGATGGGAACTACTGTTTCACATAAGCAACACATACCGCGATGACTGGAACGGCTGCGCCATGGATAAAAAAACGGCGGCCTGGGGAGGCCGCCGTAAAGGGCAAATCAATTCCGGTAAGCGGCGGCCCGGAAGCCGCCGCCTTCATCTACTTCAACGGCCTACTTCAATTGCTCGCCTGCGCATTGCTGACTGGCTTGTCCCAGCCGCCGCCCAGGGCACGCACCAGGGCCACCGTGGTGACGGCGCGGTTGCCACGCAACTGCACGGCGCTACGCTCCACGGCTGCCAGATTGCGCTGCGCGTCCAGCAGGTCCAGATAGCTGGAACGGCCGGCGTCGTACAGCTTCTGCGCCAGGTCGGCGGAACGGCGCGCCGAGACCACCGCCTCGTCCAGCTGGGCGGTCTGGCCGGACAGGATGCGCAGGCCTGCCAGATTGTCTTCCACCTCGGAGAAGGCGGTCAGCACGCTCTGGCGGTAGCTGGCGACCGATTCTTCCAGCGCCGCCTCGCTGCGCACCACGTTATTGCGGTTGCGGCCACCGTCGATCAGCGGCATGGACATCAGCGCGCCCAGAACCCAGGAGCGGGTGCTCCACTTGAACACGTCGGAGAAGTGGTCCGCCACGCCGCCACCACTGGCGCTGATATTCAGCGCCGGGAACATGGCGCTGCGCGCCACGCCGATGCGGGCGTTTGCCGCCTCCATCGCGCGCTGGGCCGCGACGATGTCGGGGCGGCGCTCCAGCAGTGAGGACGGCAGGCCAGCCGGGATGGCCGGCAGCCTGACCGAATCTTGCAGCGGGTTGACGCTGGCCGAATACGCAGCCGCCGGCTTGCCCAGCAGGACCGCCAGGGCATGCTCGGTGGTCACGCGCTGGCGTTGCAGGCCGATCGCTTCGGCGCGCGTGGTGGCCAGCTCGGTCTTCGCGCGCGACAGGTCGAACTCGCCGATATCGCCCAGGTCGAAGCGGCGCTGGTTCACCTTCACGCTCTCTTCGCGCAGGCGCACGGTCTGTTCCACGGTCGCCAGCTCGGCGTCGGTGGCGCGCAGACGGAAATAGGTCTGCGCCACGTCGGCTTGCAGCGCCAGCAGCACGGAGCGGTAATTCGCTTCCACGCCGGCGGCATCGTTGCGCGCCGCCGATACATTGGCCGAAACGCGGCCGAACAGGTCGACCTCGTAGCTGGCGGTCAGCTTGGCCGAATAGCTGGTCTGCAGCGGCATATCGCTGCCTTGCGGACGGCCCGCCTCCAGCGCCGATGGACGGCTGCGCTGCGCGCCCACATTCACGCCAACTTGCGGAATGCGGTCGGCTTCGGCCACGCCGGCGATGGCGCGCGCCTGCTTGACGCGGGCGGCCGCCACGGCCAGGTTGGCATTGGCCTTGGTGGCTTCGGCGATCAGCTCATTCAGGGCCGTATCGTTGAAAGCCAGCCACCATTCGCCGCGCGCCTGCTGCTCGGCGGGCTGCGCCTGCTTCCAGCGCGTGCCGTCGGCCGCGGTTTTCACTTCGTTGGCCGCCGGAGTCTGCGACTCCTTGAAGGCGGCTGGCGTGTCGATCTGCGGCTGCTTGAACTCAGGCGTCGCGCAAGCCGACAGCAGCAGCGCGGCCATCAACGGCGCCACGCCTTTTGCAATCATGTGCAATTTCATTAGTGAGTTCCTTCCAGTTTGACGGCGGCGGTTTCGGCCGCCGGCGATTTTTTCTCCAGGCGCTTGGCCAGGGTACGCAGCAGGACATAGAACACAGGCGTCAGGAACAGACCGAAGAAGGTCACGCCCAGCATGCCGGCGAACACCGCCACACCCATGGCGTGGCGCATTTCGGCGCCGGCGCCGACCGAGAACACCAGCGGCACCACGCCCATGATGAAGGCGATCGACGTCATCAGAATCGGACGCAGACGCAGACGGCAGGCTTCCAGCGCGGCTTGCACCACGGTGCGGCCATGCTCTTCCAGCTCGCGGGCGAATTCCACGATCAGAATCGCATTCTTCGACGCCAAGCCCACCAGCACGAACAGCGCGATCTGGGTGAACACATTATTGTCGCCGCCGGTCAGCTTGACGCCCACCAGGGCGCACAGAATGGACATCGGCACGATCAGGATCACCGCCAGCGGCAGGGTCCAGCTCTCGTACTGCGCGGCCAGCACCAGGAACACCAGCAGCACGCACAGCGGGAACACATACTTCATCGTGTTGCCGGACAGGATGTCCTGGTAGGTCAGCTCGGTCCATTCGTAAGAGATGCCTTTCGGCAGGGTCTCTTTGGCGATCTGCTCCAGCACGGCCTGGGCCTGGCCAGACGACATGCCCAGACCTGGCGCGCCGTTCATATCGGCCGCGACGTAGTTGTTATAACGCTGCACGCGATCCGGACCATAGCTGTCCTTGACGCGCATCAGCGAGGACAGGGGAATCATCTCGCCCTTGTCGTTGCGCACCTTCAGCAGCGCGATCTGGTCGGCCTGGGAGCGGTAAGGCGCATCGGCCTGCACGCGCACCTGGTAGGTACGGCCAAACTGGTTGAAGTCGTTGACGTACATCGAACCCAGGTTGATCTGCAAGGTCTGGTAGATGGTCGCCAGCGGCACGCCCAGCTGCTTGGCCTTGGCGCGGTCCACATCGGCGAACAGCTGCGGCACATTGATCTGGAAGCTGGAGAATACGCCTTGCAGGCGCGGATCCTGCCAACCCTTCATCTGCATCGCCTGCACCGCCTTATACAGCTCGTCGAAGCCCAGGTTGTCGCGGTCCTCGATCATCATCTTGAAGCCGCCGATGGTGCCCAGGCCACTGACAGGCGGCGGCGGGAATACCATCACGAAGGCATCCTGCACGGCGCCCATGCGCTTGTTGATCTCGGCCGCGATGGCATCGCCCGACTCGCTCTTCAACTTGCGCTGATCGAATGGTTTCAGCGTGACGAAGACGATACCGGCGTTCGGCGCATTGGTGAAGCCGTTGATCGACAGACCAGGGAAGGCCACCGATGCTTCCACGCCAGGGATATCCTTGGCGAGGTCGGACATCTTGCGGATCACAGCCTCGGTGCGTTCCAGCGAGGCCGCGTCAGGCAGCTGGGCGAAGCCCACCAGGTACTGCTTGTCCTGCGCAGGTACGAAGCCGGCCGGTACCACCTTGAACATGAAGGCTGCCGCGACAGCCAGCACCAGGTACACCAGCACCGAAGCCGATTTGCGTTTCAGCACGCCCTGCACGCCGGTTTCGTAGCTGTGCGAGGAACGGTTGAAGAAGCGGTTGAACCAGGCGAAGAAGCGGCCGAAGATCTTGTTCATGAAGCGGGTCAGCGCATCCGGCGGCGCGCCGTGCGCTTTCAGCAGCGTTGCCGACAGGGCCGGCGCCAGCGTCAGGGAGCTGAAGGCCGAGATCACGGTCGAGATGGCGATGGTCAGCGCGAACTGGCGGTAGAACTGGCCGGACAGGCCGGACACGAAGGCGATCGGCACGAACACGGCGCACAGCACCAGGGCGATGGCGATAATCGGACCGCTCACCTCTTTCATGGCCTGGATCGTCGCATCGCGCGGCGACAGGCCGTTCTCGATATTACGCTCCACGTTCTCCACCACCACGATGGCATCGTCGACCACGATACCGATGGCCAGCACCAGGCCGAACAGCGACAGCGTGTTGATCGAGAAGCCGCAGGCGATCATCACCGCGAAAGTACCGACGATGGATACCGGCACGGCCAGCAGCGGAATCACCGATGCGCGCCAGGTCTGCAGGAAGATGATCACCACGATCACCACCAGGGCGATGGCTTCGAGCAGGGTGTGGATCACGGCCTTGATCGATTCGCGCACGAACTGGGTGGGGTCGTACACGATGTCGAATTTCACGCCTTCAGGGAAGTCCTTGGACAGTTCCTGCATTTTGGCGCGCACGTCGGCCGACAGCTGCAATGCGTTGGCGTTCGGTGCTTCAAAGATGCCGATTGCCACGGCTGATTTGTTGTTCAGCAGTGAGCGCAGGGCGTAATTGTTGGAGCCCAGCTCGATGCGGGCCACATCCTTCAGGCGCGTCAGCGCGCCGTCGGCATTGGTCTTGACGATGATCTCGCCAAATTCCTCGACGGAGCTGAGACGGCCCTGGGTGTTCACGGTCAGCTGGAACTCGCTGCCCTTGGCAGGCGCCTGGCCCACGACACCGGCGGCCACCTGCACGTTCTGCTCGCGGATGGCGTTGACCACATCGCCCGCGGTCATGCCGCGGCCGGCCACTTTCTGCGGGTCGAGCCAGATGCGCATGGCGTAGTCGCCCGAACCGAAGAAGTTCACCTCGCCCATGCCCTGGATACGGGCCAGCTGGTCCTTCACATTCAACACGCCGTAGTTGCGCAGGTACAGGTCGTCGTAACGGCCGTCCGGCGATACCAGGTGGACCACCATGGTCAGGTTGGGCGAGCTTTTCACGGTGGTCACACCGATCTGGCGCACCTCTTCCGGCAGGCGCGGCAGCGCGCGCTGCACCCGGTTCTGCACCGCGGTTTCAGCCTGCTCCACATTGGTGCCGATCTTGAACGTCACGGTCAGCATCAGCGCGCCGTCCGAGGTGTTCTGCGAAGTCATATACAGCATATGCTCGACGCCGTTGATCTGCTCTTCCAGCGGCGCGGCCACGGTTTCGGCGATCACCTTGGGGTTGGCGCCGGGATACTGAGCGCGCACCACCACCGAAGGCGGCACCACGTCAGGATATTCGGAGATGGGCAGCTTGAAGATCGAGATCAGCCCGGCCACGAATATGATGATGGAAAGGACAGCCGCGAAAATCGGCTTGTCCACGAAGAAGCGGGAAAAATTCATCTTTATTATTCCTTGGAAGTGCCGGACTTGGCGTCAGCGGCGGCTACTTTGGCGTCTTTCTTTTTGTCTTCCGGTTTGGCGGCCGGAGCCAGCGGGTCGTAGTCCATCGACACGATCTGCGGCGTGACCGGCGCGCCGGGACGCACGCGCTGCAGGCCGTTGACGACGATCTTCTCGCCGGCTTTCAAGCCTTCGCGCACGATGCGGAAACCTTCGATGGTCGGGCCCAGCTTCACCGCGCGGTACTCGGCCTTGTTGTCGGCACCGACCACGTAGACGAATTTGCGGTTCTGGTCCGTGCCCACGGCGCGATCGTTGATCAGCAGCGTTTCGTTCTGCGCCTTGCCGCTGCTCAGCTGCACGCGGGCGTACAGGCCGGGCACCAGAATATGGTCGGCGTTGGCGAAGGTGGCGCGCATGCGCACGCTGCCGGTCTGGGTGTCGAGCTGGTTGTCCACGAATTCCAGCTTGCCCTCATGCGGGAAGCCGGTTTCGTTGGCCAGGCCCACTTTCACCGTCACGGCCTCGCCCTTCTGCACCTGGCTGCCCACGCGCAGGAAGGTGTCTTCGTCGCCGTCGAAGCTGGCGTAGATGCGGTCGGTGGAGACCACGGAGGTCAGCACGGCCGACGCATCGACCAGATTGCCCAGCGTGATTTCCGCTTTCGAGACGCGGCCATTGATCGGCGCCACCACCTGGGTGTAGGTCAGGTTCAGTTTCGCGGCTTCATAAGCGGCTTGCGCGGCGCGGGCATTGGCGTCCAGCTCTTTCTGGCTGGAGGCGCGTTCGTCGAATTCGCGCTGGGCGATGGCTTTGTCGGCCAGCAGCTTTTCAGCGCGGTTCAGTTCCAGGCGGGCCAGGTCGGCACGCGCTCGGGCCGAGTGGGCCGCCGCTTCGGCGCGGTTGGCTTCCGCCGCGTAAGGACGCGGATCGATCACGAACAGCACATCGCCTTTTTTCACTTCGCTGCCCGGCTTGAAGTTGACGGCGGTGATAAAGCCGCTCACGCGGGAACGGATCTCGACGCGTTCGATCGCCTCCAGGCGGCCGGAGAATTCCTGGGTTTCCGACACGGTTTTCTGGATCACGGCCGCTGCCGAAATGGGCGGGCCGCCTGCGGCAGGGGCTTCCGCGGTCTTACCGGTGGCGTCTTCGCAGCCGGCCAGGGTGGCTGCCGCCAGACCTGCCACTGCCAGGGCGGCGACCAGCGGTCGCGCCAAAGCCGTCAATTGATTCTTGCTTTTCATGGTTTACCCCTTTTGGTATGAAAATTATGGTGACGCAGGTACATCCCAGCCCGCATCGCAAAACTGAAGGAAAATACTCGCCCAGCCGTGTCGATTGACACAGTTTTTCTTGTGAAGCTAATGGAAATGAGTCGTTTACAACTATACTGCTGCCAGCACAATATGTAAACTATTTTGTTTATTTAAACCATTAAGCGGATGGGGTTTCCATCCCATCCAGGCTCGCCATAAAACCGGCGATTTCGCTGAGTGCAAATACCTTGCATGCACATTCGTTACGGGCGCCCGGTTCTTCCAAGCGGGAGGGGGGCAAGCGTCGCACGGTGGTCTTGATACCGCAGGAAATCAGCTTGGCGCCATATTGTTCGGCCTCGTCCCGCAAGGGATCGTCTTCCGCCGACAGGATCAGGGCCGGCGGCAGGTTCTTCAGCCGGCTCGATTGCAGCGGCGAAGCGTAAGGGTGGGTGCGGTCGGCCGCATTCGGCAGATAACCGCGGTACGCGGCGGCGCAGGTGTCGACCACGGACGCCTTGTCCGGACAGGTCGGCATCTCGCGCATGGAGCAGGTGCTCAGTCCCGGGTCGAGCATGGGCATGATCAGAATCTGGCCCGCCAGTGCCGGGCCGCCCCGGTCGCGCGCCATCAGGGCGCACACGGCGGCCAGATTGGCCCCTGCTTCGATGCCGGCTGCCAGCAGCTTCTTGCCGCTCCAGTTCAGCTTCGTCTTGTTCTTCTTGGCCCATTGCAGCACGGCGTGGGCATCTTCCACGGCGGCCGGGAACGGACTCACGGTCGCCAGCGTATAGTTCGAGGCCAGCACCACATGGCCGGGATTGCAGTTGACCAGGGCGCGCAGGAAGCCATCGGCCTCCTCCAGATCGCCGCCGACGAAGCCGCCGGCATGGAAGAACACGACCAGGGTGTCGCGCCGGGGACCGGGCGCGCCCGCCGCATACAGGCGGGCGGCCAGGGGGCCATGGGCGCCGCCGACTTCCAGGTCGCGGGTCTTGACGTTCAATTCTTCCACTGGCTGCTGCACGATCGCGTTCATTGCTGGACTGGCTCCACATCGGCCGCCGACAAGGTTTGCAGCGCCGCGTCGTCGGCGCAGGCCAGCAGCGCATGATTCAGGGCGTCGAAGCCGCGCGCCTCGATGCGGGCGGCGTGCGAGTACTGATCGGTGTAGACCATGCCCGCCAGCGCTGCGGAGCTGAGCACCAGCGCGATCGTTGCCATGATTCCGTTCAGATTTCTCATCATCACCTCCCGTTTTTGCTTCAATAAATTCAATAATCTTTGTGCGATGCGTCAACTATAGACTTGATCTACAATCTGATAAATATTGCAAAGACGAATTGATTGTTCAGATTTTTGAACAATGGAGCGAAAGATGAATAAACTTCAAGCCATGGAAGTTTTTGTCCAGGTGGTCGACGCGGGCGGCTTCACCAGAGCGGCGGAAAACATGCAAATTCCGAAGGCAACGGTGTCCACTTTGATCCAGGGACTGGAAACGGCGCTCTCGGTCAAGCTGCTGCACCGCACCACGCGGCAGATCAACGTCACGGCCGACGGCGCCGCCTATTACGAGCGCTGCCTGCGCATTCTGTCCGACGTGCGTGAAGCCGAGGAATCGCTGTCTCGCACCCGGCTCAGTCCCAGCGGCCGGCTGCGCGTCGACGCGCCCACCGGCCTGGCCAGCGACGTGCTGATGCCCGCCCTGCCCGCCTTTTTCGACCGCTACCCTGACATCGTGCTGGAACTGGGTTGCAGCGACCGTCCGGTCGACCTGATCGAGGAAGGCGTGGACTGCGCGGTGCGCGGCGGCGCGCTGGACGACTCCACCCTGATCGCGCGCCGCATCGGCGTGATCAACTTCGTCACCTGCGCCGCCCCGGCCTACCTGGCGCGCTTCGGCACGCCCCAGCACCCGCGCGAGCTGGAACGTCACCGCTGCGTGAATTATTTTTCTTCCAAGACCGGTAAAACCTTCGACTGGAATTTCACGCGCGACGGCGAGCGCGTTCAGTTGCCGATGCCGGGCCTGATCGCGCTCAACGATTCCAACGCCTATGTGCAGGCCGGCCTGGCCGGTCTGGGCGTAGTGCAGATGACCGATTTCGCCCTGCTGCCGATGATACGCGACGGCCGCATGGTGCCGATCCTGAGCGAATGGGCCACCGACCCGCTGCCGATCCATGTGGTATATCCGCAAAACCGCCATCTGTCCGCCAAGGTGCGAGTCTTTGTAGAATGGGTGTCGGATCTGTTTGCCAGCCATCCGGGCATGCGCGTCAAGGCGCCGGCCGGACAGCCCATACCGTCTTTGGAGAATGCCGCATGAAAATCGTCTTCCTCGACCGCGACAGCCTGATCGCCGATCTGCGCCGGCCCGCCTTTGCCCACGACTGGCAGGACTATCCGGTCACGGCGCCCGCCGACCTGACTGCGCGACTGCAGGGCGCCGCCATCGCCGTGACGAACAAGGTGCCGCTGCGCGCCGAGACCCTGGCCCAGCTGCCGCAGCTGAAGATGATCGCGGTGGCCGCCACCGGCACCGACAATGTGGACCTGGCGGCGGCGCGCGAGCGCGGCATCGTGGTCTCGAATATCCGCAACTATGCCACGGCTGCCCTGCCCGAACATACTTTCGCCCTGATACTGGCGCTGCGCCGCAATCTGCTGGCCTACCGCGCCGATATCGAGGCGGGACTGTGGCAGCGCTCGGAGCGCTTCTGCCTGTTCCACCATCCCATCCGCGACTTGCACGGCAGCCGTCTCGGCCTGCTCGGCTACGGCGCGCTGGGGCGGGGCGTGGCGCAGCTGGGCAAGGCTTTCGGCATGGAAGTGCTGGTGCATACGCGCTCGCCGATCGAGGACGAGAGCGTGCGCAGCGTGGGTTGGGACGAGCTGCTGGCAACTTCCGACGTGCTGAGCCTGCACGCGCCGCTGACGGAGCAGACGCGCAATATCATCGGCGCGGCCGAACTGGCGCGCATGCGGCGCGACGCGCTGCTGATCAACACTGCGCGCGGCGGCCTGGTGGACGAGATGGCACTGGCCCAGGCCTTGCGCGGCGGCGTGATCGCCGGCGCCGGTTTCGACGTGCTGTCCAAGGAACCGCCGCTGCCCGACAATCCCCTGCTCAATCTGCGCCTGCCCAATTTCCTGCTCACGCCGCACTCGGCCTGGGCCAGCGGCCAGGCCATGCAGGCGCTGGCCGACCAGCTGATCGCCAATATCGAAGCATATGCCGCCGGCCGGCCAGCCAATGTAGTCGCCTGAGGCGATGAACGCCGCGCGCTACCGTCCCGGTATCGGCAGCTATCTGGCCATGGCCTTCTGTGCCATGGCGGTGCTGCTCTCCGTGATCCTGTCGCAGGTGCTGGGCCTGATCGCCGGCGGCCAGGTCAAGGCCGATATCGGCGGCGCGCTGGCTGAACTGGCGCTGCAAACCTCAGACAAGCTGGATCGCGGCATGTTTGAGCGCTACCGCGAAATCGAACTGATGTCGCGCCGCCAGGACTTGCGCGCCCCCGAACTAGCCCCTGCCAACAAGCGCGCCATCCTCAACGAACGCCAGGCCACCTACCAGTACTACGCCTGGATAGGCATCACCGACGCCAGCGGCAAGGTACTGGCCGCCACGCACAGCTTGCTGGAAGGCGCGAATGTCGCGGCACAGCCCTGGTTTGACCAGGCCTTGCAAGGCACCCATGTGGGCGACGTGCACGAAGCGCAATTGCTGGCAAAGCTGCTGGCCGGCGGTGCCGGCACGGAACCGAAACGCTTTGTCGACGTGGCCTTCCCTTTGCTGGACAAGGATGGCAAAGTGCTGGGCGTGCTGGGTGCACACCTGTACTGGCAATGGGCGCGCGATGTGGAACAGTCGGTGGTTGCGCCAGTGCGGGCACGGCGCCATGTCGAGGCAATGATACTGGGCAGCGACGGCACCGTGCTGCTTGGCCCGCCCGCCTTGCAGGGCCGCCGCCTTGATATGGCAAGCCAGCGCGCAGCGCGCAGCCAGCGCAGCGGCCATGTGGAGGAAAACTGGCCGGATGGCGGCCGCTATCTGGTTGGCTACAGCGAGACGGCGGGCCACGCCCATTATCCGGGCCTGGGCTGGACGGTGCTGGTGCGCCAGGGACTGGATGACGCTTACCAGCCCCTGCACCAGATGCAGGCGCGCGTGTTGTGGGTGGGACTGGCACTGGCCTTGCTGTTTTCCCTGCTGGGCTATCTGGCGGCGCTGCTGATCGCCCAGCCGCTCAGCTCTCTCGCCACGGCGGCCGAACGCATACGCCAGGGCGAGGCGCTGTCACTGCCGCCGGCCGGGCCATATAGCGAGGTACAAGCCTTGGTCCAGGCCTTGAACGCCCTGGTGGCCAACCTGATGCAGCGCAAGAGCGAATTGAATGAACTGAACCTGACGCTGGAGCGGCGCGTGGAGCAGCGCACGCGCGAGCTGGAACAGGCGCTGGCCCGCGTCAGCGCCAACGAACAGCGCATGCAGACCATTATCGAAAGCGCGCAGGATGCGTTTATCGCCGTCGATCCGCAAGGCCGCATCATCGACTGGAATTCAGCGGCGGAGCGCATGTTCGGCTGGCGCCGCAGCGAGGTGCTGGGCTTGTCCTATATCGAGGTGCTGGTGCCGCCGCGCTTTCGCGTGCGGCAGGAGGAGGCCATGCTCAGCTTCCGCAGCTCGGGCGAGGCCAATCTGCCCGAACACCGCCTGCAGCGCCTGGTCCTGCGCCGCAACGGCGAGGAGCTGGCGGTGGAAGTGACGGTGGCCCTGGCCGGCGCGCGCGACGAGAGCTTCTTCAGCGCCTTCCTGCACGATGTATCGGCACGGCGCAAGGTCGAGCAGATGAAGAGCGAATTCATTTCCACCGTCTCGCATGAGCTGCGCACCCCCATGACCTCGATCCAGGCATCGCTGGCCATGCTGGCCGACGGCAGTGCGGGTGAGCTGTCGCCCGATACCCGGCACCTGCTCGATATCGCGCAAAAAAGCAGCGAGCGCCTGGTGCGGCTGGTAAACGACGTGCTGGACATGGAGAAGATCGAGGCGGGCCGCATGGATTACCAGATGCGGCGCCAGCCCATTCTGCCTTTGCTGGAGCAGGCGCTGGACGCGGTGCGCGGCATGGCTTCGCAGCGCCCGGCAGGATTGCAGCTAGAGGCGGCCGTCGACGGCGTTGCGCTCAGCCTGGACCACGACCGCATCATCCAGGTGCTGGTCAATCTGCTGTCGAACGCCGTCAAGTTCTCGCCGCAGTTCAGCACCGTGACGCTGAACGCGGAACACAGCCTGGAGTGGCTCACCATCAGCATTGCCGACCAGGGAGAAGGCATTCCA
Organism: Massilia sp. erpn; assembly: GCF_024400215.1. Lineage (NCBI taxonomy): Bacteria > Pseudomonadati > Pseudomonadota > Betaproteobacteria > Burkholderiales > Oxalobacteraceae > Massilia > Massilia sp. erpn. The sequence goes on from NZ_CP053748.1 coordinate 5,573,160, forward strand.
TCCGAATTCCAGGCCAGCGTGTTCGAGAAATTCGCCCAGGCCGATGGCTCGGATCGCCGCCGCAAGGGCGGCACGGGGCTGGGGCTGAGCATCTGCAAGAGCATCGTCGAAGCGCATGGCGGGCGCATAGGCTTCGACACCCATCCCGGCAAGGGCACGGTGTTCCGCGTCGAACTGCCGCTGTAAGCCTGACTATTTCAATTCGTGCAGGGCAATGCCGTTAAAGGATGACCAGGCGGAGAAGTCGGCCTCCAGCGCGGGCAGCAGTCGCAGCAGCGCAGCCGGATCGGCGTGGAAGGTGGTGGCGCTGCCGTCCAGCACGCGCTCGCTCTGCAAGCGGAACGACGCGCCATGCGGATTGGCTTGCACCGTTTTCAGCAAGACCAGCAGTGGTACGCCATCCAGCTGCACCAGCCAGGCTTCGCCGGCATCGGCACGCGCATAACGGCGCTGCAATTCGGGCGGCAGGTAGCCGGCTTCGAGTGCGATCCGGACCTGCTTTTTATGCGCCACACCCCAGTCCAGGAAAGGCTGGGCGAAGCGGCGGATCTGGGCCGGGTCGGTGCGGTAATCCATCACCGCAACGCCGCTGGCATGTTCGGCCAATCCCTCCAGCAGCGCGCTCTTGCCGCTCCACCAGAACGGCACGACAAACTCCAGCGCCAGGCCGCCCGCCTCGCGCCACAAGCCGCGCAGCAGCAGCAAATAGGCGCGATCCAGCTCGGCGGCGGCGCGTTCATAGCCGGGCAGCAGATAGTGCTCGATATCGAACTGCACGCCGTGCAAGCGCGCCGGGGCATCGGCCGCCACGTTGTAGGCGGCATACGCGCGCAGGCGCGCCGAGGTGGCTGGCTGCTCGTTTTCCAATACCATGCGCGGATCGCCATCGACCGGCCAGAGCGCGATGCCCTGCGCCGCCGCCCGGCGCGCGAAGGCGGCCAGACGTTCGGGCTGCGCCACCGCCATGCCGTCCGCCGCTGCCGTCAGCGGCACCGACAGGAACAAGGTGCGCAGGCCATGGCGCGCAGCCCATGCCAGCACGCTATCGCCCTCCTCCATCCATTGCCTGGCCTGCCATACCCAGGCCGAGCGCCCCGCAGCTTTGCCGGACATGGGCTGCAAACTCAGACTGGCAAGCTCCAGCTGCGCCGCCTGCTCCGGGCAGGCAATGCTGAAGTGCTGCCATGACGCGCCGTCCAGCCGCGCCGGCAAGGCAAACGACGTCTCGTTTGCCAGGACGCCGATCACCGCCGCGTCTTCCCGCGCCGCGCGTGCGGCATCGGCAACGCCAAGCACGAAGGCCGCACCCATTGGGGATGGCTGCGAGACGGCGAAGCGCAAGCGCATCGCAGCCGCCGGCAAGTGCCATGGTCCCGCCAGCAGCAAGCCGGCTGGTTTGGCGCCGGCGCGGCAGTCGATCCGCAAGCGGCCGTCTTTCAGTTCTGCGGCGATACGCTCTTCCACGCCATACGGCCGCACCGTCAGCAGCGGCAGCAGATTTTCCTGCACCGGCATGGCTTGCCTGCCTTGGGGCGGCGCTTCCGCAGCGCTCTCCACGGCGGCGATGCGTTCGCCGCCTGCATCCATCTGCACCAGCAGCGTGCCTGCCAGCGAGGCCGCTTGGGCGGGCGTCAAGGCGTGGATTGCCGTGATCGCAGCAGGCGCCACCGGCAATGACAGGCTGCCACAGGACGGCAAGGCGGCGCTGGCGGCGCGCAATTGCACCTGCAACAGCCTGCCATCGGGATGGGTCAGCACCCCATCTTGCGCGGCCGCGCCCTGCGGCGCCGGGCAAAGCTGCAAGACGCTTCCCGCAGCAGATGCAGCGCCGGCATAAGCTTCGGCAGGCATGCCGGCAGCGCTCAGAACGGATAGGATCGCCATCGCGCGCCGCATCGTCAGACCTTGCGCTGCCAGCTGCCTTTGCGCGTCATCGCGCCCCAGCTGGCCTCCCCCTGCGTCGCCCAGCGGTATAGGCCGACCAGCCGCCACCAGGTATTCAGCTGGCGGTAGCCGAAATTCTCGGCGATGACGACCAGGGCCAGCACCAGCAACTGGCGCGGCTTGGGATAGATGTGGAAGGACATTTCCTCCAGCAGCAAGCCGGAGGCCGAGAGCAGGATGCCCAGACCGATCGCCACGAACAGGAAGACGGCAAACGCCTCCCACGAGACCCAGCCGAAATACCAGGCAAACACCATGAAGATATAGCCGCCCAGCTCCACCAAGGGTCCCATCCACTCGAACAGCAGCATGAAGGGGAAAGCCAGCCAGCCCGGCACGCCGCCGCGCCGGCTGAACATCAATCCCCAGTTGGCGCTCAGGCTTTCCGACAAGCCGCGCTGCCAGCGGATGCGCTGATTGCGCAGCGTCGCCTTGTCTTCCGGCGCTTCGGTCCAGCACACGGGATCGGGGATGAAGTCGATGCGGTAAGGCTGCTGCTTCTCGCGCAGCAGACGATGCATGCGCACCACCAGCTCCATATCCTCGCCGATGGTCTTGGGCTTGTAGCCGCCGGCCGCCAGCACCGCATCCTTGCGGAACAGGCCAAACGCACCCGAGATGATCAGCATGCCGTTGATCACCGACCAGCCCAGGCGCCCGAACAGGAAGGCGCGCAGATACTCCACCACCTGGAACAACGCCCAGACATTGCGCGGCAAGCCGATCCGCGTCAGATAGCCGCCGCGCACCTCGCAGCCATTCGCCACGCGCACCGTGCCGCCCGTGGCCACCACGGTGGAATCGGTGAGGAAGGGCTTGACCAGCCGTTGCAGGCTGTCGCGCTGCAGGATGGAGTCGGCATCCACGCCGCAGAACAGCGGATAGCGCGAGGCATTGATGCCAGCGTTCAGCGAATCGGCCTTGCCGCCATTGGTCTTGTCGATCACGCGCAGATTCGGATAGCGCGTGGAGCGGTAAAAACCACGCACCGGCTTGGTCTCGATCTGGATGCGGTAAGCCTCGGGAAAAGCCTGCAGGCCGAATTCCTGCTTCAGCACCTCCAGCGTGCCATCGGCCGAACCATCGTTGATGACGATGATCTCCATTTCCGAGTAGGACAGCTGCAGCATCGAGCGCACCGAGGCGGCAATCGTCGCCTCCTCGTTAAAAGCCGGCACCAGTACGCTGATCGGCGGCTCCAGCGCCGAATACACCTGCGGCAGGTCGTCGAGAATGATTTCCTGGCTGCGCCGCCGCAGCGAGATCATGGACAGGAAATTCAGCAGCAGATAGCCGCCGTTCAGCAGCACGAAGTAGCACAGCACAAACACCGTGGTGAAATGGACGATCAGCTCATGCGTGTTCACGCTGCCTCCTGTTCCGCTCTGACCTGCTTCAGCATATCGAGCGCATAACGGTCCATGCCATCCTGCTGCAGGGCAGCCAGATCATCCGGTGTCAGAAACGGCAAGCCCAGCAAGGCTTGCGCGGCACGGTAGCGCACCCACCACTGCTGGTCGCCCAGCAGGCGGCGCAGACGTTCCACATCGCTATGGTCGCCCAGTTGGCCCAGCGTGCGCACCGCCTGCACGCGCACGCGCCAGTCGCCGTGGCCGAGCTGGCGCCTGACTTCATCGAGCAGGTCCGGCGTGGCCGCCAGCCGCAAGGCGCAGGACACCACCTCGGCCACCGGATGGTTCAACAGACCGCGCAATTGCTGTGCCGGCAACGACAGGCGCAGCGCCGACAGCAAGCGCAGCGCATGCGGCAGCTGCGCCTGGTCCGTTCCCGCCACCGCTTCGGCCAGCACCGGTTCCCACTCGGCACGCGCATCCTTCAGGATATTCGCCAGTTGCGACATGGCCCAATCCTCGCGCTGCAGCAGCATGGGCGCCACCTCGCGCGCAGCGCGTCCGGCGTCGGCCTGCACCAGCGCCCATAGCGCATGCACGGAGGCTGCGCTGTCGCGGCCATGCACCACGCCCAGCAGATCGCCCCAGGCGGCGGCATCGCGCAGATGACCGAGCGCCAGAATCGCCAGCAGGCGCTGGGCGCGGTTCCCCTTGCGCAGCAGCCGGCGCGCATAGGCATCGCAGCCGAGACGGTAAGCCACCTCATTCAAGCCGCCGCTCGCTTCGCCGCGCACCGACTGGTGCAAATGCACCCACAGCTTGAGGAAGAGCATGCGCTCCGCCGATCGCAGGCCTGGCAGCGAAATCTCGCTGACGCCGACAATGGCGGCGTTCAAGGCCGGCCGCCAGCGCGCCGTCAACGCCTGTTCGCGCCGTTTCAGGCGGCGCGCCGCCAGGCGCAGGTACACGATCTGCACGGCGATCAGGAGCGTAAGCAGCAGCGCGCCGACACCGGTCCAGAAGGCGGCCAGCAGATAAAGATCAGAATGCAGCCTGGAGTCCAAGACTGAACCCGTTGCGGATATAGAAATCGCCCTGGCGCGTGTGGCCCAGGCTGTAGTTCAGCGCCCAGTCCTTGCCCAGCCAATGGCGTCCGACCAGGGCTGCCGAGCGCAGGCTGCTCAACTGCACGCCGCCGCCGGTATTCGCCGCCTCCTTGCCGCCGGCGACGATGACGCCGACCGAATCGCGGTCGCTGTAGTAATAGCTGGCGCGCAGTTCCAGTCCGTGCGCCGTGGTGCCGAAGGCGCGCGCCGGCCGCCAGGCCAGGCTGGTGCTGAAATCGGAAAAATAATGCTCGAGCATCAGCAAGCCCTGGTTCACGCGCACATCGTTATAGCGCGTACTGCGCGCCCCCCCATGCAGCAGCCAGCCGCGCGCAAATTCGTATTGCAGCGCACCGCCCAAGGCATTCTTCGCCAGCACGCGGTGGCTGCTGCTGGCGTTCGCCTCCAGTGACAGCACCAGCGCGGGACTCAATGGCGTCACCAGGCCGGCATTGACCTGGGTATCGTTGAGGCCAAAGCGGCGCGTACGGGTCAGGCCCAGGCCGACACTCTGGCGCGGCGCCAGGCCATAATCAAGTTGGAGGCTGGTCTCGCGCCAGTCCGGCGAGCCATTGCTCAAATGTTCCTTGCCGCCGGCCAGGCCGACGGTGCTGCGCGGCGTCTCGTCGGCTCGCGCGCTGAAGTGGGCGGCAAAGGCCAGGAGTGCACAGGCAAGCCGGGCCAGCGCCGCCCGCCTCATTGCTGCTCCCGCAGATAGCGCCGCACGCGCGCCAGCAATTCGTTCGGCTGAAAGGGCTTGACCACATAATCGTTGGCGCCTGCATCGAGGGCGCGCACGATATCCTGTTCGGTGTGTTTGGCGGTCAGCATCAGCACCGGCACATCCTTCCATTCGGGGCGGGCGCGGATCAGGCGCACCACTTCAAAGCCATCGATATAGGGCAGCATCACGTCCAGCAGCACAAGACTGGGCAGCTCGCTCGCCTCCTCAATGGCCTTGCGCGCCGCCAGGCCATCGGCCGCCAGCAGCGTGCGGTAGCCCTGCCGTTCCAGCATATAGATGAGGATCTGGCCGATATGCTCGTCGTCTTCGATTACCAGAATCAGGGTTTGTTTGGCATCCATGACAAATCGTTGAGCTGGGATAAACCCATTCTACGGATATTTGCCGATGCACGCCAACGACTTAAGGAAGCTTACTCGCCCGCGAATTCGGCGGCCGCCTTGGCCGACCACAAGGCCTTGTCGTAGCTATCAAAAGGAATGTCATAACGTTCCGTCTCGCCGTCGTCGCCGACAAAGACAGTCCACCAGCCGGCGGCGTCGCGCACGATGGCAATATCGCCTGGATTGCATTGCGCAAGCACTTGCTCGCCCTGTTCCAGCGTAATGATACGGGTACCCCGGTGCTGTATTTCAGTGTTCATGTCCGGCTCCGATCAGATGTGATGCCTGCATTGTACCGCTGTCACGGCGCCGCACGGCCATCACCGAGCAGGATTTTTCGGTCCACCTGGCGTACATCGCGCAAGCCGCAGAAAGCCATGGTCAGATCCAGCTCGTTGCGGATGATGTCGAGGCAGCGCGTCACGCCCTGCTCGCCCATCGCGCCCAGGCCATACAGGAAGGGGCGGCCGATATATACGCCTTGCGCGCCCAGGGCCAGCGCGCGGAGCACGTCCTGGCCGGAGCGCACGCCGCCATCCATATGCACCTCGATCCGGCTGCCCACCGCCTCCACGATGGCAGGCAAGGCGCCAATCGAGGATTGCGCACCGTCCAGCTGGCGGCCGCCGTGGTTGGATACGATCAGCGCATCAGCCCCGGAAGCGGCGGCCAGGCGCGCGTCTTCCGCATCCATGATGCCTTTCAAAATCAGCTTGCCGCCCCAGCGCTGCTTGATCCACTCCACATCTTTCCACGATAGCGTCAGGTCGAACTGCTGGCTGGTCCACGCCGCCAGCGACGACATATCCGACACCGAACCGGCATGGCCGACGATATTGCCGAAGTAGCGCCGCCTGGTGCCCAGCATGCCGAGGCACCAGCGCGGCTTGCCGGCCATATTCAGCAGATTGGCGATGGTGAGTTTGGGCGGAGCCGACAGGCCATTGCGCAAATCCTTGTGGCGCTGGCCCAGCACCTGCAAGTCCAGGGTCAGCACCAGGGCCGAGCAGCGCGCCGCCCTGGCGCGCTCGATCAGGCGTTCGATGAAGCCGCGGTCCTTCATCACATACAGCTGGAACCAGAACGGCTTGCTGGTGTGGGCCGCCACGTCCTCAATGGAACAGATGCTCATGGTGGAGAGCGTAAACGGCACGCCGAACCGCTCGGCGGCGCGGGCGGCCAGGATTTCGCCGTCGGCGTGCTGCATGCCGGTCAGGCCGGTGGGCGCCAGCGCCACCGGCATACTGACCGGCTGACCGATCATCTCCGATTGCAGCGAGCGGTTTTCCAGATTCACGGCCACGCGCTGGCGGAACTTGATCCCTTCGAAGTCGCTGCAGTTGGCGCGGTAGGTGGATTCGGTCCAGGAGCCGGAATCGGCATAATCATAAAACATGCGCGGAACGCGCTGTTGCGCCAGCCGGCGCAGGTCTTCGATACAGGTGATGAGGGACATGCTTGCTCCGCGTTTGTCTTGTTTCGACAAATCATCGGATATTTCGCAACAATTGCCAACTGCTATCTCAGAATAGCTGGCGCAACAGCAGCATATATAAGGGCAGGATGGCCGCGATATTGGCCGTCGTCGTGATCAGGGCAAGCTTGCGCATCTCCGCCTTGGTGGCCAGGTGCGGCAACTGGGCTTCGATCGCGGCCAGGCGCTGGCCATACTCCACGCGCATGGCCACGAACTCCGCGTAGAAACTGTCCAGGCGCGCTTCCAGCCGCGCAATATCGGCCTTGACCGCCGCTAGATCAGCCTTGGTGGCGTACTCCTTGCGTATTTCGGCCAGATCAGCCTTGGTGGCATATTCCTTGCGCATCTCGGCCAGTTCGGCCTTGGTCGCGTACTCCTTGCGCATCTCGGCCAATTCGGCCATCACATCGTTCATCTGTTTCTCCAGAAAGGAGAGGCGGGCATTCTGGCTTTCATCATTGGGCATGGCATCCTCACTGTCAAGCAAGCTCTGGGCCAATTGTGCCCGCCGCCGCCGGATGCAATGATGAGGCAGATCAGATGCCGCCAATAAAGGTATACTAACGCCACTTATGCGATTCTTCCCGTCTTGTTGGCGGCGGCCCGTGGCGAGTCTGATCACGGCTGTCTGCCTTGTCCCAAGCGCGTTTGCGCGCGACGTCAGCATCGGCGTCTTTGCCTATCAGGGCGAATACGCGGCCGTTTCCGACTGGTCGCCGCTGATCTCCTACCTGAACCACAGCCTGCCCGAACACCGCTTCCAGATGCACAGCTACGACGCAGCGGGCATGCGCAAGGCGATTGGCGACGGCCAGGTCGACCTGGTGATCACCAATCCCGGCTACTACGTCACGATGGAAGCCGAATTCGGCTTGAGCCGCATCGCCACGCTAGAGTCCATGCCCGGCGTGCGCGCCGGCCATGCCAGCGGCTCGGCCATCATCGTGCGCGCCAGCGATTCGCCGCTGCGCGAACTGACCGAACTCAGTGGCAAGCGCGTGGCCGCCGTGGCGCCGGAGGCTTTCGGCGGCTATCTGGTGGCCGCGCGCGAGCTGCTGCGCTTTGGCATCGATATGGAGTCCGATCTGCAGGAGCTGCGCTTTGTCGGCCTGCCCATGATGAATGTGGTGCAGTCGGTACGCAGCGGCACGGTGGATGCGGGTATTGTGCGCAGCTGCTTCCTGGAACAGATGGAAGCGCGCGGACAGCTGCGCATGGCCGATTTCCGCGTGCTCTCGCCACGCCGCGAAAGCGGCCTGCCCTGCGCCGTCTCGACCGCCCTGTATCCCGACTGGCCGATCGCGGTCACGCGCCAGACCGACCCGGTGCTGGCCAAGGCCGTCGCCCAGGCGCTGCTGGCCATGCCCGCCAGCGCCAGCGGCATGAGCTGGTCGGTGCCGGCCGATTACCAGCCGGTGCATGAGCTGTACCGCGAGCTGCGCGCCGGCCCCTACGCCTATCTGCGCGAAATCACGCCGGGCGGCCTGGCGCGCCGTTTCTGGCCCTGGCTGCTGGGCCTGACCGCGCTGGTGGCCGCATGGATCGTGCATACCGTACGCGCCGAGCAGCTGGTGCATCGCCGCACCGCCGAGCTGCGCGAATCGCTGCGCGCGCGCCAGGCGGCCGAGGCGCGCATGCGCGACAGCCAGGAACAGATGGAGCACCTGTCGCGGCTCTCCGTGCTGGGCGAACTGTCCGGCAACCTGGCGCACGAAATCAACCAGCCGCTGACCACCATCGGCAACTACGCGCGCAGCGTGCTGCGGCGCCAGTCCGACAGCAAGCTGACGCCGGAGGCGATCACCGAAGCCTGTTCCGAAATCGTCAGCGAAGCCGAACGCGCGGGCGGCATCGTGCAGCGCATCCGCCACTTCGCCAAGAAACGCAGCGCGGTGCGCGAACCGCTGGCGCTGACGCCGCTGGCGCATGAAGCCAAGCGCCTGGTCAGCGGCATGCTCGCCAACGCGCCCGACATCGTGATCGAGAGCCGCACGCCGGGCGGCTGCTGCGCCCTGGCCGATGGACCGCAGATCCAGCAAGTGCTACTGAATCTGATCAAGAACGCCATCGACGCGGGCCGCGGCCTGCCTGCCGAACGCCAGGGCATCCGCGTCGAAATCGGCGCGGCCGACAAACGCACCCTGGTGCAGGTGATCGACCAGGGCGCCGGCCTGCCGGAAGAACAGCGGGAGCAGCTGTTCCAGCCTTTCTTCACCACCAAGCCCGATGGCCTGGGCCTCGGCCTGTCGATCTGCAAGACCATCATCGAGTCGCATGGCGGCCGCCTATGGGCCGAAACGAATCCTGACGGCTGCGGCATGCGCTTTATTTTCTCACTACCCTGCCATGAATCTTCCACCGCATCAGTGTCTTGTCCACGTTGTTGACGACGACCCCGGCCTGCGCCGCTCGCTACGCTTCCTGCTCGAATCGGTGGGCTGGAACGTGCGCCTGCACGCCTCCGCCGAAGAATTTCTCGAAGTGTGCGACACGCTGGACCCGCCGCTGAACGAGCAGCCCTGCTGCATGCTGCTCGACATCCGCATGGCCGCCATGAGCGGGCTGGAACTGCAGCAGGTCTTGCAGGAACGGGGCATCGAGTTGCAGATCATCTTCATGACCGGCCATGCCGACGTCTCGATGGCCGTGCAAGCCATGAAGTCCGGTGCTGCCGACTTCATCGAAAAGCCCTTCAAGGACCAGCTGATGCTGGACGCCGTCGCCGCCGCCGTGCGCCGCAGCGCCGAAAGCCTGCAGGAAGCGCGCATCCGCCAGGAAGCGCTGGACATGCTGGCCGCCCTCTCGCCGCGCGAAAGCGAAGTTGCGCGCCTGGTCGCCCTGGGTCAGCCCAACAAGCTGATCGCCGCCACCTTGGGCATCAGCGAAAAGACCGTCCACATCCACCGCCAGCACGTCATGGAAAAAGCCGGCCTCTCCTCCGCCGCCGAGCTCGCCCGCCTCATGCTGCGCGCCGACCCCGGCGCCCTTAACTAATCCCCCGTTTGCGCTAAATCAAAAAATGTCCAACCCTAGTGTCAGGCACCAGAGGTGGACATTATTTGCGCCAGATCAAAGAATGTCCGACCCTGGTGCCTGGCACCAGGGTGGATATTTTTTGATTACGATCAAACTGCGTTATGCACGGCGCAGCTTGGCGGGCAGGCCGTTGCGGACGGAGGTGCCGGAGATGGCGTCGACCCAGGGTGCCTTGTCGGGACGGGTGGGGTCCATGATGCCGATGTCGTTGAGGTTGACGCCGGCCGCCAGCTTGCGGTTTTCGGGCTGACGCTCGCCGCCGATGCGGTGGGCGCGCGCGCCCAGTTCGCGGTGGCCGAAGCCGTGCTCGAAGGCGGCGACGCCGGGTGTGATGCCGGCATGGATCATGACGCGCGCTTTCAGGCTGCCGTCCGGCGTGCTGATTTCAGCCAGGTCGCCCATCTGCAGATGCATGCGTTCGGCGTCGTCGGGGTGGATCAGCACCGGGTTTTCGGGATGCACCGAGAGCAGGCGCGTGGCGCCGATCGAGTAAGGATTCTGCAGCGCCGATTTGTAGCTGATCAGCTCCAGCGGCCATTCCTTCAGCGGATAGAGCTTGCGCATCGGCGTGCCGTCGGCGAAGGCCGGTTCCTTCCAGGTGCCGCAGCCGGTGTTACGCTTGCCGGACAGGCTGTTCTTCGAGCCGCCCACGTTCTCGTTCCACAGATGGCACATGGCTTTCATCGGGTTGCGCATCCACTCGGGATTCTCCTCGTCATACGCATCCTTGCCCGGCTGGTAGCGTCCGCCTCGGCTGTACAGGAAGCCGACCTTCGCCACCTCTTCCGGCTTCAACGTTTTCTCAAGCAGCGGACGCAGACGTTCGACGCCCGACAGCAGCAGGTCTTCCGCCGTCGCATCGGGCACCGGCTCCTTGCCCAGCCAGGCCACGTTGGCGCCGGCGCGCAGATACCAGTCTTCCGGGCCTTCCAGCGCATAGCTGTTGCCCTCGGCGTCGCTCAGGGCGCCTGCACCGAAGCCGGGCAGTTTCATGGCTTTCGCCAGCGCGATGAAGAAGGTCTCCATGCCGACCGGACGGCCATCCGGCCCTTTTTGCGCCTTCGGTTCGATCACCGGCCAGCGCGCGCCCATGGCCTTGGTCGGCACGCCATTCCAGGCAGCGACCCAGCCCCAGCTCTCGTACATCAGCGAATCAGGAATGATGTAGTCGGCATAGGCGTTGCTCTCGTTGATGAAGGGATCGACCGAGATAATCAGCGGCAGCTTCTTGGGGTCCGCGATGTCGCGCGCCAGCCGCGTGCGCAGTCCTGGAATGCCGTACAGGGGATTGGAAGACCACAGCACCAGCGCCTTCAGTCCATACGGATAGCCTTGCATTGCGCCCGGCAGCAGCTCCGTGGTCAGGCCCGAGGCATTCGGGAACCATGGCGCGCTGGCCGGATAGGGTTTGCCCTTCGCTTTGCCGGCCGCGAATTCCGAGGTTTTCTCGTAAGGCACATTGCGTCCCAGCGGCAGGCCGGAAGGCTTGACCTGTCCCGCGAAGGTCTCCAGGTTATAGCGCGGACCATTGCCGTCGTCCTTGAAGCCGCCGCCGTTGGCGACGAAGCCGCCCTTCCAGTTCACATTGCCCAGCAGCGGGTTGATGCTCATCAGCGCATAGGCATTATAAAAACCGCTGCCGCTCATCATGCCGCCGTGGGCGACCACCGAGGCGCGCTTGCCGTGCGCGGACAGTTCCTGCGCCAGCGCCGCCAGCGTCGCAGCCGGAATGCCGCAGGCCTCGGCGTATGCCTGCATCTCCTTGCGCATCGCCTCTTCGCGCAGCAGCTGCAGCGAGGATTTCACATGCAGCTCCTTGCCATCGACCAGCAGGCGGGTGTCGACAAAGAGCTGGGCCGCTGCCTTGGCCTGGTCGTGCAGCACGGTCTTGCCGTCCGCACCAAGGCAGATGAAGGCGTCGCCCTCCTTGTAGCGCTGCTCCTCTTCCACCGCCACGCCCAGGTCGGAGGCGCGCAGCATGCGGCCCTGGCGCGCATGGCCCGGTTCCACCACCACCAGATGGGTGGCGTTGCTGAACGATGGCTCGCCATTCTCTTTCGCCAGCGCCGCGTTGGGGAAGCCGAGGAAACGGCTGTCGATGCGCTCGTTCTCGAACAGCCAGCGCATGATGGCCATGGCCAGCGCGCCATCGGTGCCGGGGCGGATAGGCAGCCAGCGGCCACGGTCGCCGCTGGCGCGGTTGCTGGAGTGGTTCAGCACCGGATCGACCACCACATAGGACAGTTTGCCCTCGGTGCGCGCCTTGGCGATCAGCGTGCCCTGACGCTTGAAGGGATTGCCGGCCTGCCCCGGCGCCGTGCCGACGAAGAGCACGAATTCGGCATTGCTGAAATCCGGCTTACAGTGCGGCATTTTCTTCAGGTCACCGAACAGTGCGCCGGAGCCGGAGCGGTATGCCCCGCCGCAATACGAGCCATGGCCGAAGAAGTTGATGGTGCCGTAAGCCTGCTGGAAGAAGCGGCGCGCAAAACCTTCGCGGCCATCGTTCACGCTGGACAGCACGGCCACCTGGTTCACGCGCGGTCCCAGTTCCGGCTTGTCGGCATTGATCGGCGTTTTCAGGTCGCGCAGGCTGCCCAGGCCTTCCACTCGGCCTTCGCCGAACAGATCACCACCCTCCACCACTTCGCGCACCAGCTGCTCGAAGGAGATCGGTTCCCAGCGTCCGCTATTGCGCGGGCCGACGCGCTTCATCGGCGTCAGCACGCGATAGGGCGAATCGATCTGCTGGGCCACGGCATTGCCGCGGCCGCAGGCGGTCGAACGGCCCGCCAGGCCCTTGCCTTGAAAGGCGGTCAGCGATTTGAAGCTGTCGCGCACACTGGCCTTCATCGGCAGATGCGGATCGGTGGACAAAGGGCTGTAAGGATTGCCGGTCACGCGCAGCACCTTGCCCGAAGCGCGTTCGATGCGCACGCGCACGCCGCACATGGTGGTGCAGCCCAGGCAGGTGGTGTAACTCACCTGCTGCGCCGGATTCACTGACAGGTGGCCTTGCGCATCGATGCGGAATTCCGGTTCGGGCGCATCACCGGCGACGCGGTGTTTTGGCTTGTCGTGGCCGGCCAGCTTGCCCACCATGCGGCCGGCGGTTTCGGAAAAGCCGGCGGCGAAGGCGGCGACACCGCCCGCAGCCAGGATGGTACGGCGTTTGCTGATGTTTTTCATGATGCTCTTTCTCAGGCTTTGACTGTGTCGTCCCAGCGCATAAAGCTGGTCAGCACGATATAGATGGCGAAGCACAGGCCGGCGGTGCCGATGATGCCGACCAGGCTGTCGGGACGCATGCTCAGCACATAGGGATAGCCGGTGGCGCCCAGTTTGGGGATGCTCTGGCCGCCCATGAAGACGATCCAGCGCAGCAGCCAGGCACTGTGCAGCGCCAGCACGGCGGGCAGCAACAGGCTATGGCTGCGGTAGCGCGCCACCCACAGCAGCACGAGGATGCTGGCCAGCAGCCAGGCCAAGGTTTGCAGCCAACCACGCGAACCGCTCACGGCATCCAGCATGCCGGCCGCCGCTGGCGATATGCCGCTGATGCCGGCGCCGAACCAGGCGCCCAGCAACAACAGGGTGGCCCATTGGCTGTATACCAGCCAGCGGTTCAGCAGCGGCGCCGACGCGCGCTGGCGCGCCAGTCCTTCAAACAGGGCAATGATGCCCAGGCCGCCGGTGAAGGCGCTGAGGGCGAACAGCAGCGGCAGCAGCGCGGTATTCCACAGCAGGCGGGCGCGCACCACCATCACTTCCATGCCGGTGTAGAGCAGGATCAGGGCGGCACCCAGCGCGGCCACCAGGGCGGCCAGGCGGATGGCGCCCGCATTGTCATGGCCGCCGTAGGCGAGCCAGCGGTACAGCGCGGCCATGCGCGGCGGCGTGTCCGCTTCCGCCGCGATGTTCGCCAGCGTGGGACGCAGACACAGCCAGGCATACAGCGCCAGCCCGAACAGGTACAGGGGAATGAAGAAGGAGCCCCAGGCCATCCACGATCCCAGATTCGGATGCAGATAGAAATTCATGAAGCGGCCCGGCTGGTGCAGGTCGGCCAGCAGCGCGACCGGCGCGCTCAAGCCGCAGACCAGGGCCGCCAGCAAGGCGCGGCGGCCGATGCCGCGCCAGGCGGGACGGCGCCACACCAGGCCTGGCAGCGAAAGGAAGAAGGCGGCCGTGGACAGGCCGATCAGGAAGAAGTACTGCACGGCCCAGGGCAGCCAGCCCGGTTCGCGCGCAAAGCCGAGCACTTCGACGATGGAGTTCACTCTGGTACTCATATTCATGCTCCTTGCATCTCGGGACGCCACATCATTTCGGCGGCGGAATCGCCATCGACGCGGCCGGCCAATTCCTTATCCAGGCCGATGTAAAAGACGTGCGGCTTGGTGCCCGCTTCCGGCTTCAGCACGCTGACCTGGCCTTCGGCTTCTTTCAGGCGGCGGCTGATTTCGCTGTCGGGGTCATTCACGTCGCCGAAGATGCGCGCGCCGCCGACGCAGGTTTCCACGCAGGCCGGCAGCAGGCCGACATCCACGCGGTGCACGCAGAAGGTGCATTTATCGGCCTTGCCGGTATGGTGGTTGATGAAGCGCGCTTCATACGGACAGGCTTGCACGCAATAGGCGCAGCCGACGCAGCGGTCGCCGTCGACCAGCACGATGCCGTCCTCGCGCTTGTAGGTGGCGCTGACCGGGCAGACCGGGATGCAGGGCGGCTCCTCGCAGTGGTTGCACAGGCGCGGCAGCACGGCCAGGCCGGACTGGCCGGTTTCGCTGCGCACGGCATAGGTGGCGACGGTGGTGCGGAATTGGCCGATGGGCAGGTCGTTTTCCATCGAGCAGCTGATGGTGCAGGCCTGGCAGGCGATGCAGCGGCGGGTGTCGACCAGCATGCCCCAGTGCGGCGTGCCCTGACCGGCGGACGCGGCTTCGGCAGTGGTGGCGGTGGCGGCCAGGCCGGCCGTCACGGCGGGCAACGCGCTCAGGAAGAAGCGCCGGGAGAGATTGGCTTGATTGCTCATGTGAAGCTCCGTAGTTTTACGGCTTCACTTTATTCTTTTAAGCAATATTCAGAAATTGGAAGAAATATCGAGCAGGATAGGGAAAATTCCCTATGAAAAGTCACTATGCTGAAGGGGAAAAGAAAAAAGGGCCAGCGCTTTCACGCTGACCCTTTTTTCCTACTACTGGTGCGGCTGGCAGGAATCGAACCCACGACCCCTTGGTTCGTAGCCAAGTACTCTATCCAGCTGAGCTACAGCCGCAAAACTTTCACTTCCAACCCGTCGCTCGACAGCGACAGGCCTTACTACACAATCTGGTGCGGCTGGCAGGAATCGAACCCACGACCCCTTGGTTCGTAGCCAAGTACTCTATCCAGCTGAGCTACAGCCGCAAAAACTTCTCACAATAATAACAGGCGCTTTACAATACTTCAAACCCTGCTATTTTTACTTCATCCCGCCGCTCGACAGCGGCAAGTCTTACTGCAAATTCTGGTGCGGCTGGCAGGAATCGAACCCACGACCCCTTGGTTCGTAGCCAAGTACTCTATCCAGCTGAGCTACAGCCGCTTAAGCAATACTGCAAACTACCTGCTTCTTGCTTTCTTTCGTGACGTTGTCCGCGAAAGAAGCAAGATTATAGGGAGGCTTTGTCCTCTTGTCCAGAGTGAAGTAAAAGAATTTTTCAAAGGCAGAGTGTGCGGATTGGTGTACGATTTCCCTCAGTTTGCGTTTTTATAATGATGGAAGAATGACTGGAGAAGACAAACTGGCTGCCTGCGACTGGTCGCGCAGCCCCCTCGGCCAGCCGGCCCACTGGCCCCACACCCTGCGCTTGAGCGTGGAGATCATGCTCAACAGCCCACAAGCCATGCTGCTGATGTGGGGCCGGCAGCAGGTCATGCTGTTCAACGATGCGTATATAGAGCTGGCCGGCCCGCCCTCGCTGCAGGCGCCGGGCGGTACGGTGCCGTCCATGCTGCCAGCCGCGTGGAGCTGGAATCCCGCGGCGCTGGAACAGGTTTGGGATGGCCGCGCCCTGGCCTTCCGCGCCCAGCCCCTGCAACTATGGCGCGGCGGCAAACCGGCCAGCGTCGGTCTCGACCTGTATTACACGCCGTTGCGCAATCCTACGGGCGACATCGACGGTATCCTGTGCGCCCTGCGCGAAGCGGCGCCCCTGCCGGCCGCCGCCGCGGCGGCGCAGGCAGCGGCCAGCCTGCGCATCCTGGTGGTCGAGGACAATCTGGACGCGCAATACCTGGTGTGCGAAATGCTGCAAACCTTCGGCCACCAGGTGCAGGCCGTGGCGCGCGCCGAAGACGCGCTGCAGCGGCTCGACGCCTCCCGCTTCGACATCCTGTTCAGCGATATCAGCCTGCCCGGCATGTCGGGTGTGGAACTGGCCCGCCTGGCCTTGCAGCACCAGCCCGGCCTGAAAATCATGTTCGCCTCGGGCTACGGCCAGGCCTTGCTGCAGCAGCTGGACTTCCCCGCCCTGTCCCTGCAAAAACCCTACGATATCGAGCAGTTGCAGACGGCGCTGGCGCGCCTGGCGCCGTCGCCCCGCTGACATTGCACCAGCTACCGGTATTCGGCGTGTAACAGGCGCAACGGTGTGGCCGCTTTGGTAAAGCGAAAGCTACAATGTTCGCACGGCGCGGCGAGGAGAGCGCGCCGGCACCGCGTGAAACTGCATGAGCTATCGACCACGTCCACCAGGCCCATCCACCCGCCGCTCCGCGCCACCGTTGCCGCCCGCGACGGGGGATGGCTTGCAGCTGTCCGCCGTCCAGCTGCATACGGTGCTGGACAGTATTACCGACGGCCTGGCTGTGCTCGATCTGCAGTGGAATATCACCTATCTGAATGCGCGCGCCGAAGACCTGATCCAGGCGCGCACGCCGGAGCGCCCCACGCCGCTGGGCAAGAACCTGTGGCAGGAATTTCCCGCCCTGCGCCACACCGTGCTGGAAGAACGCTTCCGCCACGCGCTGGCGGCCCAGCAGACCGTCAGTTTCGAGCTGTACTACGCACCGCGCGCGCGCTGGCTGGAGGTGCGCGCCTTTCCCTCCAGCGCGGGGCTGACCGCGTATATCCAGGACATCACCCGCCGCAAGGACGATGAACGCGCCCTGCGCGACAGCAGCAAGCGCTTGCAGGTGGCGCTCAGCACCGGCCAGCTCGGCGACTGGAGCGGCGATATGTGCAGCCGCAGCGTCATGCTCGGCGACCGCGCCGCCGCCCTCTTCGACCTGCCGGCAGAAACGCCCATCCCCTGGGCCGCCCTGCGCGAGCGCGTGTTGCAAGAGGACTGGGACGCCGTCTGGCAAGCCTTCCAGCAGGCGCGCACCAGCGCCAGCGATTTCCAGACCGAATGCCGGGTGCAGCACGGCGGCGGCGAACGCCTCTGGCTGCGCGTGGCGGGCCGCTTCAATTATGGCGAGGGTGGCGAGCTGCTGGGCATGACCGGCATGGTGCAGGACGTCAGCACGCGCAAGGCGGCCGAGGATACGCTGCGCCACAGCCAGGAAGAATTGCGCGCCCTGGCCAATTCAATTCCCCAGCTGGCCTGGATCGCCCATTTCGACGGCAATATGGTGTGGTACAACGAACGCTGGTATGAATACACCGGCACCACGCCCGACCAGGTCTTGAACCACGGCTGGGAGCAGGTGTACGAACCGGACTCCCTGCCCGCCATGAAGGCGCGCTGGCGCGCCTCGCTGCGCAGCGGCACGCCCTTCGAAATGGAATTCCCGATCCGCGGCGCCGACGGCCATTACCGCTGGTTCCTGACGCGCGCCAACCCGGTGCGCGACAGCACCGGCCAGCTGCGCTGCTGGTTCGGCACCAGCACCGATGTCGACCAGGTCAAGCGCGTGCAGGAAGCGCTGCGCGAGGAAAGCAAGATGCTCGAAGTGCTGAACAGCACCGGCAATGCGCTGGCCCAGCGGCGCGAACTGCGTCCCCTGCTGCAGGACGTGACCGCGGCGGCGGCCGACATCAGCGGCGCGCGCTTTGCCGCTTTCTACTACCGCGGCGAAGGCGGCGCGCCGCTCTACACCGTGGCCGGCCTGGTGCCCGAGGCCTTCCGCCGCCTGCCCCTGCGCCGCGCCGCCGCGCTGCTGGCGCCGGTCTTGCGCGGCGCCATCATGCGCGCTGCCGAGGCGCCGGACGACCCGGCCCTGCGCAGCTATCTGGCGCTGCCGGTGCGCTCGGGCAGCAGCGCGGTGCTGGGCGCCCTCCTGTTCGGCCATCCGGAACCGGCCATGTTCAGCGAGCGCACCGAGCGCATCGTCGCCGGCTTTGCCGCCCAGGCCGGCGTGGCCCTGGACAATGCCCGCCTCAACGAAGCCATGCGCCACGCCGCCGAGGAACGCCGCCTGCTGCTCGACAGCGAACGTGGCGCGCGTGCCGAGGCCGAGCGCACCAGCCAGATGAAGGATGAATTCCTGGCTACCCTGTCGCACGAGCTGCGCACGCCGCTGACGGCGATCCTGGGCTGGGCCCAGGTGCTGCGGCGTGGCAGCCGCGACCTGGCCGACCTGAACCGCGGCCTGGAAACCATCGAGCGCAATGCGCGCGCCCAGGCCCAGTTGAT
This sequence comes from Massilia sp. erpn, assembly GCF_024400215.1. Taxonomy (NCBI): domain Bacteria; kingdom Pseudomonadati; phylum Pseudomonadota; class Betaproteobacteria; order Burkholderiales; family Oxalobacteraceae; genus Massilia; species Massilia sp. erpn. Next base: position 5,591,824 of record NZ_CP053748.1, read on the forward strand.
CGAGGACTTGCTCGATATGAGCCGCATCACCTCGGGCAAGGTGCAGCTCGACATGCAGCGCATCTCCCCCCTGACCATCCTCGACGCCGTGATCGAAACCGTGCGTCCGGCGGCCGAGGCCAAGCAGATCCGCATTGAACGCGACTACCAGGCCAGCGTCCTGGTGGCGGCCGATCCCGGCCGCCTGCAGCAGGTGATGTGGAATTTGCTCAGTAATGCGCTCAAGTTCACGCCCCATGGCGGCGCCGTCAAGCTCAGCGTCGGCCTGGCCGGCGGCCAGGTCGAGATCGTCATCAGCGACAGCGGCATCGGCATCCAGCCCGAATTCCTGGCCCACGTCTTCGAGCGCTTCCGCCAGGCCGACGCCTCGACCACACGCCGCCACGGCGGGCTGGGCCTGGGCCTGTCCATCGTCAAGCATCTGGTCGAACAGCATGGCGGCACAGTGGCGGCGGCCAGCGCCGGCGAAGGCAGCGGCGCCAGTTTCACCGTGTGCCTGCCGCTCGCTTCCGGCCCCGCCCTGCCGCTGCGGCCGGCGCGGCCGCCGGCACCGCAGCCGCCGGCCGCCTTCGCCTTGCCGGCCAGCCGCGCGCTGGATGGCCTGCGCGTGCTGGTGGTGGATGACGAGGCCGATGCACGCGAGCTGATCCAGCGTATACTGAATGATAACCATGCCAGCGTGACGCTGGCCGCCAGCGCGGCCGAGGCGCTGAAGCTGGCGCGGCGCCAGCGCTTCGACCTGCTGCTCACCGATATCGGCATGCCCGGGACCGATGGCATCGAACTGCTGGCGCGCATCCGCGCCCTCGGCGCGGCGCGCGGCGGCCATCTGCCAGCCATCGCGCTGACTGCCTTCGCCCGCTCGGAAGACCGGCTGCGCGTGCTGGAAAGCGGCTTCCTCGACCACCTGGCCAAGCCGGTCGAGCCGGCCCAGTTGCTGGCCGCCGTGGCGTTGGCGGCGCCGCAGGCGGGACGCGCGGCGCGCCCCACCCTGGCTTGAAACGCCATATCGTAATTGCACGGGTTGTTATTAAATAATTTATAATTGTTTCTGCAGCTCCTACTCAAACACGCGGCAATGTCCTACAAGCAACTTGTTCACTCTTTGCTACACTGCAAAGACTGATGTGCGCCGCCTGGGAAACCGGCGCGCTACACTTTGAGTTTCCCACCACGGCCTCGGCCGCGGTAGATGAAAGAAGCGATGCGAGAACACTATGCCCAGTCCAGATGAGATCCTGAACGCCAAGATCCTGGTGGTGGACGATTGCGCCGACAATATCGAGCTGATGCTCGAAATCCTGCGCGATGCCGGCTACACCAATGTCACGGCGACAATGCTGCCCGAGCAGGTGTGCGCCCTGCATCGCCAGCATTGCTACGACCTCATCCTGCTCGACTTGCAGATGCCGGAATTGAACGGCTTCCAGGTCATGAAGGGCTTGAAGGAAATCGAGCAGCAAGGCTATCTGCCGGTGCTGGCCCTGACTGCCCAACCCAGCTTCAAGATCGCCGCGCTGGAAGCGGGTGCGCGCGACTTCATCAGCAAGCCCTTCGACCTGCTCGAAGTGCACAAACGCATCCACAATATGCTGGAAGTGCGCCTTCTCTACAAGGAACTGGCCCAGTACAGCCGCCAGCAGCAGGAGCTGGCCCTGCACGACCCGCTGACGGGCCTGCCCAACCGCCGCCTGCTGGAAGACCGCATCGCCACCACCCTGCAGCATGCCGCGCGCCATCAGCGCAAGGCAGCCGTCATGTACCTGGACCTGGATGGCTTCAAGGCCATCAACGACACCCACGGCCATGCTTATGGCGACGAAATCCTGAAGCAGGTGGCGCAGCGCCTGGTCGGTTCCTCGCGCAAGGAAGACACCGTGGCGCGCGTGGGCGGCGATGAATTCGTGATCGTGCTGGGCGAGGTGGGCGGCCTGGGCGATGCCCAGGAACCGGCGTCCAAGCTGATCGAAGTGGTGGCCGAACCGTACCAGGTCAATGGCCTGACCTTGAGCCTGTCGACCAGCATCGGCATCGCCCTCTATCCCGAAGACGCCGGCACGGTGGAGCAGATGATCAATGCTGCCGACAACGCCCTATACGAAGCCAAGCGCTCCGGCAAGAACCGCTTCTGCGCCGCCTCGGCCCTGCACAAGGCCCAGGTGCATGCCCAGCCGCTGCCGGCCGCCAGTGCGCGCCACCAGGCGGCACAAGCGGCCATCGGCAGCGTCGCCTGATGCTCCCGCCTTGGCGCCCGCCTCGATCCGGGGCGCGGCGGCGGGTGATCTCGCAACGGACGGCGCCTCAATGCGTGGCCGCCTCCTTGTCCGCCGCCTCTTCCATCTTGCCGGCATGCTGGTGGTCGCCGTGCGCATCCACCATCTCCGGCGCCACCTCGATGCGGGTGATGCCGGCGTCGACCGAGATCGGGTCGCTGGCCGGGAAGGTCATTTCCACCGCCTCGTCCAGCAGGGTTTCCTTGGCCTTGTCGGCCGGCGTGTCCTGTTCCTCGTCGGCCAGGGTGGCGATGGCGCAAGCCCATTTGACGAAGTTCAGGTTGGCCAGGTCGCGCACGGTGCTCACATTGAAGGCTTGCTGCAAGGCTTTGGCATCCTTGCTGCTGACGCCGCGCAGGGCGCTGACCGGGGCCGCTGCCAGATCCTTGAAGCATTTGCCGACGTAATCCTTGTCTACCACGGTATCGATATTCATGATGCGTCCTTTCTCGGAGTGGGTTTCCTGTATGCACGGGCACACTATGGCATGGCCCCCGCGCCCTGTATGTGCGGAAGCGAACACCCGTTGCGCCCAATTGGAACGCCGTTTTTGTCTTTGAATCAGCCGTGCTATGATCGGCTCGATGCTTGTCCCTAGGCATCTTGCGGCAGCAGACTAAAGTAGAACGATAAAGTGCCTAAAGCAGACAAACCCAAGATTCTGGTCGTCAACGACGACGCCAACAGCCTGTTCGCACTGACGAGCTTGCTGGCGCAATGGGCGGAACAGGAATCCTATGAAGTGGTGGCGGCCCGCTCCGGCGAGGAGGCGCTGCGCCAGGTACTCATGCATGACTTCGCCGTCATCCTGCTCGATGTGAATATGCCGGGCATGGACGGCTTTGAGACGGCGGAAGCCATCCACCAGCGGCCGCGCTCGGCCGATATTCCCATCATCTTCATCACCGCCTTCGTGGCCGATGAACTGGACCGCCTGAAAGCTTACCAGCAGGGCGCCGTCGACTTCCTGTTCACGCCGGTGATCCCGCAGGTGCTGTTCGCCAAGATCGCCGTCTTCGTCACCTTGGCGATGAAGAACGAGGAATTGAAGAAACAGGCGCGCCAGCTGAGCCAGCGCACCACCGACCTGATCGCCAGCAACGAACGCCTGATGCGCGAGATTGAGGAGCGCAAGACGGCCGAACGGCAAAACCATGCCAAGGACGAATTCCTGGCCATGCTGGGCCATGAGTTGCGCAACCCGCTGTCGGCCATCAGCAGCGCCGCCTCGCTGATCGGCCTGCCCGGCGTGTCGCTCGAGGCGGTCGGCCGCGCCAAGCAGATCATCCAGCGCCAGAGCGGCCACCTGGGCCGCATCGTCGACGATCTGCTCGACCTGAGCCGCGCCATGTCGGGCAAGATTCTGCTCAACCGCGCCCCGCTCGACCTGGCCGCGCTGGCGTCCAGCTGCCTCGACACCTACCGCACCACCGGACGCAGCGCCGGTTATGACATCACCCTGGCGGCCGAGCCCTGCTGGGTCGAGGGCGATGCCACGCGCCTGGAGCAGATTCTCAACAATCTGCTCGACAATGCGCTCAAGTACACCCAGCCCGGCGGCCAGATCGAGGTCACGGCCGAGGTGGAAGACGAAGACGTGGTGCTGAGCCTGCACGACAGCGGGGTCGGCATCGCGCCCGAACTGCTGCCCCATGTGTTCGACGTGTTCGTGCAGGGCACCAGCACGCTCGACCGCGCGCAAGGCGGCCTGGGCATCGGCCTGGCCCTGGTGCGGCGTCTGGTCGAACTGCATGGCGGCAGCGTCACCGCCCATAGCGACGGCGGCAGCGGCGAAGGCAGCACCTTCGTCATCCGCCTGCCGCGCACCGAACGTCTCCCTGTAGCGAAAGACTGCGATATGGACTCCCCGCAACAAGGCAAACCCGCCGTCCTGCTGATCGAGGACAATGAAGACGGCCGCGAAATGATGTCGATGATGCTGAGCTGCTACGGCTATCAGGTGCACCATGCGGCCGACGGCCTGCAGGGCCTGGCCGTGGCCGCCAGCGCGCGGCCCGACGTGGCCCTGGTCGATATCGGCCTGCCCGGCATCGACGGCTATGAGGTGGCGCGCCGCCTGCGCGCCAATCCCGATACCCGGCATATCCGCCTGATCGCCCTCACCGGCTACGGCCTGGCCGAAGACCAGCGCCGCGTGCTCGATGCCGGCTTCGATATGCACCTGGTGAAACCGGTCGACATCGACAACCTGATGCTGGCCATCGGCGGCGCACCGCTGTCCGCTGCGCCCCCCCAGGCTGCGGACCCGGCCGCCACGCAAGCGCCCGCGCCCCTCGCCGCCAGCGCCCCGGCCGCGCTCGGCGCCGGCCACTAGGGGGGGCGGCGCGCGGTCTCAGCCCTATGACCAAGGCCGCCGCTTCCGCGCGTCACGCCTGGGGCCGGCCACGCTGCAGAGTCTCGCCGGGCAGCGGACGCGGCGGCACAAAGTCGACTTCCTCCTTGCGAGCCGCCACCTGCTGGCCCAGTGCCTGCAGATCCACCCCGGCCCGCTTGGCGCTGGGGAAGATTTCCCCCTCTTCCTCCTTGACGTGGTGCAGGATATATTCGCTGAGCACCTTGAGCTTGGCGTCGTACAGCTCGTCGTGCGGGTCGGCCTCCATGATCTGGGCGATCAGCTCCTTGGCCGAAGCATGCTCGACGGTCGCCTCGTCGATCAAGTCTTCATTCTCGCGCGCGGCGGCGCGCAGGGCCGGGTAGAAAATCTCTTCCTCGGCCGTGGCGTGGCGCGTCAACTCCAGGCAAATCTCCTCGGCCAGCTTTTTCTTGCTGGCGAAAGCCCGGTCGCCCAGTGCTTCGTACTGCTGGAACATGGCTTTCACATTGGCGTGGTCTTGCTTGAGCAGGCTCAGGACGTCCTGCTGCTTGGCGGCGGCACTCATAGAAAACTCCCGGAAAAGGTGGAAAGAGCGCCCAGCTTCCCAGTTCCGGCCGGCGCCGTATGTGCGCGGACTAACTATTGCGCCAGTGCGACATTGCTTTCCAACCTCAGGTATCATCGCGCCATAACAACAAACCAGACTCACCTCCACTACTCTTGAGACCTATGTCCTTACCGGTACCCCCCCTCCCCCCGGAGAGCGCCGATGTGGCGGAGCTGCGCGAACTGCTGGGCCACGTCCACACCTGCTGGGATAATGAAAAGCGCCTGCTGGCGCGCCAGCTGCACGACAGCATGGGCTCTTCGCTGACGGCCCTGACCATGCATCTGGGCCTGCTGGCGGCCAAGCTGCCGCAGGAACCGGCCCTGCTGGACCGGGCGGCGCAGATGAAGAATCTGCTGCACACCATCATCGACACCAACCGCCAGATGCAGCATAAGCTGTGGAACGACAAGCTGGAATTTCTCGGCGTGCGCGTGGCCCTGGGCGAGCTGGTCGAACAGTTCGGCCAGCAGCACCAGCTGACGGCGCGCTGCAGCCTGCCGGAGGACGAGCCGATGTGCCCGCGCGGCCATAGCGTGGTGCTGCTGCGCGCGCTCGAAGAAGGCTTGCGCAATGTGCTGGCCCATGCCCAGGCCAGCGAAATCGATGTGATCGTGGATGACAACGATGAACAGATCATGCTGACCGTGCGCGACAACGGCGTCGGCCCGCTCCCGGGCAACAGCGCGGACGCCGGCGCCGCCCGCTACAGCCTGCGCGCGCTGCGCGAACGCGCCCTGTACCTGGGCGGCAGCCTGGACCTGCTGGCCGCCACGCCTGGCCCCGGCGCCTGCCTGACCGTGATCCTGCCGAAACCGGTGCCGGCCGCCTGAGAGCTGGCGGCGCCGCCCCGCGCCGCCGCTAGTGCAGCTTGACCAGCGGCGTGCTGCGCTTGATCAGAAAGCGCGCCAGCGCCAGCACGCCGGTGCGCACGCTGCCCAGCACCGCCTGATGGTGCAGCAGGTGCAGGCTGACGTACATCAGCCGCGCAAACATGCCTTCCACGAACCAGTTCAAACCTTTGAGCGAACCCATCAGGCTGCCCACCGAGGTGGATGGGCCGAACGATACCAGGGAACCGTAATCGCGGTAGGCATACGGCGCCGTTGGCGGCGCCCGGCCCTCGGCCTGGCGCACAAAGGTGTCCAGCAGATAGTCGGCCTGCTGGTGGGCCGCCTGGGCGCGCGGCGGCACCGGCTTGCCGTCGGCACCGACGCAATGGGCGCAGTCGCCCAGCGCATAGATGCCGGGGAAGCCCGGCACCGCCAGGTCGCCGCCGACTTCGATCTGCCCGCCCTTGGCCAGCGGCAGGCCCAGTTCGGCGAGGAAGGACGGCGCCTTGATGCCAGCCGCCCAGACCACGATATCGGCCGGATATTCCTGCCCGCCCTGCACCGCCACCTTCTCATCCGTGATGGCGGTGACGCGGGTGTCGGTCGCCACCGTGATGGCGCGCTGCAGCAGCAGCTTGAGCGCGGCCGAGGATACCCGCTCCGGCAGCGGCGCCAGGATGCGCGGCGCGCCTTCGAGCAGGGTGATGCGCACGTCCTTGAGCGGATCGAGCTGGCCGAAACCATAGGCGGCATACACGCCGCTGGCCTCGCGCAGCTCGGCCGCCAGCTCGACGCCGGTGGCGCCGCCGCCGATGATCACCACGTCCACGCCGCTGCGCGCGCGGCTGGCCTGCTCCAGCTCGGCCTTGACCAGCAGCTTGAGCAGGGTCAGGCGGAAGCGTTCCGCATCTTCGGTGGCGTTGAGGGAAATGGTATGTTCAGCCGCGCCCGGCACGCCGAAATAATTGGAGGTGCTGCCGACGGCCAGCACCAGGGCATCGTAGCCAATCTGCCGCTGCGGCAGGATGGTCTCGCCGTGCTCGCCATGAATGGCGCCCACGGTCAAGCTGCGGCTGGCGGCATCGAGTGCCGTCAGCGGGCCGTAGACATAGGTGAAGTGGTTGTCATGCGCCAGCATCTGGTAGGACAGGCCTTCCTGGTGGATGTCCAGGGTGCCCGCCGCCACCTCGTGCAGCGAAGGTTTCCAGATATGGTAAAGCCGGCTATCCACCAGCATCACCTGGCCGGGTCCGAGCTTGCGGCCCAGCTTGCAGGCCAGTTCCAGGCCGCCTGCCCCACCCCCAACGATCACAAACTTGCTACGCAAACCTGGCTCCTTTCGTATGGGCAGCCGGGCGGCGGGCGCGGGATCAGTCCCGATGCTTGCCGTGGCCCCGGTCGTGCTTGTCTTCGTGCTTATCGTGGTGCTTGTCATGGCCCTTGCCGTGGCCATGGCCATGGCCTTGGCCTTGGCCTTGGCCTTGGCCGTGTTCATGCCCGTAATGGCGCTCTTCGCGGTACTCATGACGGTGCTCGCCGCGGTAACGCGGCGCGTAATCGTTCAGATACCAGTCGTCGCGCACGAAATACACTTGGCGGCCGCAAGCGTTATAACGGCCGCAATGCTTGCTCCAGTGCTTGGCATGGCCAGGCGGCACGCGCAGGTACAGCGGTTCGCTGATGACCCGCACGGGGCGCTGGATGATGACGGGCTGGGCGTACAGCACGGGCGGCGGCGGCATGCTGCCGATATCGATGCGGCCGTAAAAGCCGGGCTGGCCGATATTGATGGACACGCCCACATCGGCGGCGCTGGCGGCCGGTGCGGCGGAAACGGCGGCCAGCAGGCTGGCGGCGAGGATCAGGGTCTTCATGGCTATCTTACTAATGGCTGGTTCAGGGGGCGATCTCATCTGTGCACCCTGGTGACATTGTAACGACAACGCTTTCTGCCCGTATGTTCGCCAGCGCACATTGCTTCCTTAGCGGAAATTTGCCAGCGGGAAGACCACCCCGGCAAACATGGACCAATCCTGGCTGCGCGTATTGAGCCCCTTGGCCACGCCGACATCAAAGGCCAGGCGTGGATGCGGGGTATAGGCGGCGGCCAGCAGCAGCTGGGCCGTGGTGCCGGCGCCATGGCGCTGCGTGCCCGACAACTCCGCCGTCGCGCCCCAGCGCTCAGCCACGGGCAGGGAGAAGGAGGCCGACAAGCCTTTCTGCAGCCGTCCCTCGCCCTCGTCCACCCGGCCCAGGCGCAGCAGGTTCAGGTTGGCATCCAGATGCAGGCTGCCGAAGTCGCGGCTGTAGATGCCGTTCAAGCCGTAATCGCTTTTGCCGCTGCCCAGGCCATCGCGCGCGATGGGCGCTTTGGCGCTCAGCTCCAGGCCCAGCACGCTGGCCTCGTCCAGGCGCAGCGCGCGCTTCAGGGTCGCCGTCAAGTCGCCAACGCCGCGCTGACGGCCGCTGTCCGGCGCGCGGGCGCTGATCCAGGCTTCGCCACCGAGCAGCACGCCCCAGTCTTCATTGAACGCCAGCTTCAGCAGCATGGGCAGGCTGGCGCGGCGCGTCCCCTCGTCGCGCGAGCGCAGGCCGCCTATTTCCATTTCCAGCTGGCCCGGCGCCGGCAGGGAGGCCGGACTCGATACCGAGGGCCGGTAAGGCAGGACCGGCGGCGGCCCATCCTCGCCGGCCTGCGCCGGCCGGGCCAGCGCGGCGCCACCCGTCATGAGCAGGATGGCCGCCAGCCGCCGGAAAGACGCCGCGCCCCTGCCGGCGGCATGGCGCGTACCCATGTTTCGACCCTGCGATGTTTTCTTCATTGTTTTTCTTTCCGCTCGCACTCCCGCCGGACCCAGCCGGACGGCGCAGCCCATCTTATCAGGCGCGGGCCAAGTCTGCTTGCAGCTGGCTGATGGCGGCCCGCGACTGGCTGATTACCTTGTCGGCGATGCGCTTGCGCATGCTCTGCACCCGCCCCGCCGCCTCCGCCTCCAGCAACAGCGGCGTCAGCAGTTGCACCGCCGACTCGTGGAAGCTGGCGGCAATGCGGTCGAGCTGGGCGCAGAAGACGGCGTCGGCATCATTCAGGCGCTTGCGCAAGCCTTCCTCGAAGGCGCGGCGCTTGTCCTGGATTTCCGAGCGCTTGCGCCGCCCGCCGTCGTTGAGCCATTTGAACGCGCCGGCCAGTAGCACCGCGCCGCCGACAAAGGGCGCCACCGGCGCCACGGCCGGCAGCACCACCGCCATACCGAAGATATACAGGGCGGTGCCGGTGCCGGCTGCCGCCACCGCGCCGCCCATCAGCGTGACATTGGCCGCCGTGTCGACCCGGTTCGCCAGCCGCGTGCCGATGCGCAGGCGCGGCATCAGGCGCGCCAGGGCGGCGTGGTGCTGGCGTTCCAGCGCATTCGACTGGCCGCCGCGGATATCGGCCTGGAACAGGCGCAGATCCTGGTTCAGCAGCTCCAGCGCCTCCTCCTTGCGCCGCACCACGCGGTCCAGGCGGCGCTCCATTTCCTGGCCGAACTGGTCGCGTGCGATGCTGTCCCATACATCCTCATCCTTCCACTGGTCGGTATGCAGGCGCTCGGTGATGGCCAGCTCGATGGCGTTGCCGGCGTCGTGCACCACATCGTCGATGTCCTGCCACAGCATGCGGCGCTCATAGGCAACGCGGGAATCGACCAGCGCCAGCCGCTGCTGCACCTGGCGCTTAAGCTGGGAAGCCGCCATCAGCAGGCTCGACGCGCCCGCCTCGCAGGCCAGCAGCGGGCCGGCGTTCTCCTGGTAGACGGCGATGCCCTCGCTGATGGCGGCAATCGCCTCGCGCACCAGGGCCAGCAATTGCTGCTGATCCAGCATGCCGCCCTTGAAGCCACGCGCATGGTCGAGCAGCTCGGCCTGGCCTGTGCTGCGGCCGAAATCGGCGACCGCATCGACCAGGCCGCGTCCCATGACCAGCTTGCGCGCCTGGCTGCCCAGATTGTTCAGCAGGCGGCGTTCGTCCTCGGGCGGCAGGCCGAACAGCTGGTCGGGCCGCAGGCGCAGATTCAGGGCGCGCGCAAACTTGTGGGCCAGCGGCCGCGCCTGGTTGCCTTGCAGGGCCAGCAGGGGTTTGACGAGGGCAAAGGCGCCGTCGCGGGCGGCGGCGTCGGTATCGGCGCTGGCGCGGCCCAGGGTGCCGAGCGCCCAGTCCACGGTGACGCCCGACTCGATAGCGTTCAGCACCACGGCGGTAAACAGGGCCGAGGCCTTGCCCTCGCCGGCGATATCGGTAATGGCGGCAAACTGGGCCAGGGTCAGCCTGCCGTCGGCGGCGGCCACGGCGCCGACGGCGCGCGCCAGGCTGGCATGAAAGCCCAGATCGGAACACAGATACTCGTCCAGCGAGCGGATCTGGATCGCATGCTCGGGGATGGCGGCAACGGCGGCGGGGGCAGCGCTGGCAACGGTAGCGCCAAAGATGCTGTTCACAGCTTTCTCCTTTCGCTCCAGAATGCGTCTCTGGCATTCTAGCCGAATAGTAAAAAAGCGGAAGGCCGTACAGGACAGTAATTCAGGACAGCAGATGAATGATGGTCAGCGCAAAGCCGAGCTGGGCCAGCATCAACAGGAACATCGAGCGGTACACATCGGCGCGCAGGATGGCGATCTGAGCGGAGATATGCTCTTTCATCCCGCGCAGCTCTTCGGCGCGCAGCTTGTTGCCGGCTTCCGTTTGCTCGCGGTGCAGCCGATCGGACTCCTGCCGGTGTGCTGCCAGGCGCTGGTCGATCTCCTTCTTGTAGTCCTCGCTGCGTTTATCGCGCTCCTGCTCGTACTTCTCCCACGCTTTCTTGCGCTCCTGCTCGGACTGTTCCCACGCTTTCTTGCGTTCCTGCTCAGACTTCTCCCACTCTTTCTTGCGTTCCGCGCGCTGCAGCGCCTGCTCTTGCTCGTACTTCTCACGCCGCAATTCCTGCACTTTCGCGTATTCGTCGCGTTCCTTCTCTTGCGCTTTCTTGTACTCATCGAAACGCCGGTCCCGCTCCTCCCAGCGCTGATTTTGCGCCTCCAGACGTTCCATAAAGCATCGATGTTCGTATTCGGCGCGCTCCTTCGCGGCCTGGATCTCGGCGCGGGTGCGCTCGTCCAGGCCGGACACCTCACTACGCAACAGCTTGATATCGGATTCGTGCATTACCGGGTCGACGCGGGAATCGGGCATGGCAAGCTCCATGTAGAAACCAGTATAGTGCGCCGCCCCCGCTTATGGCATGCTGATCCGGCGCAAGGCTCAGGGCGCCGCTTCGGTCGACAGCACCAGGGTTTCTTTGATCTCTTCCATCACCACATAGCTCTTGGACTGGGCCGCGCCCGGCAGGTTCAGCAGCATATCGCCCAGCAGCTTGCGGTACTCGGCCATCTCGCGGATGCGCGCCTTGATCAGGTAATCGAAATCGCCCGACACCAGATGGCATTCCTGCACCTCGGGAATGCGCAGCACCTCGCGCCGGAACTGTTCGAACACCAGGGCCGATTTCTGGTTCAGCGTGATTTCCACGAAGACCAGCAGGGTCGCCCCCAAGGCAGGCGGGCTGATGCGGGCGTGGTAGCCGGTGATCACCCCGTCGCGCTCCATGCGCTTGACGCGCTCGATGGCCGGCGTGATCGACAAGCCGACCTGCTCGCTCAGATCCTTCATCGAGATCCGCCCATCCTCTTGCAGGATGCGCAGGATCTTGCGGTCCAGCTTGTCCAGGCCGCGCACGGATTCCTTTTGGGTTCTCATGATTTATTAATGAATATCGCTCATTTTATGGTAACAAACACTGGAGAAACAAACTTATCATAGTAAAAATCCCCGCACAAGAAATAATTAATACATAGGAAGAGACATGCGCGTCGTCGTTCTTGGAAGTGGCGTCATCGGCGTAACCACCGCCTACTATCTGGCCAAGGCCGGCCACGAAATCACCGTACTGGACCGCCAGCCCGGTCCCGCCCTGGAAACCAGTTTCGCCAACGCCGGCCAGATCTCCCCCGGCTACGCCTCGCCCTGGGCCGCGCCCGGCATCCCGCTGAAAGCAATGAAATGGATGCTGCAGCGCCACGCCCCGCTTTCGATCACCCCGGACGGCACCCTGTTCCAGCTGCAATGGATGTGGCAGATGCTGCGCAACTGCAATGCCGCCAGCTATGCCGTCAATAAAGAACGCATGGTACGCCTGGCCGAGTACAGCCGCGACTGCTTTAAAGTGCTGCGCGCCGCCACCGGCATCGAATACGAAGGCCGCCAGCAAGGCACGACCCAGCTGTTCCGCACCCAGAAGCAGCTGGACGACGCCGCCAAGGATATCCAGGTACTGGAAGAAACCGGCGTGCCCTACGAGCTGCTGACGCCCGAACAGCTGGTCGGCGCCGAACCCGGCCTGGCCGCCTCGCGCCACAAGCTGGCCGGCGGCCTGCGCCTGCCCAACGATGAAACCGGCGACTGCCAGCTGTTCACCACCCGCCTGACGGCCATGGCCGAGGAATTGGGCGTCAAATTCCGCTACAACGTCGATATCGGCAACCTGGCCATGAGTGGCGATGAAGTCAAGGGCGTGCGCTGCGGCGCCGAACTGGTGACGGGCGACAGCTTCGTGGTGGCGCTGGGCGCCTATTCGACGGCCTTCCTCAAGCCCCTGGTCGAGATCCCGGTCTATCCGCTGAAAGGCTATTCGATCACCGTGCCCATCGTCGATGGCGGCAAGGCGCCCGCCTCGACCATCCTGGACGAAACCTACAAGATCGCCGTCACCCGCTTCGACGACCGCATCCGCGTCGGCGGCATGGCCGAAATCGCCGGCTTCAATCTGGACCTGAACCCGCGCCGCCGCGAAACGCTGGAAATGGTGGTCAACGACCTCTTCCCCGGCGCCGGCAACACGGCCGACGCCACCTTCTGGACCGGCCTGCGTCCGATGACCCCGGACGGCACGCCCGTAGTCGGCCGCACCGGTCTGCGCAATCTGTTCACCAACACCGGCCACGGCACCTTGGGCTGGACCATGTCCTGCGGTTCGGCCCAGCTGCTGGCCGACCTGATCTCGGCCCAGCGCCCTGCCATCCGCGCCGACGACCTCTCGGTCAGCCGCTATCGTCAAGAAAGCGGCACGGGCCGTCCCGAGCTGGTCAACGCTTAAGCAAGAGCGCGGCAAAGCGGTGACAAAAGCGGGAATAGTGCCCGCTTTTCCCGAAATCTTTCAGAAAACCGGGGTCCGTCCCCGGTTTTCTTCGTATAATTTTCGGCATGAATAAACTGGAAGCCTTCGGGCATATAGCCGCGCTGGCAATGCGCGGCGATCTGGTGTTCCCCACCAGCGTCAACGCCGCCCTGCGCGTCCAACTCGCGCTGGACGATCCCGATTGTCCTATCGACGAAGCGATCCGCCTGGTGCTGGCCGAGCCGCAGCTGGCCGCGCGCACCGTGGCGCTGGCCAATTCGGCCATGTTCAGCCGCAGCGGCGGCGCCGTCGTCACCAATGTGCGCGCCGCCATCATGCGCATCGGCTATCACAATCTGTTCGCGCTGGCAGCCGCCATGGTGGTGCGCCAGTTCGGCAGCAAGATCACCGATCCGGAATTGCGCAATATGGCCGAGCAGCTGTGGGACCACACCATCCACGTGGCCTGCCTGTCGCGCATCATCGCGCGCGAGGTGACGTATGTGAATCCGGACACCGCGCTGTTCGCGGCCATCGTGCATGAAGTGGGCGGCTTTTACCTGCTCTCGCGCGCCGACGAATTCCCCGGCCTGCTGGAACCGGACCCGGAAAACTGGCAGCCGGCCAGCGAGGAAATCATCACGCGCGAGGTGATGCACAAGCTGGGCATTCCGGAACCGGTGGCCACGGCCATCGAGGGTCTGCGCGACGGCTTCCTGCAAATCCCGCCCGACACCCTGCTCGACACCCTGCTGCTGGCCAACCATCTGGCGCCGGTGGCCTCGCCGCTGCCGTCCGCGCCGCGCGAGGAACCGGCCCATTCCGAATCGATCATCGACCTCTTTATCGACGAGGAAAAGCTGGCGCGCATGCTGGCCGAATCGAAAGCCGATGCGGCCTCGATGAACGCGGCCCTGCTGGTGTGATTTCTTGTGGCGGCGCTGCCCTGCGCGGGCAGCGCGCCGCCAAGCGCCTTAAGCACTGGCGCGCGCCAGCGGGTTCGGCGTCGGCTCGGCCACCTTGTGCAGCAGGTTGCGGTCGATATGGTGGAAAGGCTCGCTTTCCTTGCCGCGGATGAGCATCACCGTGTCTTCCTCATAGCCCCAGCTGCCGTCCTCGTGCTGCGTCACCTTGATGCGGTATTCCACCGTCTTGAAACCGAATTCCAGGAAGGGATTGGAGCGGATGCCATAGGTGTCCGATTCCAGCTTGGCCACCAGTTCGAACTCCTTGGCATCGGGCGCCACCGTGCCGGCCGCCATGGCGATCTGGCCGCGCGGAATGGCCAGGGTCTGGATCACGGTCTGGGTCGCCGGCTCCCACAACCAGTAGCCGACCTGCTCGTGGTAGGTCTTCACATTGTCCGGCTTATTGATGATGATCAGGTAGCGCAGGCCGTAGAACAGCTGCGGGCCATTGGTCACGGGATCGATAGGCTGCAGCTCGATGCGCTCGACGAAAGCCTGCTTGCGCGGACCGTCGGCCTTGGGCTTGATATCCAGGCCGCGCTGGCCTTCCCAGATGCCGGCCATGGCCGTCAGCGGGCCGAGGTTGGCGAGGGTATTGATGTCGATGTTGCTGGGTTCGGTGTAGATATCGTCGGAGAATTGTTGGCTCATGGCTGGCGTATCAGGGCTAAGAATGCGGATAGGCAATTGTAGCCTAAGCCCGCTCAAGCCGGTTCGCCCGCCATCACCCCCAGAAGATGCACCAGCTTGCTGGTATCGAGCGGCTTGACGAAATAGTGGTCGAAGCCGGCCGCCAGCGCGCGGTCCTGGTCTTCCTTGCGGCCATAACCGGTCACGGCGATCAGCTGGCAGCGCCCCGTTTGCGGCAGCTGGCGCAGGTGCTCGGCCAGCTGGTAGCCGTCGATATCGGGCAGGCCGATGTCGAGGAAGCAGATCTGCGGCGCCGTGGCGCGCGCCAGTTCGATCGCTTCGGTGGCGCGGTGGGCGATAAAGACGCGGTGGCCGGCGGCCTCCAGGAACAGGGCCAGGGTCTGGGCCGCATCCACATTATCGTCCACCACCAGGCAGCGCAGGCCATGCTGGGGCGGCAGGCTGTGTTCCGCCGGCTGGTCCAGGCCCGGCGCCACTTCGCCCTGGGCTGCCGGCAGTTCAATGGCGAACTGGCTGCCGCGGTCCGGCCCGGCGCTGTCGGCGCGCACCGTGCCGCCATGCAGCAGCACCAGGGTGCGTACCAGGGCCAGGCCCAGGCCCAGGCCGCCCTGTGAACGGTCCGAGGTACGTTCGCCCTGGGTAAACAGTTCGAACACCCGCCCGCACAGCTCGCGCGTCATGCCGATGCCGTCATCCTCCACCAGCAGGCGCACACGCTCGCCGTCGCGGCGCAGGCGCACATCGATCTGGCCGTGCTCGGGCGTGTACTTGGCGGCGTTGTTGAGCAGGTTGGCCACCACCTGCACCAGGCGCTTATGGTCGCCGCTGACAGCCTGCGCCTCGTCCGGCAGATCCAGGTTGAGCTGCTGGCGCTTGCTCTTAAACAGCGGATAGGTCTGTTCCACCGCGTCTTCCACCACATGGCGCAGGTCCAGCACCTGGCGGTTCAGCTTGACCAGGCCGCGCGTCACGCGCGAGACGTCGAGCAGGTCGTCGATCAGGCGTGTCATGTGTTCGACCTGGCGGCTGATGATGTCGGCCGTGCGCGCCACCGAGGGGTTGTCGCCATGTGCCATCTTCAGCACCTGGGCGCCGGAACTGATCGGCGCCAGCGGATTGCGCAGCTCATGCGCCAGCATGGCCAGGAATTCGTCCTTGCGCTTGTCGGCTGCCTGCAGCGAGGCGGCGGCGGCATCGCGCTCCCACTCCTTCTTCTGCAAGGCCAGGGCCATATCGTCCAGCGAGCGCGCCAGGTCGCTGATTTCCTCGTTCTCGTACTGCATGCCGGTGCGCGTATCGAGCGAGCCGGAAGCGATGCGGTTGGCGGTGCGCGCCAGCGCCTGCACCCGCCGCACGATCAGCACATCGCCGCCGAACCAGGCAGCCAGCAGGGCCAGGGTGACGGTGGCCACCAGGCCGATGGTGGCGATCAGCTGGTCGCGCTGGGCCGCCGCCACGATTTCTTCCTGCGGGATGCCGATCATCACGGTGTAATCCGAGACCTCATGGCGGCCGACGCGGGCGAAGGCGTACATGCGCTCCACGCCATCGTCGTCGGCGACCAGGATCGGCGTCTTGGGCGGATGCAGCAAGCCTTTCTGCAGCGGCGCCGGCAGCTTCTTGCCGAACCAGGGGCCGGGATCGGGGCGGCGCGAGATAATGGTGCCTTGCGAATCGGCGGTCCACAGCACGGCGCCCGGCGAGAGCTGCACATCGAGCACGAATTTATCGAGTTCGGCCAGGTCCATGGCGGCGAACAGCACGCCCACCACCTCCCCTTTCTTGATGACGGGATAAGTCAGGTTGATCGTATGCTTGCCGATCACACGGCCGAATACATAATTGCTGGCGACGAAGCGGCGCTCGCTGATGGCGCGCTGGAAGTGGGCGCGGTCGCCCAGGTTCACCATGCCGATCGAGGCCACGGCGCTGCAGGTCACATCGCCGTTCAGCCGGATCAGGCCGAAATTCACATAATCGAGATTCTTGGACAGGATGTCCGACATCAGCACGCTGCAATCGTGCTGGTCGCCCAGCACATCGGGCACGCTGGACAGGTCGCGCAGGATCTGGCGCGCGCCCTCCAGCGACTGGGCTTCATTGGCTGCCGCCAGGTTGGCCACGCGCTGCAGGTTCTCGCGCGCCACCTCGATGGCGTGTTCGCGCTCGCGCATCCCGGTCAGCACCGTCATGGCGGCCATCGGCGTAATCGCCAAGGCCACCAGCAGAATCAGGCGCCCACGCAGGCTGTTCAGGCGGAACACGTTCATCGGCATACGGCTCCTAAGCCGCCTGGCCGGCCGCAGCCAGCTTGTTGCCCAAAGCGATGATGGCGTCCACGCCACGCTTCAGGGTGGCCACATCGTCGGCGATATAGCCGATGCGGATAAAACCGGCGCAGCCGAGGGCCT
The DNA here is from genome assembly GCF_024400215.1 of Massilia sp. erpn. Lineage (NCBI taxonomy): Bacteria > Pseudomonadati > Pseudomonadota > Betaproteobacteria > Burkholderiales > Oxalobacteraceae > Massilia > Massilia sp. erpn. The sequence goes on from NZ_CP053748.1 coordinate 5,609,092, forward strand.
CGCCCGGCATGATGGCGACGCGGTATTGTTCGATCAAGGTTTCGGCAAAGGCGTTGGTGTCCATGGTCAAACCCGAGATATCGCCCCACAAATAGGGACCTGAATCGGGACGCGTCATTTTAATCCAAGGCACGGCAGAAAACATCCCCACCACCAGATCGCGCCGTGCGCGATAGTCGGCCACCAGTTCCGGCACGTCGCCGGTAGCGAAAGCCGCTTCGGCCGCCACCTGGCTCAGGGCCGGCACGGCGGCGGTGATCGGGCCTTGCAGGGCTTCCATCGATTTCACCAGCACGGCCGGGGCCACGGCGAAGCCGGCGCGCCAGCCCATCATGGCATAGCTTTGCGAGGCCGAGAAAATGGTGACGACGCCAATCTCGGCCCAATCCTTGGCCAGGGCCGCCAGGCTGTGGTGCTGCCCCGCGAAAATCAGCTTTTCATAGCTTTCGTCGACGATGCAGTGGGCGCTGCGGGCGCGCAGCCAGTCGGCGATGGCCAGCAGCTCGTCGCGGGTAAACACCTTGCCGCTCGGGTTGTGCGGGTTGTTGACGATCAGGACCTTGGCACGCGGCAGCGTGTCGAGGAAGGCGGCATCGATGCGCGCCGGCTGGTCGACCAGCACGATATTCAGTCCCAGCAACTGGGCGGTGGCGACATAGGCCGGCCAGTGCGGACGGAACACGATCACGGTATCGCCCGGATCGGTCATGACATACAGGGACTGGTACAGCGCCTGCTTGGCGCCATTGGTGACGATGACTTCGGCCGCGCTGGCTGCAATGGCGTTTTCGGTGCCCACCTTGGCCGCCAGTTTCTGGCGCAGGGCCGCCGCGCCGCCCACTGCCGTGTAAGGCAGCAGCGGCTGCTGCACCGCTTCGGCCACGGCGGCGCGCACATGCTCGGGCGCCGGGAAGTGGGAGATGGCGATCGAAAAGTCGATGACCTCCTCGCCTTGCAACTTCAGTACATCAACACGTTCGTGCATGGCCGTGGTGGCCAGCGGCCGGGCGGCCGCAATCCGTTTAGATACCTGCATGTCGGGGCATACCTTTCTTGAAAAGTTAGCCAAAACATTTTACCAAAATGCAATAAAATTGCACCCAGGTTTTTCTATCGTGCGAGTGCCCGGCCCCCTCAAACGCCGAGCGGGGCGGGCGCCGCCGCGCGTGTTTCCGCAACTTGCGAAATGAAATTAATTGCCGCTCCAGCCTGCAGCAAGGCGGCAATGCCGTCGGCCGCCAGCGGCGGGCTGAGCAGATAGCCCTGCAACTCGTCGCAGCCGTTGGCGCGCAGGAACTCACACTGTTGCGCCGTTTCCACGCCCTCGGCGATAACGCGCATCTGCAGCTGGTGTGCCAGCGAGATGATGGCGCGCGCAATGGCCTGGTCGTCGGCGCTGTTGGCCAGGTCGCGCACGAAGGACTTGTCGATCTTCAGGCGGCCGATGGGGAAGGACTTCAACGCCGCCAGGCTGGAATAGCCGGTGCCGAAATCGTCGATCGACAGCGCCAGGCCCATGGCCTCCAGCTCGCGCATCTTGGCCACGGCCTGCTGCACGTCACGCATGATCAGCGACTCCGTCACCTCCAGCTCCAGCCAGCGCGGCGCCAGGCCGCCCTGCTGCAAGGCCTCGGCCACGCGCGCTTCCAGGCGCAGGTCGTCGAACTGGCGCGGCGAGACGTTGACCGAAATGGTCAGCGGCGGCAAGCCGGCATCCTGCCAGGCGCGCCCCTGGCGGCAAGCTTCGCGCAGCCCCCATTCGCCGATGGCGACGATGGCCCCGCTCTCCTCGGCCAGCGGAATGAACTGGTCGGGCCGGATCGCGCCGCGCTCGGGATGCTGCCAGCGCAGCAGTGCTTCGACGCCGAAGATGCGGCCGCTCTCCAGGTCCAGCTTGGGCTGGTATTCCAGGCGCAGCTGCTGCTCGTCGACCGCCTTGCGCAAGCCATCCATCAAGGCCAGCTTCTCTTCCAGCGAGGCGTTCATCTCGCAGGCATAGAACTGGTAATTGTTCTTGCCGCCATCCTTGGCGCGGTACATGGCCGCGTCGGCGTTCATCAGCAGGGTGCCGGGATCGGCGCCGTCGCGCGGATACAGGGAAACGCCGATGCTGCAGCTGACCTGCACTTCCTGCCCTTCCAGGAGCACCGGCCGGATCACCTCGGCGCGGATGCGCTCCAGCAGCGGCGCGATGCTGGCCGCCTCGCCACAGGCCTGCGGCAGCACCAGCACGAATTCGTCGCCGCCGAAGCGGCCCACGGTATCTTCGCGGCGCAGGCACAGGGCCATGCGCTCGGCCACCTGTTTCAGTAGCTCGTCGCCGGCATTGTGGCCCAGGCCATCGTTGACCAGCTTGAAGCTGTCCAGGTCGATGAAGGCCACGGCCACGGCCTGCTTGTCGCGCCGTGCCCGTTCGATGGCCTGACGCAGTCGCTCGCCGATCAGGCTGCGGTTGGGCAGGCCGGTCAAGGTGTCGTGGTGGGCCATATGGTAGATGCGCTCTTCGGTCGCCTTGCGTTCGCTGATATCGCGCACAATGGCCACCACGCCGCCCTCCACGCCCACCACCTGCCAGTGCAGCCAGCGCGCATCCACCTGGGGCATGATGTTTTCCATCTCTTCGTGATGGGTGCCGCCCAGATTGGTGATGCGCACCAGCTTGTCGAAGATGCCGTTCTCGCGCGTCTCGGGCAGCCAGGCGCACAGGGTCTGGCCCTGCAGCTCCTGCTTGCTCAGGCCCGTCATCTTTTCGGCGCGCGAGTTGGCGGTGGTGATGCGGAAATCGGTGATCGCGCCCTGCTCGTTGCGCAGGGCGCGCAGCACGAAGAAGGAATCCATATTCGCTTCCGACGCGGCGGCATAAGTCTCCTGCGCCAGGCGGATGCGGCGGCGCGCGCGCGCGCCCTGCCAGCACCACAGCCAGGTCATGGCCATGGCCATCAGCAGCACGGCGCTGGCCACGCCCGCTTCCCACAGATGATTCAGGCGGCGCTGCTCGACGCTGGCCATCACTTCGCTTTCGGCCATGCCGGCCACCGCCGTCAGCGCAAAGCCGTGCAGCGGACGCGCCGCCATATAGCGGCGGATGCCGTCCCAGGGACTGGCCTGGGGCTGGCCCTGCGACAGCGGCGCGCGCGCCAGGCTCTGGCCCCAGGAGACTTTTTCGCCCACGCGCAGCACGCGCAGCACGCCGTCCTGGCCCAGCAGGCCTTGCACGCCCAGTTCGCCCTGGCGCGAACGCTCGTAGCCGCTGGTGAAATAGGCGGGATCGACTTCGACGATGGCAATGCCGGCGAAATTGCCGCCGGCATCGTTCAGGCGGCGCGTGAAATGCAGGTGCCAGTCCTGGTTGGCCTGGTCGCGCATGGTCTGCGCCACATACACGCTATCGCTATTGCGCGCCTTGTGCACCTTGAAATAATCCTGGCCGCTGACCGGAATATTGCGCGCCGCCGGACTGCTGGCGATAGTATTGCCGCGCGCATCGGTCAGGCTGACCACGAACACCAGGCCGGAAGGCAGCAGGCCTTGCTGCGCCAGTTCCTTGAGCGCCTGCTCCGGCCCCTTCTTTTCGGTCACGTATTTCAGCAGCTTGAGGGTCTGGTCGATACCGTTCAGATTGCGCGCCACCTGCGCCTCGTAGGTGGCGATCAGCTCCTGCACCGACTCCACGGCGGCGGCGCGCGCGGCGGCGCGTTCGGCGTCGATGAAATGCAGGGTCACGCCCCAGATGGCCGCCAGCAGCACCACGGTGAACAGTGGCAGGGACAGGAAGGCGTCCTGCCACCAGCGCAGCAAACGCATGCCGCGGCTTTCGCGTCGCAGTTGGCCCATCAGTGCACCACCAGCACCGGCTTGACGCTGGCATCGAGCGCGCTGCGTTCGATATAGCCGATCATATTCGGATTGTCCGCCACCAGCTTGCGCACGGCGGCGCTGCTGCCCATTTCGCGCGGCGGCTGGCCGCGTCCCGTAAAGATCATCTTGGTCCAGTAAGCTTTCATCAGGGCCGGGCTTTTCGCCGCCACCTTGCTGTAGAACTCATTGCGCAGCGGCGTGTTGATGGCCTGGTCGATGGCGACCGCCTCCCCGCCTTCGGGAAAACGGGCCACTTCGGCCAGGAAGATGTCGGCCACCTGCTCGGCGCGCAATTGCGCCACCGGGCTGCGGCTGGAGACGATCACCACAAGCTCGGCCGCCACGGCCGGCACGCTCAGCACGGCGCTCAGGAGCAGTGCGCCCAGTTTGCTTAGTCGCATGACGGCCTCCGTCAAAATACGAAATCGACCACAACGCTGCTGACGCCAAAGGCCTTGCCGGAGCGGAAGCCCGGCTGCACATTGATCAGCGTTCCCGAGGTGCCGCCGTGCGGACGCACGCGGTCATACTGCATTTTCAGGGCGACCGAGGGCGCCACATCCCAGCGCAGGCCGGCGGCCACCGTATCCTGCACCGAGATCATGCTGAGCCAGGCGTTCAAGCCGCCGTTCAGGCGGCGCGCCCGTTCCGCCGCCTGCGGCCGCAGGCCGCGCATGGGAATGCCGCGCACCCAGGTCGGGGTATTCGCATGCACCTTGCCCGCCACCAGATAGGGCGTGAAGGCGCCGATGCGGTAGCCGCCGCTCAGATACATGGCGGTCTTGTCGCCCAGGAAGGAACGGGTATTGATGCGGCCCGCCTCGCCCATCAGGAACCAGTTGCCCGGGTCATAGTTGAAGCCGAGACTGACCACGCTGACGCGGCGCTCGCTGGCGTCGTAGCGGTTGGCCAGACGCTCGCCGTAGCGGCCGAAATGGCGGAAGGCGTTGAAGAAATCCTTGCCGTAATTGATGCGCAGGTCGGCGCTGAGCAGGCTGGCGCGCACGCTCAGCGCACCGATGCTGGCCGTGTTGGAAATGCCGGTCAGATCGCTGGCCTTGGCGCGGAAGGCACGGCTGACGTCGATCTCGGTGCGGCCGTACAGCAGCTGGGTCACATTCTTGACGCCGCCCAGCTGCCAGCGGTAACTGGCATCGATGCCGTCGCTGCTGCTGATGGGCAGGGTGCCGTACAGCTCGACCGGCGGCCGCACCCAGGGCAAGGCATAGCCGGCCTTGCGGTAGTCGGCGGTGACGAACAGCGGCAAGGCGATGCGGCCGACACGCAGGCTGAGCTCGGGCGTGGCCTGGTACTTGATATTGGCCCACTCGACCTTGGGCTGCCAGGAATCGAGCAGGCGGCGCTCGGACACCACCTGCACCACGGCCGACCAGTTGCGGTCGAACTGGGCGCCGAGCTGCACGCCGAAGCGGCTGTCCACCGCCGTGCTCCACTCGTGGCTATGGCCGGCCTGGCCGGGATTCAGGGGATTGGCCGTGAAGTCGGCCTGTTTTTCGCTGGACCGCACGGCGCCCAGGCTGCCGAAACCGCCGAAGGTCCAGCTCGGCAAAGCGCTGGCCGGCGCGGGTGTGGACGCCGGAACGGTGCCGGCCTCCGCGCCGGTGGCCGGGCCGGTATCGGCAGGACTGGCCAGCACCGGTTCGGCGCTGTCCTTCACGGCCTGGGCATGGCTTGCGGCCACGGGTAGGGCCAGAGCCAGACAAGCGAAGGGAATCAGATGACGCTGCTTCTGCATTAATAGGTTTCCGATAAACTAATCGCAGCAGGAAAGCAGCGCACAAGGCTGCACACGGCCGGTTCCAGCACCGCGGACACTTCCTGCAAGTGGTAAAGGTGGCAGCGCCGACTGCGGCTGCGTGGATCAACGGATGCGCGCACGGCGCGCCTTGAATTCTCACACTTTATAACAGCCCCTCGGGACTGTCGATAAATTTCCTTAGAGAATCACTTCTATTTTTGTGGAAACATTTTCATTCTTGCCAAGCCGGGGCATGCCGCGGCGCCTGCCGTACAATGGCGTTTTTTGCACGAAGAGAAGGACGGGCGGTGAGCATGCAGCTTTCTTGCGGCACCTTGATAGTCAACGCGGCGGGTGAACTGCTGCTGTGCCATGTGACCGGCACCGCCAACTGGGATATTCCCAAGGGCTTGCGCGATCCGGGCGAAACCCCGCTGCAGGCGGCGCGGCGCGAACTGCGCGAGGAAGCGGGCCTGGAGCTCGACGACGCCCTGTTCCGCGATCTGGGCGAGTTCGACTACCGGCGCGACAAGCGCCTGCACCTGTTCCACGTCGCCGCCGGCGACGGCCTCTGCCAGCTCGACCAGCTGCATTGCAGCAGCTTCTTCCCGCACCACCGCACCGGCGAAGCCACGCCCGAATGCGACGGCTTCCGCTGGGCCAGCCGCGAGGACGTGCGCACCCTGTGCTGGCCGCGCATGGCCCAGCGCCTGCTGTCGCTGGCGTGGTAGCCGTCAGCAGAATATTGGCAGAACTGCTAGTCTAGACGCCTCTGCGCTTCCGCAGGTGTTCAGATGACGAAAGGGCGACCGCATGACCGACCAGCAGATTCCCATCCACTCCGGCTTTGGCGCCACCACCACGGCAACGCAAGTGCTGGCCGGACTCGATCTATCCAATATGACGGCCATCGTTACCGGCGGCCATTCCGGCCTGGGCCTGGCAACGACAAGAGCCTTGGCCCAGGCTGGCGCGCGGGTCATCGTTGCCGCCCGCAATCCCACCTCGGCCAGGATGCAACTGGCAGACCTGGACAAGGTCGAAGTCGCGCAATTGGACTTGGGCAATCTCGGCAGCGTGCAAGACTTCGCCGCCACTTTTCTGGCGAGCGGCCGCCACCTCGATATCCTGATTGGCAGCGCCGGCATCATGGCTTGTCCGGAAACACGCCTGGGGCCGGGCTGGGAAGCGCAGTTTGCCACCAACCATCTTGGGCACTACGCCCTGGTTAACCGGCTCTGGCCCGCCTTGCAAGGCGGCGCCCGGGTCGTGTCCGTCTCGTCCGCAGGTCATCAGCAATCGGGCATGCGCTGGGATGATGTGCACTTCACGCGAGGCTATGACAAGTGGCTCGCTTATGGTCAGGCCAAGACTGCCAATGCCCTGTTTGCCGTCCACCTGGACAAGCTGGGCCGGGACGCCGGCGTGCGCGCTTTTTCCCTCCATCCCGGCAAGATTTTTACGCCGCTGCAACGCCATCTGGCGCAAGAGGAAATGATTGCCGCCGGCTGGCTTGACGCAAAGGGCAATCCCGCCGATCCCACATTCAAGACCCCGGAGCAAGGCGCGGCCACCCAGGTATGGGCGGCAAGCTCGCCCCAGCTGGCTGGCCTGGGCGGACTGTATTGCGAGGACTGCGACATTGCCCGCGTCGACGCAAGCCACCCGCCCTCCTTTGTCGGCGTCAGCCCCCATGCGATTGATCCGGAACAGGCGGAACGCCTGTGGGCCTTGTCCGCCGAACTCACCGGCGTCAATGCCTTCAACTAGGGAAACTCAAACCCCGCCACCGCAGCGCATGGTCGTTGCCGTCACATACGAGGCGGCCGGGGACAGCATCCAGGCCACCGCTTCGGCGATCTCCTCCGGCTCGCCTGGACGCTGCATGGGAATGCGTGGTGTCACGCGCCGCACGCGGTCCGGCTCACCCGCCGCCGCGTGGATCTCGGTCAGCGTGAAACCGGGGGCCACGCCGCACACCCGGATGCCCTCGGTCGCCAGCTCCTTGCCCAGCCCCATGGTGAAGGCATCCACCGCCGCCTTGCTGGCGGCGTACCACACATAGTCGTGCGGACTGCCGCTGGCAGCGGAGGTGGACGAGATATTCAGCACCACCCCGCCCTGCCCGCCGCGCCGGAAAGCGGCGATGGCGGCGCGCGTGCAATCCATCAGGCCGAACACATTGGTCTGGAACACGGCCTCCACCATGGCCGGATCGGCCTCGCTGAACTGGCCCAGACGGCCCGTGATGCCGGCGTTATTGACCAGGGCCGTGGGCAGGCCCAGCTCGCGCTCCACCGTGGCGAACAGGCGGCCCACCTGTTCCGGCACGGCGACGTCGGCCTGCACCGCCAGCGCCCTGCCGCCGGCGGCGCGGATTTCATCCACCACCGCCTCGGCCGCCACCGCGTTGTGCCGGTAATTGACGGCCACCGCATAAGCTTCGCGCGCCACCCGCTTTGCCACGGCCGCGCCGATGCCGCGCCCCGCCCCCGTTACGATCACTACCTTGTCCATGCTCCACCCCGTGAGAAACAAACAGGGCAAGACAATATCACGGCGTGGGCGGCAGTGCAGCGGGCGCCAGGCCGGTGGCGGCCGGGCCATGCAGCACCTTGCCATCGACCCCGAAGCGCGAACCATGGCAGGGACAATCCCAGGACTGCTCCTGGCCATTCCAATGCACCGCGCACCCCATATGCGGACAGGCCGCCGACAGCGCCAGCAAGCCGCCCTGCAGCGTGCGGTGCACGGCCAGCAGGCGCACACCGTCGCGCAGCAGCGCGCCCTGGCCCGGCGCGATCTGGTCCGCCGACTCCACCTGGCCCTGGCGCGCCCAGTCGGCATACTGGGCCATGGTATTGGCCTGCTCCAGCACCAGTTCGCCCAGGCCGTGCAGCGGCGTGCGCGCCGGTTCGTACAGGCCGGCCCAGGGATTGGGGCGCTCCATGATCAAGTCCGTCACCAGCATGGCGCCGGCTGTGCAATGCGTCATGCCGTTGCCGGAATCGCCGGTGATGATGAAGACATTCTTGCCGTCCATGGGGTTGTGGCCCAGATAAGGCAGGCCGTCGGCCGGTTCCATCACCGTGCCCGACCAGCGCCACACCACTTCGCGCAGCATAGGAAAGCGCAGCCGCGCCCAGGCTTCGATGGCGTCGTAGCGCGCCTCGCCGCGCGCGTCCTGGCCCACCTTGTGGTCCTGGCCGCCGACGATCAGCACATCGTACGCCGTGTCGGTGGCATCGCCCGCCAGCCGCACATAGTAGTAAGGCTGGCCGGTATCCCATAGCAGCATGGAGGGCAGCTGGTGGCGCGCCACGCGCAGGCCCAGCACATGGCTGCGGTAGGCGGCCAGCTTGGTATGCATCACCAGCCGGTCGTTGAACGGCGTATTGGTCGCCACCACCACGGCGCGCGCGCCGATCTCGCCCTGCGCCGTGGCCACGCTTTGCCACACGCTGTCGCCGCTGATGTCATGCGCGCGGGTGGCGCCGTGAATGCGCCCACCCAGGCGCAGGATGGCGTCGGCCAGGCCGTTCAGATAGCGCAGCGGATGGAATTGCGCTTGCCCGGCAAAGCGCAGGCAAGGGCCGGTATCCCATTCGCGCAGGCCGGGCACGCGCGGCAGCAGTTCCACCTCCAGCTCCAGCTGGCGCGCCGCCTGGTATTCGCGCTCGATCAGCGGCTGGTGCGCGGCCAGGGCCGTCACCAGATAGCCATCCAGGCGCTGCCAGGCGCAGGCGATCTTTTCGCGCTGCACGATGGCTTCCACCAGGGCGATGGCGTGGCGGTAGCTGTCCGCCACTTGCTGCGCGGCGTGGCCGCCGAAACGGCGCTGGATTTCGCCATAGCGCTCGTCGGGCGGGAAGAAATGGGCCGCGGTGCGGCCGGTCTCGCCCGCGCCCACATCCTCGGCGTCGATGACGATGACCTGCCTGCCCTCTCTCAGCAGCAGATAGGCCGCCGTCAGCCCGGCAATGCCGGCGCCGATCACGCAGACGTCGGTCTGGGCCTGGCCCGCCAGCGGCGGGAACGGCGGCGCGGGTGCGGTGGCGGTCCACAGCGAGGTGCTCGATCCTATGCCTTGCATGACAGTCTCCCTTGCGAATGTAGGGATAGGCAGCCGCCTCCAGCACAAGCTACCATTCGTATGTTACGATAGGTAAGTTAATACGTTTTCTTCAACCCAAGGAGGTTTTTATGGCTGCACCAGTACTCATTATCGGCGGTTCCGGCATTGTTGGCGCACGCGCCGCACGCACCCTGCACCAGCTGCATCCCAGCCTGCCCATCGTGCTCGGCGCCCGCGATCTGGAGAAGGCCGGCGCCGTGGCGCGCGGGATCGATCCCGCCACGGTCAGCGCCGTGCGCATCGACCTGGAGCGCCCCGACCTGGGCCTGCCCGCCGGCGCCGCCTTCAGCGCCGTCGCCGTCTTCCTCAAGGACGATACCCTGAATTCACTGAAATACGCGCAAGCACATGGCCTGCCGTATATGAGCGTGTCCAGCGGCACCTTCGAGCTGGGACCGGAAGTGGCGCACTACATCCACCGCCCCCAGGCCAGCGCAGTCCTGCTGGGCAGCCAGTGGCTGGCCGGCGCGGCCACCCTGCCGATCCTGCATTTCGTGCGCGAATTCGCCAGCGTCGACGCCATCCGCATCGGCGTGCTGCTGGATGAACAGGATATGGGCGGCCCCGCCGCCTATGCCGACTACGAGCGCATCATCGGCAAATCGCCGCATACGCTGGTGCTGAGCGGCGGCAGGTACAGCTGGATCACCAGCAGCGACAACGGCAGCACCCTGGTCAGTGTGGATGGGGTGTCCCTGCCCGCCCAGCCTTACGCGCCGTTCGATGTGATCAGCCTCGGCGCGGCCACCGGCGCGCGCGACGTGCGGCTCGATATTGCACTGGGCGAATCGGCCAGCCGCCGCCGCGGCGCCGCCTTCTCCACTGAAATCATTGTCGAATTGAGCGGGCGCGATGCCAACGGCGCGGCACGCCAGGTCAGGCATGAGCTGGTGCACCCTGCCGGCCAGGCGGCGCTGACGGCGCTGGGCGTGGCGCTCGGCATCGAAAGGCTGCTGGGGCTGGATGGCCGTGCCGCGCCCGGCCCCGGCCTGTACTTCCCCGAGACCCTGATCGAGCCGCGCTACATGCTCGAACGTCTGCGCGAAAGCGGCGCCCGCCTGGAACGCCAGGAACTGGCGCCCGCCTGAGCGCCCAAGTGCTAAGGACCGCTTTTGGCCGGCGCATACCACTTGCAGCCAGGCCAAAACTGGTCCGCACAATTTAACAAATTTGTTATTTTCTTATGCGCGAATTACTGCATTGCAGCAGATTTTCTCATAGGGAGGCCAGAAAAACACTACTTTCAAAATTGCAAACCTAACATCGTTGGCTTTTTGAAACTGGTATTGGAGTGGATGCATTTAATGAAACCACTTGACTACCACTTTGAGCGACCGCATTCTCGTCCCTGCTTTTCCACGCGTAGGGGTTTACTCACAATCAGGAGACAATAATGCGACACGCTATCAGGGCGAACAGCCTGGTCATCGGCATCATCGGCAGCATGCTTGCTGCCTGCGGCGGCGGAGGCGGCGGCACGGACGCCGGCATCTCGGGAAAAACGCAAGCAGCATCCATGGCGGCAGCCGCCTGCGCCGCCTGGAGTTCCAGCCAGGTCTATACCGCGGGCGACTGCGTGACCTATGACGGCAAAACCTATAAAGCCAAGTGGTGGACCCAGAACAATGTTCCGGGCGCCGACCAGTGGGGTCCATGGCAGCTGCAGACCGACACGCCGACGCCGACGCCGACTCCTACCCCCACTCCAACACCAACTCCCACTCCAACGCCGACGCCAACCCCGACGCCAACGCCTACACCCACCCCGACGCCAACGCCAACACCGGTCGGCCGCGAAATCGGTTCCTACTTTGCGCAATGGGGCGTCTATGGCCGCGCCTACGAGGTGGCCGACATCCACACCACCAAGACCCCGGTCAACGGCGTGCAGACCAGCATCGCCGACCAGCTCACCTTCATCAACTACGCATTCGGCAACGTCTACGCCAAGAACGGCGGCTATGAATGCGATATGGTCACCAAGACCGAGACCGGCAACCAGTCGCCGCCACCGGCCGACGCCGGCACCGGCGGCGATGCCTGGGCCGACTACCAGCGCCAGCCGGCGCGCACCGTCAACGGCCAGACCGTGCCGTGGGATGCCAAGCTGTCCGGCAACTTCCTGCAGCTGAAACTGCTCAAGCAAGCCCACCCGAACCTGAAAGTCTTCATCTCGCTGGGTGGCTGGACCTGGTCGAAATACTTCTCGGCCGCGGCCAAGACCGACGCGCTGCGCAAGCAGCTGGCCAAATCCTGCGTCAAGCAATTCATCGCCGGCGACCTGCCGGTACAGGATGGACGCGGCGGCCCCGGCACCGGCAAAGGCGTGTTTGACGGCATCGACATCGACTGGGAATACCCGGGCGGCGGCGGCCAGCCATACAACACGGTGGACGCGGTGAACGACAAGCACAACTTCACGCTGCTGATGCAAGCCTTCCGTGAAGAACTCGATGCCCAGGGCACCAAGGACAACAAGCGCTATCTGCTGACCGCCGCCGTCGGCGCCGGCGTGGACAAGATCAACAACACCGAACCGGCCCTGTACCAGCAGTACATGGACTGGGTCAACTTGATGACCTACGACTTCCACGGCGCCTGGGAAAACACCACCAACTTCCACTCGCCGCTGTACCACGACCCGGCCGATCCCTCGACCGGCAATGTCGCCAAGTACAACACCCACGACGGCATCACCGCCCTGGTCGCCGCCGGCATGCCGAAGAACAAGATCCTGCTCGGCGTGCCGTTCTACGGACGCGGCTGGAAGAACGTGCCGGCCGGCGCCAGCGGCAACGGCCTGTACCAGACGTCTGGCGGCGGCGCCAACGGCGCCTGGGAAACCGGCATCGAGGACTACAAGGTTCTCATAGGCAAGGCCGGCACCCGCACCTACCACCCCGTCACCAAGCAGCTCTTCCTCTATACCACCACCGGAGAATGGTGGAGCTACGACGACGCCACCGTGATCGGCACCAAGATGCAGTACATGCGCGATCAAGGCCTGCGCGGCGCCTTCTCCTGGGAGCTGGACGGCGACGCCAGCGGCGCCCTGACCAGCGAAGTCTGGAAAGGCCGCTAAGCCACAGCCGAGCCCGCCGGATGGCCGTCCCGTCCACCCTGGGGTCAGACCCCAAATCGGACACGAACTCGGCCTTAGCTGACCTGCCTTAAAGATGAGACCGTGTCCGATTGGGGTCTGACCCCAAGGTGGACACGGGCTCGACTATTCGAGGAGACATCATGAAACGTCGTGCGACGGTGCATCAGCTGCGCAATATCGGGGATGACTGGCGGCGCTGGATTGGCGAGAATCTGATCCTGGGCACGCATCCGGAGGCGCTGGCCGGCATCCTGCAACAAAACGGCATCTCCAGCGTCGAGGCGCACCATGAGATCGAGGCGGCGCTGCGCAGCCCCTATCTGCAAGGTTCGCAGCGCCTGCGCAACCGGCTCGCCAAGCGCGACTGGGTGATCGGTATCCAGTCCCAGCTCAACCGCCTGGCGCCGGTGCATATTCCGCGCCGCGAGAAGCTGTCGCGCGAGGATTTCCTGCAGCAGCACTATGCGCTGAACCGTCCCGTCATCATCACCGGCATGCTGGACGATTGCGCGGCGCGCAGCAAGTGGACCCTGGATTTCTTCGCCAGCCAGTTCGGCGAGCGCAGCGTCGAGGTGCAGTTCGGCCGCAACGCCGACCAGGACTATGAAATGAACAGCATCGCCCACAAGCGCCAGATTTCTTTCGGCGAATTCGTGGCGCTGGTGCGCAGCAGCGGCCATACCAACGATTTCTACATGACGGCGAATAACGACTCGCGCAACCGCCACGCGCTGCGCGAGCTGTGGGCCGATGTGCCGGCACTGTCCGAGTATCTGAAGCCGGCCGGCGAGCAGCAGGGTTTTTTCTGGTTCGGCCCCGCCGGCACCGTCACCCCGTTCCACCATGACCTGACCAATAACTTCATGGTGCAGATCATGGGCCGTAAGCGCGTGCGCCTGATCGCGCCCTGCGACACGCCGCGCCTGTACAACCAGCGTCACTGCTTTACCCCGGTCGATGGCCGCGCCATCGATGTGCAGCGCTATCCGGACATGGCGGGTGTTCCGGTACTGGACTGCGTTCTGGAACCAGGCGAGATCCTGTTCCTGCCGGTGGGCTGGTGGCATTTCGTCGAGGGTCTGGACATTTCCGTGACCATCGCCGCGACCCACTTCTTATGGGACAACGATTTCTACAGCAATTACCCGCCTAATCACGATTTCTAAAAACGGAGACAGAATGAAAACCTACAGCACCTTACTCATGGTCTTGCTGGGCGGCGCCCTGGCGGCCTGCGGCGGTGGCGGCGGCGACAATAGCGCCAGCGCGCCCAGCGGCACACGCCTCGCCGCCGCCCCCGCGCCCGCTCCGGCCGCCGCCTGCGCCGAGTGGAGCGCCAGCCAGGTCTACACGGCCGGCGCCTGCGTCACCTATCAAGGCAAGACCTATACCGCCAAATGGTGGACCCAGAACAATGCGCCGGGCGCCGACCAGTGGGGCCCATGGCAGCTGCAAACCACGCCAACGCCAACGCCGACTCCAACACCCACCCCAACGCCGACACCCACGCCGACTCCAACACCAACGCCCACCCCCACTCCCACGCCAACACCGACGCCCACACCTGTGGCCTGCCGTCCCGACGGCCTGGTCTCCGGCGTCACCAATGTGCCGTACTGCGGCGTCTACGATACCGACGGCCGCGAGAAACTGGCCAATGGCCTGCACCGCCGCATCGTCGGCTACTTCACCAGCTGGCGTACCGGCAAGAACGGCGCCCCGTCCTACCTGGTCAGCGACATCCCGTGGGATAAGCTCACCCACATCAATTACGCCTTCGCCGGCGTGGACAAGAGCACCTTCAAGGTCAAGCTGGGCAGCGGGGCGGACAATCCCGATACCGGCGTCACCTGGCCCGACATCCCGGCTGCCGCCATGGACCCCAGCCTGCCATACAAGGGCCACTTCAATCTGTTCAGCCAGTACAAGAAACGCTATCCGGGCGTGAAGATCATGCTCTCGGTGGGCGGCTGGGCCGATAGCGGCGGCTTCTATCCGGCCACCACCAATGCCGACGGCAGCATCAACACGGCCGGCATCAACACCCTGGCCGATTCCATGGTGGCCGTGCTGCGCCAGTACACTTTCTTCGACGGCATCGACATCGACTACGAGCATCCGACCACGAATAACGAGGCCGGCAACCCGCTCGACTTCGGCCTGTCAAAACCGCGCCTGGCTGGTCTGATGAAGAGCTATAACCAGCTGCTCAAAGTGGTGCGCGACAAGCTCGACGCCGCCGCCGTGGCCGACAACCGCTACTACCTGCTGACCATCGCCGGCTCGGCTTCGGGCTGGGTGCTGCGCGGCGAGGAAAACCTGTCGGGCCTGAAGCACCTGGACTACGCCAGCCTGATGTCGTATGACCTGCATGGCGGCTGGAACCAGTTCGTCGGCCCCAATGCCGCCCTGTTCGACGACGGCAACGACGGCGAACTGCGCGCCGCCAATGCCTACTCCTACGGCGGCATCGGCTACCTGAACGTGGACTGGGCCTACCGCTACTACCGCGGTGCGCTGCAGGCAGGACGCATCAATATCGGCGTGCCTTACTACACGCGCGGCTGGCGCGACGTGAATGGCGGTACGAATGGCCTGTGGGGCACCACCGCACTGGTCAACGACACCGTGATCTGCGCCGGCACCAAGTCCTGCGGCACGGGCGCCATTGGCATCGACAACGTCTGGTTCGACCTCGACACCAACGGCAAGCCCCTGCCCGGCGGCGGCAATCCGCTGTGGCATGCGCTGAACCTGCAGAACGCCATCGTGCCCGACTATCTGGATGCCTACGGCGTCACCGAGAAAACCCTGACCGGCACCTACCAGGCCAACTACAACGCCACCCTGGTGGCGCCATGGCTGTGGAACGCCACGCGCAAGGTTTTCATCTCGACCGAAACCACGCAGTCCATCGCCACCAAGGCCAAGTACATCGTCGATAACAATATCGGCGGCATCATGATCTGGGAACTGGCGGGCGACTACGATTGGCATCCATCGAAGAACGGCGGCAAAGGCGAGTACTTCATGGGCTACACCCTGACCACCAATGTGTTCAACGCCTTCAAGGCGGCCGGTCCGTATGGCCACAAGCGCGCCGAAAGCGTGATTCCGGCCACCAGCGCCAAGGTCAGCATCTCGCTGGGCAGCTGGGCCTTGGGCGACAGCAGCTATCCGATCAACCCGGTGATGACGGTGACGAACAACAGCGCCACCACCATCCCAGGCGGCTCGGTGGTGGAGTTCGACTACCCGGTGTCGGCGCCCGCCAATATGAGCGACCAGTCGGGTTATGGGCTGAAGGTGATCAAGGCCGGCTACACGGGGCCGAACAATATCGGCGGCTTCAAGGCCAATTTCAACCGCGCCCAGTTCACCATCCCGGCCTGGCAGTCGATCGCGCCAGGCGCCTCGGTGGCGCTGACCTTGAACTACCAGCTGCCGATCTCCGGTCCCTCGGCCTACACCATCACGGTGGGCGGCGTGCGCTATGCGCTGAGCAGCGAGTATCCGGAACTGCCGGTGGGCCTGCAATAAACCGCATTTGAAAATCCGCGCACCGTGGCCCAGACCACGGGCGCGCCAGGCGGAGCACCGGGGCCATCAACCCTGGCGCTCCGCTTCTTCCATCAAGGAGACAAACATGAAATCCCCCTTCCCGCTTGCGGCGCTGGGCCGCGCCCATCCCTCCGCTCTCGCTTCCGCTGTGCTGCCCGCCTTGCTGCTGGCCGCCTGCGGCGGCTCTTCCTCCGACAATCCAGCCGGCGCCCAGCAGCACCAGGGCTTGCGCATGGCCGCCGCGTCGGCCGCCGCCTCCTGTCCGGCATGGAACAGCAGCCAGGTCTACACCGCCGGCATGTGCGCCATCTACCAGGGCAAGCAGTACGAAGCCAAATGGTGGAACCAGGGCAGCACGCCGAACCAGGCCGATACTTACGGCCCATGGAAATACATCGCCGATGCGCCCGATCCGGACCCGGGTCCTGGTCCCGGCCCTGGCCCTGGCCCGGGACCAGGTGGCGTGCCAACCAAGGCCCAGGCCGAGGCCAAGGAAGTGGCACTGACCGACAACGACTTCTTCCGCAAGGTGAAGGCTTCCATCCGCACCCTGGACAATGCCGGCGTGGACGCCGTGACGCCGGGCGCGGCCTCCAATCCGGCCAATGTGAAGCGCGTCGAGCGCCTGCTGCCGGAAACCAAATGGGAGTTCTACTTCTCCATCCGCGAAGCCAGTTACACCTATCGCCGCTTCCTGCAGGCCATCGCCAAATTCCCCGCCATCTGCGACGACTACAGCGACGGCCGCAATGCCGACGCCATCTGCCGCCACAGCCTGGCCACCATGTTCGCCCACTTCGCCCAGGAGACCGGCGACCATAACGCCAGCATTCCCCTGCCGCAGTGGCGCCAGGGGCTGAAGTATCTGCGCGAACTGGGATGCGAAGAGAATGGTCCGGGCTGCGGCTACAACACCGAGTGCGCCGATCCGGTCTTCAATACCGTCTGGACCTGCGGCCGCAATGCCGATGGCAGCTACAAGAAATACTTCGGACGCGGCGCCAAGCAGCTGTCCTACAACTACAACTATGGTCCCTTCTCGCAGGCCATGTACAAGGGCGACCAGTCGGTGCTGCTGAAAGACCCCGACCTGGTGGCGTCGACCTGGCTGAACCTGGCCTCGGCCACCTTCTTCTTCGTCTTCCCGCAACCGCCCAAGCCCTCCATGCTGCATGTGCTGGATGGCACCTGGGTGCCGAACCAGGCCGACCGCACGGCCGGCGCGGGCAATAACTTCGCCACCACCATCATGATCATCAACGCCGAGTGCGGACAAGGCACCGAGAAGCCGGCGGCACAGAACCGCATCGACTACTACAAGCAGTTCGCGGCGGACCTGGGCTGGAATATCGGCAGCGAACAGCTGTCCTGCGCCAGCATGCAGCGCTTCGGGCCATCCAGTTCGGCGGCCTATAACATCTATTGGGAGAAAAACTGGAGTTCGGGCGGCGATTACCAGTGCCAGCTGGTGAGCTATCAGACCCCGTACAGCGCCCTCATTGCGAGCAACTACGTGAAGTGCGTGGAAAAGAACTGGAATGTCGTGCTGAAGTAAGCCTTATTGGCCGGCGGGCAGGACATTCCATCCTGCCCGCCGACTCCGGCAACGGCCTGGCTTATGCAAGCAGCAAAGGAAAATCGTCTTCACTCATCCTTTGCAGCACCGCTTGCAGTTCCACCTTCTGCGCCGGGCTATCAAATGCAATCAGCAACTGGCCAGCAACGTTCAGGAATGTTTTTCCCTTCTCAGTGAGACGGATGCAAAGCCCGCCCTCGTCCATCGCCACCGAAGCGATGCCGCCGTAGCCGGAACGTGCCTGGTCCTCTATCTCGATATGGGCCACGTCCATGCCCAGCTCCTCGTCCTGCTCGTCCGGTTCCAGGGTTTTCTGCAGCAGGACATACTTGTGCGGCTCTTCGCCGTCATCCAGGAAGCCGATTGTCAGGCTGTACTCATCTTCCTCGATACTGATTGTCTTGGCCGCGATCTTATAATCCATCCTTGCCCTCCTTTTCGGCGCCAATGATAGCTCAGGCTTGGTCACCGCGCAGCGCCCGCTGGCACAATGCGTCCACCCACTCATTGCCGGCATCGCCCAGGCAATCCATCAAGGGCCAGCTTTATGCACTTCCAGCCGATCCTGTAATAACCCAGCCCTGCCTACCCCTCTCTATTCAACATGGCCACTTTGCTTAGAGTTTGAAATAAACTGCAATATGTCAGCCGCTGCATTGCCGGCGCAGTTTGTCCTTAATGAGGAAGATATGCAGAAACATATTGCAGTAGAAATCAGTCAACTGATGCGGGAATTTTCAAAAAAACTGAACGATTCGCTGCTCTTGGTGCAAGATAGTGGCGAGCTGGATGATTTTGAAAAATATCGGGAAGATGTAAGCAAGCTCATGACAATCATGTATCTGGATATCATGAAGCCGATCCACCTTTGCTATCCCGACTTGGAGCCCCCAGGTTTAAGTTAGTAAGCCGGGTTATTAGTTGCTGGGAATGACCTGTCCGAGAAGCACAAATCTTCATTTTCTTGCTGCCAAGCTGATGGCACGGGTCGGGGTTAAGTCGGTGCTTCCCTAAGACTTGAACGCCCGATTCATGCCGAACACCACGCCGGACAAGCAGGCCGCAAGAATGGCCAGCACGGTCCAAGCGAAGGCACCGGAGCCGGCGCGGTCGAGCAGGATACCGCCCACCACGCCACCGATGGCGACGGCAGTGTTCCAGCCGGTGGTATACATGGATTGGGCCACATCGATGCCGTCGCCAGCAAAGCGCGCCAGCGCCGTCTGCGTGATGGTCGAGAAGCCGCCCACCGCCACACCCCAGATGGCTGCGGCCAGATACACCATCCACGGCGTCGCGGCCCACAGGCCAAGCAGCAGCGCGGCCAACGCAAATATCCCGATATTGATCACCCCCAGCCGGCGCACATGGCGGTCGACCAGCAGGCCGACGCACCACAGGCCGGCGATCGAGCCCAGGCCGAAGACGAACAGCACCAGGTCAACCTTGGCCGACAGGCCTGCAGGCTGCAGCAGCGGTTCGATATAGATGTAGAAAATATTATGCGCGATCACGAAGCTGAAGACCACGAACAGCACCGCGCGGATGCCGCGCTTGAGGAAAACGCTGCCCAGCGTCTGGCGCCGCTCGCGGCTCTGGCCGGGGTAATCGGGCACGATGGCCAGCACCCAGGCCGCCAGCAGCAGCGCCAGGCCGCTCATCAGGCCAAACGCGCCCTGCCAGCCGATCAGGCGGCCCAGCACGGCGCCGAGCGGCACCCCCAGCACCAGGGCAAGGGTGCCGCCCGCGCCCGTCAGCGCGATGGCCCGTCCAGCTAGATGCGACGGCGAGATGCGCACCGCATACCCCGCCAGCAGCGACCAGACGACGCCGCCGAAAACGCCGGCGCAAAAGCGGGCCACCAGCGACACGGTGTAGTTGTCCGACAGCGCGGTCACCAGATTAACCAGCGCAAAGCCGCAGATGGCGCTCAGCAGAAGTGGACGGCGGCGCAGGCCCTGGGTCAGCAGGGTCATCGGAATGGCGGCGGCAAACGCGCCCACGGCATAAGCGGTGATGAATTGTCCAGCCAGGCTTTCGGACACGTTCAAGCCCGTTGCGATGGAAGAGAGCAGGCCGGCCGGCAGAATTTCAGTCAATAGCGTGATGAAGGCGGCCATGGCCAGAGCCAGCAGCCCGCTGACGGGCAGGCGATCCGCCTCCCGTTGCGGGATGGCGGTAGTTGCGTGATTCATAAAACAATATCCTTAGTACAACGATTGCTGCGCCATTAGAGGCGCGGTTGCGCCATAGTAACAGCTCCTGTGGAAGTGAATATCTGCCGCAGCGAATAACACCTATGCCTCTGGCGTCATCAATATGGCGGCGAACGCCTGCTGTTGGGCTAGCGTGCCATAATGCGCGCGCAGAGTTAGTACAACCTCATACAAAAGCGCAAAGAACAATGACCGAAGAGCAACTCGAACAACAAGAGTGGGATATCGTCCGGAATTATCTCGTCAGCGCCACCAAGGCACAGCGGCATATCTTTGCTGCGCGCGCCAACTATGACGGCAATAGCGAGGCATTTCGTTGGCTCGTCGACAGTACGGAAACCGATCAAGCGACGGCTTTGCTCCTGTACTGGAATCTCGGCGCCGCCTGGTATGTGCAGTTCGATTCGGCGGAAGCATCCTCGAGCCCAGCCACGTACCAGCTGCTGCGCCTTATCGAGCAGCGCTGCACGGCAGGCTTCTATGAGACTGCCGCCATCTACTTCAACCCGCATCGCAGCTCGGGGGCGCGGCCAGACGACTATCCGGACATTCCGGTCAAAGTGGCTATTCCCGACATCATGCTGCGCCCTGTCGAAGGCAGCGAGCGTGTCGACATTGAAGGCGACCCCGAAGGTTACGATGAAGGCCTTCCTTTCGACATTGCGGAGGCAATCTACGCGCTGTACAGCGAATAAGGAACGGCATAAGAACGGTCAGCCAGGTCCGATCACGGCCTGGCATGCGGCCTGGGATCCTGATCCACTTTGCGCAGAAAATCGAAAACGGTTCTGGTGAAGATGGCGGCCGGCGCGAATTCCACCTTATCCCAGGTATCGGTAGTCTTGTGGTAATCGGGAATGCCCTCGGCCTTGCCGAAGACGCGGTTACTGATGCCGATCTTGCCGAACGGTCCGGCGTCGTAGGAGAAGCTGCCTTCGTTTTCCGGCGGATACTCGTGCGAATACTCGTCGTCATCGTCATTGACGCCGTTATAGACCTGTTTGAACCACGTCTCGGCATAGCGGTCGCGCTGGGCCTGGGAATAGCTGCTCCAGCGCTCGAAACCGCGGCCGATCATATCGATGGAAATCATCAGCACGATATTCTTGTTGGGGAAGCCGGGCAAAGGATGGGCAACGTGGTGCATTGACCCCATTTCCCCCTGCTCTTCCGCGCCGTAAGCCACGAACATCAGGGTGCGTTTATTGGCGCCCTTATAGTGGGAAAACATGCGCGCCAGTTCCAGCGTGGCCGCCAGGCCGGACAGGTCGTCATTGGCGCCCGGATAATGGGTACCGCCCGGTGCGCGCCCGAGGTGGTCGCGGTGGGCGCTGACGACGATGACTTCGCGCGCCAGCGCCGGATCGTTGCCGGGAATGATGCCGATCACATTGCTGGTCGCCATGCGCTTGCCCAGCAGCGGATTGGCCGGATTGCCATGGCTTTCGCCGTCCGGCTGGGAGATGGTGGTGTAAAAGCGCTGCAGATAGCCGTCGTTCCCCGCCGCCTGCAGCCCTATGGCCTGGAACTCCTTGACGATGACATCGCGCGAGCGGCTGTCGCCCGCCGTACCGGGCAGGCGGCCTTCATACTCCGCATCGGCCAGCTCTTCGACCAGATCGCTCATTCTGTCCACATCCACGGCGGGCGGCTGGTCATCGCGGCGCCTGTCGGCAGCGCCCAGATTCAAGGCCAATCCGGAAAGCAGGCCAGCCGCCAGCAGGCATCGCGCGCCTAGTCGCATCGAAAATTTCATAAAACCTTTCATATATGCCGAAAGACTGGCGCGCAGCCCGCAAGGTTGCGACCACGGGGTCTTCGTGCTGGTCTGATTCCCGGCCGGCGGCGCCACGTACCGCTAAGCGCTTTGGTACAGCCGCCACAGATACGCCAGCAGCAGCACCGCAGCCAAGGCGGCCAGGCGCACGATCCAGCCCTGGCGCTGCACGCGGCGCACCTGCTGGCGGCTTTCCACGCGCGCCGCTTCGATCAGCGCCAGGTCGTCGGGATGGGCATAGGTCAGATCGGGCGTGCGGTAGGTTTCCAGTTCGTCGCCGCGCACGCGCGCTTCCAGCTTGCCGGCCAGTTCCAGCATCAGCGCAAGAAAGGCCTTGCCGGGATTCTTGGCCCACAGTTCGCCATCCTGCAGGATCATGATTTCGCTGGCGCGGCCTTGCAGCGGCCGGTACAGCCGCAGTTCGCCGCCTTCACGGTGTTCCGCGGCCAGTTTGCCGTCCATGCCAGCCACGGCGGCGTGGATTTCCTCACGTGAAAGCGGATGCAGTTGTCCATCAATGGTGCGCAGTATGGTGACGTGGTAGCCCATTTTGAGTCGCTGTGGAACGATTGAACGATGTCGGCGATTGTAATCAGATTAATATCAGCCTGCAAACGTTCATTACTGTATTAACAATATTCATCTTGCTCGCTGCCACCCAGCGAACGGAGCAAGATCAGATGGGCTTGATCAGCTTCAAATCCATGGCACGGCTGATCGCATGGCGGGTGCCATACACCTTGAACTTGGACGCCACTTTTTTCAGGTGGAAGTAGACCGTATGTTGCGAGATGCCGAGGATCTGGCCGATTTCCTGGCTGGTCTTGCCGCTGGCGCTCCACTGCAGGCATTGGCGCTCGCGCGCGGTCAGGCGCGGCACCTCGGCCGGCCAGCTGGCGCGCCAGACGCGGCAAGCCGCCTCATGCAGGTAGGAGCCGAGCAGGAACAAGTCGGCGGTGGCGCCCTTGTCGGCATCCTGGTGGAAGTAGAAGTCGATGCGGCTCCAGCCCAGGTCGCTGCGCGCGGCCATGCTCAGGCCGGACACGATGCCGGCCCCTTGCAGGGACTGGTACACCGGCGCAGCGTCCCCGCCGGCGCACAGGGTGGCGGTATCCCATTCCAGCGGAATGCCGGAGGCGCCGATATGGCGGCTGACGGGATCGGCCTCGTCGCCGAATTCAGCCATGATGTGCGGCGGCAGCGAGCCGATCGCCTGGCGCTGGCCGGCCACACTCATTCTGAGCATGAAACTGCTGGCAGGGAAATGCTGCAATAAGTCCTGCGCAGCGGTCGCCAGATCAGGCCATTGCTGCGCCCGCAAAAGCAAGGCCAGTTGCGAGCGCGAAGGCCGCAGGTGCATGTCGGTGCCCAGGATAGCTCCCCTTTCTGTATGCAGGTATCGGAAAACTTCGATTAATTGTAAACATGGCAATGCTGTATCACCAAGCACTATTTCCAAATTGCAAACAACTAGCCACTCTCAGTAGCACGACCGTGCTGATATTGCACCGCATCAAAATTATCTTTTCGGTAATTTTGCACTGAAGCGCTTGCTGCATGCCAGTGTTTTTACCCTACGAATTCTGATAGTTCTTTCGGCCTAAATCTTTGTGTCTAAGAAAGAAAAATTACTGATTTTGTAAATAAATGTTGCAGTCGCAAATGCGAATCAGTATCATTTACTTTTTTATTCAAAGTAGAAAACGGGTAGAAACTGATGTTCAATAAGAAAATTCTGGCAGTCGCTCTGGCAAGTATTGGCATGCAATCGGCATACGCGGCCGATGCGGCCGGCATCAACGATATGGATACCGTGGTGGTGACGGCGTCGCTGCAAAAGCACACGGTCGCCTCCGCCCCCGCCTTTGCCACCGTACTCAGCGCCGAAGACATTGAAAAATCCCCGGTCAACAGCCTGGCCGACCTGCTGCGCGAAACCGTCGGCGTGGCCAACGTCACCGACGACAGCGGCCGCGACCAGATCTCCATCCGCGGCCTGGACGGCAAGTACACCCTGATGCTGGTCAACGGCAAACGCGTCTCCTCCACCGGCGCCCTGTGGCGCGGCAGCGATTTCGACTTCAATTCCATCCCGCTGAGCAGCATCAAGCGCGTGGAAATCGTGCGCGGCCCGATGGCCGCCCTGTACGGTTCCGACGCCATCGGCGGCGTGGTCAACATCATCACCAAGACCCCGACCAAGGACTGGAAAGGCAGCGTCACCGGCGAATACCGCCAGATCGCTTCCGGCGACAAGGGCAATCAGCACAAGCTGAGCGCGAACGTCTCGGGCGCCGTCAACGATGCACTGAGCCTGTCGCTGAACGGAGAAATCTACGACCGCGACCCATGGTTCGCGCCAGGCGCCAACCCCACTCTCCAGTCGCCTGCGCTGGAAGAAAAGAAATCGCATAACTTCGTCGGCAGCGCCACCTGGAAACTGGCGGAGAACCAGAGCCTGGACTTCGACCTGGCCTATGCCAACGACAAGCGTCCTTACGGCGTCTTCTACTACTACTTCGACCCGGTCAGCAAATACGAAGCGCGCGATCTGCGCGCACAGGAATCCAAGCGCACCACCTTCGGCGTGACCCATAAGGGCAGCTGGGATTGGGGCAGCACGCACGCTTACCTGAGCCGCGAAACCACCAAGATCGACGACTTCAACACCCGCTACAACGCGCCGCAACAACGCAACCTGAAGGAAGAGAACACCTACGCCAAGTTCTACGCCAACGTCAGCCTGGGCATCAATGCGCTGGCCGCCGGCGTCGACCTGCGCCGCCAGGAAATAAAGGATGCGGTCAGCTTCGTCAAGACCGGCAAGGCCAAGATCGACAGCTCGGCCCTGTTCGTGGAAGACGAGATCACCCTGAACGACAGCCTGCGCCTGACCCTGTCCGGCCGTGCCGACCATAACGACAGCTTCGGCAACCACTTCTCGCCGAAGGGTTATCTGACCTATGCGCTGGACAAGGACATCACCATCAAGGGTGGCGTGAGCAAGGCCTTCAAGGCGCCGGAAGCCTATCAGACCAATGCCGAATACGGCATCATCAGCTGCGGCGGCAACTGCATGTTGTACGGTAATCCAGCGCTGGAACCGGAAACCAGCACCAACTATGAAGGCGGCATCGAGATCCGCAAGAAAACCTGGGGCGCCAGCGCCGTGGTGTTCAAGAACGATGTCGACGACATGATCCTCGCCGCCTACGATCCGGCCCTCAAAATGCGCCGTTGGACCAATATCAACAAGGCCAAGACCAGCGGTCTGGAACTGCAAGGCGATGTGCAGCTGCATCCGCAATTCTCGGTCAGCGCCAACTACACCCACCTGAACGCCGACGCGGTCGATAACCAGGGCAAGAAAACCCAGCTCGACAGCCGTCCGAAAAACACGGCCCACGTCAGCTTCGATTGGAAACCGCTGCCTTGGCTGACCAGCTCCCTGTCCACCAACTACATCGGCAAGCAGTTCTATGAACAGCACGAGCTGCCGAGCTACACCCGCACCGATCTGGCGCTGTCGGCCAAGGTGGACAAGGTGGTGCTGCGCTTTGGCGTGAAGAACCTGAGCAATGTGAATCTGGACAAGAAGGACAAGAACTTCCAGAGCAATGAACTGGGCCGCAACTACTACGCCAGCGCGACTTATAACTTCTAAGTCCCGCAGCTAGCGGTTTTTCGACCGATGCGCTCATGCCCTCTTGCGGGGCATGGGCGCTTACCGTTTCTACTATGTCTATCCTCTTTTACGTCTTGACGCTGCTGGGCTGCGCCCTGCTCTATCTGAGCCACCGTCACCAGGCTTTGCGGCGCGCGCCGCTGCCCGCCCTGCCGGCCCGCTTGGCCGGTGCACTCTTACTGCTGCTGGCCCTGCCCTGCGGCCTGAGTTTCCTCGGCACGGCCACCACGGTCTTCGTCTGGCTGGTGCTGCAGATGCTGGCCTTCGGCCTGTTCCCGTTTATCGCCCTGCTGCTGAGGAGGACCGAAGCATGAGCGGCAAAAACAAAAAACCTATCCGCGCCGACTGGTGGAGCAAGACACTGGCCGGCTGCATCCTGGGCTGGACCTTGGCGCTGGCCGTGGCGGGCATCTTCGCCTGGGCCGGCCCCGGCGGCGCCGATGCGCCGAATAAAACCCAGTTCGTGATGTGGATGATCGCACCCGTGTGGATGCTGGTCTTCAGTCTGAGCTATCTGTTTCGCAGCGGCGCGCGCGCCCTGCTCTGGCTGGGCGCGGCCAACGCGCTGGCCTATGCCCTTCTTTTCTCTCTGCGTGGAGTCCCGGCCTTCTCATGAAAATCCGCAGCGATATTCTCCGTATTTACCAAAGCCTGCATACCTGGGCCGGTCTCGGCGCCGGCATGCTGCTGTTCATCGGCTTCTTCGCCGGCGCGCTCACCATGTTCAAGGAACCGCTGGACCGCTGGGCCAGCAGTCCCGCCGCCGTGCATGGCGCGCCAGCCGCCGCCACCGGCGAAGCCAGCCTGGATAAGCTGGTGACCCAGGTGCTGGACCGCTATCCCGCCGCGCGCCGCGAGTTCACCCTGCATCTGGAGCGCAACGAATACGCCACCTCGCCTATCAGCTGGAGCGCCGGCGAAGGCGGCCGCGAACTCGATCTGTCGGCGCGACGCTGGGAGGCGGGACTGGATGCCTCCGGCCAGCTGCAGGTGCGGCAAGCCTTGCCCACCCAGCTGGCGCAGCTGATCGATATGCTGCACCGTACCGGCGGCATTCCCGGCTCGCTGGGCGGCGAATACCTCGGCATCTATCTGATGGGCGTGGCTGCCGTGCTGTACTTCCTGGCCCTGGTGTCCGGCCTGATCCTGCTGCTGCCCACCCTGGTCAAGGATTTCTTCGCCCTGCGCGCGGGCAAGAACCGCAAGCGCTTCTGGCTCGACGCCCACAATATCGTCGGCATCACCAGCCTGCCCTTCCACATCGTGATCAGCGTGACGGTGATCGTATTCGCCTTCCACGACCAGTTCTACGACAGCCTGGCGCATGTGGTGTACGAAGGCCGCCCCATGTTCGGCGCGGCGCCCGGCGCAAAGCCCGTGGTGCGTCCGCTGGCCGATATGCTGCCGCCCACCACGCTGCTGCGCAAGGTGCGCGACACGGCGCCCGAGGCCGAGGTGACGGAAGTCCTGTTCATGGGCCTGGACAGCCCGCGCCCCATGGTGCGCGCGGCGGTGGCCGACGCCCGCCATCTGGTGGCCGGACCGACGACCGGCTTCGTGATGATCGATCCCTACACCGGCAAGACCGATACCGATATGCTGCCCGGTAAAGAAGATTTTTGGAGCAGCCTGGTCACGCCCTTCTTCGCCCTGCATTTCGGCAATTACGGCGGCAATCTGACGCGCTGGATCTACTTTGCGCTCGGCCTGGGCGGCGCCTTCCTCTTCTATACCGGCAATCTGCTGTGGGTGGAAAAGCGGCGCAAGAACCAGTTGCGCGACGGCGCCCTGCCGCAGCAGACGCGCGCCACCGCGCTGATGGCCAGCGCCACCCTCGGCGTCTGCCTCGGCAGCGTAGCCGGCAGCGCTTTCGCCATCGCCGCCGCCAAGTGGCTGCATGCCTGGGTGGCGAATGCGAATTCGGCCTGCGTGACGGTGTATTACGCGGTCTTCCTAGCCAGCGTGGCCTGGGCCTTCTGGCGCGGTGCGGCGCGCGCAGCGCCGCAGCTGCTGCTCCTGTGCGCGCTGGCCGCCTTCGCCATCCCGTTCGCCACACTGGCCGGCTGGCTGCTGCCGCAGGCCGGTTTGTGGTCGCATGCCAGCGGCGCCGCGCTCGGCGTCGATCTGAGCGGCCTGGTGCTGGGCCTGGCGCTGCTGTATGGCGCAAGGCTGAGCGCGCGCCGCCTGCGCCATGGTCCGGCCGACAGCGTCTGGTCGGCGCCGCCGCGCGCACACGCTGAGGAATTGCACAAGCTGGCACGACAAGAGTAGGATTTGACCTGGATCAAAGTTATTGTCGGCCCATCGGATCAGACTGATGCTCATCAGGAACTTACTTTGTCATCAAGGAGGGTTTTATGAGCATCAATCAAGGACTGGTCGACCGCTGTGTGCATATTCTGATGATTGCGGGACTGTTGATAGCGACCGGCATGGTGTATTTCGGCATCGCCGGCTGGATTGTGCTGATTCCGGCGCTGGCGGGCCTGACCGGCCTAGGCCGCGCGCTGCTGCCATCCACCGCGCAGGCCCGCCGCTACGGCTGAACTCCGCGCCAAACAGGAGGAAGATCATGTTCAAGACTATCGTATTGCATGTAGACGCCTCACCCCAGTTCGATGCGCGCATGGCCCTGGCCGCGCGCATGGCGCAGGACTTCGAGGCCCACCTGGTCGGCTGCGCCGTCACCGGCCTGTCGCTGCGCGACTTCGTTTTCCTGGCCTGCTCCAACCGCAGCGCCGTTCCCAGCGGCGAGTACGAGCAAATGCGCGAAGCGCCGCGCATTCATCTGCAGCAGTTCACGCAGCAGGCGGAAAGCCTGGGCGTCGATTCCTACGAATCGCGCATGGTCGACGAGGACGCGGTGCAAGCCTTGCAGCTGCAGGCGCGCTACGCCGATCTGCTGGTGGTGGGACGCGGCGATCCCGATTCGCGCGGCCTGCGCGGCACGGCCAGGCTGCCCGAGGAGCTGGCCCTGCACAGCACCCGCCCGGTGCTGGTGGTGCCGGACGGCTACCACCGCGAAGGCGGCATCGGCAAGGTCACCATCGGCTGGAACGCCAGCATGGAAGCCACGCGCGCCGTGCAAACCGCCTTGCCGCTGCTGCGCCGCGCATCCAAGGTACAGGTGGCCGTCATCAATCCCGACGAAATGCCGGAACGCCATGGCGAGCAGCCGGGCGCGGACCTGGCCCTGTATCTGGCGCGGCATGGCGTGCAGATCGAAGTGGTGCAGATCGAAACCGCGCAGACCACGGCCGGCGCCCTGCTCGATCTGGCGCGCAGCAGCGGTTCCGACCTGCTGGTGGCCGGCGCGCGCGGCCATAGCCGCTACCGCGAATGGGCTTTGGGCGGCGTCACGCGCGACCTGCTCGACCAGGCCACATTACCCCTGTTGCTGGCCCACTGAGGCCGCCATGACGCGGCGCTCGCTCTCGGCCAGTTGCAGCCTGCAGCGCCAGGGCAGCGCCTGGCAGGGAGGGCAGGCGCACAGCTATCCGGAAAGCGGCAACGAGAATGCCGCCGCCGCCGACCTGTTGCTGAACGCCGCGCTGGCGCGCTGGACCGCCTCGGTGTCGCCGGCCGCCATGGCCGTGGCCTATGCCGACTGGCTGTGCCATCTGGCGCTGTCGCCATCCAAGCAGCAGCACCTGCTGCTGCAGGCGGCCGACAGCGGCCAGCGCTGGCTGCACTATGTGGAGCAGGCGCTGCGCCCCGGCCTGCCGGGCGAGCCGCAGCCGGCCATCGAACCGCTGGCCCAGGACCGGCGCTTCGAGGAAGCGCCCTGGCAGCGCTGGCCTTTCAACGCCATCTCGCAAGGCTTCCTGCTGCAGCAGCAATGGTGGCACCGTGCCACCAGCGGCGTGCGCGGCGTGTCGCGCCACCACGGCGAGGTGGTGACGTTCACCGTGCGCCAGATGCTGGACTGGCTGGCGCCTTCCAACTTCATCGCCACCAATCCCGTGGTGCTGGACGCCGTGCTGCAAAGCGGCGGCGCCTGCCTGCTGAACGGCGCGCAAAAAGCCGCGGCCGATATCTGGCGCGGCATCACCGGCGCCGGCGCCGATGCGCCGCCGGCCTATGCGCCGGGCCGCAATCTGGCGCTCACGCCGGGCACGGTGGTGCTGCGCAACCACCTGATCGAGTTGATACGCTATGCGCCCGCCACGCCCAAGGTGCATGCGGCGCCGCTGCTGATCGTGCCGGCCTGGATCATGAAGTACTACATCCTCGACCTGTCGCCGCACAACTCGCTGGTACGCTATCTGGTGGAGCAAGGACATACGGTTTATATCATTTCATGGCGCAATCCCGATGCCGAGGACCGCGAGCTGTCGATGGAGGATTACCGCCAGCAGGGCGTGATGGCGGCGCTGGATGCGATCACGGCGCAAAGCGGCGCGCGCCGCATCAACGCCGCCGGCTACTGCCTGGGTGGCACGCTGCTGGCGATTACGGCGGCAGCCATGGCGCGTGACGGCGATACCCGCCTGGCCAGCGTTACCCTGCTGGCGGCCCAGGTGGACTTTACCGAGCCGGGCGAGCTGTCGCTGTTCGTCGACGAGAGCGAGGTGAGCTTCCTGGAGGCGGGCATGTGGGAGCGCGGCTATCTGGACACGCGCCAGATGGCGGGCGCCTTCCAGCTGCTGCGCTCCAACGACTTGATCTGGTCGCGCCGCCTGCGCGAATACCTGCTCAACCTGCCCGCCGTGGACAGCGACCTGATGGCCTGGAACGCCGACGCCACGCGCATGCCCTACCGCATGCACAGCGAATACCTGCGCAACCTTTTCCTGCGCAACGACCTGGCCAATGGCCGTTACCAGGCCGGCGGCCGGGCCGTGGCCCTGACCGATATCGAAACGCCCTTCTTCGCTGTCGGCACCCTGAGCGACCATGTAGCGCCCTGGCGCTCGGTGTACAAGCTGCTGTTGCTGGCCGATGCCGATGTCACCTTCCTGCTCACCTCCGGCGGCCATAATGCGGGCGTGGTGTCGCCGCCCGGCGAAACGGGACGGGTCTACCAGATCGCCACCCATCACGAGGACACGGCGTATATCGATCCGGACAGCTGGCACGCCTGTGTCGAGCAGCACGAAGGCTCGTGGTGGCCCGCCTGGGCCGAATGGCTGGCGCGCCTGGCCGGCCCGCTGGGCGATCCGCCGCCGCCCGGTCCCGTGCTGGGCGAAGCGCCCGGCACTTATATCTTCCAGCGCTAGGCCGTCGCCTCCACCGTCACCAGCGCGCCTTGCGTTTCGGCGTAGTCAAGCGCATAGCGTAGTTCGCCCGGCGTTTCCGCATACAGCGTGAGCAGCGGCTGCCCCGGTGTCAGTATGGTTCCCAGCGGTGCGTGGAAGCGCAGCCCGGCAGCGGCGGCGCGCGGCGCGCCCGCCAGTTTGGCCAGGGTGGACAGCTTGCGGTTGTCGATGGCCACCACCCGGCCGCCATGGCGCGCCGTCAGCACTTGCGAGCAACAGGCTTGCGGCAGTTCGCGCATGCCGCCCTGCGCCGCGCAGATGCCCTGAAACTTGCGCCAGGCCGCCCCGCTTTCCAGCGTCTGGCGCGCCAAGGCTTCGCCCTGGCCTGGCGCGGCCTTGCCGCCCAGCTCCAGCAGCAGGCCCGCCAGGATCAAGGCGCGCTGGCGCAGATCCTGCGGCGCATCGTCCTGCTGACGCAGCACGGCCAGCACATCGAGCGCTTCCTGCGCCGGGCCGATGCCGCTGCCGACCGGCTGGCTGCCGTCGCTCAGCACGCAGCGCACATGCAGGCCAAGCGCCTGACCGCAGGCTTCCAGCCTCGCGGCCAATTGACGCGCCGCCTGTTCCGAGCGCACCTTGGCGGTGCGGCCCCAGGGAATATCGATCAGCACATGGGTGGCGCCGGCCGCCACCTTCTTCGACAGCACGGAAGCGACCAGCAGGCCATCGCTGTCCAGCTCCAGCGCGCGTTCGACGCGGATCAGGATATCGTCGGCCGGACTCAGTGCCACGCCGCCGCCCCAGGCGATGCAGCCGCCCTCGCGCTGCACCACCTGGCGCATCTGTTCCACTTCCAGGCTGACCGGGGCCAGCACTTCCATTGTATCGGCCGTGCCGGCCGGCGAGGTGATGGCGCGCGAGGACGTCTTGGGCATGGTCAGGCCGCAGGCGGTCACGATGGGCACCACCAGCAGCGTGGTGCGGTTGCCCGGCAGGCCGCCGACGCAATGCTTGTCCACCACCACCGCGGCCGGCCACTGCATGCGCTGGCCAACCGCCACCATGGCCCGCGTCAGGGCGATGGTTTCGGCCAGGTCGAGGTGGCTGCCGGAACAGGCGGTGATCAGGGTGGCGAGATGGATGTCGGAATAGCGGCCGGCCACGATATCCTGCGCCACGACCAGTAAGGCCGCATCGTCGAAGGGACGGCCTTGCAGCTTGGCGCGCACGGCGGCGAACGATTGCAGCGGCGCCGCGTGGCGCAGTTGCACAAGGGTGCCGTCGCGCACGCCGAGCGCCTGCCAGCTGGCCTCCGACAGTCCCACCTCGTCCAGTTCCAGCAGCTCGCTGTCGGCCACATTCAGCGTGGCCGTCACCGTCAGCGCGCCGCAGGTCAATTCAATGCGCGACTGCGCCTCAAAGCCTTCGGCGCGGCACACCGGACTATCGCGCCGCAGATACACCACCAGATGCTGATAGGTGTCGATACCGAGGCGACGCGCGCGCAGCATCGAAGCGCTGGCAGCATTGACGGCATTGGCGGGAGGCGGCTGGTGCATACTCAATTGACTCTCCTGTGGTGCTGATAATCCGCAAAGCCTACGCAAGCAGTGTGAACATGAAATTGATTCACGTCAAAAAAAATGTAATATTTCTTTTGGTACACAGCTGTGTATAATTGCCAAATCAGCAATCACCAGAAGAGAGACGTCCTTGAGCCAGCCACGCAGCGCGCTTTGCGCCATTCTGTTTGCCGCCTTTTGCTTCCATGCCCACGCCGCGCCGGCCGCCGCGCCCAACCCGGCCAACCTGATCGCCACCGCCACCGCCGTGGCCCGCATCGACGACTACCTGACGCAGAATTTCGCAGCCGGCCAGCCGGGCATCACCGTCATCGTCGTCAAGAATGGCCTGCCTGTGCTGCACAAGGCTTATGGGCTGGCGAACCTGGAACAGAAAACGCCGCTGGAACCGGCCATGAGCTTGCGCGTCGGCTCGGTCACCAAGCAGTTCACGGCGGCGGCCATCATGCAGCTGGCGGAACAGGGCAAGCTCAAAGTCAGCGACAGCATCACCACCTATCTGCCGGATTACCCGACCCACGGCCAGACCATCACCATCGAGCACCTGCTGACCCACACCTCCGGCATTCCAAACTATACGGCGCTGCCGGGCTTTGGCGAGATCGTTCAGAAGACGATGAGCGTCAACGAGATGATCGCCTTCTTCAAGGACAAGCCGCTGCAATTCACGCCGGGCGAACGCTTCAGCTACAGCAATTCCGGCTACTTCCTGCTGGGCGCCATCATCGAAAAAGTCTCCGGCCAAAAGTATGCGGATTACATGCGCCAGCACATCTTCGCACCGCTTCAGCTCAACAGCACTTTTTACGACAGCGACGAATGCCGCGCCCAGCCCTGCGTGGCCGGCTATTCGAAGCGCCTTTTGGGCGGTTTTGACAGCCCCCAGGTCATCAGCATGACACTGCCCTATGCGGCGGGCGCCCTGCGTTCCAGCGTAGACGATCTGGCGCGCTGGAATGCCGCCATCGTGGACGGCAAGCTGCTGAAACCGGAAACCTGGCGCCGCATGCACACCGCCTACACGCTGAACAACGGCAAGACGGCGGACTATGGCTACGGCTGGTTTGTCGGACAATTCAAAGGCCAGCCTATGTATAGACACGGCGGCGACATTCCCGGTTTCTCGGCCGGGACGCAGTATCTGCCGGAGAGCGGCATCTATGTGGCCGTCATCACCAACCGCGACGGCGGCCAGCCGGATATGGGAACCGTCACCAAGAAAATCACCACCCTGCTGCTGGATTGACGATGGCGCAGGCGCCCAGCTTCCGCGAATACGAACAAAGGCGCATGCTGCGGCCGGCCTTCGGACTCGGCCTGGTTCTGCTCATTCATCTGGGTTTGCTGGCGGTGCTGAAAGCGCCCGGCCGGCCGCCGGAAGCGGTTGACGAAGACCGGTGGCCACCGCTGGTCTGGCTAGCGCCCATCAAGCCCGCCAAACCCGTGCCGCGCTCCGAGCCGGAAAAGAAAGCGCTGGAGAACGCACCGCCGCCGCACGCCAGCCGGCCCGCAACGCAAGCGCTGCCGGAGCCTGCGCCCGCTGGCCCTGCCGCCCCCGTGCAGCCGGAAGCGATTACGCCGCCAGTCCCCGTCGAAGCAAGCCGCGATGCGCCAAAATTCGATGTGAATGCGGCGCTGAAATCGGCGCGCGTCATCGCCACCAAACGGGCGGGCAAGGACGATATCCCACTCGACCAGCTCAAGGACAGGCCAGTCAATGAACTGAGCACGGAAAGCAGGCTGGGTAAGGAAATCGCCAGATCGGCGCGCGCCGACTGCATGGATGTGGTCCGCGGCGTCGGCACTTTGGCGCCGCTGGCCGCTGTCCTCGTCACCCTAACCGACAAGAAGGACTCCGGCTGCAAATGGTAAGCGGCGTCAGTTCAGGCGCTTGACCATCACGCAGCGCTGGGCCGGATCATGGCCGCATGTGGCCTCGTAGGCGACCTTGGCGACATAGCTCTCGCCCAGTTCCGCCGCCGCCACTTCGGCAAAGCCCAGGCGCGCGTAGTAAGGCGCATTCCAGGCCAGGGAGCGGTAAGTGGTCAGGGTCAGCGCTTCGACGCCCAGCTGGCGCGCATAGGCTTCCACCGCCGCCATCAGGCGCGTGCCGATGCCGCGGCGCTGGCTGGACAAAGCCACCGACAGCTCCACGATAAAGAGATGGCCGTCCATCACCTGCGCAGCCAGGAAACCGCTCAGCCCACGCTCGCCATCCGCCACCCACAAGCGCCCCTGCGCCAGGCAGCCTTGCAGGAAGCTGGCGGGCGTCGGTTCGCTGCCGGCGATCCACTCCAATCCCGGCGCGGCGAGAAAAGCGCCGGCGGCGCTGCGCTCCACATCGGCCAGTGAAGGAATATCGGCGGCCAGCGCCGGACGGATCAGAATGGACATGCGACAGCCCCGCAAATAAAAGTGCGCCGAGTGTAGCACGCCCAATTCCTGCTTGCAGGGCGCAGCCCTGCATCAAGCGTAGTAGCGCCTCGCGCGCAGAATCTGCGGCATCATGCGCAGCGGCGGCAGCATGGGTGGGGCATCCGGTGGATAGAATCCGATCGTCGCCAGCGTGCCGGTGCATATGTATTCCTTCCACTGCGCCGCCTGGCGGCCGGTCCAGATCAAATCGCGCGGCCGGTCGCGCGCATCGACAAACTGGATCAAGCCATCGCGCCGGCCCAGGCTGACATTGCGGAACAGGTAGCCAAATTCGAGAGGCGGCGGCGCCTCTCCCGCCAGCAGGGCCGCGATGGTCCGCGCGGCGGCGCCCCCCATCGGCAAGCCGGTGGCGCAGCTCATGCGGCATGGGCCGCCATCGGCCGTGCTGGCGGCAGCCGCATCGCCAATCGCAAGAATATGGGGATGGCTGAGCGAACGCAGGCTGGCATCGGTCAGGATCTGGCCCTGCGCATTGGTCCGCAGCCCCGCCTGTGCAGCCAAGGCGGCGGGTTTGAAGCCGCTGGTCCAGATGCAGGCATCGAATGCCAGGCGGCTGCCGTCCGCCAGATGAGCCGTATGTTCGTCCAGCTCCTTGATCCAGTCGCCCTCCTGCACAGCGATGCCGAGACGCGAGAGCGCGCCATGCAGATAATCGACGGCGCGCCCGCAGAAGCCGGCGGGCTCCGTGCTGGCCTTGAGCGGACTCCCCATGCCCAGCGTCAGCTTCAGATGGGGGAAAGATTCCGCCAATTCGGCCGCTGTTTCGATGGCGCTCAAGCCGCCGCCCACCACCAGCGCGCGCGCGCCCTCCGCCTGCGCCAGCGCGGACTGGATGCGCTGGGCGCCGGCCAGCGTGCCCAGGCTGAGCGCGTGCTGGCGCACGCCTGGCACGCTGTCCAGGTCCATGCTGCTACCCAGGGCATACACCAGATAATCGAAACCCAGCGTCTGGCGTGCAGCATTGCCGTCCTCCAGTA
This sequence comes from Massilia sp. erpn, assembly GCF_024400215.1. Classification (NCBI taxonomy): domain Bacteria; kingdom Pseudomonadati; phylum Pseudomonadota; class Betaproteobacteria; order Burkholderiales; family Oxalobacteraceae; genus Massilia; species Massilia sp. erpn. The sequence goes on from NZ_CP053748.1 coordinate 5,644,956, forward strand.
TTACTACACGCGCCTCGGGGTCAAGCGCCAGCACTTTGGCTTGCACGAAGTCCACTCCGCGCGGCGTCAAAAAATCGGCATACGGCAGATGCCGGTACGCCTGACCAGCCGCGACCTGGTGCAGGCGAATACGCTCGACAAAATCCACATTGGCGTCGACCAGCGTCACCGCCGCGCCAGCAAGCTTGCTCAAGCGCGCTGCCGCGCTCAAGCCGGCATACCCGCCCCCCAGAATCAGAATACGTGCTACTGCCATGTTTTTCTCCCATCATGAAGGCGCGGAATGCGCCCGCTCACGACTCAGACGAGGCAGTCCGCCAAAACGTGACATGGAGTCGGAAAATTTACCGTTCGGCCGGCGGATGGGTCAGGCGGCGACCTGCTGCAGCTTGTCGGGGTTGCGGGTGATGTAGATGGATTCGATCTCGCCGGCGGTTCCGGCTTGCAGCGCCAGCGTCTGGATGACGCGGCCGGCCTGCAACAGCACGAAGCCAGGCAGGCCGTTGACCGTGGCGGGACGCAGCTGCATGCCCTCCGGCCTCTGACGTGAGAAGCCGAGAATGACCTTGGCCACCAGCTCGCGTCCGAACAGGATATGCGGCACGGCTTCAACCTTGCCGCCGCCGTCGGAGAAGAAGCGGGCATCGGCCGCCAGTACTGACGACAGCGCGTCGATATCGCCATCGCGCACGGCGGCGGCAAAGGCAGCCGCAAGGCGCTCTCCTTCCTGTGGCGCCCTGGATGCCTTCCGGTCCTGCTGCTGCAGCTTGCCGCGCGCCCGTGCCGCCAGTTGGCGGCAGGCCGCTTCGCTGCGTTCCAGCGTAGCGGCGATTTCGGCGAAACTCTGGCCAAAAATATCATGCAACAGGAAGGCCGCACGTTCCAGCGGCGACAGGCGTTCCAACGCCAGCATGAAGGCAAAGGACAGATCGTGCGCCAGTTCATGCGCCGCTTCAGGGCCAGGCTGATACTCTTCCATCGCATCCACCAGGGGCTCCGGCAGCCAGGTGCCAATATATACTTCACGCCGCACCTGGGCCGACTTGATCTGGTCCAGGCACAGATGGGTTACGGTACGCGCCAGGAAGGCGCGCGGATTCTCCACCACCGTGCGCTGCGCGCCATGCCAGCGCAGCCAGGCTTCCTGCACCACATCCTCCGCCTCGGCGCGCGAACCGAGCATGCGGTAGGCCAGCGCCTTCATATAACGCGTATGCGGCTGGAATTCGGCCAGGCCGTCGGCGGCGCTCATGGCTCAGGCGATGCGCTTGAACAGTTGCGGGTAGTCGGTGACAAAACCATCGGCATCGACCTTGAGCATGGCCTCAAAATGGCTGGACACGCCTTCGTAACGGTAGCGGTCAGGTGCGCCGGCCATGGTGTAAGCCTGCTCCGCCTTTTCCACGCTCATGCCGGGAATGCGGATGAAGGCAACATCGATAAGCTGGCGTTGGCGCAGCCCTTCGCCCAGGCGGCGAATGGGAATGGTGTTGGTGAAGCAGCTGGCCGAGATATCGACGTCGATGCAGCCGTCCAGTGCTGGCAAAGGCTGGCCATCCGCGTCGAACCAGCGGCCCGCGCCGTCAGCACTCAGCAGCAGGCGCGCGCCGTCCGGGCTGGCCAGGCGCACCTGGCGCACGGTCCAGTCGCGCGCCAGTTCGATTTCGTAGAACAGGCCATAGCTCGACGCGTAGCGGCTGCCGATGACCATGCCGGCGGCCAGCAAGCCCTGTTCCGTTTCGCGCAATTCCAGATGTTCCAGGCCAACGCCCTGCTCGGGCACCCAGCGGCAAACCTTGTTCATGGCATCCCTCCAAAGACAGCGATTGTAGCCGCGTCCGCGTTTTTCCGCAGGACGCGGCATCGCCTCAAGGCGTGCCGGCGAGCAGCTGGCGAATGGCCTGCTCGGTTTCTTCGTAGTTGCCTTCGCCAACGTGCTTCATGCGGATATGGCCCTGGCGGTCGATCAGATAGACGCTGGGCCAATACTGCGTGCCGTAAGCGCGCCAGGTGGCATAGCGGTTGTCCTGCGCCACCGGATAGCGCAGCTTGAAGCGCTGGATCGCCGCCGCCACATTGCGCGGCTCGCGTTCGAAGGCGAATTCCGGCGTGTGCACGCCGACCACCACCAGCCCCTGGTCCTTATACCGGTCATACCATTTGCTCACATGCGGCAGCGTGCGGATGCAGTTGATGCAGTCATGCGTCCAAAAGTCGACCAGCACCACCTTGCCACGCAGGGCGGCCATGCTCAGTGCGGGGCCGTTATGCCATTGCTGGATTTCGCTGAACTCCGGCGCGGGGCCGTAATCGGAGAGCGCCGCCATATCCGTGGCGGCGGCGGCTCCACGCGGAGGGAACCACAGGAACAGAAACAGGAGCAGGAAGACGCCGGCAAGGGCGGCCATCAATCGGGGCAGCAAGCGTGTCATGGCGTTCTCCTTATTGTGCGGCCAGGCCACGGCGGCGCCAGACCTGAATCATGCCCTTGGCAGGATCGTCTTCGTAAATCCTGACCTGCAGCCGTCCTTGGCCCTGTGCCACAAGCTGGCTGTTATAGGTCTTGTTGCTGGTGCGGTTATAGATGCGGCCTTGCCAGCCACCGCCTGCCATCGGCAGCAGATCGAAGAGGATTTTTTTGCCGACCGGCGAAGGCGCGTTCGGCTCCACCGGTATCTTTTCGCCGCCGGGACCGGTCATGGCGTTGTTCGCCAATACCTGGGTGACGATGCCGCAATAGCTTTCGCCGCAAGCGGCGATTTCCACTTCCAGGTTGCCGTTTTCGGTCACCCAGCGTCCGGCTTCCGGCGCCTCGGCCCTGGCGGCGTGGGCATAGGCGCCGCCCGCCAGCAGAACGGTGACGGCCAGGCTCAGTTTCAGCATCTGTTTCATTTGCTACTCCTTCATGGGATGAATCGCAGCGGAGTGCTGCAGTCCATCCATTACAAAGGAGCCATGTATCCGGCATATATCCGCCACGCCGCGTATTGTCGGTTTTGCGTATCGAATGCCGCGCCATACACACTGCGATACAAAACCCTGCCTAGGCGGCCGGCAGCAGAACCTGCGCCGCCAACCCGCCGCCCTCGCGCTGCGCCAGGCTCAAGGTGCCGCCCAGCGCCAGCGTCAGTTGCTGGACGATGGCCAGCCCAAGACCGGTGCCGCCGGTATCGCGGTTGCGTGAACTCTCAATGCGGTAGAAGGGCTGCATCACGGCCTCGCGTTCTTCGGCTGGAATGCCCGGGCCGCGGTCCAGTACCGAAATCGAATAGCGTCCACCAGCTTCGCGCGCCAGCACGATTTCCACGTCCTTGCCGAATTTGAGGGCGTTATCGGCCAGATTGGTGACGATGCGGCGCAGTGCATGCGGCCGCGTGAGCAGGACCAGCTTCAATTCCCCGCTCAGGCGCACTGCCTGGCCGGCATCGGTGTAGTCGTACACCAGGCTGCCCAGCAGCGCATCAAGATCGGTGCGACAGGGCGTCTCGTTCAGTCCATGGGCATTGCGCGCGTAGGCGATGCCCTCTTCCACCAGCATCTGCATCGCCTGCAGATCGTAGAGCATCCTGTCGCGCTGGGTGGCGTCATCCAGCAATTCGGCACGCAGACGCATGCGCGTGATCGGGGTCTGCAGATCATGCGAGACCGCCGCCAGTATCTGCATGCGCTCGGACAGGAAGCCGTCGATGCGCGCCCGCATGGCGTTGAAGGCCTTGGCGGCCTGCGCGACCTCCAGCGGGCCATCTTCCGACAGCGGCTGGGCCGCGCCCTGCGGCTCGGTGAGGTCGGCGGCCCGCGCCAGCTGAGCCAGCGGGTACGTCGCCAGCCGCACCGCCAGCCACAGGAAGGCGATCAGAACGGCCAGCTGGATGGCGATCACGGGCAGCAGCCAGTCCGGCAGCGGCATGAAGGATGGCGTGAGGATGACGGTCAGCGGCGTGCCGTCGGACAGTTTCAGGTGCATATCCAGGCGCTTGCCACCTTCCGGCGCGGCCGTAATGACGACGGGATAGCTGGCGGCCAAGGCGCTGCGCAGCGACTCCCTCACCTCGTCCACCAGCGGTATCTCCAGCGGCGCGCCCATGGCAATATATCCCAGCTGATAGCGGTAGTTGCGGCGCTCCAGATTTTTCAGCCAACCTGCACGCTCCTCCGCCGGCAGGCGCTCCAGGATGGCGACCGTGCTGGCAACGTCCTTACCCAGCGAATACAGCATCATGCTTTTGCCGGACTGCATGCGCTGCAGCAGGAAGACGCCGAAGGACAGTGCCTGTGCCAGCACCAAGCCAAGCACCAGGATCAGCATCAGGCGGCCAAACATGGAGCGTGGCCAACGCCGGACATCCGCCTTGCTCACGCCGCGTCCCCGCCCGCCAATCGCACGGCAACGCTGAACACATAGCCCTCGCTGCGCACGGTCTTGATATAGCGCGGCTCGCGCGCATCCTCCATCAGCCGCTGGCGCAGACGGCTCACCAGCAGGTCGATCGAGCGGTCGAAAATATCGGCCTCGCGGCCTTGCGTCAGATTCAGCAACTGGTCGCGCGTCAGCACCCGCTGCGGGTGGTCGAGAAAGACGCGCAGCAGACGGTATTCGGCGCCGCTCAGCGCCACCATGGCGCCGCTGGCGTCGAGCAGATGCCGCGCCGCGGTGTCGAGCAGCCAGTCGCCGAAAGCGATCTGGTTGTTGCCCTCCTCACGCTGCATATTTGGCGGCAGCATGCGCGTGCGGCGCAGCACGGCGCGGATGCGCGCCATCAGCTCGCGCGTGGCGAAGGGCTTGGTCAGATAATCGTCGGCGCCCATCTCCAGGCCCACCACACGGTCGGTTTCGTCGGCCAGCGCGGTCAGCATCAGGATCGGCACGGTCTTGTGGCGGCTGGCGCGCAGTTCGCGGCACAGGGTCAAGCCGTCTTCGCCAGGCAGCATCAGGTCCAGCACGACCAGGTCGAAGGCCGTCACTTCCAGCGCGGTGCGCATCTGCTTGCCGTTGGCCGCCACGCTGACCTGGAAGCCGTTCTTGCGCAGGTATTCAGCCAGCAGCTCGCGGATCTCGCGGTCGTCATCGACGATCAGTATGTTGTCGTTTTGTTCCATACCCCGCTTTATAGCCGATATTTATAGGCTTGGCAGCGGCTTTTGTATCCCAGTGTATCCAGGACGGCTTTTGATACAGAAGATTGCACGCGCGGAGGGCGGCAACATATGGCGGATACACGGCAGGGTTGAAATCGTGGCTCAGGCAAATTCACGAAAGGAGCCATCCCATGAAACATTCCAAGCGGTGCGCGCGCATCGTCCTGCTATGCGCGCTCAGGAGCGTGCCGGCGCCGATCCATGCGCAGGAGATCGCGCAACCGGAAAAAAACGCAGCCATCCCTCCAGCGGCCACACCCGCACTGCTTAGCCGTACCGGATTCTCAAGCAGGCAATGGCAAGACCTCGTACCGCCCCCGGAACGCGAATGGAAGCAGCATGTCGCATCGCGCAAAGATGGAGAAAGCTATGACTGTGCGCTGAGCTTCGCCCTGGCCGGCGATCTGCGCCTGGACGGCTACAAAGCGCTGCGCGTCGGCGGCCGGACCTTCACACTATCCAAAACGAAAAGCGGGGTGGCGCCATGAGCGAAATCCTGCTTGCCCTGGCGGCCGGGGTGCTGACCATCGCCGCACCCTGCATCCTGCCCATGCTGCCCTTCCTGCTGGGCAGTTCGATCGGCGCATCCGGCCGCACCAGACCGGTCTTCATCGTGCTGGGCTTCGTGCTGGCCTTCTCCTCCTGCGCCCTGCTGTTTGGACTGTTCGCGGAATCGCTGGCCCTGTCGCAGCAAAGCTTGCGCGACGCTGCGATTGTCCTGCTGCTGGCCTTTGGCCTGCTCATGCTGTGGAAGCGGCCTTTTGAATGGCTGGGACAAAAGCTGTCCGGCGTCGTCAACCTGGCCAACGATATCGGCAATCGCGCACAAGCGGGCAATCTGGGCGGCCTGGTGCTGGGCATGACGCTGGGCGTGGTCTGGACGCCGTGCGCCGGGCCGGTGCTCGGCTCCATCCTGACGCTGATCGCCACCGCGCATGACCTGGGCCGCGCAGCCCTGCTGCTGCTCTGCTATTCCCTGGGCGCCGGCCTGCCCATGCTGGCCATCGCCTACGGCGGCCAGCAGCTCAGCACCAAGGTGCGCCAGGTGGCACGCTACTCGGTGCGCATGCAGCAGGTCTTCGGCGTGCTGACCATGCTCACCGCCGTCGCCATGTACTATCATTACGATACGCTGATCACCGTATGGCTGACGGCTTAAACTGAATATCCGGCGGGTGCTGCATGCGTTCCCGCCGGATGCCTCACCACGCCACGCGCACCACGGCCTTGCCGAAGTTCTTCCCTTCCAGCAGGCCTATCAGACCAGCCGGCGCGGCGTCCAGACCATCCACGACATCCTCGCGCAGCTTGACCTTACCCTCGGCCACCCAGCCGCCCATCTCGCGCAGGAATTGCGCATAGCCCTCGGCATAATGGTCAAGGATGATGAAACCCTGCAGGCGGATGCGCTTATACAGCAAGGCCGTCATCAAGGCGGGCAGACGATCGGGGCCGGGTGCCGCCGCCTTATCGTTGTAATGCGAGATGAAACCGCACACCGGCACGCGCGCATTCTCGTTCAGCAGCGGCAGCACCGCATCGAACACTGTCCCGCCTACGCTCTCGAAATAGACGTCGATGCCATCCGGGCAGGCGGCGGCCAGCTTCTGGGAGAACTGCGGATCGTAGCGGTCGATGCAAGCGTCAAAGCCCAGTTCCTCAACCACATAGCGGCACTTTTCGGCGCCACCGGCAATGCCCACCACACGCGCACCTCTCAGCCGGGCAATCTGCCCTACCACCGCACCCACCGCGCCGCTGGCCGCACCCACCACCACTGTCTCACCCGGCTTGGGCTGGCCGATGTTCAGCAGACCGTGCCAGGCGGTGAAGCCCGGCATGCCCATCACGCCCAGCGCATGCGAGGGTTGCGCCAGCTCGCCCAGCGCCGTCAATCCCTCGCCATCGGACAGCGCGTATTCCTGCCAGCCGGAAGTGCCCAGCACCAGTTCACCTTCACGGAAGTCAGGATGGCGCGAAGCCGCCACCCGACTCACCGTACCACCCACCATCACCTCGCCCAGCGCCAGCGGCTCGGCATAGGTGGAGCCCTCGTTCATGCGGCCGCGCATATAGGGATCGAGCGAGAGATACAAGGTACGCAGCAGCACCTGGCCGTCTTCCGGCACAGGCACGGCCTGCTCTTCCAGGCGGAAGTCCTGCGGCGTCGGAGCACCTTGCGGACGGGCGGCCAGGACGATGCGGCGGTTGCTGCTGGCATTGCGGGACATGGCGGTTCTCCTTGCGTGGTTGATGGATAAAAATTAGACCAGTCGTCTAGTTCACAGGGACTTTATCACCAAATTAGACCAGTCGTCTATAACATTTACATCGCCATGCTCCAATGTGACAATCCACGCATTTTTTGGAACGGTTTTTCACTAAGCTTATACACACGTCCACTTGAAAGTAAGCGCAGCTGCTTTTCCTGGTTTTCCCTACAACCCCGGTAGCGAATGAAGGAGCTAGCATGAGCGATACAAGCAAAAACTGCACGATCACCAACAACACCACGGTTGGCGCCCTGATCGTCGATGCCTACAACACCACGTCCACCAATCCCAAGCAGGTCTACGCACAAACGCTGAAGGTGCTGCCCCTGAACGCCGGCGGCGATATCCTGGCGGGACAGGCCAGCGGCACCGTGGTGCTGAACGACTATACCCAGGCCGGCGGCGAAACGGTCTACAACACCCTGTATGAGCTGATCATCGCGCGGGCCACCGATCTGTTCCCGCTCATGAATACCTCGGTCATGCAGAGCTTCGCCACGCCGCCCACCTATCCCCCTGTGAGCGTGCCGGCCACGGGCCTGACGGACATGCAATTGGCGCAGCAGTTCTACCAGACCATCATGGCCTTCCCCACGTCGACGCTGTCGCAGCAATTCCAGCAGGCGATGACGGCGGCGCTGAAAACCTCGACGTCCACCGGCAGCATCGACAGTCAGATGAATGCCTTCTTCGCCAGCACCAAAGAGTACCAGTCGGTGACTTTCAATATGTATATGGCCGTCAGCACCTATGTGGCCACCTTCGCCAATGCCTGGGCCAACTACAGCGACAGCTATACCTACTATATTTACAGCGCCGGCACGGCCGCCAGCGGCTCGGACACCGCCAACCCGACATACCAGGGCAGCCTGGTCTTCACCCGCAAACCAGGTGTGACGGAGGCCAGCGCCACCGACAATAACGGCGGCTACACCATCAATTTCGTGGACGCCAACAGCAAATCCACGACCATGTACTTCAACCAGGGCCAGTTCGTCTCCAGCCTGAGCCTCGACGTGCCGCCCATCTGCCTGCAAGCGACCTATGTGCTGAAAAGCCAGCTCAGTAACAAGGCCAGCGACAATCAGCTGATCCCCATCCTCTCCGGCACCATCAACGGCGCCAAGGTCATGGGTACAAACACCAAGCAGGACACTTCGGATGGTCCCGGCAGCCTGTATGCCTTCTTCCATCCCAAAACCTTCAGCGGCTGGGTCACGCTCTTCCTCAGTGTGTTCGGCGCGCTGATGGCGCTGGAGTGGATCGGCACCAAGCTGTCCGCAATGGGCAAGGGCCTGCTCAAACTCTTCCAGCGCAACGAAGGCCAGCCACCGCAGCAGAGCGAGATCGATGAATTGCGCGGCCAGATCGAAGATCTGCAAGCCCAGATCGAGGCCAACCAGCAGGAACTGCTCGACCGCTTTAACCAGGAGCTGGAGCTGCCGCCATCGGTGGAAGATGCACTGAGCGGCCTGAAGGCCGATTTCACCAACACCCTGAATTTGCAGAGCGCCGACGTGCAGCTGGACATCCTGGAGCAGCAGGTCGCCCAGCTGGAGCAACTGGCCGAATATGGCGTGACGCCGGAAATGCAGGGCATTGCCAACGATATTCGCAGCAATATCAATGCCTTGAATGAGGCAGGCACCCCGGCCGAGCTGCAAACCGCGTTGGATCAGGTCAAGCAAAGCATCCCCGACGTGAATACGCGCCTGGGCAATGTGGTGCAGGATCTGGGTTCGGAAATCAGCCAGGAGACCCGCGCCGCCATCGAGGAATCGAACCAGGCTATCCAGGAAGCCCAGGAGCTCAGCGACAAGATCGACGACGCCATCGACGATATCAACGACGGCGAAATCCCCGATATCGACGTCTGAACCCGCAGTGCCAGACTGCCGGTGCCACCGCGCCGGCGGCGGACCGCGCCCTACCCCGGCGCGGTGTTCCTGTTCTTTTCCCATTTTCCAGCGAGAGCCGATCATGAGCGCTGCCGATTCCGGTAACACCGTCGCCATCACCAACCAACTGAACCTGACGCTAACGGTATACAACACCACCTCGGCCAGCCCGCCCACCGACCCGCCCTCCACCGAGCAAAGCTCTTACTATCCCGTCTATACCAAGATCGCAACCATTGCCGCCAACGCCACGCAAAACGTGGACGTGCCCGATGCGCTGGCGCGGCTGGTGATCTGCCGCGGCGACAACGACTTTCCCATCACCGTCTACGTCCCACCCATCATGGGCGGCGGCGCGCTGACCGTCGCCAATAGCGACCTGCCAGCCTGCCAGACGGCATGGAGCTTCTACCAGACCTATGTCAGCCAGCCTTACGCGCCGCTGGCCCTGCAATTCACCGAACTGCTGCTGGACGACAGCAATCTGCTGACGCTGAATGACCAGATCAGCACCTTCCTCAGCCAGAACGGCTATGCCGGCTGCGACTACTTCCATTTCTCCATCGTCGCCTACTGGGCCACCAACTCGCTGTGGGCCTGGCCCGGCAGCTACTACTGCTACCAGCCGGACAACAATCCTTCGGAATTCGTGCTGCCGACCGTACCGGTAGGCCAGCTGGTGATCGCCAACGGCGCCGCCTGCTATACCCCGACGGGCGGCGTGGCCGTGCCACTCGCCTTCGCCAACAGCGTGCTCAGTTCCAGCGGCGCCACTAGCAGCAGCGGCATCCTGCTCACGGCTGTGCTGCGCAACCTGACCTGGGAAGGCAAGCCGTCCGAGAACGCCATGTGCTTTACCGGCAAGAACGCGGGCGCCAGCTTCATCGCCCAGCCCTATGCCGACCCGCCCATCCCCTGGTGGGCCGTGGCGTATGACATGGCGTATACCGGCTTCCTCGGCGTGCAGATTGCCATGACGGTGGATATGGCCGTGCATGTGCTGTCGGGGATCAAGAACGGCATCCAGTACCTGGCCGGCAAGGCCAGCGACTTCATCTCCTCGGTGCGCAGCAAATTCGAAGGCATTGGCGAGGACGCCGATCCCGTCGCCAGTCTTGGCGACCCGGTGGAACCGATCAATGTGGACGTTGACGTGGACGTCGATGTGGATATCGACACCGATACCGATACCGACGAAGATACCGACGTAGACGTGGACATCGACGTGGACATCGATGTGGACGACGACGTCTTCGCCATCATCGACGTGGACGTGGATGTGGATGTGGACATCGATGTCGACAATGTGGTCGATACGGTGGACGTGACCGATGTCGATACCGACGTCGACATCGACACCGATGTCAATGTGGAACCCGGAACCATCACCAGCCTATTGCAAAAGGTAGGCAACTGGATCATGACCAAGGGCTTGCCAGCGCTGGTGGAGAACCTGGCCATCATGGCGGCCTTCCAGGGCGCGCAAACCCTGCTCAATGTGTGGAAGAACGCGGCCCAGAAAGACCTGCAAAATCTCTCGCCGCAGCAAAGCACCGGCTTGGGCCTGCTGGTTAATTACCTGCTCAACGAAAAGAACAGCGTGTCCACGCGCTGGACCACAGTAGCCGACTACGTGCAGCAGGCCGCGCCCAGCGCCGTCAACCAGCAAACCCTTCTGAGTTCGGTCCTGATGACGAAGAACGCCGATGCCGACAATGCGCAGGCAGCTTGGCGCTGGTCCAGCAGCGACGAATCGGACGCGGTGCGCGCCATGGGCAAATACACCTCGGCGGACCAGCAATACCAGGCCTATCAGGCGCTGGCGGCTTATACCTACAAGGGCCAGGTGCTGCCGGTCAAGGTGGCTTGCGGCGTGGCGATGAAATACACCGCCCTGCTCTCCTGACACAGCCCAACATCATCACGGAAAGGAAAACGCCATGCCGGATTCCGTCAACAAGCAAGACCCCGCCCCGCGCCAGCAGGCCGAAGCAGCCTGGCAGGAGCTGGCGCGCGCCATCGCCGCAGCCGATAATGTCAGCGAAAAAGGACCGGACCATCCCCTGCCGCCGGACCAGGTGGGCGAACTGACCATCATCGGCTCCGGCATCGAGACGGTCGGCTTCTCGCTCGGCGACCAGGAACTGATACGCAGCGCCGACCATGTTTTCTACTGCGTGGCCGATCCGGCCACCGTGGTCTGGATCAGGGACTTAAGGCCAGACGCGCATGACCTGTACGTGCTGTACGACGACAACAAGGTGCGTTATGTGACGTATATGCAGATGGCGGAGGCCATGCTCCACCACGTGCGCCAGGCGAAGAAGGTGGTGGCGATCTACTACGGGCATCCAGGCGTCTTCGTCCTCTCCACCCACCGCGCCATCCTGATCGCCCGCCGCGAAGGACACCGCGCCACCATGCGCGCCGGCGTCAGCGCGCTGGATTGCCTGTGCGCCGACCTGGGCGTGGACCCCAGCCACCCCGGTCTGCAAACCCACGAGGCTTCGGACATGCTGATCCGATTGCGCAAGCCGGACACCAGCCTGCACGTGGTGCTATGGCAGGTCGGCCTGATCGGCGAAATGGGCTTTCGCCGCAAGGGCTATGTGAACAGCAATTTCTCCATACTCATCGACTATCTGCAAGGGGTATACGGCAAGGACTATCCCGTCACCCACTATGTGGCTTCGCGCTATCCGACCATCCCGCCGCTGATCGAAACCTATCCCCTCTCCCGCCTGCACGAGCCGGACATCCAGCTGCGCGTGACCGGCATCTCCACCTTCTATCTGGCGCCGCGCGACGCGGTGGAGGCGGACCACGATATGCTGCAGCGCCTTGGCCTGCTGCAGCCCGGCGAGACGGTCAAGCCGGCAGGCAGTCCGCTGCGCGATATCGGCCACTATGGACCGCGTGAGATGAAAGCGTTCAAAGCGTTCAAGAACTTCCGCATCCCGCGCGATTACCGCTGGCAGGAAGACACCGGCGCCAGCCGCTTCCTGCTGCGGCTCAAGCAGGATCTGGACTTCCAGGATCTGTACCGCCACGCGCCCGGCCAGGCCGTTGCCGCCGAAGCCTTTTCCGGCCTGAGCGAGCGCGAACAGTATCTGCTGGCGACGCGCGATCCAGGCGGCATCCAGATCGCAGCCAAGGGCGCCGCCCTGCGTTCGGACGCCAACCAGGGCTTCCTGCATGCGCTGCTGAACCAGCGGCCACTGGCGCGCCAGGTGCTGCAATTGGCGCAGTCCAAAACCCAGGGCGGCAAGGACAAGCTGGTCCAGCTGGCAGGCAAGCACGATCTGTCGCCGGATATGGACAATATGCGCAGCGATATCGACCTGCTGCTGCGCGAGCACCTGGGCGCCTGGACCGGCGTGTATTACGGCGATGCAGGCCAGTTGATCGTCCTGATCGGCAATGCCGGCGGGCCACGCCGCAGCGGCTTGTTCGTCAATGGCGTCCAGATACGGCCCTTCAAATTCCAGCGCGGCGTGCTGCAATGGCAGGCGCAGCGCGGCAACCGCAGCAACGGCCTGCTGCGCTTCGATGTGGACCAGAACGGCAAGCGGCGTCTGATCGGCTGCAATATCTGGCCCGCCGGGCAGGATATGCCGAAGAATGCCGCCTTCTCCGCGCGCGAACCCGAACTGCAAAGACCGCACGCCAGCCAGCGCGTGGGCCGCTACCGCCAGGCCAGCAGTGGCGGCACGCTGGAACTGGCTGTCGCCAGCGATGCGCAGCGCGGGCGCTATCTGGCGGCCCGCCTCAACGGCCAAGTGCTGCCCGGCGCGCTCAAGGCCGACGGCAACAGCCTGACGGTGGGCGAGAGCCGCTTCGAGTTCGGCGCGCCGGACAGCGGCGCCGATGGCCTCTGGCTGCCGCAAGCCGGCCAGCTCGACCTGTTCGGCGGGCGCTATATCGTGCGCGTGGCCGGCAAGGGGCAAACCGTGTCCCACACCCTGGTGCTGGGCCGGGGCGAGGCGGCTATCGACGGCGCCGCCGTTACGCCAGCGGTGACGGGTCTGACGGCCTTCACCTGGTCGGATGGTCCGGCGCAAGCGCGCAGCGGCAGCCTGCAGGTACAGATCGACCCTGTGACCTTGCTTCCGCTGCTCTTCGGGACCCTGCAGACGGCGGCAGGCGAGCAACAGCAGTGCTATGGCATGGTGGCGGCCGGCCCCAATGCTGTGGCCGAGCGGCCCGAAGCCGATTTCGGCCTGCCCTTGCCCGCCTGGCAATCGCTGGTGGCCCTATGTTCCAACGCCAGCCGCACGGGCGGCCTGCTGCTTTGGCATAAATGGGAAAAGGCGCAGTTCACGGCCAAGGTCATGAATGTGGCCCTGCGCCGCCTGCTGCCCTGAGCCGGCCGCATGCTGCTGCTCGACTACGACGTCCGGCGCTACGCCTTCGCCAAGGTGGTGGCGCGCCAGGTCTACCGCGTGCCGGCGCTGGAGCGGCTGCATGTGTACTGGCTGGCGCAAAAGACCCGGCGCGGCGCACCGCCCTGCCTGACGCACGCGGACAACCTGCTGCTGCGCCAGCGCATGCAGGGCTTGCCGGACGATGACCTGTTCTACGTGATCTATAACGCTTTCGTCAAAGAAGTAATCGGCGCCGCTTTCCAGCGCCGCCTGTCCTACTCGATGCATCCGAAGATGCGCGTGCACCTGGCTGGCACGCCATCGGTCAGCAGCTGGCACCGCGACGCCGATGTGACCGGGCGCGTGGACCAGATCAATGTCTGGCTGCCTTTCACCGACACCTTTGACAGCAACACGCTCTGGGTCGAAAGCGATTATGGCAAGGGTGACTACCAGCCCGTCCCGGTGCGCTACGGCCAGGCTTTGATTTTCGACGGCGGCTACCTGTCCCATGGCACCGTCGCCAACGACACGCAGCAGACCCGCGTGAGTATCGACTTCCGCTTCGCCCCGCGCGGAGACAGCCTGCCGCCCAAGGCAAAAGCCATCCTGGGACGGCGTCCGGCTGATTTGAACAGCGGGCAGACAATGGAGACCCTAGGATATGAGCATTGATCTTAAAACCATGGCAATTGCCGGCGCCAAGACTTTCGCCGACGTCTGGCAATTTGACGACTACTGGAAACGCTCGAACACCTTTCACAGCTTCCTGCGCTTTGTCGACGCCGCCGAGCGGCGCTGGGGCAAGGGCGATCCCGCCTTGCAGCCGATGCAGGATTTGAGGACGACGCTGACCGACGCCAATGCCGCCTACTTTCGGCCCAAGATCGGCAACGATTACGTCTGGGCCGACGACTATGGCTGGTGCGGACTGGCATGCATGGCGGCCTACGATTATCTGCTGTCCATCGGCAACCGGCAGCGCGCGGACGAATACGCCGGGCTGGCGGGCGACTGCTGTGACCAGATGCTGAAAATCGGCTTCGACGCGACCGATACGGCGACGCCGGTGCAACATGGTTGTGGCAACACCTCGCCCGACCGCAAGCGCAGGGATGGCGGCCATGGCACACGCAATACGGTCACGAACGTCAACCTGCTGTTACTGGCGAACCGCCTGTATCTGCTCAACGGCTTCCCCAACTACCAGGACATCGTGTACAAGCAGGCCAGCTGGTTTGCCGAATGGTTCACGCAAAGCTATGCGTCGCTGGACAACGGCCCTTATCTACGCACGCTATCGGGACCGGTGAGCCTTGTTCATGAACGGCCCATGGCGAAGAAAACCTATGTCGAGGACGACTATCCTGGCTGGGAACGGGGCTGGACCTGGAGCGGCGACCAGGGCTTATTACTGATGGCCCTGGCGACCATTATTCGCCAGCCGATGGTGCCTCCCGGCTTCGCGCCGCAAGTGTTCAAGGACGCCTTTGTCAAGCTGGCAGCGGGGGTGGAAACGCTGCTGTTCGGCGGCACCGGCCAGGTACTACATGAGCCGCCGTTCAATTCCAGCTTCGGCGAGCAATACGCGGGCGACTATGTGGGCGGCCGCGGCGTGCTGCTGCGCTATGCCTCGGAGCCGATCGTGACCGAGGCTCTGGGCCGTCCCCTGCGCCCAGCCTGCATCGTCGCCACGATGCAGGCGGTCTGGGACAGCCGCAGCAGACATGAGAATCCCGCCTGGAACAAGCCGGACGTCTTCGACAGCTCGTGGGATACACAAGGCGCCCCCGCCTTCAACCAGCGATTCGTCCAGGCCTGGGGCAACGGCGAACCAGGCCTCTCGCAATGGCAGCTCGGCAGCAACATCCTCTACGGCGTCATGCAGGCCAACGGGCTGGATGCGCTGACGGCGGCGATCCGCCTGGAGACGCTGGTCTAAATGCTTATTTGGGTGGTTTGAGCAGTTGCCGCGTTCCCGTCATGGCGCTTTCCAGCGGGACGCGGCTGCGCGTGACCTTGGCCAGCAGGCTGGCGCCCAGCCATAGCTGGTACAGGATGTTGGCCAGTTGCGCGGCATCCTTCACATGGGCCAGCGAACCGTCGGTCCGGCCGTCGGCGATGCACTGTGTCAGACGCTCGATCACGCCCTGCGTGCCCTGCTCCAGCGTCACGCGCATGCTTTCGGACAGGTCGCTCACTTCGGCGCTCAGTTTCACGGCCAGGCATTTCGCCGCCGGGTCTTCGCCGCCTTGCGCATCGAGCCAGTACTGCCAGAAAGCCATCAGCCTTGACTGCGCCTTTCCCGGCCGCGCCAGCAAATCGTCGAGAAACGCCAGATAGCCGGCGAAATACCAGTCCAGCAGCGCCTGGCCGAAGCCTTCCTTGGAATCGAAATAATGGTAGAAGGAGCCTTTGGGAACGCCGGCCGTGGCCAGCAGCTCGGTCAGGCCCACCGCCGTATAGCCTTTGTTCAGCAGCAGCGGCTTGGCCACTTCCAGGATGTGCTGTCGGAGATCGGTGCTTGGAGTGCTCATGACAGCCATCTTAGAATAAACTAGACCAGTCGTCTACATCTTTCCGCGACGGTACACAGCATCCGCCTTCCAGTTGCAAAACAAAACCACAACAGGTATAACATAAGTGGTTTCAAATAAAAACCACAGCGCATATCCGCTCCCATACCTGAAGAGGAAAAAGACCATGAGCACATTGCCCGACACCTTCGACGGCAGCCTCCCATACACCCCGCATTTCGCCGACATGCCCGGATTCCGCATGCATTACCTCGATGAGGGACCGCGCGACGGACAAGTCATCCTCTGCCTGCATGGCGAGCCGACGTGGAGCTATCTGTTCCGCCATCTGATAAAGGCGTTCTCCGGAACCCATAGAGTTATCGCACCCGATCACATGGGCTTTGGACGCAGCGAAACGCCAGCGGATCGCAGCTACTGGCTGCAAGACCATATCGATAATCTGGAACGCTTCGTACAGATTTTGGATCTACAGGCCATCACGCTGGTCATGCATGATTTCGGCGGTCCGGTCGGCATGGGGTTGGCCGCCCGCCATCCCGAGCGCATCCAGCGGATCATTTCCATCAACGGTCCCACGCCCTTCGGCCAGGCAAGCCTGTTCGATCGCCTAGGCGCAAATGCGCAGGCATCGCCCTGGTTCCAGTGGATACTGAAGGCTGAATCCCAGGGCCGGCTGGAAGCGACGCTGGGGGAGCTCGGCTTCAATATTTTGAGCACCTTGAAGCTGAACGGCTTCGAGAACCATGCGCTGATTACCGACACCTGGCTGCGCGCCTACGGCTCACGTTTTGCTTCGCCCGCCGACTGCCTTGGCGCTATCGGCTGGGCCAAGGGCTTCGCCACCGGCGCCCACCGCTTCGAAACACCGGATAGCGCTGCGGCCCAGGCCATCCGCGCCCGGCCAGCGATGGCAATCTGGGGAATGGCCGACCGCACCTTGCATGCACGGCATTTTCTGCCGCTGTTCACAGAACTCTTCCCCGATGCCCCCATATTCAAACTGGAAAACGCCGGTCATTACAGCCTGGAGGATGATCCAGAGACGATTGCCGCGCACATCGGCGCGTTCTTGGAGCAGACCTGATCGACGTCCGAGGCATCCAGATACGGACGAATGGCCCGCCAACATTTTGTCCGGCTTTTGCGCTAGCATGATGTGCATGATGTGCTGCACGGCCCACTTCCGTGGGCCGGAATTGAAATCAATTCATGCTGCTCTGGAGGAAAGATGATAGTCGAGTATATTCGCTACAAGCTTCACCCCACCGATACCGCTTCTATCGAGCAGGCAGCCGCCGGATTTGAGGCGGCTTACCGCATTGCTTGCGCCTCGCTGGATATTTCCCCGCATTGCCTGTCTTATGAATTGTCGCGCTGCGTCGAAGAGGCCGACCATTATGTGCTGCGCATCGAGTGGGATTCGGCCGAGGGCCATATGAGCGGCTTTCGCCGCGCGCCGGAGTTCGCGCCCTTCCTGGCGGCGATCAAGCCCTACATCGATCAGATCGCGGAAATGCGGCACTACGCGCCAGTGCGCATCGGCAGCGGCGCCCATGCCAAAGACGGGGCGCCGGGTTGACTTCGGTGTAAATCGTTTATACGGAGGCCCTTGTGCGCACAAAAGCGGTGGCACTGGAGACCCAGAGCACTGCGGAAGCGTCGTCCGCGGCCTTGACCATTAATCCTCCCTTAACGGCACTGGCTGCTTCAGCGGCACGTAACTCGGCAAGCATTGCTCCAAGGCCAAGCGCAGCACAGGCTGCGATCAGTTTGGCCGGCGAATACAGTTCGTACGGGTCGGAGAGGCGATAGAAGCCGTCGGTCATGCTCAGCAATGTGCTGCGGGGAGCAATCCGTAGCACGGACTTGCGCACGGCGAATGACCCCTGGGGATACAGACACAATATGGATGGCGCCAGCGCGGTATTCTGTTCCTCGCGCCGACGCTTCAGCAAGGGCGTCAGCAGGGCGCGCCGCTCGGCGGGGTCGCTTACCCCTTTCGCCTGCATGGCGCTGATCTCGCGCTGTAGCACGCCTTCTTGAGGGTTGATCCAGGGGTCCAGGTCACGGACTTCACCATCTGCGCCGCGCAGCAGCGTTTTGCAGTCGCCCAGGCAGTAGAGGTGCAGCTCGTCCGATCCGGCGTGGTGGAATATGCGGCTCCAGCTTAGGGCGGCGATTGGATGGGCGTAATGCGGTATCTCGGCCTTTTCGGTATGCGCCAGCCAAGCGGCGCGGGTGGCGTCGATGGCCTGCTCTACGAGCGCATCTTGCGTGGCGTTTGGGCTGAGTATTTTATGCAGCTCTGCGGCGAACTGGCGCGCGAACCAGGCGACGTCGCCTTCCTCGGTGTCGATGTAGTCGCGTTCGGCCAGCGAGGTGGCGCCGTCGATGACCAGGATGTCGGTCACGCCATCTTGCTCGTGGACTGCGATCAGGTCTTCGTTGTGGTGTTTTCCTGCACCTTCACATATCGCGGTCCACGGCATTTGTCTTCCCGGCTTATTGACTTGGGGTGATGATAATCGCTTCCCTACTTTTGCGGTTTATTGGCGGTCTCTTTGGCGCAGCGCGCTGCCAGGATGGAACGGGCCGTTACGTCGGGAATGGATTTGATTGCGTCTTCGCTGCAGTTAGTGGTGCTGACTTCAATTTCCTCGGGCTGGGTGCCACTCTTTAAGCGGACGATGACCAGGACTACACTGATGACGCAGAGGAGGAGAAAAGGTTTGGATTTCATTTTTCGTTCTTTATGTGCAGCCGTTCCGGCTTGATCTGACACCTCGCGTCAGCCGGCCGGCGACCGCCCGAGTTCTTCGGCAAGCCCAATGAGAATGCCTTCGGGACCGCGAATATAGCAGAGCCGGTAGGCGTCTTCATACCGGACCACGCTGCCGACGAGCTTTGCACCGCGTTTGGAGAGCCGTTCAAGCGTATCGTCAATGTCTTCCACGGTGAACATGACGCGCAGGTAGCCGAGGGCGTTGACCGGGGCGCTGCGGTGATCGGCGGCTACGGGCGGGGCGAGGAAGCGGGATAGTTCGAGCCGGCTGTGGCCGTCCGGTGTGCGCAGCATGGCGATCTCGACGCGCATGCCGTGCAATCCGGTGACGCCATCCGCCCAGTCGCCTGCGATTGGGGCGCGGCCTTCGAGGTTCAGGCCGAGTTCGCTGAAAAACTCGATGGCGGCGTCGATATCCTCGACCACGATGCCAACGTTGTCCATGCGTTTGACTGTCATGTTGGCTCCTTGAGGGTTACGTTCGCTTCTGGCTTGTATCTGGCTAATTATGCGGCTCTTTTTGCCTGTACGTTTGGGCAGGGGCTATTTTTAGATGATGCTGGCTGCGCGCGCCCTCGGCGCGCGAGGCTGGCGCATAGCGCCAGCAGATGGTCGATTCGGATAGCCTCGCCCCCTTTAGGGGGCTTCGTCTTCGAATCCCACCGTCTCCGTCCGGACAAAACAAAAAGCCTCCCGCAGGGGAGGCTTTTTGTTTTGTTCTGGCGGAGACGGTGGGATTCGAACCCACGATACAGGTTTTGCCCGTATGCTTCCTTAGCAGGGAAGTGCCTTCGGCCACTCGGCCACGTCTCCTAGCTGATTTCTCAACTATCATCCTTTGCTTCGCATTTCTGCGTCACATCAGACGAGCGCTATAGTAAAGATCCGGATCACTTTGGTCAAGGCTATCAGCGCTTTTTTTTAAGAAATATTTATTCTTTATCCAGTTCGAACGCTTTGTGCAGCGCGCGCACGGCCAATTCCATGTATTTCTCGTCGATCAGGACGGAAATCTTGATCTCGGAAGTGGAGATCATCATGATGTTGATGCCCTCTTCGGACAGGGTGCGGAACATCTGCGAGGCCACGCCGACGTGGCTGCGCATGCCGACACCGACCACGGAGATTTTCGAGACCTTGGCATCGCCCACCAGGCTGGAATAGCCGATCTCGGCCTGCTGGCCGGCCAGCACGTCGTGCGCCTTCTGGTAGTCGTTGCGCGAGACGGTGAAGGTGAAGTCGGTTTTACCGTCCACGGACTGATTCTGTATGATCATGTCCACTTCGATATTGGCGTCGGCCACCGGGCCCAGGATGTGGAAGGCGACGCCTGGACGATCCGGCACGCCCAGCACGGTGATTTTGGCTTCGTCGCGGTTGAAGGCGATGCCGGAGATAACTGCTTGTTCCATGTGTGTGTCTTCCTCAAACGAGATCAGGGTGCCGGAATTGGCTTCGGTTTCGAGATCCATCATCGGATCGGTCAGCGACGACAGCACGCGCGTCGGCACGCGGTAGTTGCCGGCGAATTCGACGGAGCGCGTCTGCAGCACTTTGGAACCGAGCGAGGCCAGTTCCAGCATTTCTTCGAAGGTGATCGCTTTCAGGCGGCGCGCTTCGGACACGACGCGCGGGTCGGTGGTGTATACGCCATCGACGTCGGTGTAGATCAGGCACTCGTCGGCTTTCAGCGCGGCGGCAATCGCCACGGCCGAGGTGTCGGAACCGCCACGGCCCAGGGTGGCGATATTGTCGTTCTCGTCCACGCCCTGGAAGCCGGTGATGACGACAATGCGGCCCTGCTCCAGGTCTTTGCGCACGCGCTCGTCGTCGATCGACTGGATGCGGGCTTTGGTGAAGGCGGAATCGGTCTTAATCGCTACTTGCCAGCCGGCGTAGGACACCGCGTCCTTGCCCAGCGCATGCAGCGCGATGGACAGCAGACCTACCGATACCTGTTCGCCGGTGGACGCAATCATGTCCAGTTCGCGCGGATCGGGCGGGTTGTGAATTTCCTTGGCCAGGGCGATCAGTCGGTTGGTTTCGCCGGACATGGCCGACGGTACCACCACGATCTGGTGTCCCGCATCGTGCCATTTGGCGACCCGACGCGCGACGTTCTTGATGCGATCCGTCGAGCCCATCGACGTACCGCCGTATTTGTGAACGATTAATGCCATAACTTGTGTTTTCCGCTTAGATGAAGTAAAGGGAGCCCCTTACTGTACATGCTGCAATGCGAAAGAACAAGTCAAAAAAGTAATGATCTCATACAGTCTTGGCATAAGATCATTCCAAAAAGCATTAGTCTGAAATTTTATTCGGCCATCCAGCGGAAGATGATCCTTTTGTTGGCCCCAGCCCCTATCTTGTGGCAATCCATGCCGATTCCTGCGGCAAACAAGAGTTGGCCTGGGATGTAGACAACTGGCAGCCTTGTACGCTCCCACGCCGGGATACTTAGCGATTGATAGTGATGTTTGAGGTCGCGCGTGGGCCGGTTCGGGGCTGGCTTCAACCGTTCGCCGCCGCGGCGGAACTCGATGGTAAAGAGCTGTTTTTGCAGCCATTCCGCGTCCAGCCCCTCTTCCGCCTCGTCGAAATGCAGCACGCCGCCATAGGCCGGGAAAGCCAGCGCGGTTTCGCCATTCCAGCGGAAGTGCTGGCCGGGCTTGTCGTCGAACTGGTCTTCGCGCGTACCTTCCAGCTCGCGCAGCTTGGGCACGAGGTACAGGCGGTCGCGGTGGCGCCGCACGTGGCAGTCCGGGTGGGTGACCAGGAGTTGGGCGTCTTCGCGCGCTTCCAGCAGCTGCGCCAGCATTTCGGCCAGCCAGGCGGTCGAGGGCATGCCCAGTTTGCGCACGCGGAACCACTGGCGCAGCATATTGCCGGCGCGGTCGGCGCTGAGCGCGCGCAGGCGGGCCACGTCGATGCTGTCGGCTTCGAGGCAGGCTTGCAGATCCTGCTCGGCCAGTTCGCTGAGCATGCGCTGCGCCGATTGCGCGTGCTGGGCGCTACGCGACAGGCGGGCCTGGAAGCCGGGGAAAGCCGTCGCCAGCGCGGGCATGACCTGATGGCGCAGCGCGTTGCGGGCGTAGCGCGGATCGTCGTTGGATTCGTCGTTGACGTAGGCGATGCCCTGCCCTGCCACATAGGCGTCAAGCTGGCTGCGCGCGGTCTGCAGCAGCGGACGGGCCAGCAGCAGTCCGGCGTTGCCCAGCAAGTCGGGCGCGTGGTTGCAGGCGTCCATTCCGGACAGGCCGGCCGGGCCGGAACCGCGCAGCAGTTGCAGCAGCACCGTTTCCGCCTGGTCGTCGAGGTGGTGGGCGGTCAGCAGCAGATTCACGCCATGCTCGCGGCACAGCGCGCCCAGGGCGGCGTAGCGGCTCTTGCGCGCCGCCGCTTCGGTGCCGGACTTGGCGACGTCCTGCAATTGCACGCGGCGCGCGGCGAAGGCCACGCCCAGCGCGGCGCATGCCTGTTCGCAGTGCACCTGCCAGGCGTCGGCATTCGGACTCAGGCCGTGATGAACGTGGAAGGCATGCAGCGTCACGCTCTGCCGCCGCGCCCAGTCCTGCGCCAGATGCAGCAGTGCCGATGAATCAAGGCCGCCGCTAAGGGCGATGGCGACGCTCTGCCCCGCCGCGTCCGCCGGCAGCGCGGCCATGGCCTGCGCAAAAATGTCCGGCAAGGCGCCGCTGTGCTGCTTCTTCAATCTGAACTCCTGAAATGCAAAAACCGGGGGCGAGCCCCGGTTTGGAAGGACGTGGATGCCGCCGCCGGCTTATTCGGAAGCGGAGGTTTCCTTGAATTTGCCGTAGCTCATCAGCTTTTCGTGACGCGAAGCCAGCAGATCCTTGGTCTTCACGCCTTGGAACTGGCGCAGGGAATCGGCCAGGGCGCGCTTCAGCAAGGTCGCCATCTGTTTCGGATCGCGGTGGGCGCCGCCCAGCGGCTCGTTGACGATCTTGTCGATCAGGCCCATGGCTTTCAGGCGGTGGGCGGTCAGGCCCAGCGCTTCGGCCGCGTCGGAGGCGCGCTCGGAAGTCTTCCACAGGATCGAGGCGCAGCCTTCCGGCGAGATCACCGAGTAGGTGGCGTATTGCAGCATCAGCACGGCGTCGCCCACGGCGATCGCCAGCGCGCCGCCGGAACCGCCTTCGCCGATAATGGTGGCGATCAGCGGTACTTTCAGTTCAGCCATCACGTACAGATTGTGGCCGATGGCTTCGGACTGGCCGCGTTCTTCGGCGTCGATGCCGGGGAAGGCGCCGGGGGTGTCAACGAAGGTGAAGATCGGCAGATTGAATTTTTCGGCAACCTTCATCAGGCGCATGGCCTTGCGGTAGCCTTCCGGACGCGGCATGCCAAAGTTGCGCATGGCGCGCTCCTTGGTGTCGCGGCCTTTCTGGTGGCCGATCACCATGCAGGGCTGGCCGTTAAAGCGCGCCAGGCCGCCAACGATGGACTGGTCGTCCGCATAGGTGCGGTCGCCGTGCAGTTCGTGGAAGTCGGTGAAGATTTCGTTCACATAGTCCATGGTGTATGGACGCTGCGGGTGGCGGGCGATCTGGGAAACCTGCCAAGGCGTGAGCTTGGCGTAAATGTCTTTGGTCAGCTGCTGGCTCTTCTTGGCCAGGCGGTCGATCTCTTCGGAGATGTCGACGGCGGAGTCGTCTTGCACGAAACGCAGCTCTTCAATCTTGGAATCCAGTTCCGCAATCGGTTGCTCAAAATTGAGGAAAGTCGTTTTAATCATTGTACCTCCGAGAGTATTACTGGCCGCTTGCTAGTTTCGGCGCGGCGCGAATTGGGCTATTTTACCGGAACCGGGTCGAGACTACGCCATAAATACCAAGTGGCGACGGTGCGATACGGTTCCCAGTTGGCCGAGACTTCGCGCGCATCACTGCGCGATACAGGCTCGCCCGAGAAATAATTCTGGCTGATACCCTGGATCAGACCGGGATCGTCCAGCGGCAAAACATTAGGCCGGAGCAGATTAAATATCAAAAACATCTCCGCTGTCCAGCGCGTAATGCCGCGGATTTGAACCAGCTCAGCGATCACGGCTTCATCGTCCATTTCATGCCATTGGCTGGCGTGGACTTTTTTGGCCTTGAAATTATCGGCCAGGTCGAGGATGTATTCGGTCTTGCGCTTGGACAGGCCGCACTCGCCCAACTGCTCGGCGCCGGCTTTCAATACCTGCGCCGGCGTGCATTTGGGACAGAGGGCCAGCAGCTTTTTCCAGGCCACGTCGGCCGCCTTGGCCGTAACCTGCTGCTTGACGATGGAACGGGCCAGGGTGATAAAGGGGTCGTCATGGCCGACCAGATGCAGATCGCCAAACTGTGGGATGAGCTTTTTCATGATGCGGTCCCGCTTCATGAGCTCGATCTTCGCCTCTTCCCAGTATGGCGGCAAAGCCACCTGCCGGGATGCGGCGCCCGTTGTATCCTTGGCCTGAACCATTATGCGCGGCGCCAGTTGGTGCTGCCGTCAGGTTTATCTTCGAGGATGATGCCGGCCGCCAGCAGGTCGGCGCGGATCTTGTCCGACAGCGCGAAATCGCGCGCCTTCTTGGCAGCGGCACGCTGCTCGATGGCAGCGGCAATGGCGTCTTCACCCATGGCCTCACCCACCGCCGCCTGCAGGAATTCCTGCGGCACACGTTCCAGCAGGCCGATCACGCCGGCCAGGCCTTTCAGCTGGCGCGCCACGGCGGGCGATTTGGTCTTGTTCAATTCCGTCGCCAGGTCGAACAGCACGGAAACGGCGATCGGGGTATTGAAGTCGTCGTCCATGGCTTCGGCGAAGCGCTGGGCGTGGGCGTCCTTCCAGTCCAGCGGCTGGCCGTCGTCCTGCACGCCGTCCAGCGCGGTGTAGAGGCGGGCCAACGCGCCGCGCGCATCGTCCAGATGCACGTCGGAGTAATTCAGCGGGCTGCGGTAGTGGGCGCGCAGCATAAAGAAGCGCACCACTTCGGCGTCAAAGGATTTCAGCACGTCGCGGATGGTGAAGAAATTGCCCAGGGACTTGGACATTTTCTCGCCGTCGACGCGCACAAAGCCATTGTGCAACCAGTAGTTGACCATGGCATGGCCGCTGGCGCCTTCCGACTGGGCGATTTCGTTTTCATGGTGCGGGAACTGCAGGTCGGCGCCGCCGCCATGGATGTCGAACTGCTCGCCCAGCAGGGAGCAGGACATGGCCGAGCACTCGATATGCCAGCCAGGACGGCCACTGCCCCATTTCGAATCCCATTTCACTTCCGCCGGCTCGGACTCCTTGGAAGCCTTCCACAGCACGAAGTCAAGCGGATCGCGCTTGCCGGTGTTGACGTCCACGCGCTCGCCGGCGCGCAGGTCGTCCAGCGACTTGCCGGACAGGCGGCCATAGCCAGCGAAATTGCGCACGGCGTAATTGACGTCGCCGTCATCGGCCTTATACGCCAGGCCTTTAGCTTCCAGGCGCTCGATCAGGGCCAGCATCTGCGGCACATATTCGGTGGCGCGCGGGACGTGGGTCGGCTCCAGGATGCCCAGGGCACCGGTGTCCTCGTCCATGAATTGGGTAAAGCGCGCAGTCAGCTGGCCGATGGTCTCGCCGTTTTCCACGGCGCGCTTGATGATCTTGTCGTCGATGTCCGTGATATTGCGGACGTAGGTCACATCATAGCCCGATGCCTTCAGCCAGCGGAACACCACGTCGAACGCCATCATCATGCGTGCATGGCCGACGTGGCAGTAATCGTAGATCGTCATGCCGCAAACGTACATGCGGACCTTGCCCGCTTCCATTGGTTTAAACGTCTGCTTTTCGCGCGCCAACGTGTTGTAAATCTTTAAATTGCTCATCGGACCCTGCGTGATATCGGGTGCAGCTCAGGCAATACGAAAACCGGGCGCCGGCGCATACTGCACCGCACCTGGTTTCATCGTTATCACCTTGGAAACTGACAGACCCTCGGTATAGTTCTTCTTTGTTAGAATGGTACGTCAACGCCAAGTATAGCATTGATAAAAACCCCGGAGCTGTTTTACCAGAACTTCAAAAGGAAGCCAAGAATGCAATTGACAAATGCGCGCAGCCTGCCGATTTTGACCAAGAGCCTCGCCCTGAGCGCTGCTTTGGGCCTGAGCGGAGCCGCGCTGGCCGCCGACCCGGCCGCCATGCCGCAAGTGTCGCTGCGCACCAATGTCGGCGAAATCGTGCTGGAGCTGGACAAGGAAAAGGCGCCGAAAACGGTGGCCAACTTCCTCGCCTATGTAAAGAGCGGCCACTATAAAGGCACCATCTTCCACCGCGTGATCGACGGCTTCATGATCCAGGGCGGTGGTTATACCGCCGACCTGAAAAGCAAGCCGACCAAGCCGCCCGTCAAGAGCGAGTCGAAAAACGGCTTGAAAAACGATGCCTACACCGTCGCCATGGCGCGCACCGGCGACCCGAATTCGGCCACCGCCCAGTTTTTCATCAATGTCGTCAATAACGATGGCCTGAATTATCCGGCACCGGACGGCGTCGGCTACACCGTCTTTGGCAAGGTCATCGCCGGCCAGGAAGTGGTGGACAAGATCAAGGGCGTGCTGGTGGACGACAAGCCGAACTTCCAGAACATCCCCGTGATTCCGGTGGTCGTGACCGCCGCCACGATACTGAAAACGCCAATCCAGCCGAAACAGTAAAATAGCGCTTTGCCATGGCTTGCTGTATGATCGCGGCCCTCAGAGAACACTCCTCACAACGTCAGGACTAACATGACTACCATCACCATCACCACCAATAAAGGCGTTATCGTCGCCGAGCTGGACGCTGAAAAAGCGCCGAAAACCGTTGCCAACTTCCTGCACTACGTCGGCACCGGCCACTTCAGCAACACCATCTTCCACCGTGTGATCGATGGTTTCATGATCCAGGGCGGCGGCTTCGAGCCAGGCATGAAGCAAAAGCCAACCGACCAGACCGTTGAGAACGAAGCCAACAACGGCCTGAAAAACGAGCCATACACCCTGGCCATGGCCCGCACCTCGGCGCCGCACTCCGCATCGGCCCAGTTCTTCATCAACGTGAAGAACAACTCCTTCCTGGACTACCCAGGCCAGGACGGCTGGGGCTACGCCGTCTTCGGCAAAGTCACCCAAGGCACCGAAGTGGTGGACGAGATCCGCAAAGCGAAAACCACCCGCAGCGGCATGTTCGCCGACGTGCCGGCGGAAGACATCATCATCGAGAAAATCGAAGCCGCGTAATTTCTTCGTGATTCTCCTCATCTCCGATCTGCACCTGCAGCCGGCCCAGCCCGCGATCACGGAAGCGTTTCACCGCTTCCTGCGGGAACAGGCGCCGGCCGCCAGACAGCTCTACCTGCTCGGCGACCTGTTCGAGTACTGGGCCGGCGACGACGACTTGCAAGAGCCGTTTCACCAGCAGATCGTGGATGCCCTGCGCCGCCTCAGCGACGCAGGCGTGGAAGTTTTCTGGATCGCGGGCAACCGCGATTTCCTCGTCGGCAGCGCCTTTGCCGCCGCAGCGGGCCTGACCCTGCTGCCCGAAACCTGGGTCATCGAAGCCGCCGGCCAGCGCATCGTGCTGGTACATGGCGACGCCCAGTGCACCGACGACATCAAATACATGGAATTCCGCGCCCAGGTGCGCCAGCCCGCCTGGCAGCAGCAATTCCTGGCCATGCCGCTGGCCCAGCGCAAAGCCATCATCGCCGGCCTGCGCGAGAGCAGCCGCCAGGAACACGGCAACAAGACCTACGAAATCATGGACGTGACGCCGCAGGCGATCCGCACGGTGTTCGAACAGACCGGCGCCAGCGTGATGATCCACGGCCATACCCATCGCCCGGCCCTGCACCGGCTGGAAGGCGGCCTGCGCCGCTACGTGCTGCCCGACTGGGAGCCGGCTTCCACGCCGCCGCGCGGCGGCTGGATCGCCATCGGCGACGACGGCGCCATCACGCGCCACGCGCTGGACGGCTCCATCCTGCAGTAAGCTTATGCCCCCAGATAGGGGCTGCAGGAGTCGGCCAGCGGCCGGGAATTTTGCATTGCCCGCCTGACCGCGCGCTCCTCCCTGCCGCCAAGCAGGCACCTGCCAAGCCGGGACGAGGTTCCGCCAGGATCGAGATGGGTGCAGAAAAGGCCAAACAGCTGCCCATTCACTTCTTCAACGATCAGCTCCATATATGCTTCGGCGGCCGTGCTGGCAGCGATATAGGTGAGTCCATCGATTGCCGCCGTGCCGCACCAGCTCACCTCTTCCCAGGTCAGAAAAGTCTGCGGCGGATTGGCGTCCGCATCCAGAACCTTCGGCAATTGCCAGCTCGCCGCATCTTCGCCAAGCGCTTTAAGTAGCGGGAAAAGCGCCTCGCAGGAGACGATTTCCAGATCATGCAGGCAGCGGGGCGGGCTGGAATCTTCCCTATCCCGAACCACGCGCAGTACCTTGGCGGACACCAAAAAACTCTGCAGCAATTCAGAAGGCTGCTCGCTCCAGCCGTTTTCTGCGGAAAACGGCGGCTGCCACAGAAGATGCAGCACGCCGCCGGTCTGGCCGCTATCCGTCAACGCAAAAGCGCGGGATAGCTGCTGCCCAGGCGCTGGCAAGATTGCTTTCAGGCTGACGGTGCCCGCCTGGTAATCAACCCCGGCAACTCGGGGCCAGGTTTCAAGATAATGAATTTTCATTTTGGCGATGGCGGAATGCTAGAATCGGCGCTCCATCTTCTGTTCGAGGATTCCCCATGAATCTGACTGCCGCAGAAATCAAGGCCTTCGTGCCGACGCGTGATCTTGACCTGTCCGTGCGCTTCTATGAGGCGCTGGGATTCGAGGCAGCCTCCCGGATGGAAGATCTGGCCTATATGCGCCATGGCGACACCAGCTTCCTGCTGCAACTGTTCGACGACGCCCACTTCTCCAGCAATTTCATGATGCACTTCCTGGTGGAGAACGTGAACGACTGGCATGCCTATGTGCAGAACGAAGGGATCGCGGAGCACTTTGGCGTGCAGGTCGGGCCGCTGGTCGATCAGCCCTGGCGCATGCGCGACTTCAAGCTGCTCGACCCGTTCGGCGTGGTGTGGATTATCGCGCAGAACACCTAGGCACGCGACCCGTTCAGCGTTTCAGCTTGTCGTAGGCCGTGTTCATGCGGCGGATCAGCGGCATATTCATATCGCGCGTGTGGCGATTCCAATGATCCATGATGTGCTGCAGCTCGGCTTGCAGGCGGTTGGCCAGCGCGGTCTCGCCTTCGCTGGCGGCCCAGATCGCGTATTCGGCGCGCGCCTCAAAACTGCCGAAGCGGGTGATGGCGGCGTCGAATTCGGCGCGCGCCTCGTCCTTGCGGCCGCTCTCGGACAAGGCCTGCGCCAAGGTCAGGCTCACTTGCTCGGCGCGGAAATTGATGTCGCTGCGGCGAATCTGCTCCAGATGGCTGATGGCTTGCGCCACATGGCCGCTGGCCAGATTGGCGCGCGCCGCGCCCAGGCGGATATCCAGATCGCTCGAAAAGGCGCCTTGCAGACAGGTTTCATACACGCTGGCCGCTTCCTGCGCCTGCCCTGCTTCCAGCAAGGCCGAGGCCAGGCGCATCTGGTTCTGCGCCGTCGGCGTGAAGTCGAAGGCGGCACGCGCCTCGCGCAGCTCGCGCGTCGGATCGAGCGACTTGGCGGCCGCCGTCACCATCTTGCGCGCACCATGCTCCAGGCGCGAATTCGGCATATAGATGCCGAAGAAATAGACGATGCTGCCCAGCAGAGGGAAGGAGAACAGGATCAGCAGCCAGTACATCTGCTGACGCGTGCGGATGGCGTGCACCGCAAAGAACAGCGCCACCAGCACGTGCAAACCTAGACCGAGTATCGGCATTTCTTTACTCCAGCAATTTTCAATAGCTGCATTATAAGCAATGCCAGCTTAGGCTGGACTGAGCTGCCTACCGATCCTGGCAGCGCATCCTATTTCACCGGCTCCACGCGCACCACCAGCGCCGTCGGCGTGGTGCGGATGGTGGTCGGCGTGAACTGCACGCCCGCATAGCGCAACTCGTCCGGCCGCAGGCTGTAGATCGGCACATCGCGCAGCAGCTTGTCGACCAGCACATTCGCCGCCGCCGCGATCTGGCGCTGCTGGCCCTCGCCCACGCCATCGATGGCAAAGCGGTCCACCTGCGCGTCGCTGAGGAAGACGGCATTGCGCTGGCGGTCCACCACCAGCCGGCCCGACAAAGCCAGCTTGCCGTTCCAGCTCTGGCGCGTGAGGATGGGCGCCACATTCAGGTCGGTGGAGAGTGCAATGCGGTCGTTATCGAGCAAGGTGTTCAGCTGCGGGTTGCTAAGCTGGATCTCGAACACGCCCAGGGCGCGGTGCTGCAAGGGGAAGCGCTTGTCCAGGCTCTTTTGCAGCTTCTCAAGTGGCAGCTCCACATCGCGCGGGCCAACCATATTGGCGCAGGAAGTCAGCATGGCTGCGGCAAACAGCGGCAAGGCCAGCACCTTGCCAAGACGCGCCAACACGGCGCGGCGGGGATTCGTCATCGGGATTCCTGATCGGTTTAAGCGGGCGACAGATTCGGCCTGCATCCCCTAAAGTGTAGCGGCACTTGAGGAGAGAAGCCATGGGCAAAACGCACATAGGTTGCGCCTCCTGGTCC
The DNA here is from genome assembly GCF_024400215.1 of Massilia sp. erpn. Taxonomy (NCBI): domain Bacteria; kingdom Pseudomonadati; phylum Pseudomonadota; class Betaproteobacteria; order Burkholderiales; family Oxalobacteraceae; genus Massilia; species Massilia sp. erpn. The sequence continues at coordinate 5,675,619 of NZ_CP053748.1, forward strand.
ATTCCGCGCCAGGAGGCGGATGCATTCCCGGCCGCGGGCAGCCACCTGGAACGCTATGCACAGGTATTCAACTGCGGGGAGATCAACTCGTCCTTTTACCGTCCGCATCAACGCAAGACTTATGAGCGCTGGGCCGCCACAGTGCCGGACGACTTCCTCTTTTCCGTCAAACTGCCGCGCGCCATCACGCATGACGCCAGGCTGGCCGGCTGCGATGAACTGCTGGCGCGCTTCGCCAATGAAGTCGGCGGCCTCGGGGCAAAGCTGGGCTGCCTGCTGGTGCAGATGGCGCCCAGCCATGCTTTCGACCACGCCATCGCCAAGGCCTTTTTCCATGCGCTGCGAGTCCGCTTTTCCTGCCTGCTTGCCTGCGAGGGCCGCCATCCAAGCTGGTTTGACGCAAGCGCCAGCGATCTGCTGCGCGAGCAAAACATCATCCGCGTGATCGCCGATCCACCCGCAGGCAGCACGGGACCATACAAAGCGACCACTGACGCCTGCTACATCCGCCTGCATGGCAGTCCCCAGGTTTACTACTCCGTCTACCCGGAAGAGCGCCTAAGTAAAATCGCGGCATTCATGCATGAGCAAGACCAGTCCTGGTGCATCTTCGATAACACTGCCGCCGGCGCCGCCATTCCCAATGCATTGACTCTCCGGCGCGAATTCGCCACTAGAGTTTGCTTGTAGGATCAGCATGCTCAATGACGCGCAGCTCATGGCGGTAGGTCAATGCCGGCGCTCCCGCATTCTCTTCATCGGAGAACCAGCTTGCCTTCAAAATCACGGCGTTGATCCGCCGGTTGTGCTTTCCGGACAATTCCTGCTGCAGCTTGGCGGCCAGCGCCTCCAGATCCTGCTGCGCCCGCTGATAGCCCGTCGGAAATGGCACGCGGATCCAGATTACGCCCGGCCCCGACGGCGGAATCTGCCCCACGGCCGAATTGAAGGAATTTAGCGCGCCGCGATACTTGTCCGGCGGGTTCGCATTGCTGAAGCAAAATTCCTTCGGATTGCGCATCAACACAGCGCCACCTTCCTGCGGCTGGATATCGGCATGCCACTCGTAATACTCGTCGCCCGCGTCCATCAAGATAGCCTGCCGCTCGGCATCGGGATCGCCCATGTAACGCAAGGCAATTTCATACTTGCCGCTCCTGGTGCCGGCCTGGATGGTGAGCTTGTCCCTCTCGGCATGCTCCAGCATTTGCCGCCCCAGGCGCAAGATCCCCTCCTTCAACTCCTCGATTTCCGATTTCGCGGGATCGTTCGCGGCATGCACGCGCAGCGACAAATTGCTCTTCGCCGGTCCCCAGACCTTGTACAGCCCATCCTTCAGCATCTCCCAGCAGGCCTGCACGGTCTGGTCGCGCTCGCTCATCTCTTCCTTGTATTTGCACTCGGCCCAGAACTGCCGCCCTTGGGCGTCGCGCACCAGCAAGTCCGGCGAACGGGCGTCGCCTGTTTCAAGAAACTCGACCTCGTTTCCGCCATTCAGGTAAAAAACGGCGACCTCGACTTCAAAAGCCGCAGCCAGGAACGCCTCGGCTTCCTTGAGCCGGCGAATCACGTGCTCGATTCCGGGCGCGCTCCTGGCCTTGACCAGATTGCCGGCGAAACTCGCCAGCAGCAGCAGGCTTTGATTCAGCGGCAACTCATCTTCCGCTTCGGCCGGCAAGGCCTCGTATTCCCGATGCCATTGCACCAGCGGATGGCTCGCCTGATGCCTGACGCGCAGCTTATTGTGATTGCGCTTGCTGGCCAGTTCCCGATCCTCGTCATCCTTCGCCAGGCGGCGTTTAAACCATTTGGTTCCCAGCAATTCGATAGCAGTCTGCAAGGATTCCCTGAAAGTGTCAGCATCCAGATCGAGTGGGCGCGTTGCCGAAGTATTCATTTTATTTCTCTTGAGAAAATTTACAACATTCTAGCCGGTCCTTTCTCCAAGCGACGCGAAAAGGGCTTGTGTCGTTTAAATTTAGTGTTATAGTTCACTACAACACCAGTCAATTAACACACCACAGGAGGAGCTAATGTATGTGGAATGACAATACGCCGATATACCGCCAGCTCAAGGAGCGGGTGGTCGGCATGATGCTCGACGGCTTGCTTAAGCCGGGCGACGCCCTGCCCTCGGTGCGGCAGATCGCCGCTGACTATCAGCTCAACCCGATTACCGTCTCGCGCGCGTATCAGGAGCTGGTCGATGAAACCTTGGTAGAGAAACGGAGGGGATTAGGTATGTATGTGAGCGATGGCGCTATCGAAAAACTGCTGGCTTCCGAGCGCGAACGTTTTCTGCGCGAGGAATGGCCGGCCATGATGGAACGCATCCGCCGGCTGGGCCTCGATCTGGAACAGCTGCTGACGGCGGCCAAGGCGGGAGGCGCGGCATGAATACCGTGATTCAGGCCAATGGCCTTAAAAAACTCTATGGCAAGCAGGCTGCCTTGAAGGATGCCAGCTTCGAGGTCAAGTCCGGCCGCATCGTGGGCCTGATCGGCCCCAATGGTTCGGGCAAGACCACCACGCTGAAAGCCTTGCTGGGCCTGACCCAGTTCGAAGGCGAGCTGTCGGTGCTGGGCATGGACCCGCGCACCCAGCGCGACGAGCTGATGCGCGATGTCTGCTTCATCGCCGACGTGGCGATCCTGCCGCGCTGGCTGAAGGTGCGCGACGCCATCAACTTCGTGGCCGGCGTGCATCCGCGCTTCAACCGCGAAAAGGCGGAGCGCTATCTGGCGCATACCAAGCTGTCGCCCGATATGAAGGTGAAGGCCATGTCCAAGGGCATGATCGTGCAGCTGCACCTGGCTCTGGTGATGGCGATCGATGCCCGCCTGCTGGTGCTGGACGAACCGACCCTGGGTCTGGATATCCTCTACCGCAAGCAGTTCTACCAGAATCTGCTGGAGGACTACTTCGACGAGAACCGCACCATCATCATCACCACCCATCAGATCGAGGAAGTCGAGCATATCCTGACCGATCTGCTGTTCATCCGCGAAGGCCAGATCACGCTGTCGGCCTCGATGGACGAGATCACCGACCGCTATACGGAAGTGATGGTGGAGCCGCAGCATATGGTGGCCGCCAACGCGCTGCAGCCGATGACGCAGCGCACCGTGTTCGGCAAGGCCGTGATGCTGTTCGACGGCGTCTCGCGCAAGCAACTGGAACTGTTTGGCGAACTGCGTACCCCCAGCGTGGCGGACCTGTTCGTGGCCAGCATGAAAGGAACCTACGAATGAATACCATGAAATGGCTGATCCGCCGCGAATACTGGGAAAACAAGGGCATGCTCTTATGGCTTCCGCTCGGCGTAGCTGGCAGCATTGTCGCACTCGCGCTGGCCGCCATGGCCAAGGGACATCATCTCAGCCTGCATCTGGACGGACAAGCCGCCTTCAACGGCTCGCTGACTTCCCTGGCAGCGGATGAAAAGCTCGCCCTGGTGCAGGCTTCGTCCACGCTGTATCCGGCCATCGCCTTGCCGCTGTTTATCCTGACCGCCTTCCTTGCGCTGTTCTATTGCCTGCATAGCCTGCACGACGAGCGCCGCGACCGCAGCATCCTGTTCTGGAAGTCGCTGCCGATATCGGATGAAATGACGGTGCTGTCCAAGGCTGCGCTGGCCCTGGTGGTGCTGCCCTTTACCATCCTGGTCATAGCGCTGGCAACGTCGCTGCTGATTCTGCTGCTGCTGTACATCGCGCTCGCCATGAATGGCGTGAACCTGTTCGGCAGCCTCCTTTCCACGCCGGACTTTTACCTGACGCCCCTGCGCCTGCTGTCGCTGCTGCCGGTGTACACGCTGTGGGCTCTGCCTGCGGTGGGCTGGCTGCTGCTGGTGTCGAGCTGGGCGCGCACCAAGGTCTTCCTGTGGGGCGTCATCGCGCCGCTGCTGACCGCCGGGGTGCTGGGCTGGGCCAGCAAGATTTTCGGCCTGGGCGTGGATATGCGCTGGATCTTCGAGCATCTGATCGCCCGCATGCTGGTCAGCGTAGCGCCCGGCTCCTGGTTCCTGTTCGACCGCTCCTCCCACGTCTCGATGGAGGGAGTTGGTCCAGCACAGGCGGCGCAAACCCTGTACGCCACCTCCTGGTCCTCGCTGGCCATGCCCACCGTATGGATCGGCGCGGTCGCGGGCGTGCTGATGATCGTGGCGGCGATACGCATCCGCCGCTGGCGCGAAGAAGGTTAAACCCGCCCTTATACGCCCAGCATGGCGCGGTACTGGCTGGGCGTGACGCCGACCGTAGCGCGGAACTGGCGGGTGAAGGCACTGTGGTCGGCATAGCCGCAAGCCTGGGCAATGTCGGCCACGCTGGTTTTACCGGCCAGCAGGCGCGAAGCGGCGTCGAGCCGGGTCTTGATGATGAACTGGCGCGGCGTCAGGTGGAAGATGCGCAGGAAGTAGCGTTCGATCTGGGCCACCGACATATTCGCCGTCTGCGCCAGATCGGTCAGGTTCAGCGGCTGGTCATAGCGTTCATGGATCAGGCTTACCGCCGCCGCCACCTTGTGATATGCGGGATTCTTCTTGTCCTCCATCGCCAGATCGCGCGAAATGCCGGCCAGGCCCACGATCTCCCCCGACTTGCTGCGCAGGGCCGTTTTGCGCGTCAGGCACCAGCCGGGATCGCGGTTGGGATAGAGATGCAGCTCCAGCTGGTCGTCGATCTCGCTGCGGCCGGCCAGCACTTCCAGATCCTGGGCCAGATAGCGCTGGCCAAAAGGCTGGGAAAACACTTCGGCCGGCGTGCGGCCGATCAGCGCGGCCTTGTCCTTCAAGCCGCAGCGCCGCACCAGCGTATCGTTGACCACCACATAACGGCCCATGCTGTCCTTGACGAAGAACACCACGTCGGACAGGGTGTCGAACAGGGTCTCGGCGAAAAACACATCGCCTATCGTCCCGCCCAGCGCCATGCGCGCATCGTTCTTTTGCGCCGCCTCCCCCGCTGACTTCATCCGCTTCTCCATTTTGCCGTTGCCGGATTCTCGCACAGCTTGCGCCGATTGTGCCGATTTCGTCATTAAAGCCACGCAGCGCGGGCAAGACGGCGGCGCCAAACAGGCATAAGATGGCGAGCATGAAAACCATCTCGATTATCGATACCCACACCGGCGGCGAGCCGACCCGCCTGGTGACCGAAGGCGGTCCCGATCTGGGCCAAGGCCCGCTCAGCGAGCGGCTTGCGCTGCTGCGGCGCGAACATGACAGTTTCCGTTCCGCCGTGGTCTGCGAGCCGCGCGGATCGGACGTGCTGGTGGGCGCCCTGCTATGCCAGCCGCATGCGCCCGATTGTGCCGCAGGCGTCATCTTCTTCAACAATGTCGGCTATCTCGGCATGTGCGGCCACGGCACCATCGGCCTGATCGCATCGCTGGCACATATGGGGCGCATCGGCACCGGACGGCACCGCATCGATACGCCGGTGGGCGTGGTGGAGGCCGAACTGCATGCCGATGGCAGCGTGACGGTGGAAAATGTGCCGGCTTACCGCCTGCACCGCCAGGTATCGGTGCAGGTTCCCGGCCATGGCACGGTCACGGGCGACGTGGCGTGGGGCGGCAACTGGTTCTTCCTGGTGGAGGAACATGGCATGGAGCTGCGCGTGGAAAATGCGGTCGCGCTCAGCTTCTTTACCGCGAATATCCGCGCGGCGCTGGAAAAGGCGGACATCACCGGCGCCGATGGCGCATTGATCGACCATATCGAATTGTTCGCGCCTTCGCGCAGCGGCAAAGGCGACAGCCAGAACTTCGTGCTCTGCCCCGGCAATGCCTATGACCGCTCGCCTTGCGGCACCGGCACCTGCGCCAAGCTGGCCTGCCTGGCGGCCGAGGGCAAGCTGGCCGAGGGCGAGGAATGGCGGCAGGAGAGCATCGTCGGCAGCGTGTTCACCGGCTCCTACAGCTACCACGGGGACAAGCTGATTCCCCGCATTCGCGGCCAGGCTTGGGTCAATGCGCTGGCGACGCTGATCCTCGATCCATCCGATCCCCTGGCCTGGGGCATTCGTTGAGCGCAATGAATCAAAGCGCGGACGCGATCGTGATCGGCGCCGGCATGATCGGCGCCGCCTGCGCCGATGCGCTGGCGGCACGCGGCCTGCAAGTCACGGTCGTCGAGCAGGATGCCGTCGGCAGCGGCGCGACGGCAGCCGGCATGGGGCATCTGGTGGCGATGGACGACAACGCGGCGGAACTGGCGCTGTCGTCCTGGTCCATCCGCCTCTGGAACGAGTTTGTGGACGAACATCCGCACAACCATGAATACAGCCGCTGCGGCACCATCTGGGTCGCCAGCGACGAGGAGGAACTGGCGGCGGCCCAGGCCAAGGGCAGCAATATGCGGGCGCACGGTCTGCCATGCGAGCTGCTGGATGCCCAGGCGCTGTATAGCCAGGAAGCGGCGCTGCGGCCCGGTCTTGCCGGCGGCCTGCTGGTGGGCGGCGATGGCCTGGTGTATCCACCCAAGAGCGCCCGCATCCTGCTCGACCGCGCGCGCAGCCGGGGCGCGCAGCTGGTGGCGGGCGCGGTAGCGGCCATCGAGGACCGGGCGGTGCTGCTGCGCGACGGCAGCCGTCTGCACGCCGACAGCATCGTGCTGGCGGCCGGCGCGCGCTGCACCGAACTCTTGCCCGGTCTGCCCCTGCAGGCGAAGAAAGGCCATCTGGCCATCACCGACCGCTATCCTGGCTTGATCCGCCATCAATTGGTGGAACTGGGCTATATCAAGAGCGCCCATGCGGCCAGCGGCGACTCGGTCGCCTTCAATCTGCAGCCCCGGCCCACGGGACAGATACTGATCGGCTCCTCGCGCCAGTTCAGCGCCAGCCTGGACGCCGAGCCGGCCATGCTCTCGCGCATGCTGCGCCATGCCGCCGGCTTTGTGCCGCAATTGACCGGCTTGAATGTACTGCGCTGCTGGACCGGCCTGCGCGCCGCCAGTCCCGACGGCCTGCCCCTGATCGGCCCCTGGCCTGCACGGCGCGGCCTGTGGCTGGCAACCGGCCATGAAGGACTGGGCATCACCACCTCGCTCGCCACCGCGCAACTGCTGGCGGCGCAAATGACGGACGGCAGCGTGCCGATCCCCCTCCAGCCTTATCTGCCGCAGCGCTTTATGCTCTCGCCTTCGAACCATGTCTGAACACGTGAACATCCTTATCGACGGCGAACGCCTCGTCGTTGTCGCGGGCAGCAGCGTGGCGGCGGCCGTGGCGCTGGCAAACGGCGGCATTACGCGCCGGTCGGTAAGCGGCATGCCGCGCGCGCCGTTGTGCGGCATGGGCGTCTGCCATGAATGCCGCGTCAGCATCGACGGCCGCGCCCACCAGCTGGCATGCCAGACCCTGTGCGCCGAAGGCATGCTGATTCGTACTGGCTTGGCGGAGGGCGAGTCATGAAGCGGGACTTCGACGTGATCGTGATCGGCGCCGGCCCGGCCGGCCTGGCAGCCGCCAGCGCAGCAGCGGCACATGGCGCCAGCGTCGCCATCGTGGACGACAATCCCTACTCCGGCGGCCAGATCTGGCGCGGTGGCGCGGCAGCGCAGCAGGACGAGCGGGCACGCCAGCTATGGACCGAGCTGCAGACAAGGCAAGCGGTCGTGCTTCAGCAGACCCGCGTGTTGTATGCGCCTGAAGCAGGCAAACTGCTGCTGCAAACGCCGCAAAAGGCGCAGGTTTTGAGCTATCGCCGCCTGATCCTCGCCACCGGAGCGCGCGAGCTGCTGCTGCCCTTCCCCGGCTGGACGCTGCCCGGTATAAGCGGCGCGGGTGGCTTGCAGGCGCTCGCCAAGGGCGGCTATCCGGTACAGGGCAAGCGCGTGGTGGTGGCCGGATCAGGACCGCTGTTGCTGGCCGTTGCCGCAACCTTGCAGGACAAGGGGGCGAACGTCAGCGCCATCGTTGAGCAGGCAGGCAACTGGCAGCTGGCACGCTTTGCTTTCAGCCTGTTCGCCACACCGGAAAAACTGAAACAAGCCATTCAGCTTGGCCGCAAACTCGGCAACGTGCCCTACTACCGCAACAGCTATATCAGCGCGGCCCACGGTGCCGGGACGCTCGAATCGGTCAGCGTACGCCACGGCAGCCGCGATGAACGCTGGCCCTGCGATCTGCTGGCCTGCGGCTACGGTCTGCTGCCCAATACCGAACTGGCCGCATCGCTCGGCTGCACGCTGCGCGGCCAGGCCGTGCAAGCCGACGAATGGCAGCAAACCTCGCAGCCGAACGTCTTCTGCGCGGGCGAAAGCAGCGGCATCGGCGGCGTCGATCTGGCGCTGGTGGAAGGCCGCATTGCCGGATTGGCGGCCGTCGAGCGGCAGGATGAAGCCAGCCATCACTTCGCCGAGCGCACCCGCTGGCAGCGTTTCGCGGCGCGCCTGGAACGCGGCTTCGCCCTGCGCCCCGAGCTGCGCGCGCTGGCCAGCGACGACACCATCGTCTGCCGCTGCGAGGACGTCTGTCACGGCGAGCTGAAAGAACACCACAGCTGGCGCAGCGCCAAGCTGCATACCCGCTGCGGCATGGGTCCATGCCAGGGACGCATTTGCGGCGGCGCCACCGGCCTGTTATACGGCTGGCGTCCCGATTCCGTTCGCGTGCCGGTCGTTCCGGCGCGCATAGACAGCATCATCACTTCATAACCAAGGAGACAAGCATGAGCAGCACGAAATGGCAAGGCGTATTCCCCGCAGTGACCACCAAGTTCAAGCCCAACGAGGATCTGGACCATGCCGAAATGGCGAAGCATTTCGAGTTCATGATCGCCAATGGCGTGCATGGCCTGGTCACCTGCGGCTCGCTGGGCGAAGCCAGCACCCTGTCGCTGGAAGAAAAGCTGGAAGTGACCAAGGTTGCCATCGAAGTGGCAAGCGGCCGCGTGCCGGTGCTGGCGAATGTGAGCGAAACCCGCACCACCAATGCCTGCCGTTTCGTCGAACAGGCGGCGGCTATGGGCGTGCAAGGCTTTATGGTGATGCCGTCGGTGCTGTATGCCGCCGATGCGCGCGAAGCAAAGGATAATCTGCGCACCATCGCCAAGGCCGCCCAATTGCCTATCATGGTGTATAACAATCCCGTATCCTACAAGGTCGATCTGACGCCGGAAGACTTCAAGGACCTGGCTGACTGCGAACAGATCGTTGCCATCAAGGAGTCGACCGACAATATCCGCCGCATCACCGACCTGCGCAACGCGGTGGGCGAGCGCTATCAGCTCTTCATGGGCGTGGACGACCTGTCCTTCGAGGCCTTGGCGGTGGGCGCGGATGGCCTGCTGGCTGGCCTGGTGGTGGCCTTCCCGGCCGAAACCGTGGCCCTGTACAAACTGGCCAAGGCCAAGCGCTGGGATGAAGCGCTCAAGCTGTATCAATGGTTCATGCCGCTGCTGCACCTGGACGTATCGGCCAAGCTGGTGCAGAACCTGAAGCTGGTGGAGAGCATGGCCGGCGTCGGCAACGAATATGTGCGCCGTCCGCGCCAGCCGCTGCAAGGCGCGGAACGCGAGAAGGTGGTGGGCATCGTCAAGCAGGCGCTGGTGAACCGTCCTGACCTGAGCAAACTTTTCTAAGCAGCCCCGCTGAGCAGCGGCTGCTTCGACTAAAACGCCCGGATCGTCTGCGGACGATCCGGGCGCGAAACTTAGTCGATCAAACCAGCCACAGACCTTGGCCAGCTTGCTGCGCCTGAATCACGGCATCCTGCGCGATCCAGCTGCCAACCAGTTCGGCACGGCTGTGGGTGCCCAGGTAGTTCACCCACGATGCTTCGCCGCCAGCGTCCGTCGCTTTCAGGTCGCTGTTGGCGTACAAGGCATGCACGAAGGCTGCGTTATCCAGCTTGCCATACAGCTTCTGGAACTCGGCCGAAGCGGCGAAGCCATTTGCCATCTGCTTGGCATCGGCCTGCGAAGCCAGCCACCAGTTGATGCCGTCCACCTCCGCTGCGCGGTCGAACACGGCCTGGTACAGCAAGCCCGCCGTTTTCAGGCGGCCCGCATCGGCCTGCGTGAAGGCCAGGCTGATGGTGCCGTCGCTGAATTCGGCCTGCTCGATGCCGCGCAAGGTATCGACGTCGGCATTGGCCTTGTCGGCAACCTTGATCTGGCCGTCGGCGCCCAGCAGGATCTTGTAGTCGGCCTGCTTGCCGCTGTAGACCGCCGTATCCTTGCCGTCGCCGCCGACCAGCACATCGCTGCCGGCGCCGCCATCCAGACGGTCGTCGCCGCTGCCGTTGATCCAGCCGGATTCCTTGTCCAGCGTGACCTTGGCGAAGACGCCATCCTTGGCCTGCAGCTTGCGGTGTTCTTCGCTCACCGCAAAGCCCAGCAGCACGGTGTCACGGCTGGCCTTGACGCCGTTCGCGCCGGCCAGCGCCTTGAGCCAGAAATCGACGCCATCCTGGTCCGGCGCGCGGCCCAGCACCTGCTCATACAGCTTGGTCACGAAAGCCTTGTCATCCAGCTTATCCAGGCCTGCGGCAACCCATTCCTTCGACGCCGTGAAGAATTTCGCCACGCTGGCGAGCGATGCGCCGGCACCGGTGTAGAAGTTCAAACCACCGATATCGGCGGCGCGGCCAAAGGCGGCGTGGTACAGCAAGCCCAGATCGACCAGCTTGTCCTTGCCGGCATTGAGGAAGGCCAGCTCCGGCAGCTTGTTGAACTCCGCCACCTGCACGGTTTCGTTCTGGCCCGGCGCGAACATGGCCTGGTCGTGGGTGGCCACGATCTCGCCCTTGGCATTCACGCTGAAGCTCCATGCGCCCTGGTCGCTGCGGCCGCCTTGCAGCACGTCGTTGCCGGTGCCGCCGATCAGGGTATCGTTGCCGATGCCGCCGGCCAGGAAGTCGTTGTCAGCGCCGCCATCGAGGATGTCGTTGCCGCCCGCGCTGCCCAGGATATCGTTGCCGCCGCCGCCTTTGAGCACATCGTCATCGGCGCCGAGGAAGATGTTCTGGCTGGCGTTATCGCCCACCACATAGTTGCGGCCATCGCCGCCGCGCAGGGTCGCTGCGCCAACAATGGCCGCAAAGTCCACATTATTCAGCTGCAGCACGGCGCCCTTGGCCAGCTGGCTGGTATCGATCACCAGGCCAATCGCGGTGCTGTTCGCGCCGCCGCCCGCTGGCGTGGTCGAGCTGCCATTGATCAGGATCGGCTGCTTCAGATCGGCGCCGGCCACCAGGGTTGGGGTAATCGTTTTGCTGAGTATCGTCACGTCCTTGCCCAGGGCATCGAGGAAGGAAGTGCCCTGGCCTTTCATGTCCTTCTGCGTGGACGACGCGGCATCGGTTTTCTGTTCGATGCGGCGGATCAGGTCCAACAGGGCTTTATCCTTGCTCAGCAGCGTGGTCGAACCTTCCGCACCCAGGCCAGCGCCCACCGGCAGGCTGACGGTCAGCTTGGCTTCGCGGCCGCCGCTGGCGACGTCCAGCGCGATATCGGCCAGGCCTTTGTTCGGCGTCTTGCCATCGTCCTGACGGCTGGCCGTCACGGTCGGCACGATCACGGTGGAGCTGGTGGTGCCAGTCACCGGATCGGCCTTGGTGGTTTGGGTGACGGGCACACCATCGACCATCACTGGCGGCGTCACCGGATTAGGCGGCGCAGGCGGCAGCTTGGTGGTGTCGATCGAATAGCTGGCCGTGACGGGAGCGTCGCCAGCCTTGCCGCCCAAGTCCTTCACACCGCCCATGCTCAGGGTGATCTTGCCTGTGCCTTCCTTGAGCTGGAGATTCTCGCCCGGCGTGAAGGTCACTTCCCATACCTTGTCGCTTACCGCTTTCAGGCCCGACAGCTTGCCGCCGGTGGCGCCAAAGCTACCCAGCGTCAGATCCGCAATCTTTTCCGAAAAGGTGATCGTGACCTTGGCCGTTTCACCCTTGTTCAGCGTGGTGTCGCTGAGCGTAATGGTCGCAGTCGGCGCGACGGCCTTGGTACTGACATGCGTAGTCTTGTTGGCGCCAAGCGCAGTGCCGTTGAACGAAGGAGTCAGTTCAAATTCGGTCTCGATACTGTCCGTATTGCCTGCCTGGTTTTCCTGCGGCGTGAAGACCAGTTTGCGCAGCGTGGCTTGGATGCTGGCCAGGGAATCGCCCTCCACAGTGTAAACACCCTTCTCGCCCTTCAAGCCGCTACCGCTGAGGGTGCCATTGCCTGCTTTGAATTTGATGTCCAGCTTGAACTTGCCCACTTCATCGCTGCTGAGCGTCACATTGCTGAACGGCGTGGTGGTTTGCGTATCCTTGACCTCTACCGTCTCGCTGAAACCGTCCATCTTGATCCGGCTCACGGTGAAAGCCTGAACCAGTGCATTCTCGTCCAGGGTATTGCCCACGCCATCGCTCAAGATGCCGCCCTTCCTGAACACACTGTACCCGCCATCATCGGCCAGGGTCCATTTGCCGTTAGGTGCATGGAACTTGAGGATGGCTTCAACGCTCTTGCCTGGCTTGAGTTCCGGCAGATCGACGGTAGCCGGCAACAGCTCTTTGCCAAGGCTGTCCTTCAGCCCAAACAGCTTGTAGATCTGGGCAGGGTCGGAAATGCCTGCGCCGCTATCGCTCATTTTCACGCGCAGTTCAATATATTCGCTGCCAAGGGCGGGATTCTTTTCGAGCTTGATGAACTCTGTCGCCGGTCCAAAGTTATCGACGCTGAAAGTACCCTTGGTGAATTCGCTTGTGTTACCGGCGATGTCCCTCACGAACACTTTATATTCGCCGCCTGCTGCGGGCACGTCTATATCCTTGAAGACCCATTGGCCCGCCTTGACATGCCCACCCTTGAACCATTTGTCTCCCAGCTGGATTTCGCAATATTCGCCACTGGCGCTGTCTTTCTCCAGGTCGATCACGAACTCAGTTTTTTTGCCGAGGAAGGTCGTGCCGCCGCTCACCACGCTGTTTTTGAAAACGCCGGTGCCTTTCCAGGCCGGGGCATCAGCGATCAACTCGTACTTTTGCACCGTTTCCTTGCCCAGCTCGCCGCCGGCATCGACGCGGAACTTCAGTTCACCCTTGCCCTTCAGCTCAATATCCCAGCTCAGCTTCGTACCGTTGACCTTGTCGGTAATGTCTTTCCACGTGCCATCGACGAAGGCAGATACTTTCCCGTCCTTCGGCAGCGCCTCGCTGAGCGTTGCGGTCAAGGTTTGCTTTGCCACATTGGTGATGAAGTCGCCGTCCGTGCCGCTATCGTCGGACAGCTTGAAACCGTCGATGGTCGGATTTCTGACCACCGTCAGGTCCAGCGCATCGCTGAGCGCACTCTTTACATACATATCGCCCGAGGTGGATTGTGCATAGACCTTGTAGGTGCCTTTGCCCAGCTCTCTGATATCGATATTTTCAACCTGCCACGCGCCGGCGGACATCTTGGTCATAACCATGGGGTCAGTGCTGTCGAGTTCACCATTGCCATTGGCATCGACGAAGACCCTGACCAAGCTACTGGAATCGTTCGCGTAGCCCTTGCCGGAGAAGGTCAGGAACTGCGCCGAGGTGACATTGTCATCGTCCTTTTCCCCGTTATCGCACTTGGCTGCCAAGTCCAGCTCAGTGGGTTTAACAGGCTTTACCATAACGTTGAAAACCTTGCGGTCGCTGATCAACTCATCCCCTACCGCCATCCGGAAACGGTCCGTACCTGTAAAGCCCTCATAGGGCTTGTATTTTATGACGCTACCTTTATTGGGATCGACCTTAAAGTCCGAGCTTTGTCCCGATGAGCCGACCGTGGTCTGGGCATTTTTGATGATGACGGCGCCATTTTTCGCGGCTTCCAAAACCGTCCAGTCAATCAGGTCGCCACTCTCCGTAGCGGTGACGCCCACCAAGGACTGCAGATCGATACTGTCGCCCTGCTCGACCTCAATTACTTCGGATTTCTCGCGGAATAAGGGAGTGCCAGGCAAGGCGTCGAATTTCATATTGTCAATGGTGAAGGAACCGACAAGTCCGCCGCCTTCTTTCCTTGCCAGGATAGTCAAACCGGTATCCATCTGCGTATCCGACAGATCAATCGTCTTGCTGACCGGATCATACGTATACGTCTTCGCTTCTCCGCGCTGGGTGGAGATCTGCACGCTTTTTATGCTATCAGTAGAGGAAATGCTAATGCTGTTGAGTTTTATCGGCGCCTCAAACAAACGGCCATCCTGGTTATATTTCCAATACATGTAAAGATAACCACCGTTCGCCTCAAGGTATTTACCATCCATCCCAGCCAGGCCGCTATCGTTGTCTTTTATTTGAATCGTTCCTCTGGATATACTCATCTCCAATTCTCCGCCAGGATTATTGGTGGAGAAACGCAGGATGCGGTTATCTGTAATTCTGAATCCGTCTTCGCTAAAACCAATATTGTATGTTGCTTTATTCACAAAAACCTTTCAATTGATTGCAAAGCGCAAAGGGCGCGGGAAATGGAGCCTGACCTCAGAACAGCGGCCAGACTGGAATGGGATGGATAAGACTTGGGGATGGGATGACCGCACCGGGGCGGATCGAGGGATAGCCGGACGTCGGCCTTGAAACACAGCAAACACGCATTGCCTAAACCCAAAAATGTATCATTAGGCAATTATCGTGGTTTTTGAGCAATAAGTATATATGTCCAAGACAAATTTCATCAAGCTGTCACAAAACCCGGCGCCCGCCGCTAACGGCTGCGCGTCCAGTAGCCTGGCTGGGCGTAGACGGCTTTCAACTCGTCGATGAAGAAGCGGATCTTGGCTGGCAGATGGCGCTGCTGTAGGTAAACGGCCGTGATGTCGTAATCGGGCAAGGCATAGTCGTCCAGTACCGTAATCAGGCTGCCCTCCGCCAGTTGCGCCTGGATCTCCCAGGTCGAGCGCCAAGCCAGGCCCAGCCCCTCGCACGCCCAACGGTGCAATAGCTCGCCGTCATTGCAGTCCAGATTCCCTTGCGCCTTCACCGTGACGGCCTTGCCGTTCTGCTGGAAGTACCAGCCGCGCTGCTGCCCGCCCTGCAGATTGAAGGCCAGGCAGTTGTGCTGGGCCAGGTCGTCCAGCGTGCGGGGAATGCCATGGCGCTCGAAGTATTCCGGCGTGCCGCACACCACCCGGCGGTTGCTGGCCAGTTTGACCGCGACGAAGCTCGGGTCGATCACGCCGCCGATGCGGATGCCGAGGTCATAGCCTTCGCGCACCAGATCGATCACCTGATCGGTCAGATTGAAGGAGACCTGCACCTCGGGATTGGCGCGCAAAAATGCCGGCGCATGCGGCGCCACATGCTGCCGCCCGAACGAGGCGGGCGCCGACACGATCAGGTGGCCGGTGGCCTTGTGCCGCCCTTCCGAGATATTGCGTTCCGCCACATCGAAGTCCGATAAGAGCTTGCGGCAGTCTTCCAGAAAGACCGAGCCCTGTTCGGTCAGCGTCAGATGGCGCGTGGTGCGGTGCATCAGCTTCACGCCCAGGCGGCGTTCCAGCGCATCGATGCGGCGGCCCAGCATCACCGGCGTGATGTTCTGCACCAGCGCGGCGCGCGCCAGGCTGCCCTTCTCCACCACGGCCACGAAGGCCTCGATCTGTTTGAGCTTGTCCATGAATTCATTATTCCATACCTGGAGTATCGAATAAAACGATTTTTTGTCGTCTTATCACGGCTGGACAATGCCGATAGCATACAAAACATCAAGAACCGCAATTCACACAAACAGGAGATCGATATGGCAAAGATGACGGCGGCCGAAGCGGCTGTCCATGTTATGGAAAAGGAAGGCGTGAGCGCGGCGTTCGGCGTGCCCGGCGCCGCCATCAATCCGCTGTACGCCGCACTGAAAAAACGCAATAGCGTGCGCCACGTCCTGGCGCGCCATGTGGAAGGCGCTTCGCATATGGCTGAAGGCTATACCCGCGCCAAGGCGGGCAATATCGGCGTCTGCATCGGTACCTCCGGTCCGGCCGGCACGGACATGATCACCGGCCTGTATTCGGCCCAGGCGGATTCGATTCCCATCCTCTGCATTACCGGCCAGGCGCCGCGCGCCCGCATGTTCAAGGAGGATTTCCAGGCCGTCGATATCGAATCCATCGCCAAGCCCGTAACCAAATGGGCCGTAACCGTGCGCGAACCGGCCCAGGTGCCGCGCGTGTTCCAGCAAGCCTTCCACCTGATGCGTTCCGGCCGCCCCGGTCCCGTGCTGATTGATCTGCCCTTCGACGTGCAAGTGGCACAGATCGAATTCGACCCCGACACGTATGAGCCGCTGCCGGTCTACAAGCCCGCCGCCAGCCGCGCCCAGATCGAGAAAGCGCTGGCTATGCTGAACGAGGCCGAGCATCCGCTGATCACGGCAGGCGGCGGCATCATCAACGCCGATGCTTCCAAGCTGCTGGTGGAGTTCTCGGAAATCGTCAACGTGCCGGTGATTCCAACGCTGATGGGCTGGGGCAGCATTCCGGACGACCATCCGCTGATGGCGGGCATGGCGGGCCTGCAAACCAGCCATCGCTACGGTAACGCCACCGTGCTGGCCTCGGACTTCATGCTGGGTATCGGCAACCGCTGGGCCAACCGCCATACCGGCTCGATCGAAGTGTTCACCCAGGACCGCACCTTCGTCCACGTCGATATCGAGCCGACCCAGATCGGGCGAGTGTTCGGACCGGATTACGGCATCGTGTCGGATGCCGGCATCGCCCTGGCGCTGTTCGTGGAAGTGGCGCGCGAGTGGAAGGCGCAGGGCAAGCTGCGCGACCGCAGCGGCTGGGTGCATCAGTGCCAGGAACGCAAGCGCACCATGCTGCGCCGTACCGACTACGAGAACGTGCCGGTCAAGCCGCTGCGCGTGTACGAGGAGATGAACAAGTTTTTCGGCCGCGACACGCGCTATATCTCCAGCATCGGCCTGTCGCAGATCGCGGCGGCGCAATTCCTGCATGTCTACCACCCGCGCCACTGGATCAACTGCGGCCAGGCCGGCCCGCTGGGCTGGACTATCCCTGCGGCGCTGGGCGTGCGCTCCTCCGATCCGCACGGCGACATCGTGGCCATATCGGGCGACTACGACTTCCAGTTCCTGATCGAGGAACTGGCCGTGGGCGCCCAATTTAAGCTGCCGTATATCCATGTGCTGGTGAATAACTCCTATCTGGGCCTGATCCGCCAGGCCCAGCGCAATTTCGATATCGACTACTGCGTGCAGCTCGCCTTCGAGAACGTGAATGCACCGGAACTGAACGGCTATGGTGTCGATCACGTCGCCGTGGTGGAAGGCCTGGGCTGCAAGGCGATCCGCGTCTTCAAGCCGGATGAAATCATTCCCGCTTTTGAGAAAGCGCGGGAACTGATCAAGCAATACAGCGTGCCGGTGGTGGTGGAAGTGATCCTGGAACGCGTGACCAATATCGCCATGGGCACCGAGATCAACGCCATCAACGAATTCAACGACGTGCTGGACGTGGCCTGAGCGCCCGCCATCCAAGGAGACACGCTATGCCAAAGTTTGCCGCCAATCTGACCATGCTGTTCAACGAATTGCAATTCCTCGACCGTTTCGGCGCCGCCGCCAAGGCGGGTTTCACGGGCGTTGAATTCCTCTTTCCCTACGATTTCGAGCCGGAGCAGATCGCGGCCCAGTTGGACAAGCAGCAGCTGCAAATGGTGCTGCACAATCTGCCGGCCGGGAACTGGGCGGCGGGCGAACGCGGCATCGCCTGCCATCCGGGCCGGGTGCAGGAATTCCGCGATGGCGTGGAGCAGGCCATCCGCTACGCGAAGGCGCTGGGAACGCAGCGCATCAACTGCCTGGTTGGCATTCTGCCGCAGGGCGTTGAACGCGCCGTCGCGCAGCAAGTCCTGGTACAGAACCTGAAATTCGCCGCCGACCGCTTGAAGGAAGAAGGCTTGCCGCTGCTGATCGAGCCGATCAACACCTTCGATATACCCGGCTTCTTCCTGTCCAACACGCGCCAGGCGCTGGAGCTGATCGACGCCGTGGCTTCGGACAATCTCTTCCTGCAGTACGACATCTATCACATGCAGCGCATGGAGGGCGAGCTGGCGGCCACGATCAAGGCCAATCTGCATCTGATCCGCCATATCCAGCTGGCCGACAATCCGGGCCGCTTCGAACCCGGCACCGGCGAAATCAATTACCGCTACCTGCTCGCCCTGCTGGACGAAATCAAATACCAGGGCTGGGTGGGCTGCGAGTACAAGCCGCGCAACGGCACGGTCGATGGCCTGGGCTGGCGCAGCGCCCTCGTCGCCTGAAGCAATCCAATAACACTCAAGGAGATCAACATGGCAAAAGTAGGTTTTATCGGTCTTGGCATCATGGGCGCCCCGATGGCGGGCCATCTGCAGGCGGGCGGGCATAAGCTGTATCTGCACGACCTGAAAAATCCCCCGGCAAACCTGGTGGAAAACCATGCCACCGTCTGCACCTCCGCCGCCGAGGTGGCCAAGCGCGCCGACATCATCTTCATCATGGTGCCGGACACGCCCCATGTCGAAGCCGCGCTGTTCGGCGAAGATGGCGTGGCCGCTGGCCTGAGCGCGGGCAAGATCGTGGTCGACATGAGCTCCATCTCGCCCATCGCCACCAAGGAATTCGCCAAGAAGATCAACAAGAAAAGCTGCGCCTATCTGGATGCCCCGGTATCCGGCGGCGAGGTGGGCGCGAAAGCCGCATCGCTGACCATCATGGTGGGCGGCCCGCAGGAAGCCTTCGATACCGTCAAGCCGCTGTTTGAGCTGATGGGCAAGAACATCACCCTGGTGGGCGGCAATGGCGACGGCCAGACCACCAAGGTCGCCAACCAGATCATCGTGGCCCTGAATATCCAGGCGGTGGCGGAGGCGCTGCTGTTCGCTTCCAAGGCCGGCGCCGATCCGGCCAAGGTGCGCGAGGCGCTGATGGGCGGCTTTGCATCCTCGCGCATCCTGGAAGTGCATGGCGAGCGCATGGTGAAGCGCACCTTCAATCCAGGCTTCCGCATCGAACTGCATCAGAAGGACTTGAATCTGGCGCTGCAAGGGGCGAAAACCCTGGGCGTATCGCTACCGAATACGGCCACGGCGCAGGAACTGATGAATGCCTGCGCCGCCAATGGCCTGAGTGGATTGGATCACTCGGCGCTGTGCCAAGCCATCGAACTGATGTCCAACCATAAGATCGCGCAAGCCTGATTCCCTTATTCACGCAAGAGAGAACCAAATCATGGCCGTCAACCATCCCCGCCAGTTCCTGCTGGAGCTGTACCAATCCGCCCTTGCCGCCGTCAGCGCCAGCGGGCGCCTACCGCCCTTCCTGCCTGCCCCGCCGGACAAGGGACGCACCCTGGTGATCGGCGCCGGCAAGGGCGCGGCGGCCATGGCGCAGGCGGTGGAGCGCAACTGGCAAGGCCCACTTTCCGGCCTGGTGGTGACGCGCTACGGCCATGGCGCGCCCTGCGAGCGCATCGAGGTGGTGGAAGCCGCGCATCCCGTGCCGGACGAAGCGGGCCACCGCGCGGCCCAGCGCATGCTCGACATGGTGCAGGGTCTGGGCGAGGACGACCTGGTGCTCTGCCTGATTTCAGGCGGAGGCTCGGCCCTGCTCGCACTGCCCGCCGAAGGCATCAGCCTGCAGCAGAAGCAGGCCTTGAACAAGGCTTTGCTGCACAGCGGCGCCACCATCGCCGAGATGAATTGCGTGCGCAAGCATCTTTCCGCCATCAAGGGCGGCCGCCTGGCACTGGCCTGCGGCAAGGCGCGTGTGGTGACGCTGCTGATTTCCGACGTGCCGGGCGACGATCCGCGCATCATCGCCAGCGGCCCTACCCTGCCCGACGCCAGCACCAGTGCCGAAGCCCTGGCCATCCTGCAAAAATACCGCATCGAGATTCCGGCGAATGTGCAACGCCACCTGTCATCCGCCGCCAGCGAAACGCCCAAGCCGGGCGATGCGCGCTTCGAAGGGCATAGCCATCACGTGATCGCCAAGGCGCAGGATGCACTGGAAGCGGCGGCCGCCACGGCGCGCGCCGCCGGCATCACGTCCTACATCCTGTCCGACGGCATCGAAGGCGAAGCACGCGATATTGGCTTGATGCACGCAGCGCTGGCGCGCCAGATCGTGGCGCGCAGCCAGCCGTTTGCGCGGCCCTGCGTGCTGCTGTCCGGCGGCGAAACCACGGTCACGGTGCGCGGCAACGGCCGCGGCGGACGTAATGTGGAATTCCTGCTCAGCCTCGCCATCGCGCTGGAAGGCGCGCCTGGCGTGTACGCCCTGGCCTGCGATACCGACGGCATCGACGGCTCGGAAGACAATGCCGGCGCCCTCTATCAGCCCGACACGCTGGCGCGGGCCGAAGCGCGTGGACTGCGGCCGCGCGCCCTGCTCGACAACAACGATGGCTACGGCTTCTTCAGCGCGCTGAACGATCTGATCGTCAGCGGGCCAACCCGCACCAATGTCAACGACTTCCGCGCCATCCTCATCCTGTGAAAGAAGGAACCGCCATGCGCCGCGAACGTAAAGCCAAAATCGTCGCCACCCTCGGCCCGGCCAGCTCGGACCGGGCTACCATCCAAGCCCTGTGCGAAGCCGGAGCCGACATGTTCCGCTTCAATTTCAGCCACGGCTCGCATGCCGACCACCAGCGCCGCTACGAGATCGTGCGCGAGATCGAAGCCGCGCTGGGCCGTCCCATCGCCATCCTGGCCGACCTGCAGGGTCCGAAGCTGCGCGTGGGTCAGATCGCCGGCGGCACGGCCCAGCTAATCGCAGGTTCAGAATTCGTGCTGGATCAGAATCCAGCACCCGGTAGCGCGGCGCGCGTCTGCTTGCCCCATCCCGAACTGTTCGCCGCCGTGCAGCCCGGCCAATCCCTGCTGCTGGACGACGGCAAGCTGCGCCTGGAAGTGCTGGCCTGCGATGCGGTCAGCATCCGCACCCGCGTGGTCAATGGCGGCACGCTGTCCGACCGCAAAGGCGTGAACGTGCCGGACGCCGTGCTGCCCATCCCTGCCCTCACAGCCAAGGACCGCGCCGATCTGGACTTCGCCTTGTCGCTGGGCGTGGATTGGGTAGCGCTTTCCTTTGTCCAGCGCCCCGAGGATCTGCAGGAAGCGCATGCGCTAATCCACGGCCGCGCCGGCCTGCTGGCCAAGCTGGAAAAGCCTGCCGCACTGGAGCAGCTGGAGGAAATCGTCGCCCTGTCCGATGCGGTGATGGTGGCGCGCGGCGACCTGGGCGTGGAGCTTCCACCTGAGCGCGTGCCCGGCGTACAGAAACGCATCGTGCGCATCTGCCGCAAGCATGGCAAGCCGGTGGTGATCGCCACGCAGATGCTGGAGTCGATGATTTCCGCGCCGGTGCCGACGCGGGCCGAAGCTTCCGACGTGGCCAATGCCGTGTACGAAGGCGCCGACGCCGTGATGCTGTCGGCCGAATCGGCCAGCGGCACTTACCCGGTGCAGGCGGTCGCCATCATGAACCGCATCCTGGCCGAAGTGGAGCGTGACCCGCTCTACCCCAAGCTGATCGACGCCCAGCACGAAGCGCCCCTGCCCACGCGCGGCGATGCCATTTGTTCGGCCCTGCGCAACGCCGGCGCGGTACTGGGCGTGGCTGCCACCGTGACCTACACCACGTCCGGACATACCAGCCTGCGCGCCGCGCGCGAACGCGCCATGGCGCCCATTCTCAGCATCACGCCACGGCGCGAAACGGCGCGCCGCCTGGCGCTGGCATGGGGAGTGCACAGCACCATCAGCCCCGATGTCAGCAACGTGGACGAGATGGTGGCGGCGGCTTGCCGCACCGCGCTGCGTGAAGGCTTCGTCCGGCCCGGCGACCAGATCGCCATCGCCGCCGGCTCCCCCTTCGGCCAGCCCGGTACCACCAACCTGCTGCGCCTGGCCGAAATCTGGCCGCCGCGATAGCTTAAGTAAGACCACCGGCGAAACCTCTCACCTCGCCTGGATGCAGCCGGTGTGGTCAATCCGATACAGTGCGGCCGCCACAACGCCTCCTGGCCGTCCTTTAACTGCATCAAGAACATGCGTACTTAACTTGCCCATTCTGCCTCTCTCCCGTTTAATGTTTGGTGGATGCCCAAAAATCATATACGGCGAAACTCAAGGACATATAAGCTGGCGCGGATAACAGCCATGGCACGCACTCACATAATCGAAACAGCAACACCCCATATACACAATAAATCAGGAGACAAGAGCATGCAGAACCCCGTAGCTATCCTCGCCGCCAGCGCCTTTGCCGTACTGGCCCTGTGTGGTCCGCAGCAAGCCATGGCGGCCGACTGGAGCGACACATCGATAGGCTACCGCTACGGCACGCGCTATGCCGAGCCTTACAACGGCGCCGACATCAAGAAGAGCATCCTCAACGTGACCCATGCCAGCGGCTACAAGTACGGCACGAATTTCATGAACCTGGACTTCCTGATGTCGGACGGGAAGGACGCCAATGCCAATGAAGCCTATCTGCTCTACCGCCACACGCTCGACATCGGCAAGGTCAGTGGCCGCGAATTCAAATTCGGCCCGGTGCGCGGCCTTGGCTTCACCGCTGGCCTGGACCTGAACACCAAGAACGATCCCGGCTACGGTTCGAAAAAGCGCATGTTCGTGGCCGGCCCCACGCTGATGCTGGACGTGCCGGGCTTCCTGAACGTGAGCGTGTTCGCCCTGTGGGAGAGCAATAAGCCGGTGGGCGTGACGGAACGCTACAGCTACGACACGCACGCCATGCTGAATGCGGTGTGGGGGATTCCGGTCGGCTCCCTGCCGCTCAGCTTCGAGGGCTACCTGAACTACATCGCATCCAAGGGCAGGAATGAATTCGGCGGCCCGACGTCGGCGGAAACCAATCTTGAAATGATGCTGATGTATGACGCCAGCGGCGCTTTAAGCCTGCCGAAGAACAGCTTCCGCCTTGGCCTGCAGTACCAGTATTGGCGCAATAAATTCGGCAATCCGCACAATGTGCCGGGCAGCCTGGCGAAAACGCCGATGGTGCGCGCGGAGTACCACTTCTAAACAAGCTAAACGGCCGGTGTAACGCAGCGCTCGATCATCGCCAGCAGCACGGCGATGTCGAGCGGCTTGGCCAGCCAGGCGCTGGCTCCGGCCTGCATGCACAACTGCTCGTCCATCACCCGCGCATCGCCGCTCATGGCGATGATGGGCAGCTGGCGCAAACTCGGCGTGGCGCGGATGCTGCGCATGGCCTCGTAGCCATCCATCACCGGCATCGCCACATCCATCAGCACCAGCGCCGTATCGGGATGCTCGGCCAGCCGCTCCAGCGCGGCACGGCCATGCTCCGCCTCCACCACCTGCATGCCGCGCCCGGACAGCAATGTGCCAAGCGAAAAGACATTGCGCATATCGTCGTCCACCAGCAGCACTTTCTTGCCGTCCAAGGTGGGGTAAGCGCCATAAGGCAGGGCTGGCGCCGCGCGCTGAGCGGGCGGCTTGTAGGTCGGTGCGGCCTCCAGCGGCAGATACAGGATGAAGGTGCTGCCCGGCCCCTCATTGGCCTGCAGACGCAGCGCGCCACCCATCTGGCAGGCCAGCTGGCGCGAGATCGATAGGCCCAGACCCGCGCCGCCGTAGCTGCGGCCTATGCTGCCATCGGCCTGGCGGAAGGCCTCGAAAATCAGCTCGCGCTTGGAAGGTGGCACGCCGATGCCGCTGTCGCGCACGGCGATGCTGAGCGCGGGTACGGTCAACACGCCTTCGATCAGGTCCATCCGTATCAGCACGCCGCCGCGCGCGGTGAACTTGAAGGCATTCGACAGCAGGTTTTTCAATACCTGGCGCGTGCGGTCCAGGTCAATGCACACCAATTGCGGCAAGGCGCCGGCATACTCGATGCGGAACTCCAGGCCTTTGGCCTCGGCCTCGGGTCTGAAAGCCGGCAGCAGCGTCTCGCAGATCTGGCGGCTGGCCACCTGTTCCAGACTCAGCGCAACCCGGCCGCTACCCGAACGAGAGAGGTCGAGGATATCGTTGATCAGGGCCAGCAAATCCTTGCCAGCCTGCTGGATAATGCCGGCATACTCGGTCTGCTTGGCCGTCAGATTGCCTTCGCGGTTTTCGCGCAGCACGGCGGCCAGCACCAGCATGCTGTTCAAAGGCGTGCGCAGTTCATGCGAGACATTCGCCAGGAATTCGGAGCGGAAGGTGTTCACTCGCTCCAGCTCCGCATTGTTCTGCCGCAGGGCTTCCTGCTGCAGGCGCAGCTCCCCGGCCTGCTGCTGGGTCTTCTCCAGCAGGACTTCGGTGCGGTGGCGCGACATGCTGACGCCGATGCTGGCGGCAATGCTGTCGCGCGCCCGCTCCAGGAATTCGCGCTCGGTCTCGCTAAAAGGCCGCAGGCAGGCCAGCTCCAGCGCCCCCACCACGCTGCCCGCATGCAGCAGGGGCAGCGCCGCCAGCGCCGTGGCATCGCAGGAACCGAGGGCCGAAGTGATGCCCAGATAGCCAGGCGGCACCTGACTCAGAAAGATGGCGCGCCGGTCGCGCACCGCCTGGCCTAGCACGCCCTCGCCTTGCAGCAGGCGGCCGGGCCGGGCCAACTGGCCATTCAGCGCATAGCCCACGCTCAGGCTGAGCTGCCCACCGCCCTCCTGCAGCAGATAGATTGCACCGGCGCCGGCGTCCAGACGCCGCGCCAGATAACCCAGGGCCGCCTCCGCCCCCGTCTCAGCGGAAAACTCGCCACGCATCAAATCGCCCAATTCATTGAGGCCCGTCTTCAGCCAGTCACGCGCACTTTCGTCGGCACGATGCTGGCGCAGCGCCTGGGTCATCTGGACGAAGGCGCCATCCAGCGCGCCCTGCATGCGGCTCATGCTGAGCAAGGCCGCCACCAGCCGCCCCGCCTCGTTACGGCCTGCGGCCACGCCGTCCAGTGATGGCGGCGAGGCCGGCTTCAGCGCCTGCTCCATATCGCCGTTGGCGATCGCTTCCACCGTGTGCAGGCGCGCCTCCGTACCCTCGGTCATGGTCTGCGCCGCGTGCATGGTCTGGGCCATAGGCACCGTGACCGAGCGCACCACGCGTATGCCGAAGCCCACCATCAGCACGGCCAGCGCACCCAGCGCCAAGGACAGATTGCGCCGGGTGCCTTCCAGTTCGTCCGCTCGTCCGGCCAGCACCGTTTCCAGCGCCGCCAGCGTATTGCTGCTCAAACGCTGCTGCGCATCGAGCGCCCCGGTCAGGCGCACAAAATACTCCCATGGCGCCGCATCCAGGCGGCTGGAACGCACCACCGCCTGCGCCGCCTCCGCCAAGGCAGCGGCGCCATCATCCAGGCTGGCCTTGGCCACGGGACTCAAACTCCTTGCCAGTTCGGGGTCGGCGTCGACGGCATAGTCCAGCAAGGCGCGGATGGCATTCAGGTGATAGCCGGCGCGGTCGATCAGCCCGTGCAGGGCCAAGCGCTCTTCCTGCCCCGCCTGATGCAGGGCCAGCGCCGCCGCGCCGCCGCCGCGTAGGCGGCTCATGCTATCGGCCAGTTGGGGCGCTTCCACCAGGGCCGCATTCATCAGGAAATAGGAACTGGCCGCAGGGTCGAGGCGCAGGCCAAAATGGTCGATCAGCTTTTCGTGCAGCTTGAGCAGGCGCGCCACCAGCTGATTGTGCGCATCGAAGCTGCCGTTGGCGGACAGCGTGCGCACGCTGCGCCGCGTCAGCAAGGCTTGCCACTGGTCGCGCGCCTGCTGAAAATCGGCCAGCAAGGCCGTATCGCCAAGCGGCAGCAGCAGGGTCTCCATGGTAAAGAAGCTCTTGTCCACCGCCTGCCGGCTGGTGGCCAGTCCGGCTTCCGCCTCGTTGAAACCCAGGTCGGCCATGTTGGACAAGCCGCGGTGCTGTTGCAGGCTGCGCAGCAAGGCGAGCAGCGCGCGCGTGGGCGGAATGCCCCGCGCTTCCTGGCGCGCCACCTCGATCGCCTTGTTCGACTCGTTCAGGAACAGGCCGAAAGGCAAGGCGACCAGCACCGTTCCCATTGCAGCCAGCAAGAGGAAAGTTTGCCATAACAGCAAGCGACTGAGCAGGGTTTTCATGGCGCGGCGAAAAAGACGAGCCTTTTCATTCTATGGCAGCTTCAGTCGCTTGCATACTTGAATTAACGGCTTGGCTCGCCTGCATTGTTGCCGGATTGGCCAGCACAATGGACGGCGCCGCCGCGCATGCGTATATTGCAGGAATCGCCTTTAGCTACAGTCTTGCCATGCCAGTTCTCGACCCACGCATCGACGCCTATATCGCCAAGTCGGCCGAATTCGCCCAGCCCATCCTTGCCCATCTGCGCGCACTGGTGCACGCCACCTGTCCCGAGGTGGAGGAAACCGTGAAGTGGGGCATGCCGCACTTTATGTACAAGGGCATGCTGTGCAATATGGCCGCCTTCAAACAGCATTGCAGCTTCGGCTTCTGGAAAGCGGAGATGCTGTTGTCCCAGGCCGACGCCAAAACCGAGGAAGCCATGGGCCAGTTCGGCCGCATCGCATCGCTCAAGGATCTGCCGCCGCAGAAGACCCTGGCCGGCTACATCAAGAAGGCCATGCAACTCAACGAGGATGGCGTGAAAGCCCCCGCCAAAGCCAAGGCGGCCAAGCCCGAGCTGCAAGTGCAGGACTACTTTCTCGCTGCGCTGGAAGGGAAACCGGCCGCCCTCGCCCATTTCGACGCCTTCAGCACCAGCAAGAAGCGTGATTATGTGGAGTGGCTGGACGAGGCCAAGACCGAGGCCACGCGCCAGCGCCGCCTGGAGCAGGCGGTGGAGTGGATCGCGGAAGGAAAATCGCGCAACTGGAAATACGAGAAGTGCTGAAAAAAGCTGTCCGCGGCGCCAATACGTCGCCACGCGCCACGGACAGCAAAACAGGCATAGGCTAGTTCAGTCGTCGGCAAACTCGCCGATGGCGCGGACCACGGCCTGGCGCACGGAGCCGCTGGCAATGAAGGAATACGCTGTCTGGATATCGTGATGGAACCAGCGGTCGCCGTCCAGGCAGGCTGGAATCTGGCGCCGGATTTCGTCATATGCCGCCTGCGTTCCCTGGCCGAGATGGAAACCGGACAGCAGGCTTTCGGTCATGCTCAGCGCCTGCGCCGCCAGCAGCATCTCCACGCCGACGATGTAGCGCGTGTTCTCCACCACCGTGGCGGCCTTGCGCGCGCACCAGGTGGAGTTCGACACATGGTCCTCGCTATTGCCTTTGGATGGGATGCTGTCCACGCTGCCCGGCATGCACAGGGTGCGGTTTTCCATCACCAGTGAGCTGAGCGAGCATTGCACCACGGGATAGCCGGTGTTCACGCCGCGCACGCCGCTCATCAGATTGCGCGGCAAGCCCCAGGACAGGGTCGGATCGATCAGGCGCGCCACGCGGCGCTCGCAGATGCTGCCCAGGTCCGTCACCGCCATCGCCAGCAAATCCATGGCCTGCGCCAAGTACTGACCGTGGAAATTGCCGCCCGAGATGATCTCGAAACCGCCGCCGTCCTTGCCGAAGATGAGCGGATTGTCGGTGGCGGAGTTGATCTCCTTGTCCACGATATTGTCGATATAGTCCAGCGCATCGAACACCGGGCCATAAACCTGGGGTGCGCAGCGCAGCGAATACACGTCCTGGATGCGCGAGGTGTAGGGAATGTCGGTACGGCGCAATTCATCGGGCAGCTGCACCGAGCGCGCCTCGTGCGTGGTGCGGGTCGAGCCCTTCAACAGCTTGCGTACGATGGCGGCGGTCTTGATCTGGCCCGCATGCGGACGGGCTTTCTGGATGCGTGGATCGAAGGCCGCCATCTCGGCGCGCATCGCTTCCAGCGTCAGACCCAGCGACAGACAGGCGTCGCTGAGCAGGGTACGCGCATCGTGCGCCGCCAGCACGGCCACGGCCAGCGAGGCGGTGCAGCCATTGATCAGGGCCGAGGCATCCTTGGCCTTCAGGTCGAACTTGACGGGACCGATACCGGCTTTGGCGATGGCTTCCGGCGCGGACATGCGGCGGCCGTCGTACATCACTTCCGCCTCGTCGAAGCCGGCAATGGCGGCAGCCAAATAGGATAGCGGCGCCAGGTCGCCCGATGCACCCACCGAACCTTTCTGCGGCATGACGGGGTGGATGCGCGCATTGATGAACGCCAGCAGGCGATCCACCACCTCCACGCGCGGCGCGGAATAATTGCTGGCGAAGGCATTGGCGCGCAGCAGCATGGTGGCGCGGCTCACCTCTTCCGAAAACGGCTCGCCCATGCCGGCACTGTGCGCCTTGATCAGCTGCGTCTGAAACAGCTCGATGTGTTCGACCTTGACGCGCGTATCTTTCAGCAGGCCGACGCCGGTATTGAAGCTGTACATCATGGGCGCCTCATCGTGCATCCAGGTCGATTCGATATAGTCGCGGCTTTCTTTCAGCGCGGCGCGCGAGGAGGCGGCCAGTTCCACTCGCGCATGCGGCGCGCGGGCCACGGCCAGCACCTGTTCGGCGCTCAGATTGAAGCCGTCGATGATTACCTTTTCCATTTGTTCTTCCTGTTCTCAGTTGGCGCCGGATTCGAACCAGTCGCCAATCAGTTTGCGTTCGCCATCGGTCATCTGGGTCAGATTCGCCAACGGCATGTCCTTGCTCTGCACCACGCGCTGATACACCTTGGCGGCGTGCTGGCGCGTCAGTTCCGGTGTTTGCAGCATCAAGCCGCTCGGCGGCGATGCAAAGCCGGCCTGCGTCGGCTGGGCCGAGTGGCAGGAGGCGCAGCGCTGCTGGATCACTTCCTGCACCTTGGCGATGCCGGGATGGCTGGCCGCGGCGGCCGACGCGGCGCCAGTTGACGCAAGGGCTGTGCCGTCCGCGCCGGCGTGGACATCGGCATGGGTATCGGCGCGCGCATCGCCGGTGGCGCCAGCGGACGGCGCGGCGGCCACCGCCGGCTTGCGCGGCGCGGGAGCAATCGCAATCGCCACCGCCATCAGCAGAGCCACGCCCGCAATCGGATAAGCCACCGACACCTTGCCGGCATGGCGCAGATTGAAGAAATGGCGGATCAGCACACCAGCGGCCATGATCGCGGCCAGAATCAGCCAGCTATACGCATGGCCATAGGTCATCGCGTAATGGTTGCTGATCATGATGAGCAGCACCGGCAGCGTGAAGTAGTTGTTATGCACGCTGCGCTGCTTGGCCTTCTTGCCATAGATCGGATCGGGCGATTTCCCCTCCTTCATCGCTTCCACCAGCTTGCGCTGGCCGGGAATGATCACGAACAGCACATTCCCCACCATCATGGTGCCGATCATCGCACCCACATGGATATAGGCCGCGCGGCCGCTCAGCAGCTTGGTCAATACGAAGCCCGCCGCCACGATCAGCACGAACATCACCACGCCCAGCAAGCCTTCGCGCTGGCCCAGCGGCGACTTGCACAGCAGGTCGTACACCAGCCAGCCCAGGGCCAGCGTACCAAGACCCACGCCCACCGCCTGCACCGGGCTCAGATCGGCCACGCTGCGATCGATCATCATGGCCGAAGCGTTGAAGTAGTAGACGATGAAGAGCATGGCGAAGCCGCTCAGCCAAGTGGCATACGCCTCCCATTTGAACCAGTGCAGCTCGGCCGGCAGTTCGGCCGGCGCCACCAGGTATTTCTGCGGATTGTAGAAGCCGCCGCCGTGCACGGCCCACAGCTCGCCCATCACGCCTTTCTTGGCGAGCGGGCTGCCCGCTTGCGGCGGCCGGATCGAATTGTCCAGCCAGACGAAGTAAAAGGAGGCGCCGATCCAGGCAATGCCGGTGATCAGATGCAGCCAGCGCACCAAGAGGTTCAGCCACTCCACTCCATAGGGTCCGAATAGTGCTTCCATGTCTCTTCCATTTTGTTGTCCCATCTGCCTCTGCGGGCAATTCAGATGGCTGAGGTCCGGTCGTTCTTCCATCGCCGCTACGACCGTCATGACCGGCATTGCGCCGGGGTGAGTGAAAAGATAAGGGTTGAAGGCGCGCCTCGTCCTGCATGTTTTTTTATAACTGCCATATGCGCTGACATATACATAACGAGGCCATAAATATGCGAATCTCCATACGACACATATAAAAGCGCCAATGAGCGCAAGAGGAGACAAGCCATGTCGCGGTTGCCGGAGCATCTGGATCTGCATCTGATCCGCATTCTGTATTTGCTGTTGTGTGAAAAGAACGTCTCGCGCGTGGCGCTGAAACTGAATCAGCCGCAGCCCTCGATCTCGGCCTCGCTGCGCCGCCTGCGCGAGCTGACCGGCGATCCCCTGCTGGTGCGCGGCGGGCGCGGCATGGTGCCCACCCAGCACGGCGAAAGCCTGCTGAAACCCGCCAAGCGCATTCTCGACGAGACCGAAAACCTGTTCATGCCGAAAACGGCCTTCGTCCCGCTAGAGGAAGCGCGCACCTTCCACATCGCCGCGCCGGACTATATGAACACCCAGTTCTTCACCGAGGTGATCGCCCGCCTGCGCCGCGAATCGCCGCGCAGCCGCATGGTGATCCATGCGCTGGGGCCGGAGTCCGACTATGTGCGCCTGCTGTCGGACGGCGAGCTCGATCTGGTGGTCGCCAACTGGGACGAGCCGCCCGCCCACCTGCATATCTCCAAGCTGTTCGACGACCCCATCGTCTGCCTGATGCGCGCCAACACGGCGTATGCGCGCCGCACCAATAAGGACGGCATGACGGTCGAGGACTACCTCTCGCTGCCGCATGCGGCGCCGACCCAGATCCTGCCCGGCTACCACGGCAACATCGATGCCTTCCTCGAACAGCAGAATATGGAACGCAATGTGGTGGTCGAATCGGCCCATTTCCGCATGCTGCCGTATATGGTGGCGCAGACCGACCTGGTGCTGACGGCGGGCCAGCAGTTCGCCAGCTATTACGAAAACACGCTGGGCCTCAAATCCTACAAGGTACCGGTCAAATTCCCGCCGCTGCGCTTCTACCAGCTGTGGCACGAGCGCTCTCACCAGGCCACCGAACACAAATGGCTGCGCGCCCAGGTCGCGGCGGCGGCCAAGCTGCTGTCGAAGTGACGTTGTTTTTGAGGCCGCGGCGGGCGCTTATAGCGGCAAGCCGATAGCTGGTATTCGGCTGGCGATACGAGCAAGACTGTTATTTGCACGACATTAGATACGCTGCGGCCCTTTCCGCACAACGCCAATTTTTCGACCGGCATAGACCGGCGAGTTTTCCGGCGTCAAAAAACCATAAACAGAGACACGAGACATGAACTTCCTTGAAAACTTCTTCAAGCTGAGTGCTAACGGCACCACCGTGCGCACCGAGCTTCTGGCTGGCCTCACCACTTTCCTGACGATGGCCTACATCATCTTCGTCAACCCTTCGATCCTGGGCGATGCCGGCATGCCCAAGGACGCGGTCTTCGTCGCCACCTGCATGGCGGCAGCGGTGGGCACCCTCATCATGGGCCTGTATGCGAACTATCCGATCGGCCTGGCGCCGAGCATGGGGTTGAATGCCTACTTCGCCTACGGCGTGGTGAAAGGCATGGGCTTTACCTGGGAGGCGGCGCTGGGCGCGGTGTTCATTTCCGGCTGCCTGTTCCTGTTCGTCAGCCTGTTCAAGATCCGTGAACTCATCATCAACAGCATTCCGCCCTCGCTGCGCATTGCCATCCCGGCCGGCATCGGCCTGTTCCTGGCACTGATCTCGCTGAAGAACGCGGGCATCGTGGTGGCCAGTCCCGCCACCTTCGTCACCATGGGCGACCTGCATTCGCCCGCGCCGGTGCTGGCCATTCTCGGCTTCCTCATCATCGTGGCGCTGGACCGGCTGCGCGTGCCGGGCGCCCTGCTGATCGGCATCCTGTCGGTCACGGTGCTGAGCTTTTTCTTCGGCGGCAACCACTTCAACGGCATCGTCTCCGCCCCGCCCTCGCTGGCGCCGACCGTGATGAAGCTGGACCTGATGGGCGCCATTGCCCATGGCCTGATCAATGTGGTGCTGGTGTTCTTTCTGGTTGAACTGTTCGACGCCACCGGCACCCTGATCGGCGTGGCGCAGCGTGCCGGTCTGCTCAAGAACGGCAAAATGGACCGCATGAACCGCGCCCTGCTGGCCGACAGTGGCGCCATCGTCGTCGGTTCCGTGCTCGGCACCTCCAGTACCACCGCCTACATCGAAAGCGCGGCCGGCGTGCAGGAAGGCGGCCGCACCGGCCTGACCGCCGTCGCCATCGCCGTGCTGTTCCTGCTCTGCCTCTTCATCGCGCCGCTGGCCAGCGTGGTGCCGGCCTACGCCACCGCACCGGCCCTGTTCTTCGTGGCCTGCCTGATGCTGCGCGAACTGGCCGAAATCAACTGGCATGAAACCACCGAATGCGTGCCGGCCGTGGTCACGGCCCTGGTCATGCCCTTTACCTATTCGATTGCCAACGGTCTGGCTCTGGGCTTCATCAGCTATGCCGTGCTCAAACTCCTGACCGGCCAGCACCGCCAGGTCAGCACCGTGATCTGGGGGATCGCCGGCGTCTTCCTGTTCAAAACCATTTACCTGCCTGGCTGATTCTGGAGAAGCACGATGTCCGACCCGATTCGTTTCTACTACCAGGGCAAGGTGCGCGAAGCCAGCGCCCTGTCGCCCACGCGCACGGTCCTGCAGCATCTGCGCGAAGACTTGCACTGCACCGGCACCAAGGAAGGCTGCGCCGAAGGCGACTGCGGCGCATGCACCGTGGTGATCGGCACACTGAAAGAGGGCGGCCTGGAGCTGAAAAGCGTCAACTCCTGCATACAGTTCCTGCCCACGCTGGACGGCAAAGCCCTGTTCACCGTGGAAGACCTGAAACAGGACGACGGCCGTCTGCATCCGGTGCAGCAAGCCCTGGTGGAATGCCATGGATCGCAATGCGGCTTCTGTACGCCGGGCTTCGCCATGTCGCTCTGGAGCCTGTACCTGAAGCAGGAGAATGCCGCCGAACCGCCCTGCCGCAAGCAGATCGACGAAACCCTCTCAGGCAATCTATGCCGCTGCACCGGCTACCGCCCCATCATCGATGCGGCCCAGCGCATGGGCGAGCTGCCGCATGCCGCCTTCGACCGCGCCGCCGTGCAGGCCGAACTGGAGAGCCTGCAAAGGGAGCGCATGTTCAGCTACACCCACGACGGCCAGACCTTCCACGCGCCGCGCACCCTGGACGAACTGGCGGCCCTGCGCGCCGCCAAGCCCACGGCCACCATCCTGTCCGGCTCCACCGATGTGGGCCTGTGGGTGACGAAACAGATGCGCAATCTGGGCGATGTGATCTATGTGCGCCAGGTTCCCGAGCTGCTGCGCATGCGCACCTATGGCGGCATCCTCGAAATCGGCGCCGCAGTTTCGCTGGACGATGCCTATCGCGCCATCTGCGAGCACTATCCGCAGGAATTGACGGAGCTGTGGCAGCGCTTTGCCTCCCAACCCATCCGCAATACCGGCACCCTGGGCGGCAGCGTCGCCAACGGCTCTCCCATCGGCGATTCGGCGCCGTGGATGATTGCGCTTGGCGCGCGCATCGTGCTGCGCAGCACCGAGGGCCAGCGCACCATGCCGCTGCAGGACTTCTATCTCGACTACATGAAGAAGGACTGGCAGCCCGGCGAATTCGTGGAAGCCGTGCGCATCCCCCTGCCCCACACCGGCCTGCAGTTCCGCACCTACAAACTGGCCAAGCGCTACGACCAGGATATATCCGCCGTCTGCGCCGCTTTCGCCGTAACCTTGGACAAGGCCGGCATCGCGCGCAATGTGCATATCGCTTTCGGCGGCATGGCCGCCACCTCGCGCCGCGCGCCGCTGGCCGAAGCCGCGCTGGAAGGCCAGCCCTGGAACGAGAACGCGCTGAACGCCGCCATGGCCGCCCTGGCCCAGGATTACAGCCCGCTCAGCGATATGCGCGCCAGCGCGCGCTACCGCATGCGCAGCGCGCAAAACCTGCTGCGCCGCTTCTGGCTTGAGACGCGTCCGGAGCAGCCTTTGCCCGCCGCCGAGATCAATGCTTTCGCCTACTCAGATAACTACGCACTCGCATGAACAGCAAAACCGAAGCATTCCTGACGCCGGAATCGGTCAAGGCATGGGCCGAAGTCGGCCTCTCGCATCCGCATGAATCGGCCATCCTGCACGTCCTGGGCGAGGCCACCTATACCGACGACATTCCCGAAGCCCAGGGTACGCTGCACGCGGCGCTGGGCCTGTCGGCCAAGGCGCATGCGCGCATCGCCGCGTTGAACCTGGCGCCGGTGCTGGCCGCGCCGGGCGTGGTGGCGGCCTATACCTGGCGCGACATCCCCGGCACCAACGACTGCGGCCCCATCATCCACGACGACCCCATTCTGGCCGAGGAAAAGGTCGAATACGTGGGCCAGCCCATCTTCGTCGTGGTGGCGGACTCGCACGACAATGCCCGCCGCGCAGCGCGCAAGGCCGAGGTGCAGTATGAGGAGCTGCCCGCCATCCTGACGCCGGAAGCGGCGCGCGATGCGCAATCCTTCGTCGTGCCGCCCATGCGCCTGGCGCGCGGCGAGGCGCAGCAGGCGCTGGAAGCCTCGCCACACCGAGTAAAAGGTAAGCTGCATGTGAGCGGACAGGAACAGTTCTACCTCGAAGGTCAGATTTCCTACGCCATCCCCAAGGAAGGCGACGGCATGCTGGTGCTGTGCTCCACCCAGCACCCGACCGAGATGCAGCATGTGGTGGCGCACGCCCTGCACCGCCCATCGCACGCCATCGTGGTCGAGTGCCGCCGCATGGGCGGCGGCTTTGGCGGCAAGGAATCGCAATCAGCGCTGTGGGCCGCCTGCGCCGCCATCAGCGCGGCCAAGCTGAAACGCCCCGTCAAGCTGCGCGCCGACCGCGACGACGATATGATGGTGACAGGCAAACGCCACTGCTTCTACTACGAATACGAGATCGGCCACGATGCGGACGGCCGCATCACCGCAGCCAAGGTCGAGATGGTGTCGCGCGCAGGCTTCTCGGCCGACCTTTCGGCGCCGGTCGCCACGCGCGCCATCTGCCACTTCGACAATACCTACTACCTGAGCGACGTCGATATCCGCGCCATGGCGGGCAAAACGAATACCCAGTCGAATACCGCCTTCCGCGGTTTCGGCGGCCCGCAAGGCGCGATCGCCATCGAATACATCGTGGACGAAATCGCGCGCAACTTGGGCAAGGATGCGCTGGACGTCCGCAAGATCAATTTCTACGGCCGCAACGATGAGGAAGGCCGCAACGTCACGCAATACGGCCAGAAAGTGGTCGATAACGTCATCCACGAACTGGTGGCCCAATTGGAGCACGACAGTGCCTACCGCGCCCGCCGCGCCGCCATCGACGAATTCAATGCGCGCAGCGCGGTGCTGAAGAAAGGCCTGGCGCTGACGCCCGTGAAGTTCGGCATCGCCTTCAACGTGACCCACTTCAACCAGGCCGGTGCGCTGGTCCACATCTATACGGACGGCTCGGTACTGGTCAACCACGGCGGCACCGAGATGGGCCAGGGCATCAACACCAAGGTCTGCCAGGTGGTGGCGCATGAACTGGGCATTCCGCTGCACCGTGTGCGCATCAGCGCCACCGATACCAGCAAGGTCGCCAATACCTCGGCCACCGCCGCCTCCACTGGCGCGGACCTGAACGGCAAGGCAGCGCAGGATGCGGCCCACACCCTGCGTCAGCGCCTCGCCACCTTCGCCGCAGCGCAATTCGGCTGCGAGTTGGCCGAGGTGCAGTTCGCCGATGGCGTGGTGTATGGTGGGGCGGAAGCGGCCATGTCATTCGCCGATCTGGTGCAGAAAGCGTATCTGGCACGCATCCAGCTCTGGTCGGACGGCTTCTACGCCACGCCGGGCCTGAGCTGGGATCCGAAAACCATGAGCGGTAACCCCTTCGGCTATTTCGCCTATGGCGCTTCAGTATCGGAAGTGATCGTCGATACGTTGACGGGGGAATGGAAGCTGCTGGAAGCGAATGCACTTTACGATGCGGGCAATTCGCTGAACCCGGCCATCGACATCGGTCAGGTGGAAGGCGCCTTCATCCAGGGCATGGGTTGGCTGACGACGGAGGAGCTGTGGTGGAACGCGGGCGGCAAGCTGATGACGCACGCGCCATCGACCTACAAGATTCCGGCGATATCGGACTGCCCGCGCAATCTGGACGTGAAGCTGTTCAAGAACCGCAACAGCTTCGACAGCATCCACCGCTCCAAGGCGGTGGGCGAGCCGCCGCTGCTGCTGCCCTTCTCGGTGTTTCTGGCGATCCGCGACGCGGTGTCGGCGGTGGGCAAGCACCGCCACAATCCGCCGCTGCGCGCCCCGGCCACCTGCGAAGCCATCCTCGACGCCATCGACGCCGTGCTCGCTGCTGCGGACTAAGCTTACTCGAACTGTTTTTTGAACTGCTCGAACTGCGCGGCGAGGTCGGCGAAATCGGCGCGCAGTTGCTGGACTTCCTGCTCCAGCTGGGCCACGCGGTCGTTGCGCGAGCCGCTGCTGACGCTTCCGGCATAACCGGCGGCGGTTTCCTCGCGCGCCAGCACTTCTTCGCCGCCCAGCAGCTGGCCGTAGCGCGGCTCCTTGGTGCCGGGCGCCAGCGCCAGCTTGGCCACCAGCGGCGGGTATTTATCGATCAGAAATTGCAGCGCGGTTTCCACCTCGGCCACGCTCTTGAATTCGTGCATGCGGCCGCTGCGGGTGCGGATTTCACCCGCAGTCTGCAAGCCGCGCAGCATCAGCATCGTCAGGACGGCGACCTTGTCCTGCTCCAGCGACCACTTGATGCGCATGCGGTGTTCGTACTTGCTGACGCGCGCGCCGGCCTGGCTGATCTGGTTCACCAGTCGGCGTTCGATCAGGCGCTGCAGCACATCGGACACGGTGTCCTCCGACAGCTGCATCACCGGATCGCGGCTGGAAAGCTGGTTGCAGCCATTGGTGATGGCGTTCAGCGACATCGGGTAATTATCCGGCGTCAGCGCTTCCTTTTCGGCCAGCACCGCCAGCACGCGGATTTCAAACGGGTCCAGGGTATCGGCGTTGTCCGCCGCGGCTTCCATGCTCATGCTTTTCCTTTACTCGACAAGCTTGTTCAATTGCGCCGGGTCGAAATTCTCGCACTCGGCAATCTTGGGGCAATCCAGCCCCGCCGCTTTCAATACCGCCATGATGCGCTCGATCTGCTGCTCCTGCGCGTCGGCATGGCTGATCAGGCCGAGCAAGGCCTTGGACAGCGGATCGTCCCCGTTCGGCGTCACACCATAAGCGGAAAACAGGCGCGAGGTCGCGGAGCCATAACCCTGCTGGTCCTTCTGCACGATATGGGCCGGATTGCCGACCGCCGTGGCGCCCGCCGGCACGGCCTTCAGCAGCACGGCATTGGAGCCGACCTTGGCATATTCGCCAATGGTAAAGCCGCCCAGCACCTTGGCCCCGGCACCCACGATAACACCGCGTTCCAGCGTCGGATGGCGCTTGGCCCCCGCGTGCAGCGAGGTGCCTCCCAGGGTCACGCCCTGGTAGATGGTGCAATCGTCCCCCACCTCGGCCGTTTCGCCGATCACCACACCGAAGCCATGATCGATGAAAACGCGGTTGCCGATCTGCGCGCCGGGATGAATCTCGATGCCGGTGACGATGCGCGCCAGATAGGAAATGAAGCGGCCCGGCCATTTCAAGCCGTGCGTCCAGCACCAGTGCGCCGAGCGGTGCGCGGCGATGGCTTGCAGGCCGGGATAACAGGTCAGCACCTCCCAGCCGTTGCGGGCTGCGGGATCGCGTTCAATGATGCTGCTGATGTCCTGGCGTAATTGGCGAAACATGAAAGGGAAACAGAAAATACGCGGTGAATGCGGATACGCTCATGGTAGCGCATCCGCCGGGGGAATGCTGGAGGGGAAACGCGGCTGCGCTTAGCCTTCTTTGGCGATGCGCTGGCGGCGCGCTTCGTACAGGCAGACGCCGGAAGCGACCGACACGTTCAGGCTTTCCACCGAGCCGAACATCGGAATGCTGACCAGCATATCGCAAGTTTCGCGCGTCAGGCGGCGCATACCCTCGCCTTCGGAACCCATCACCAGCGCGGTCGGGCCGGTGAAATCGGCTTCGTACAAGCCTTTCTCGCCATCGTCGGAGGTGCCGATCAGCCAAATGTCGCGCTCTTTCAGCTCGCGCAGGGTGCGCGCCAGATTGGTCACGGTGATGTACGGCACAGTCTCGGCGGCGCCGCTGGCAACCTTGGCGGCGGTGGCGTTCAGGCCTACGGCACGGTCCTTCGGCACGATCACGGCATGCGCGCCGACGCCGTCGGCCACGCGCAGGCAGGCGCCCAGATTGTGCGGATCGGTGATGCCGTCCAGGACCAGCAGCAGCGGCGGGCCATCGATGGCATCCAGCAGCTCATCCAGATTGCGCGCCAGCGCCAGCTGGGAGGCGAAGGCGATCACGCCCTGGTGGCGGCGGGTGCCGACGATCTTGTCGAGACGGGCCGAATCGACCGGCATCACGCGCACGCCAAGGCCCTTGGCGGTGCCGATCAGATCCTGCATGCGGCGGTCGCTGCGGCTGGCGTCGACGAAAATCTCTTCCACCGAAGAAGCTTCGTGGCGCAGGCGGGAGGTCACGGCGTGGAAGCCGAAAATCATTTTGTTCTTGGACATTTACTTCTCTTTTACTAAAGGGAATGGCCCGAGGCATGCACCGCGGGCCATCAAATCAATACAACTATCTCTCAGCGATCAGCGCTTTTTCTTTTTCGCTGCAGCCTTGCGCGAGGTTGTGGCCTTGGCGCGCTTGGCCGGTTTCGGCGCGGCCTTGGCGCCCGGCTTGCTCTTGCTGGCCGGCGCACTGGCAGCACCGGCACCGCCACCCGCACCAGCGCTGGCCTTGGACGGATAGCGCGGCGTGATGCTTGGGCCTGGTTTCACATTGGTGCGCGAAGCGGGCTTGCGCGAACGGCCTGCCGGCACTTCTTCGGCATCGTCGAAATCGTCGTAAGCGGCTTTGCCTCGGCCTTTCTTCGGCGCCGGGATGCCGACCATTTCGCTGTCGGCCAGGCGCAGGTCGATCTTGCGCGATTCCAGGTCCACGCGCACCACCTGCACATTCACGCGGTCGGTCAGCTGATAGCGCTTGCCGGTGCGTTCGCCGCGCAGCTCATGGCGCGCATCGTCGTACTGGAAGAAATCGGCGCCCAGGTCGGTGACGTGCACCAGGCCTTCGACGAACAGCTGGTCCAGCTGGACGAAAATGCCGAAGGTGGTCACGCCGGTGATGATGCCGCTGAACTCTTCGCCCAGCTTGTCCTGCATGAAGTAGCACTTCAACCAGGCTTCCACATCGCGCGACGCTTCGTCGGCGCGGCGCTCGTTGGCCGAGCAGTGAATGCCCAGCGCATCCCAGATGGTCGGATCGGCTTTTTTCTGCTTGCCTTCCTGCTTGTCCTTCAACTGCTGCTTGCGCGTGGCGTTGGAGACATTGGTGTTCAGCACACTGGTGTCGCCCACTTTCGGCTCGTACTTCTTGCCGGCCAGGATGGCTTTGATGGCGCGGTGCGTCAGCAGGTCGGGGTAGCGGCGGATCGGGCTGGTGAAGTGGGCATACGCCTCATACGCCAGGCCGAAGTGACCGATATTGTCCGGGCTGTAGACCGCCTGCTGCATGGAGCGCAGCAGCATGGTTTGCAGCAGCGACGCGTCGGGACGCTCCTTGACCTTCTTCATCAGCTCCGCGTAATCGGCAGCCGCCGGCGTATCGCCGCCACCCAGATGCAGGCCGACCTGTTTCAGGAAGCTGCGCACCTGCGTCAGTTTTTCCTTGGTCGGGCCGGCGTGGATGCGGTAGGTGCCGGGATGCTTATGGCGCAACAGCAGGTCGGCCGCGCACACGTTGGCGGCCAGCATGCACTCTTCGATCA
This sequence comes from Massilia sp. erpn, assembly GCF_024400215.1. Lineage (NCBI taxonomy): Bacteria > Pseudomonadati > Pseudomonadota > Betaproteobacteria > Burkholderiales > Oxalobacteraceae > Massilia > Massilia sp. erpn. The sequence goes on from NZ_CP053748.1 coordinate 5,715,571, forward strand.
GCTTGTGCGCATCGTTGCGGGTGCGCGGAATGATCTTCTCGATCTTGCCGGCCGGGTTGCAGACGATATAGGTCTCGGTGGTTTCGAAGTCGATCGCGCCGCGCTCCAGGCGTGCCTTGAGCAGGGCGTGGTAGACGTCGTACAGGTTCTGCAGGTGCGGCACGATGGCCGGGCGGCGCGCCGCTTCCGGACCCTTGGTATTGCCAAGAATGGCCGCCACTTCGGTATAGGTCAGGCGCGCGGCCGAGTGGATCACGGCCGGATAGAACTGATAGGCCTTGATATCGCCGGCGGCGGTGATCACCGCGTCGCACACCAGGGTCAGACGGTCCACCGCCGGATTCAGCGAGCACAGGCCGTTGGACAGCTTCTCCGGCAGCATGGGGATCACGCGGCGCGGGAAGTAGACCGAGGTGCTGCGCTCGAGCGCATCGCCGTCGAGGGAATCGTTCGGCTTCACATAGTGGCTGACGTCGGCGATCGCCACGATCAGGCGGAAGGCCTTGCTGCGGCCGATCTTCACCGGTTCGCAGTACACGGCATCGTCGAAGTCGCGCGCGTCTTCGCCGTCGATGGTCACTAGCGGCACGTCGCGCAGGTCGACGCGCTCGCCCCAGTCGGCTTCATGCACGACGTCGGGCAGCTTGGCGGCCTGCTTCAGCGCGGCCGGCGAAAAGATATGCGGCACGCCGAATTTACGCACGGCGATTTCGATCTCCATGCCGGGATCATCCATATCGCCCAGCACTTCAACGATCTTGCCGACCGGCTGCTTGAAGCGGCCCGGCTGCTCGGTCAACTCCAGGCTGACGATCTGGCCGGACTTGGCCTTGCCGGGCGAACCCTCAAGCAAGATGTCCTGGCCGATGCGCTTGTCTTCGGGCGCAACGATCCAGACGCCATTGTCTTTCAACAGGCGGCCGATGATATGGGTATTGCCGCGCTGGACCACTTCGACAATGGTGCCTTCCGGACGGCCGCGGCGGTCATGGCCGGTGATGCGCGCCATGACGCGGTCGCCATGCAGCACTTTCTGCATTTCGCGCTCGGACAGGAACAGGTCTTCGCCCGGCTCGTCCGGGATCACGAAGCCGAAGCCGTCGCGGTGGCTGCTGACGCGGCCGGAAATGAATTCGGAATGGTCGGCTAATACATAGAAGCCGGATGCGTCGGACCGAATCTGGCCGTCGCGCTCCATGGCATTCAGCCGGCGCGTTAATACAGCCTGGGAATCGGGTTTCACTTTCAGCGACAGCGCAAGAGTACGCAGGTCGAGGGGCGCTTTGGCGCTGCGGAAAATGCCGAGAATATCCTCGCGGCTGGGAATGGTGTGGGTAGACTGGTTCAAAAGTATTTCTATGGTTTTTTTATTGATGAAGAAAGCCGCATACTGCCCCCACCCGCCGCTAGACGAGGTAGTAGGCGTAGTGTACCGGAGCGCAAGCTATTTGCCTAATATGTGCGCATGTCGCGCGGGCTGCGGCGATCTGAAAAAAAGTTTTGGCAAACACTTTGACATCCAGGAAGTTTCCTCTATAATTCTGGCTCTCGCAGCGATGCGGGGTTGCAGTAAAGAGTGGATGTGCAGTGTGGAATGAAAGTTCATCTGGCGCAAAACTCCCTAAGGCAATATAATAGCAGAAGTTGTTAAGCAGTATCAGTGCCCACGTGGCGGAATTGGTAGACGCGCATGGTTCAGGTCCATGTGCCGCAAGGTGTGGGGGTTCGAGTCCCTCCGTGGGCACCACTCTACCGAATACGCAAAAAACGCCGCAAGCTTTCGAGTTTGCGGCGTTTTTTCTTTTGCGTCGCTGTTTTTGACATGGGCCGCGGCAGCTTGCCCGTTTCGCCCCTGGCGGCACGGCAGCGCATGCTTCTTGCGTCCTCAGGCTTACCTCCACCCGGGAGCCTGTCATGAAAATCCTCTCCACCTCCACCCTCTTGGCGGCGCTTTGCAGCGCGGCCACCTGTTCCGCCGCGCCCCATTTCAATCTGACCTTCCTGCCCGGCACGTCCGCCCAGGCGCAGCAAGGCTTTATCGATGCCGCCGCGCGCTGGTCGTCCCTGCTGCGCGACGATGTGAGCATCAATCTGACGCTGGGCTTCAATCCGCTCGACCCCGGCATTCTTGGTCAAGCCAGGTCGGCCGAAGATTTTTACAACTACCGCGATTACCGTGCCGCCATGCTCAGCGATATCAGCTCGGCCAGCGACCGGCTCGCCGTCAACCACTTGCCGCTCAACGGCTTTGGCCTGCTGATCAACCGCACCGCCAACAATCCCCATGGCTACGGCAGCGCCACGCCCTATGTCGACAATAACGGCAGCGACAATAACCGCACCCTGTTTCTGACGCAGGCCCAGGCCAAGGCACTCAAGCTGCCGGTGACGCCGCAAGCAGTGACGGGATGCATCGGCGCCTGCGACGGCTTCATCCAGTTCAGCAGCAATTTCACATTCGACTTCAATCCCCGCAACGGCATCGATGCCGACGCTTTCGACTTTGTCGGCGTCGCCTCGCACGAGATCGGCCATACGCTGGGCTTCATCAGCGGGGTCGACATCCTCGACAACAACGCGCCGCCGCACAACGGCCCGTTCGACGACAACGAGTTCACCTATGTCAGCGGGCTGGACATGTTCCGCTACTCCAGCCAGAGCCACGCCGCCGGCGTGATCGACTGGACCGCCGACACGCGCGAGAAATATTTTTCGCTCGATGGAGGTGCCACGCAAGGCCCGCCGCTCTCCACCGGCACCAATTTCGGCGACGGCCACCAAGCCAGCCACTGGAAGGACAATCTGTATATCGGCCTGATGGATCCGACCGCCGGACGCGGCGAACTGCTGCGCATCAGCGACAACGACCGGCTGGCGATGGATGTGAACGGCTGGGACTTGCTCAATCCCGTACCCGAACCCGCGCAAGTGCTGCTGATCTGTGCCGGTTTGCCCATTCTTGCGGCAGCCCGCAATAAAAAACGAAAAATCTTTCGCAAAAGCACAAATTGCCATTGACGGAAGCCGGTTCGACCTTTAAGATGCGTGCCTTCTGTTGCTGAACAACGCAACGAAGTTAAAGAAAACAAGGCCCACGTGGCGGAATTGGTAGACGCGCATGGTTCAGGTCCATGTGCCGCAAGGTGTGGGGGTTCGAGTCCCTCCGTGGGCACCAAGTCTTGTTTTCGATAACGATTGAGCAGTACCAGTGCCCACGTGGCGGAATTGGTAGACGCGCATGGTTCAGGTCCATGTGCCGCAAGGTGTGGGGGTTCGAGTCCCTCCGTGGGCACCACTCTACCGGATACGCTAAAAACGCCGCAAGCCCTCAAAAGCTTGCGGCGTTTTTTCTTTTCCCCTCCCCTTTGATCTCCCTCAACAAATGTCCACCCTGGTGTCAGGCACCGAGGTCGGACATTCTTTGATCTTACGCAAACAATGTCCAAGTTTGGTGTCAGGCACCAGGGCCGGACATTTGCTGATTTAGATCAAAGAATGTCCGACTCCAGTGCCTGACACCAGGGTGGGACATTGTTTGATTTGGCGCAAAGGCTTAGGCGGACAGGGCGGCTTGGACGGCGTCGGCCAGGGTTTGGGTGGGGTGGCCGATCAGCTGGCTCAGGCTGCGGCTGCGGTCGTCGAGGCCGCCTTGCGCAGCGCCACTGTCGGAGTCGGCGATCAGCGCGGCCAGGCCTTCGGGCAAGCCCCAGCCCAGCAGGGCGGCTTTGTACTCGGCTTCCGGCAGATTGTGGTACGCCACGGGCTGGCCGGATTGGCGGGCGATCTCGTCAGCCAGCTCGGCCATCGTGAAGGGATGGTCGCCGCCCAGTTCATACAGGGCTTGCGGCGGCTCCACTGCGGTGAGGACGGCGACGGCGGCGTCGGCATAGTCGGCGCGGGCGGCGGCGGCAATGCGGCCTTCGCCGGCGCTGCCGAGCACGGCGCCGTGGGCGGGGCCGCCGACGATGCTGTTGTGGTAGTTCTCGAAGTACCAGCCATTGCGCAGGATCGTGTAATTGAGGCCGCTGGCGCGGATCAGCTCTTCAGTGGCCTTGTGTTCACCAGCCAGGCCCAGCGGCGAGGTGTCGGCATGCAGCACGCTGGTATAGGCCAGCAGTTTGGGCTGGGCGCGCTTGGCAGCTTCGACAGCATTGCGGTGCTGCGGCAGGCGCTGGCCCACTTCGCTGGACGAGATCAGCAGGATCTTCTCGGCGCCCTGGAAGGCGGCGTCGAGCGAGGCGGGGTCGTTGTAGTCGGCCTGGCGCAATTGCACGCCCTGGGCGGCGAGCGCGCTGGCCTTGGCCGGGTCGCGCACCACGGCCGCGATGCTGCTGGCGGGCAGTTTCTTGAGCAGGCTGGAAATCACGAGTTGGCCGAGCTGGCCGCTGGCGCCGGTAATGACGATCATGGCAAATCCTTTCGTTGTCAGAGAAGGCGGTGAGACATCACCGCGATGAACGTATAATAGCGACGGCACTAACGAATTGTAAGTACGCACTTTTTGGTAAGCACCCATGAAAACCAGCAAATCCCTGCGCGCCGCCCTGGCGGCGCAAACCGAGGCGCGGCGCGGCAAGCTGCTGGCCGCCGACTGCCCCTCACGCGCCGTCCTCAGTCATGTCACCAGCCGCTGGGGCGTGCTGGTGCTGGTGGTACTGCTGGGCGGCACGCACCGCTTCAGCCAGCTGCGCCGCGAAGTCGGCGGGGTCAGCGAAAAGATGCTGGCCCAGACCCTGGACGGCCTGGTGGGCGATGGCTTTGTCGCGCGCCATGCGCTGCCGGTGATTCCGCCTCATGTGGAATACCGCCTGACGCCGATGGGCGAGGAAGTGGCGGCGCGCCTGGAAGTGCTGGTCGACTGGATCGAGGACAATTTCCCGCGCATCGCCGCCGCCCGCACCGAACTGGCGGTGCAGGAACAGGCGGCTGGCAAGGCTGAAGCCGGGGCGCGCAAGGCAGCCTGAAGCAAAAAAGCCGCGCCCGCCCGGCTGGCGCAGGAAATGTTTTGTTGCCGCATTAGATGTTGTACTACACTGGCTCAGACCCGGCGCCCTTGGGAAGGACTCATGAACCAGTCACATCCACCAGTGAAGCGGCAAACCATCCTGATCGTCAGCGGTTCGGAGAACGGACTGGTGGCGCTGGAACTGGCTTTGGCCGAACACGGGCTGGGCCTGGCCTACGTCAACCGCGGCGATGCCGCCCTGTCGCTGGCCGAGGAAGGCCATGTGGCCCTGGTGCTGCTCGACGCGGCCCTGGCCGGCAGCGCCAGCCTGGAGCTGTGCGAGCGTCTGGCGCGGCGCAATGGCTTGCCGGTGCTGATCATGTCCTCGGCGCCCAGCGAGGATGAGCGCGAACGGGCGCGCCAGGCCGGCGCCGCCGGCTATGTGCGCCTGCCCTTCGCCACCGCCGACGCCGTCAACAATATCCTGGTCGAACTGGGCGCGCGCGGCCTCTGGTCCGATGGCGCGCCGGCCAGCCTCGACCCGGCCAATCTGGAAATCAATTATCACACCCTGCTGGCCGGTTCGCCCGACAGCATCCTGCTGCTCAACGTGGCCGACCGCAGGCCGATCGACGCCAATGCCCAGGCCGAAACCCTGTTCGGGCGCAGCGTGGCCGAGCTGCGCCACAAGGAGCTGGCCCAGCTCTGCCCGCCCCTGCAGCAGGATGGCCGCCTCTCGGCCGACGTGGTGGACGATCTGATCGAGCGCGTGCTGGGCGGTGAGATCCGCGTCTTCCCCCTCTCCTTCCAGCACGCCAACGGCCGCCTGATCGATTGCGAAATCCGCCTGGTGCCGCTGGAAAAGGACAAGCACCACCTGCTGCACCTGCGCCTGCTCGACGTGACCGGTCAGCGTCTGGCCGAGGCTCTGCGCACGGGCCAGAACAAGCTGCTGGAAATGATCGCGCGCGGCGCGCCCCTGCACGCCACCCTGGACCGCCTGGTCAAGCTGGTGGAAACCCAGTCGCCCGAGCTGCTGTGCTCAGTCCTGCTGCTGGACGAGGACGGCAAGCGCATGCGCGCCGGTTCCGCCCCCAGCCTGCCCGGCGCCTATATGGCGGCGATCGACGGCATGGAAATCGGCCCCATGGTCGGCTCCTGCGGCACCGCCATGTACCGGCGCGAAGCGGTGATCGTGTCCGACATCATGCACGACCCGCTATGGGAGCCATATCGCGGCCTGGCCAGCGCCTATGGCCTGCGCGCCTGCTGGTCCATGCCCATCATGCTCAACGAGGGGACGGTGCTGGGCAGTTTCGCCATGTATTACCGCGAGGTGCGCCACCCGAGTACGGAAGACCAGCGCCTGATCAGCGTCGCCACCCACCTGGCCGGCATCGCCATCGAGCGCACGCGGCGCGAGGCCGAGCTGCAACAGCACCGCAAGCATCTGGAGGAACTGGTGGCCGACCGCACCGCCGCCCTGCGCCACGCCAAGGAGCAGGCCGAGCAGACCAACGCCGAGCTGGCACGCGCGCTCGAACACCTGAGCCTGACCCAGGACGAACTGGTACGGCGCGACAAGCTGGCCGCCCTGGGCGCCATCGTGGCCGGCGTGGCGCACGAGCTGAATACGCCCATCGGCAACAGCCTGATGGTGGCCACCACCATGAGCGAGCGCACCAACGGTCTGCGCGAGGAAGTCAGCGCCGGCCTGCGCCGCTCGGCGCTGGAACAGTATCTGCAGCAGGCCGGCGAAGCCAATGAGCTGCTGGTGCGCAATCTGACGCGCACGGCCAGGCTGGTGGCCAGCTTCAAGCAGATCGCGGTCGATACCGCCAGCTCGCAGCGGCGCCGCTTCACGCTCGATAAATTCGTGGCCGAGCTGGTGCTGCCGCTGGCGGCCGCGCTCAAGCATCCGGATTTGCGCGTGGTACAGGAGGTCGCGCCCCATCTGGAAATGGACAGCTATCCCGGCCCGCTAGGGCAGGCGCTCTCCAATCTGTTCGAGAACAGCGTGCTGCACGGCTTCGGCGAGCGCCGCGGCGGCACCATCACCATCGCCGGCCGTGCCGTCGGCCAGGACGAAGTGGAATTGAGCCTGGCCGACGACGGCGCCGGCATCGCGCCCGAGCATCAGGGCCGCGTGTTCGACCCCTTCTTCACCACCAAGCTGGGTGCGGGCGGTTCCGGCCTCGGCCTGCACATCACGCACAATATCGTCACCGGCGTACTGGGCGGGCGCATCGAGCTGCACAGCGCACCCGGCGCCGGCACCTGCTTCACCCTGCATCTGCCCCTGGTGGCGCCGCGATGAAACAGGCGAGCTGGCCACCCGCCGAAACCGCCGCGGACGCCACGCTGAACCAGCTATTGAGCGAATTCCGCAATCCGGCCATGGAACAGGCTTTCCTGCGCCACCACCTGCGCCTGAGCCAGCGCCAGCTGCGCATGACGTTTTATTTCTGCGCCTTCTTCTACCTGGCCTTCGTGCTGTCGGACGTGGCCTGGCTCGGCTACAGCGGACGCACCCTGATGCTGTTCTGCGCCCGCATCGGCGTCGTCACCTGCGCCCTGTTCGGCCTGCTCGCCATCCGCCTGCGGCCCAATTCCGTGAAATTGACGCGCGCCGTCGCCACCCTGGTCGAACTGGCCGGCACCGCCGTCTTCCTGCTGATCGTCGCCTTCCGGCCTTCGGAATTCGCGGGCCACGCCATTTCCATGACCATCGTCATCATGGTGCTGTATGTCTACGTGCCGAACCGCCTGCTGCATGCGGCTGCCATCGCCCTGCCCGCCACCCTGGTCTTCGTGCTGATGGCGCGCCACCGGCAGGAAATCCAGGCACTCGGCCTGCTCACCATGGGCTTGCTCCTGCTGCTGGCCAATCTGCTCGGCTATGTGACGGCGCGCCGCTACCAGCTGCTGTGGCGCGAGGAATTCCGCACCCAGACCGAACTCAAGATCCAGTCGCTGCGCGATCCCCTGACCGGCTGCTTCAACCGCCGCCACCTGCACGAGCAGCTGATGGAGAACGAAATCATGCGCGCCCAGCGCTACCGCCTGAGCCTGGCCGTCATCATGTGCGACCTCGACCATTTCAAGCGCGTCAACGACGAATATGGCCACGCGGCGGGCGACGCCGTGCTGCAATCCTTCTCGCGCCTGCTGTTGGCCATGACACGCGAGAATGTCGACAGCGTGGTGCGCTACGGCGGCGAGGAATTCCTGCTGATCCTGCCCGAAACCGGGCTGGAGGGCGCCACCCTGCTGGCCGAGCGCCTGCGCCGCCGCTTCGAGGAAAGCTCGGTGCGCTTCGAAGGCCATCAGCTGCGGGCCACCGCCAGCTTCGGCGTGGTGACGGCCGACTTCGCCGACGGCGCCCAGGCGCTGCGGCCGGAAGAGAGCAGCCAGTACAGCCTGATCGCCAAGGCCGACGAATTGCTGTACGCTGCGAAGAATGGCGGCCGCAACCAAGTGCGGGCGCAAGCCCTGACCTGACTTTGACTTGCAAAATCATCATGCCCAACAAATCCTCCCGCTTCCTGCTGCTGACCGTGGCCGGCCTCACCCTGAGCACCAGCCTGAGCGCCGGGCCGGCGCCCTGGTATATCTGGCGCAGCAAGATCGATGGCGCCCGCGTCTGCCACCAGACCCCGCTCGGCCCGGGCTGGGAACAGGAAAGCGGGCCGTACAAAGATAGTCATTGCGAAAAGTTGGTACGTGCTCAATAATGGGCCAACAACAAGAAGCAAACGCCTTTTCACTCACCGAGGAGTTCGTATGTTTCAAAATCCCGAGCAATTCGCCTCCGCCACCAAGACCCTGTTCGAGTTTCAGCTCGACACCTTCAACAGCCTGACCAGCAAGGCCGTACAGGCGCTGGAACAGGTCGCGGCCCTGAACCTGGCCACCGCCCGCTCGAATGTGGAAAACACCCTGGCCACCGGCCGCGAGCTGAGCGAAGCGAAAGACCCGAAAGCGGTGCTGGCCGTGGCGGCCTCCAAAGTCCAGCCGGGCGTGGCCGATGCCGCCGCCTATAACCAGCAGCTGAGCCAGATCATCGCCGAGATCCAGTCCGAGTTTGCGCGCGCCGCCGAAGCCCATATGGCCGAAGCCAAGTCCAGCTTGAGCGCCCTGATCTACGACGTCACCAAGAATGTGCGTCCCGGTTCGGAAAACGCAGTACAGATCGTCAAACAAGCGATCGACAATGCCTTCAAGGGTTATGAGCAGGTGACCACAGCCACGCGTGAAGCCGTCAGCACCTTCGAGGAACAGCTGGCGCGCGCTTCCGCCAGCGTGGCCGAGCACTCGCAGACCCGCCACTGATCCCCCCGTAGTACCGTCCCGCGCCTGCACAAATGCTGTGCAAGTGCGGGCGGACGCGATATACTGTATAAATACACAGTTAGGCAAGCGCGTCCGTACACATGATCCGAGTTCTGGAAAACGAATTTTATTACCTGGACAACTTCCACCAGGTGCTGCAGTGGATCGCCGAACGCTATAGTGACTTGCTGACCGACGAGGAAAGCGCCTTCCTGTCCAGTTTCCCCACCCTGCCCCAGGCCTCGCGCGCCCTGTTCGTGCGCATGGTCATGCGCAAGGGCGAATTATTCCGTGCCTCCAAGCTGGTCTATGGCGAAATCGGTTGCGCCCTGGAAGCGTGCCGCCCGCTGTGCGAGCAGGGCTGGGTTGAGGCCGATCCCGAACTGTCCCTGGACGAATTGTTCGAGCTGCTGCAAAAGCCCGAGATCGGCCGGATTTTCCAGCTCGCGCCCCACGAACGCCAGGCGCGCAAGGCCGAACAGCTGGCAGCCTTGCGCGAACGGCATGCGGGCCGCCACCGCTTCTCGGCCTGGGACGGGCATGCCGGCGACCAGGTCTACCGCATCGTCGCCAAGCCCCTGTGCGACCGCCTGCGTCTTATCTTCTTTGGCAATTTCCACCAGGGCTGGTCGGAATTCGTGCTGTCCGACCTGGGCGTCTACCGCTACGAGAAAGTGGAATTCGCGCCGGCCGCGCGCGGCTTTCGCAGCCGGCGCGACATCGACGCCTACCTGGCCCTATACCAGTGCCGTGAACGTTTCCTGGACGGCGAGCCGCCGCTGGAGCTGATGGCCAGCCTGGCGCCGCTGGAATCGGACAATGAATGGCTGCATAGCCGCCGCCACAAGCTGCTGTTCCAGATGGGCCAGCAGCTCGAGAAGCTGCGCGACTGGCCCGGCGCGCTGAGCATCTACCGCGCCACACCCTACCCCGGCGCCCGCGCCCGCGCCATCCGCGTGCTGGAAAAGGATGGCCAGTTCGGCGCCGCCTACGCCCTCTTGCAACAGGCCGAGGTCACGCCGGAAAGCGAGGCGGAACGCCAGTCCCTGCTGCGCATGGGACCGCGCCTGCGGCGCCAGCTCGGGCATGCGCGCAGCGCCGCGCCCAAGCCGGCGCCGCCACTGCGCCTGGACCTGAACCTGCCGCCGCCGCAGGAAGACGGCTGGCATGTGGAAGGCGTGGTGCGCGACCATTTGTGGCGCGCGGAAGCCCCGGTCTACTATGTGGAAAACACCCTGATCAATTCCCTGTTTGGGCTGCTGTTCTGGGACGCCATCTTCTGCGCCGTGCCGGGCGCCTTCTTCCACCCCTTCCATCGCGGCCCGGCCGACCTGCACAGCGCCGACTTCCAGCAGCGCCGCGCCGCCCAGTTTGCGGCCTGCTTCGCGCGCCTGGACGACGGCAGCTACCGTGAGGCGATCCGCGCCCGCCTGGCCGAGAAACAGGGCATCCAGTCGCCCTTCGTCTACTGGGAAATCCTCGACCAGGAATTGCTGGAGCTGGCCCTGCGCTGCATCCCGGCCGCCCATCTGCGCAAATGCTTCGAGCGCATGCTGCTCGACCTCAAGGCCAACCGCAGCGGCTTCCCCGACCTGATCCAGTTCTGGCCCGAAGAGCGGCGCTACAACATGATCGAGGTGAAGGGACCCGGCGACCGTCTGCAGGATAACCAGCTGCGCTGGATCGACTACTGCGCCCAGCACCAGATGCCGATTTCGGTCTGCTACCTGCAATGGGCGGCATGAGCTATACCGTCGCCGTGCGTGCGCTGTGCGAGTTCACGGCCAAGGCGGGCGATCTCGACCTGCGCTTCACGCCCGCACCCACGGCCCAGGAAGGCATAGCCGGCCACGCCGTCGTGACCGGGCGGCGCGGCGACGATTACGAGCGCGAAATCAGCCTGTCCGGCGACTTCGGCGCGCTGCGCGTGCGCGGCCGCGCCGACGGCTATGACCCGCGCCAGAACCAGCTGGAGGAAATCAAGACCTATCGCGGCGATCTGGCGAAGATGCCGGCCAACCACCGCCACCTGCACTGGGCCCAGCTCAAAATCTACGGCCACCTGCTATGCCAGACGCGCGGCCTGGACCAGCTGTGTCTGACCCTGGTGTATTTCGATATCGGCAGCCAGAAGGAAACCCTGCTGCGGGAAGAGATGGACGCCGCCACCCTGCGCGCCTTCTGGGAAGAACAGTGCGGCCGCTTCCTGGCCTGGGCCGAACAGGAAATGGCGCACCGCGCCCTGCGCGACGAACAGTTGAAGGCAATGCGCTTCCCGCATGGCGCATTCCGTCCCGGCCAGCGCCAGCTGGCCGAAGCCATGTACCGCAGCAGCGCGCGCGGCTGCGCCCTGCTGGCGCAGGCGCCGACCGGCATCGGCAAGTCGGTGGGCAGCCTGTTCCCCCTGCTCAAAGCCAGCGCCGAACATGGGTTGGACAAGGTCTTCTTCCTGGCCGCGAAAACTTCGGGGCGGCGCATGGCCCTGGACGCCGCCGCCAGCATCACGCGCAGCGCGCCGCTGCTGCCGCTGCGCACCCTGGAGCTGGCAGCCAGGAACACGGCTTGCGAGCATCCGGACAAGGCCTGCCATGGCGAATCCTGTCCGCTGGCGGCGGGCTTTTATGACCGCCTGCCCGCCGCGCGCGCCGCCGCCGTGCGCGAAACCCTGCTGGAACGCGCCACCGTGCGCGAGATCGCGCTGACCCACTGCGTCTGTCCCTACTATCTGCAAATGGAGCTGGTGCGCTGGGCCGATGTGGTGGTGGGCGACTACAACTACTATTTCGACATCAGCGCCATGCTGTACAGCCTGACGCAGCTGAACGGCTGGAAAGTGGCCGTGCTGGCCGACGAGGCCCACAATATGGTGTCGCGCGCGCGCAAGATGTATTCGGCGGAGCTGGACCACGCCAGCCTGCGCCTGCTGCGCAAGAGCGCGCCCGAAGCCTTGAAAAAGCCGCTGGACAAGGTGCACCGCCAATGGCTCGCGCTGGAGAAGGAACAGGACGCCGCCTACCAGGGCTACCCCAGCCTGCCCGAGAAATTCATGGGCGCGCTGCAAACGGCCAGCAACGCCATCGGCGACTATATGGCCGAGCATCCGGCCTGGTTCGACGCCGACGTATTGGAGTTCTACTTCCTCGGCCTGCATTTCGCGCGCCTGGCGGAGAGCTTCGGCGAGCACTCGCTCTTCGATATCAGCAAGGGCGAAGGCAGCCGCGCCGGATCGGTGCTGTGCATCCGCAATATCGTGCCAGCGCCCTTCCTAAAGCCGCGCTTCGAAGCGGCCCATGCCTGCGCCCTGTTCTCGGCCACGCTCAGCCCCTGGAATTATTTCAGCGACACCTTGGGCATGCCCGACAACACCGCCTGGATCGATGTCGAATCACCCTTCGCCGCCGAGCAGCTGGCGGTGCGCGTGGCCGGCCATATCTCGACGCGCTACCAGCACCGCGAGCGTTCGCTGGCGCCCATCGCGCGGCTCATCGGCGAACAGTACGCCAGCCAGCCGGGCAATTACCTGGCCTTCTTCAGCAGCTTCGATTATATGGACAAGGCGGCCGACCTGTTCTGCGCCGAATACCCGCAAGTGCCGGTGTGGCGCCAGCCGCGCCGCATGGACGAGGCGGAGCGCGAAGCCTTCCTGGCCCGCTTCCGCGAGGACGGCCGCGGCATCGGTTTCGCCGTGCTGGGCGGCTCCTTCGGCGAAGGCATCGACCTGCCCGGCGCGCGCCTGATCGGCGCCTTCATCGCCACACTCGGCCTGCCGCAGATCAATCCCGTCAACGAGCAGATACGCCAGCGCATGGACGCCATCTTCGGCGCCGGCTACGACTACACCTATCTGTATCCGGGTCTGCAGAAAGTGGTGCAGGCAGCCGGCCGCGTGATCCGCACCACCAGCGACCGCGGCACCGTGCACCTGATCGACGACCGCTTCGCGCGGCCGGAAGTGCGCCGGCTGCTACCCGCCTGGTGGCAGATCGCTTAAGCGGCACACCATCTGCACTTGGCCGTAATACGCGCCATCGACGCACATGGCTTCCGGCAGCAGGCCGCAGCGCTGGAAGCCCAGCGATTCGTAAAAGGCGATGGCCGGCGCATTGGTCTCGGTCACATCCAGCACCAGCAGACGCAGGCCCGGCAGGCTGCGCGCATGCGCCAGGACCACCCGCGCCAGATCGCGCGCCACGCCGCGTCCGCGCTGCTCCGGGTGGACGTACACGCCAACCACGGCGGCGCGATGCTGCTCCTTGCGGCGCTCTTCGCGTTTCAGGGCGGTTGTGCCGATCAGCGCACCGTCGGCAAAAGCGCCAAAAATGGCGACGCTGGAGAGAAAGTCGGCAGTCGAGGCCAAGGGCCGCTCCACTTCTTCCTCGTAGCTGGAACCGAAGGACAGCGGCGCCTCGCGCAAGGCGAAAATCCGCAGCGCTTGAAAGGCTTCCGCGTCATCGGCAGAAAGTCGTTTGATATCCATGGCAGCATGCTACATCGAATTTCGCGCCTTTGCTCGCGGCGATCGAATCAGTAAGCCGGAGCCGGCATGGCGCTTTCCGCCGCCAATGCCGCCTGCACCGCAGGACGCGCCGTCATGCGCTGCATGAAGGCCGCCAGCGCCGGCCAGCGCTCCAGGTCGATGTCGAAGAAGCGGGTCCACAGCAGCACCGCATACAGGTAGGCGTCGGCCACGCCAAAACGCGGGCCGCACAGATACTCGTGCCGCTCCAGGGCTTGCACCAGATGGCCGAAGCGCTTGAACAGCTTTTGCTTGAACATTTCCTTCACCTCCGGCGGCATGCCGGCATTGAACTGCAGGGCCAGGCCGGCGTGAATTTCGCTGGTGATGAAGTTCAGCCACTCCTGCAGGCGCACCCGCTCCCAGCTGCCGTTCGCCGGCGCCAGGCCAGCTTCCGGCTTGAGGTCGGCCAGATACTGCAGGATGGCCGGCCCCTCGGTCAGCACCTCGCCACCCTGCAGCTGAAGCGCGGCGACATAGCCTTTGGGATTGATCGCCAGGAAGTCGGAACCGTCGGCCAGCTTTTTGCTCTGGTTATTGACGCGCACCAGCTCAAACGGGAAATCCAGTTCGCGCAGCACGATATGCGGCGACAGGGAACAGGTGTCGGGGGCGAAGTACAGCTTCATGCAAACTCCTTTGATCGAAAGAAGTGCAGTATCTTCGCCCCGGTTACTCTTGTAAAGAAGGCAGAATAATGTTATCTAGGTTCAAAAACTATACCTGGATTGAACAATGAAAGAGAATATTTCCGGCTGTTCGGTGGAAGAAGCGATGCGCCTGATCGGCGGCCGCTGGCGCATGCTGCTGGTGTCTTTTCTGCTGGAAGGGCCGCGCCGCTTCAACCAGCTGCGGCGCGATGTGCCGAATATTTCGCAGCGCATGCTGACGCTGGAATTGCGCGCGCTGGAAGAGGCGGGCCTGGTCCTGCGCACCGTCTATCCCGAAGTGCCGGTGCGTGTCGAGTACAGCCTGACGCCGGATGGGCGCAGACTGGAAAAAATCGTCGAGGTGCTGCAGGAATTCGGCCTCTGGCTGAAGGCGCGGCCGGCAGCTTAAGACAGGGCGCGCAGCGCATCCGGCCGCAGGCTCAGATCCCGGCGCTCCTGGTCGGGGCAGGCCGCCAGCGCCGCCAGCGCGCTGCCCATGAATTCCATCAAGCCGGTTCCGTCCTCCGGATACAGGGCATGGCCGAAGTTCAGGCTCAGGTCGAAACTCAGCTTCTGCTGCAGCAGCAAGGGCCGCGATGCGATCATCTGGCCAATGCGCGTGACCTGGCTTTGCACCACGCTGCGGCGGCCGGCAACGCTGAAGATCACGGCAAACTCGTTCAGCCCAATACGCCCGATCACGTCGCTGGGGCGGCATTCGGCGCTCAGGCGGCGTACGATTTCGGCCAGCATCTGCGGGAACTCGTTGCCCAGCCGCTCGCGCGTTCCGCGGTCCAGGCCATCGACACGCATCAACATGATGCCAACATGGCCGCTCTTCTTCTCCGCCTCATCCAGGCGCGCGCGCAACTGCTCGAAAAGGAAGGAACGGGTGGCCGCGCCGCTGGCCGCATCGCGCGTGACCTGGCGCCGCAGTTGCTCTTCGCCCTGCAGGGCGGCATGGTGCATCAGCGCCGCGATCATATCGGCCAGGATGCGGGCGATGGCGGCTTCGTCCTGGTCGAAGGGGCGCGGTGCGCTCCACAGCAGCTTGAGCACGCCCGCCGCGTGCTCGCCGAACAGCAGAGGAACAATAACCATGGAACGCAGTCCGACGCGGCGGCAGGCCGCCACGTTGACGCGCGGGTCTTCTTCGGAATCGTGGCAGATGGCGGTGCTCTTGCTGGTCAGGCACAGGCCGGACAGGCTGCCCTTGACCGCCATGCGCAAGCCCAGTTGCGGCTCGGCCAGGCCACAGGCCGCGCGGTAGACGATTTCCTCGCCTTCCAGCAGCTCGATCACGGCCCCCTCGGCACCGGTAAGGCGGGCCGCCTCGGCCGACGCCATATCCATCACGGCGGCAAAGTCGGGACCAATGCGGGCCAGATCCCGCTGCGCGTCGATCAGCGCCAGCAAGGTGGCAGGGGAAAGCCTGTTGCGCTCAAACTCAGGGGTGGCCACGGTAGATCCTTTGATCAGAGTGGAGGCCAAACCAGTGTACCAGAGGCCCGCCCTTTGCAATAGCTACTGCATGATGCCGCGTATTTTCTGGTAGCCGCTGCGGCTGATAGGCAGCTTGCGGCCGTCCTTCAGCACGGCCACATGGCTATCCTTGCTGGCCTGTTCGATGCGGCTCACGCATTCGATATTCAATAAATAGGAACGGTGGATGCGCAGGAATTTATCGGCTTCGAGCTGGGCCTCCAGTTCCGACAGGCGCTGGTTCTTGAGGAAGGATTTGCCTTCCGTATGGATTTGCACATAGTCGTCCTGGGCCTCGATGAAGTCCACCTTCTCGCTCGGGATCACATGCACGCGCGCGCCGTCGCGGATCAGGATGCGGCCCAGCGGCCGGGCGCGATTGGCCGCCATCTCGCGCACCACCTCCTCCACCGCCGGCGCCTGCGGCGCGCCGAGACTGGCACGCGCATTGGCCAGCGCCTGGTCGAAGCGCTGCTGGCTGAAAGGCTTGAGCAGATAGTCGATGGCGCGCACTTCAAAAGCCTTGATCGCATACTGGTCAAAGGCGGTGGCAAAGATGAAGCGGGTCTTGCCGTTGACCAGCTCCGCCACTTCAAAGCCATCCAGCTTGGGCATCTGGATATCGAGCAAAACCAGGTCCGGCTCCAGCTCCGTGATCGCCTTCACCGCCTCGAAACCATTGCCGCATTCGGCCACGATCTCCACATCGCCATGTTCGGCCAGATATTCACGCACCACGCCGCGCGCCAGAATTTCATCGTCCACAATAATGATGCGCATCGCTTATTCCCCGCCCGTTTCCACCGGCATGATGATCTCCACATTGAAATGCTTATCGCGCGCCCCCCACTCCACCCGCGCTTCCTGCTGGTAGGTGGCGGCCAGACGCTGGCGCACATTGTTCAGGCCTATGCCCTTGCTGCGGCCCGGCGGCTGGTATTCGTCCATATCGTTGCTGACCGTGATGCGCAGGCGCGAACCATCGCGCCAGGCGGCAATGGTGACGCGGCCGCCTTCCGGCAACTGGCTGATGCCGTGCTTGACGGCGTTTTCCACCAGGGGCTGGATGATCATCGGCGGCACCAGACAGTCCAGCACCTCCTTGTCCAGCGCCTCTTCAACCGTCAGGCGCTCGCCGAAGCGCACCTGCTCGACGGCCAGGAAATGGCGGATCAAGGCCATCTCTTCCTGCAAGCTCACCTTGCGGTGCGCTTCCATGCCCAGGCTCTGGCGGAAAAAGCCGGCCAGCTGCAAGGTCATGGCACGCGCGCCCTTGGGGTTTTGCGAAGTCAGCGCGCTGATCGAATTCAGGCTGTTGAACAGGAAATGGGGATCGATCTGGGTGCGCAGCATGCGCAGCTCGGCTTCCTGCGCCAGCAGCCTGGATTCCAGCTCGCGCCTTTCCGCATGGCGGGCGCGCATGAACTCCATCGCCAGATAATTCACCGCCGCCATCAAGCCATACAGCAGGGTGCCGAAGACGAACAGCAGCGCGGTCAAGCCCGGCGAGAGCGTCACGCCGGCCCAGCTCGCGCCTGGCAGCTGGCATAACTCGTTCCACATTTCCGCCAGCGCCGTCCACAGAAAGCCCGCCAGCACCGAGGCCACGCTCAGGCCGAACACGATGGAGAGCAGCTTGCGCTCGCCCAGCGGATTGGCGCGGCACAGATAGTAGGACGAGAAACCGGCGCTGATGGCGTAGACCAGGGTGGATGGCAAGGCAAACAGCAGGGCATTCACGCCCCTGGCCTGCGTATACACCATGGTGAAGCCCGCCAGCGCCGCGCCCAGGATAACCCAGACCAGCAGGTACAGCGCCATGCCCCGCCGGCCAGCGAATGGCCCTTGCATCAGTTGCGGATTTCCAGCCCGCCCATGATGGAATAGCCACGCACGATCAGGCGCTTATTGCTGCCCTGGCCGCCGCTGGTACGCTCTTCAAAGCCGCCGAGAATGGGCGTACCCTCCAGTATCACGGTCCAATCGGTGGGCACGTCGATGGTGATGCCGCCGAACATGCTGAAGACGTGCAGCACCGCCTCGCCTTCGATCGAGGCGTCGCGCAAATCCAGTTCGCAGCCGGCCATCAAGGCGGTGACTTCGCCGCCACGGAAATCCTGGCTCGAAATGCGGCGCTTGTAGCCGCCGAGAATGGCCATGATGTTGAGGGATTCTTCGCCATGGCCGTCCTTCAGGCTATATGGGGAACCATCGGACGCCCGCGGACGCTGGACCGAGCGGAACACCACCATGATGCCGGCGCCGATCAGCAGCAACGGCGCCAGCATGCGCCAGCTCAGGTAAATCAGGCCCATGCCTTTCAACAGCAGCAGGCCGCCCGCCGCCAGCAGCAGCACGCCGACCAGCGAGCCGGAACTGGCGCGCGATTGCGAGATTTTCAGCGCCCCGGCCACGATCAGGATCACCGGCCAGAAGTGGATGCTGTAATTAATATCCATCCAGCCCAGATTATCGAGCAGGAACAGGAAGCCGATGACGATGACCGCGACACCGAGCAGGATCTGGCTCGCCGGAGCGTTGGGGCGGTTGCGGTGCATCTTATTCTCCTTTTTTGGAATCAGTATATTTGCCCAGTATCGGCTGCAGGGCCAACGAAACGCCGCCCATGATAACCATAAACGGCCAGCTGTTGGCGAAGCTCATGCCCCACAGATGTTCGAAGCAGGCAAAGATCCAGAAGGCGAACAGGATTTCGCATACGCCGTCGAAGAACAGGCGCACCGTGGTCGGCGGCACCAGCTGGCTGAAGCCGAAAGCGGCAATCACCAATGGCCAGTAATGCCAGAACTGCGTCACCTTTTTGATATCGCCGTCCTCCAGCCAAAACAGCACGCCGGCGCCGATAATCAGGAGCCCCCAGACCAGCTGCTTGCGGGCGACGCGTATCGAACCGTTCATCTCTGCCTCCTTATGTTTGGAATGATGCAAAGATAGCCATGAAGCGCCGGCGGTGAAACGGCTTTTCGGTGAATGGCGGCTGGGACTCGGTGAATGGCGCGTTTTTCAGCGAATGACGGAAAAGCGTGGATCAATCAAGAAAAAGCCCACCGCTTGGGTGGGCTGCGCGCCGGGATGGAGGCGGGTGGAATTTCAGCTGCGGCTGCTGTCGAGGCAGGATTCGAACATCATCAGCCCCCAGCCCAGCTGGCGCCGGATTTCTTCCGGCGAGGGCGGCGGCGCTGCTTCCTGGCTGCGGCGCTCAAGGTATTCGCGTACCATTTCCTTGGATGGATGATTTGCCTGTGTCATGATGACCTCCGCAATGGTGTCGGATCACGCCCTGCATGCAGGACGGATCGCCGGATCTGGTGCCGGTGCTTCAGGCGACCGGCTTGCCTTGCAGTGAGGAGGGAGCGCCACTTTCTGCCTTTTGCTTCTTGCGGCGCTGTCGCTCAATCGCATGGCTTCATCTTATGGCCACAGGCCGCTCGGCCACTGTTCGACAACACACAAATCCCCTCTCGCTTACGCTCGCGTTAATGTCGGATTCGGACTACAGCTTTTGCTGCAGGAATTCGAGAAAGCAGCTGATGCGCTGCGCCAGCTGGGTGTTGCGGTAGTAGACGGCATTGATCTGCTGGCGGAAGCCGGTGCCGTGCTCGCGCAGGATCGGCACCAGGCGGCCAGCCTCGATATCGGCGCGCGTCATGAAATCGGCCAGGCTGACGATGCCCTGCCCTTCCAGCGCCAGCCGGCGCAAGGTCTCGCCACTGGAGGCGGCCAGCGCCGGCGTGATCGGCAGGCTATTGCCATCGCGCGTGCGCAGCGGCCACTGGTTGCCGGCCTCGTAGTGCACGAAGCCCAGCAGGGAATGGCCTTCCAGCTCTTCCGGTGTTTGCGGCGTGCCGCGCCGGCGCAGGTATTCGGGACTGGCCAGGATGTGCAAGGGGCTGGAACTGAGGGCGCGCGCGTGCAGGGTCGAATCGCCCAGCGTGCCGATGCGGATGGCGATGTCGGTGCGGTGCTCGATCAGGTCGGCGATCTGGTCGCGCGTGGTCAGTTCCAGGCGGATTTCCGGGTAGAGCCGGCGGAACTCGTCCACATGCGGCACCACGCAGTGCAGCATGAAGGAAGAGGACGAGTCCACGCACAGCCGCCCGGCCGGCTGCTGGTGACGGATGCGGATGCATTCTTCGACCTCTTCCATGGATGCCAGGATCAGGCGTGCCTTATGCAGCAGCAACTTGCCCTCTTCCGTCAGCTCCATGCGGCGCGTGGTGCGCGTGAGCAGCGAGGTTTGCAGCTTTTCCTCCAGCCGGCTCAGGGCACGGCTGACGCCGGACGTGGTCTGGCCCAGATGGGCCGAAGCCGCGCTCAAGGTGCCGCTATCGATCACGGCCACGAAGATTTTGAGGTCGTCGGAATTGATGTCCATTCTTGAACCTGTATCAAATTTCCCAGAAGATATGACGGATTTTATCAACAAACTGCAAAAAATCTCCTTGATCTTTAATCGTCGGTATACGCCGCCCTGGCGTCCTGGCGCCAAGCAAAAAGCACGTTTCAGTAATGGATTATTTTTTTGATACCCAGGCTTATATTGACAACGTTAGCGGCCAGGAAAAGTTATATTTTCAACAGGCCATTGGGGATCTGACTTGCTATCCCCCTGGCCGCTAGCAAGGGCTTCTGTTTGGAACGCCACAACACGAACAAGGGGTATTCAAATGAAGAAAGCTTTATGCAGCAAGCTCGCTGCCTCACTACTCTTGAGCGCCGGCCTGTTCGCCGCCAGCGCCCCGGCCAGCGCCGATACCACCAGCCTGATCTTTGACGCAGATCACAATGCCGGCTTCCACATTACCCATATTCCGGGCACTGGCTTTGTCGACGATTTCCTGTTCGCCGTCGATGTCGGCCCCAGCTATCCTACCGGGACGGCAGTCGTTGGGAAAACATGGGTCGATGGCAGCCGGCTGGCCAATTACGGCATCAGCTCCATCGAATTCTTCCATGTGGACACGGGCGGCGCGTATACGATGCTGCCGACGACCGTCACATCCGGCATACTGGAGTTCTACCCCGTAGGGTCACTCGGTAGCGGCAGCTACGGCTTCCGCGTCACCGGCAGCACCCTGTTGCCGGATATGGGCGGCGCCTACGCCGGAACGCTGAGCCTGGCGCCCGTGCCGGAACCGGCCGCCTATCTGATGCTGCTGATCGGCGTGGGCTTGCTGGCCTTTACCTCCAGGGCCAAGGAGAACGATAAGCTGGGCTGAGAACGGCGCCAGCACCTTTGCAAAACCCGCCGCCGGCGGGTTTTGTTTTTATGTACGCTCGTACACAAATATTCTCCATGGCAAAACTTTATTCGGATATTGCAAACTTAACAGTGTCTTGGTTCAAAATTTTCTGCCGAAACCGATAAAACTGTCGCATCCGCCAGCATGCGCCCTTACGGCTGCAGAAAGTTTTTGTTACTATCAGTCTCCTATAAAAATCCTGAACTTAAATGGAGAACACATGTTGCGCAAAAAGTTCACGCACTATTTCATCGCCTTGTTCGGTGCCCTCTTCCTGCTCTCGGCGCAAGCCGAACAGGCGGCGGCCAAGCTCGGTAATGTCACCATCCTCGCCACCGGCGGCACCATTGCCGGCAGTGGCGCCACCAGCACCACAACCGTAGGTTATACCGCCGCCACCGTCGGCGTGCAGCAGCTGATCGCCGCCGTGCCAGAGCTGGCCAAGGTCGCCAACGTCAAAGGCGAGCAAGTGTTCCAGATCGCCAGCGAAAGCATGACCAATGAACACTGGCTGACCCTGGGCAAGCGCGTGAATGCGCTGCTGGCGCAGAACGACGTGGACGGCATCGTGATCACCCACGGCACCGACACCATGGAAGAAACCGCATACTTCCTGAACCTGGTGGTCAAGAGCAAGAAGCCGGTGGTCCTGGTCGGCGCCATGCGTCCTTCCACCGCCCTGTCGGCCGACGGTCCGATCAATCTGTACAACGCCGTGCTGCTGGCTGCCAGCCCTGAAGCGGTGGGCAAAGGCGTGATGGTCGCCATGGCCGATCAGATTCACAGCGCGCGCGATGTGAGCAAGACCAATACCTCGACCCCGGATGCCTTCAAGACCTCGGAGCTGGGCATGATCGGCTACATCCAAGGCAACAAGCCTTTCTTCTACCGCGTTTCGACCCGCAAACACACCACCGACACCGAGTTCGACATCGCCAATCTGCAAGCCCTGCCGCAAGTCGATATCGTGTACGGCTACGCCAATATGAATACCGTGGCGCTGGATGCCTTCGTCGCCAACGGCGCCAAGGGCATCATCCACGCCGGCACCGGCGATGGCAGCGTGGCAGCCAAGGTCAAGCCCGGCCTGGTGGCGGCGCGCAAGAAAGGCACGCTGATCGTGCGTGCCAGCCGCGTCGGCCAAGGTATCCTGGCACGCAATGGCGAAGCCAATGACGACGAGCTGGACTTCGTGGTGTCCGACACGCTGAATGCCCAGAAAGCCCGCATTCTGCTGATGCTGGCACTGACCAAGACCAATGACAGCAAGGCCATCCAACGCATGTTCTATACCTATTAAGAACTGCCCAGGCTGAAATGCAAAAAGGCTTTCCGGATACCGGGAAGCCTTTTTTGTTTGCCATGCTGCTGCGAACCATATGGCCTGCTCCAGGCCCACCACGTATAGCCAGACGCGCTACTCCGGCACCGCAGCCATATTGCTGACCAGCACCAGCAACTGGGCCTGCACCTCACCCACGCTGCGCGTACGGTGCGGGATCAGGGAATTGAAATACAGGGAGTCGCCAGGCGCCAAGCGCACCGTCTCGGTCGGAAACTCAACCTCGACATCCCCCTGATGCACAAATAAAAACTCCTCGCCCGCATGCTCCTTGAACGCCGAAGCGGTAAAGTCGCGCGGCGGATATACCATGAAAGGCATCATGCGCTTGGCGCCCATCTGGGCCGCCATGCTTTCGTACGTCTTTTCCCCCGCCGCGCCCAGAGGCAGGCGCGCATCGGCGCGCGTCACGCAAATCAGGCCGCAGTTGTGCTGTTCAGCGAATAACTGCTCCACCTCCACCTGCAAGGCTTGCGACAGCTTCAGCGCCACCGCGATCGAGGGCGTGCTCAGTCCCCTTTCGACTTTGGAAAGATAACTTTTGGTTAAGCCTGTTTGCTCAGCCAGGCGTTCCAGCGACCAGCCGTATTGCTTCCTGAGTATCTTCAAACGTATCGCCATCAGCTGCCGTCCAGATAAAAATATCATTTTACTACGTGACACATCGTGTCCTATACTCATCGCCGTGTCGTATTGATGGAGCAGTCCCAACCTCTTAAGGAAAGTCCCTTCATGGCCAACACCCTCACCCTTTCAAAGCAAGAGCTGGTCGACATCGCGCAGCGCCGCCTGGCCGCCACCGTCACCGCCACCTCCTGGAACCGGCGCGAAAAGCTGGCTCTGGCCTGCCGCATCCTGTTTGACGGTGGCCACGACTCCGGCCTGGCTGGCCAGATCACCGGCCGCGCCGAGCAGCCCGGCAACTACTATACGCAGCGCTTCGGTCTCGGTTTTGACGAGATTTCAGCCTCGAACCTGATCCAGGTCAACGAGGATCTGGAGGTTCTGAACGGCACAGGCATTCCCAATCCCGCCAACCGCTTTCATACCTGGATTTATCGCCAGCGGCCGGACGTGAATTGCATCATCCATACCCATCCTATCCATGTCGCAGCGCTATCCATGCTGGAGCAGCCGCTGCTTGTTTCACATATGGATACCTGCCCCTTATTCGATGATTGCGCTTTTCTGCCCACCTGGCCCGGCATTCCGGTCGGTAATAGCGAAGGAGAAATTATCGCCAGCGCCCTGGGCAATAAACGCGCCATTCTGCTGGCCCACCATGGCCAGCTGGTGGTTGGCGCCACAGTGGAAGAAGCCTGCATACTGGCCATCCTGATTGAACGCGCCGCCCGGCTGCAATTGCTGGCCATGGCGGCTGGACATATTCAGCCTATATCCGCCGAGCTGGCGGCTGAGGCCCATGACTGGATTTCCACGTCCAAACGCAATTCCGTCACCTTTGATTATTATGCGCGCCGCGCCCTGCGCAGCCACGCCGACTGTTTAGATTGAATTATGTTTTAGCCAGGCGATTCAAGATGCCGGTTTAAAGCAGAGCATGCAGGCACCATCTCCCCACGGTTTGCGCCAGATGCTGGCACGATTACGCCAGTTCCTGATCTGTATCTACTGCATCGCCCTGGCGCAGCACGCGGCGGGCGGCAGCGATCGCCTCGGCGCTCAGCTTTTCCAGCCGCGGCGATTGTACCCGCCACGAATGCCAGTACAAATGAACGTCGAGATAACGGCCCGGTGCCAGATCGCTTAATTTGCCCGTTTCCAGATCGCTGCCGTATTGCTGGGATGGCAGCATGCCGCTGCCTAATCCCAAACGCACAGCATTTAAAAACGCTTCAGCCGATGGAATATACAGGCTGGGATAACTGCCAGGCGGCAGGCCTAAAACCTGCTGTATAAAATTCGCCTGCAGCATATCCTTGCGGTCGAATACCACGACTGGCGCCTTGCGCGCCGCTTCCCGTTCAAAACCGGCGCTGAAATAGCGCTCACGATAATCGGGCGTGCCTAATAAGCTGTAGCGCATAAAACCCAAAGGCTCGACTACGCAACCGCGCATCGGCACAGGCTGGCTGGAAATACAGGCAATCGCCTGCCCCAATTCCAGCAGCGAATAAGTATGGTCCTGGTCATCCAGCGTGATATCCAGTAAGAGGCGCTCGCGGATTAAAAACGGGGCCAATTCCGGCAATAACCAGGTCGCCAGCGTGTCGTTATTCACGGCCAGCGCGACACTTAATGGACGGCCGCCATCCTCCTCCAATTCGGCGAAAAACTCCTGTTCCAGCAAACGGCTGCGGCGCAGATATTGCAACAGCCGCTGCCCCGGCCCGGTGGCGCGGCAGGGACGGCTGCGCACCACCAGCGGCGCGCCGATGGCAGCCTCCATGGCGCTGACGCGCTGGGAGACGGCGGACGGGGTCAGGTGCAGGCTGGCGGCAGCCTGTTCAAAGCTGCCGCTGTCGAGAACGGCAAGCAGTGCTTCACTTTGGCGGGAATCGAGCAGCATGGAGGTCTTTCTTTAGAAATTTTAAGTATTCCTGACAAATATTAATCCAGCTTCATTTATGCGTGCAAGAAAGGGACAATATGCGTTTTGCATCTAAAGAAGGGGCAAATCATGCTATTTGCACAAAGTTACTTGAACGGACTCGGCCTCGGCGCCAGTCTCATCATGGCCATCGGCGCCCAGAATGCCCATGTGCTGCGTACCGGTATCCAGCGCTCGAATGTGGGCGTGACCGTGGCGGCCTGTATCGTCATCGATGCGCTGCTGATCGGTCTGGGGGTGGCGGGCGCGGGCGCCCTGATCCAGGATTCCCCGCTGCTGCTGGGCCTGGCGCGCTGGGGTGGCGCCGCCTTCCTGATCTGGTATGGTTTGCGCAGCTGGAAATCGCTGCTGGGCAGCCATAGCCTGGACCTGGCCAGCCAGAGCGCCACGCCGACCGCGCGCAAAGCCCTGGTCAGCGTGGTCGCCCTGTCCCTGCTCAATCCCCATGTGTATCTGGACACGGTGGTCCTGCTGGGCAGCGTAGGCGGCAGCTATCCGGTCGAGCAGCGGACCAGCTTCTCGGTCGGCGCCATGACCGCCTCGGTCTTGTGGTTCTGCGCCCTTGGCTTCGGCGCCGTCCGCCTCTCCGGTGTATTGCAGCGCCCCATCGTCTGGAAAATCATCGAAGGCTTGACCGGCGCCATCATGCTGGCCCTGGCTGCCAGCCTGATTCTGGGCTAATTGCTGAAAATCCCCTCCAGCTCGCCAGGATGGCGCGCGCGGTAGGCCGGATACAGGATGGCGCTGCCGCCGGCACCGAGATGGCCGGGATCGTTATGGCCATAGAGGGGAATACCCTGCCATGCCAGCGGACAGCGGCCATTCGAACACAGCACATCGTAGCTGTGGATCAGTTCCACCGCTGGATGGCGGCGCAGCACCGCATTCAATACCTGCAGCGCCACCACATGCTCCTGCGCGGCGATGGCGGCATCGTAACTGCAATCGCTGGCGCCCGCGCCTGGCAGATATAGCTTGTTCGAAACGCAATTATCCATCGGTGGCGGCGCCCCCGGCACATCATCGAACAGGATGACGCGCTTGCCAGCCGCCTCCAGCTTGCCGATGGTCGTATCCAGCAACTGTTCGAATTCCTGTGGCATAAAACCATGCACATTCGGCGTCGCCTCCGGCCGCGGCGCGCCATGGGTATAGATTTGCCATACGGCAGACATAATGACCGTTTTAATCTGGGGCTGCGCCATCACATGCGCCATCACGAGCCGGTTATGCTCGCGGCATTCCGCCGCATGCCGGTGAAAGGCCGGATCGCCAGCCCGGGCCGGCGTGTTTTCCACCGGCGGGCACATGGTGAAAGTCATATCGTGGATGCTCAGGCCAAAATCCTTGCCCATGCCATCCACAAAATCTATCAACTGATACGCATGGCTATCGCCCAGAAAGACCGCTTTGTTCGCACTGGCCAGGTCGCCGACCGAGCATTCCTCGGCCCGCGTAAGGCCCACCTTGCTCCAGCAGCGTTGGCCGCGCGGCAAGTTGAACACGGTGCGGCCGGCGGCGGCAAAATCGCTGCGCACAGCATCGCTTTGCCAGCGAGAAAAGTTATCGGAAACCTTGGCCAGACCGATCAAACCGCTAATCACGGCCACCGGCAAGACGAACAGCAGCAGCCAGGTCTTGCGATGACGCCATTGTGCCTGCCGCATCGGCTGCTCCACGCAATGGTAAGTCAGCATGGCCAGCGGCACACTGGCTGCCAAGGCCCACAGCAGGGACCAGTGCGTGTCCAGCTGCAGGCGGCGCGCAGCATAAAGCAGCGGCCAGTGCCACAAGTACATGGAGTAGGACAAGCGGCCCAGGTAGGCGGTCAGTTCATTGCCCAGCAATGTCCCCATATATCCGGGGCGCGGGCCGCCAGCCATAATCAACAGCGCTCCGGCGCAGGGCAACGCTGCCGCCAGGCCCGGCATGGGCGTTGCCCCGGTATACGTGAACACGCAGTAGCCGATGATCGCAAGGCCCAGAATCAGGCCGGCGGCATGCAGGCGCTTCCACGCCGCCGGCAGCTGCGGCGCCATGGCCAGCAGCATG
Source organism: Massilia sp. erpn (assembly GCF_024400215.1). Classification (NCBI taxonomy): domain Bacteria; kingdom Pseudomonadati; phylum Pseudomonadota; class Betaproteobacteria; order Burkholderiales; family Oxalobacteraceae; genus Massilia; species Massilia sp. erpn. Next base: position 5,742,726 of record NZ_CP053748.1, read on the forward strand.
CCGGCCATGAATTCGAAGGCGCGAGCATGCATCTGGTAATAGGCTTTGGCCTGGAAATGGGCAGCCGCCTGCTGCGAGTACAGCAGAGAAGCAAGGGCCAGCAAGGCCAGCACGGCGAATTTGCGCCGCCAGCTCCACTTCCGCATTAGCACCAGCAGCAAGGGCAGCACGAGATAGAACTGCTCTTCAAGCGATAAGGACCAGGTATGCAGCAGCGGCTGCTTATCGGCACTCAGATCAAAATAGCCGGACTGGCGCGACAGATAGATATTGGACCAGAACAGTGCCTGGGCGCCGCTATTCTTCAGCAGCGACAAAGTATCTTCAGGAAAGACAAAGTGCAGGCAAAACAAAAATAGCGCGGCCAACACCAGATACAGGGCGGGAGCCAGCCTTTTCAGCCGCCGCGCATAGAAAGCCGCAAGCGTGAAACGGCCAGCGTCCTGTTCGCGCAAAATAAGCTGCGTGACAACAAAACCGGAAATAGCAAAAAAAACGTCGACGCCGACAAAGCCTCCGGCAAAGCCGGGCAACTGCGCATGGCACAGCATGACAACGAGGACAGCCAGAAAGCGCAGACCATCGATATCCGCGCGATAGCTGGCGGCACGGCTGGAAGCGACAGCTAGAAAACCTGAATCTACGGCAAGAGCTTTTATAGGAACACCAAATAGCAGAAAGGAAACCCGCTATTATCTATCCCACAGGAAATAATTTCAAATAAGAAATATCAAGTAATGCAACACCGCCCAGCCCTTGCACTTCAGGGCTGGGGCCGATAAGGCCTTACTTTTCCATAGCAATCCTCTGTTTACGCCGCCTGGGCATGGGCCTCGGTGATGGTTTTATACTGCGCCAGCTGGTTTTCCATCAGATAGTGGTAGAGGCCGGCCGTGTCCTGCATCAGCTCGCGGTGGCTGCCTTGCTGCGCGATGCGGCCCTGCTCCAGCACCAGGATGCGGTCGGCCTTCACGATGGTCGAGTAGCGGTGGGCGATGATGATGGTGGTGCGGCCCGCCATCAGCTTGTCCAGCGCATTCTGCACCTGCACTTCGCTGGCCGAATCGAGGGCGCTGGTGGCTTCGTCCAGGATCAGGATGCGCGGATTGCGCAGCAGGGCGCGGGCAATCGCCACCCGCTGTTTCTGCCCGCCCGAGAGCTGCACACCGCGCTCGCCGACGATGGTCTCGTAGCCCTGCGGGAAAGCCTGGATGAAGTCGTGCGCGTTCGCCAGCCTGGCGGCAGCCATGACTTCGGCCAGCGAGGCTTCGCGTTCGGAGACGGCAAAGGCGATATTCTCGTAGATCGACCCCGAAAACAGCGACGGCTCCTGTTCGACGATGGCGATGTTGTCACGCATGGCGCTGGCATTCGCCGCCGTCAGCGCCATGCCGTCGAAGCCAATGCTGCCCTGCTGGGCCTCGTAAAAGCCGAGCAGCATGCTGGCGATGGTGGACTTGCCCGCGCCTGAAGCGCCGACCAGCGCAATCTTCTCGCCCGCCGCGATAGTAAAGCTGATGCCGCGCAGGGCCAGCTTGTCCGGCCGCTCCGGATAGGCGAACACCACGTCGCGGAAGGCCACATTGCCTTGCAGCGCCAGCGGCGCCACCACAGGCACTGCCGCTTCCTGTTCGCCGATCAGCTCAAAAATCCGCTCGGTGGCGCCGATGGTGCGCATCCACTCGCTCCAGAAGTCCGTCACCGCGCTGGCGGCATCGGTCACCATGGTCGAGTACAGGATGAAGGCGGTCAGCTCGCCGATGGTCAGCGCATCCTGCAGAATCAGTTTGGCGCCGAACCACAGCGTCACCAGCAAGCTCATATACACAAGGAAGATGGACCAGCCGCGGAAGGCGGCCATCATGCGCGTGGTCGACAGGGAAACCTTCAGCGCATCCTCGGTGGACTGGCCATAGCGCCGCGCCGCCGTCCGCCCCTGGTTGAAGGCATGCACCAGGCGGATATTCGCCAGATGCTCATAGGCGGTCTTGCCGCAATCGGCCTGGCTTTGCTGCATATTGCGCGAATGCTTGCGGATGCGCTTGCCGGCCCAGTGCGACAGCAGCAGGCTGGCCGGAATGAAGAAGGCCAGCATCAGGGTCAGGGCCGGCGAGATAATCAGCAGCATGGTCACGCCGCCAATCAGGATGCACAGGCAGCGCAGGGAAATCGCCGCGCCCATGGTCAGGGTTTCGTGCAGCACTTCGACATCGGCCGTCAAGCGGTTGCTCAACTCGCCCACATTGTGGCGGTCGAAGAAGCTGATCTTCTTGCCGATCAGCGCCCCGAACAGCTGGCGCCGGATGCGCGTGACGATCATATAGCCGGTCGACTCGAACAGGTAGTAGCGTAGCGTGGTGGCAATCGCCTGCAGGATGAACACGCCCAGCATCAGCGCGCCCAGCATGATGAACCAGGACTCGCTCTTCTTCTCGCTCATGCCGTCGATGAAGTAGGCGATGGCCTTGGGATAGGCCAATTGCACCATCACCGTCAGCACCATGAAGAACAGGCCCAGCGCCAGCCGGCCGGCAAAAGGACGCAGCAGCTGCAGGCGTTCCAGGTGGGGATTGGTTTTGCGCGCGGGGGACGTCATGCCGCAGCCTCCTCTTCCGTCTGCGCTGCCACTTCGGCGTCGTCCATCTGCTCGCGGAAGCTGAGCCAATTTTCGTCGCCGATCATGCCGCCCGCTTCCAGGCTGCCGCTCTCGTTCAGGAACATATAGTAGGGCGAGGTCATGGTTGGATTCAGCACCTTGAATTCATCGGTCGAGACGCGCATGGTCACGCCAGGCAGCGCGGTGCCGCGCAGGAAGCGGCGCAAGCGCCATTTCGCTTCGCGGCTGACCAGCCAGATATCGAGTCCCGCCTCGTCGGCGCGCGCCAGCATGCGGCCGATTTCGGGCAGCTTGGATTTGCACTTGGGACAGCCGCTGGACAGGAAGAGCAGCACCGCCGGCCGCGGCCCCGCCGTGAAGACGGCCTTCTTCCCGCCCGCCATCGGCTTGCCCCGCACTTCCGGCACCACCTCGCCCACCGGCAGCGTGAAGTCCTGGCCCTGGGCCGCCATCATATTGCGCACGGAGCTGAGCAGGCTGAAGGTGAGCTTCAGGTTCAACGCCACGCTCAGCGCCAGGATGATCAGCACGGCATACAGCACATTCGCATCCATCACACATATCCTTTCGACGAATGCACCAGCAGCATGGCCAGGTCATGGAATTCGATGGCGATCACGGTCAGGATCAGCGCCAGGGCGGCTGCCGTCAGCAGCGCGGGCCAAGCCAGGCCTGCCGCGCCCGCAAACACCAGATAGAAAGCCGCGCTCAGGATCACCAGCACATTGCGCAGCAGGTCAAAGCCCGATACCGAACGCTCCGACTCGCCGAAGCAGCTGCATTTGACGATGCCCTCTTTCACATACTTGTAGCCGATGAAGGCGGTAAAGCAGGAAAACAGCAGCAGCGCCGCCAGCATGCCCTGATAGCTGAAGCCGATGCCGGCCACGATCAGCAGGGCCAGTCCGGATTCCAGCCCCACCAAGGCGGGCGCCAGCCAGGCGCTGAAGCCGCGCCCCAGGCCCAGCGACTCCACCAGATTCGCCTGGAACTGGGCGAAAGTGCGGTACTTGCCCAGCGCCGCAAAGAACAGCAGAAAGGCCAGGAAATAGCGGAATACTTCCGCGATGAAGACCGCCGCCATCAGTAAGACGCCTCTGTCCAGCGTGGATGGTAGCCGCCTTCGGCGCGTTCGCGCAGCTTGACGCCGTCGCGCGTGGCCATCAGGGCGTCGATCCATGGCTCGTCATCGGAGCGGTTGAGGCCACGGCCCACGGTTTTCTGGATCAGGCGCGACACTTCCCAGGCCAGCGCCTCCACTTCCGGTTCGCGCCGGATGTTCAGGCCCATGGCGGCCAGTTCGCCGCGCGTGATCGGATAGCCGTGCGAATGGAAGCCGTACATCAGCTGCTTGAGGATCTTGCGCCGCGCTTCCTCGCCCGCCTGCGGCAACTGGAGCGCCAGCAGCTCTTCGCCGATCTGTTCCAGTTCCAGCGTGGTGCGGTAGAAGGCCGTCAGCGTCGGCGGGAAGATGCTGCCGCACAGCAGAGACAGCGCCTGCATGCGCGCCTCTTCCGAGCTGACGCCGAACCAGTCCTCGCTCATGGCGCCGAACATCTTGATGTCCATGCTGGAGAACATGGTCGCCGCTTCGTCGTCCGACACGCCGCCGTGCAGGTGCGGATCGATGGGCGAGAAGATGGCCAGGTCGCCGGCGATGATCTCATCGGCCGCCAGCGCCAGGATGGTGCTGGACGATTCGCAGTAATACGGCACGATAAAGCTCAGGCGGTCGCAGAATTCGCGCAGCAGCAAGGCGATGCGGCGTGCCGCCACCACCGCGCCGCCGCGCGACTGGATCAGCACATCGAGTCGCGGCGAGTGGCCCATTTCGCGGCATTGTTCGTACAGCGCGGGCAGATGTTCCATGTCCAGGCGCGAAGCGGCAAACACCAGCACCCGGCTTTGGCGGCTTTGCTCCAGCTGGCGGATCAGGGCTTGGGCGGGAAATTCCTTCAAATGCGGCATGCGGCCTCCTGGCTGAGACGGTCGGCGACGGCGTCCAGCATCTTGAATTCGGGGATCAGCTGTTCCACATACAGGAACTGGCCGCTCGGATTGTTTTCGAGGAAGACGTATTCGCCCTCGGGCGTGACGATCAGATCGAGCGCGCTGTAGTTCAGGCCATAGCTTTGCACGAAGACCAGGCAGCGTTCCTTGATCTCGTCGGGCAATTCGGTCGCCTCATACAGGATTTCGGCCGACATATCGCGCGAATCCACGGCCGTGCGCGGATCGTCCTGCGAATGCAGCTTGGCGGCGAAGATGCGGCCGGCGATGATGGTCACGCGCAGCTCATACTGCTTGTGGATGTATTCCTGGAAGTGGCAAGCCACCTCGCTGACGGCGTCCAGGCTTTCCATCATCTCGTCGGTGACGATGGTGGTGGCCAGGCCGGTGGCGATGCGGTCCTCGTCGGCCACGGCTTCCGCGCCCAGCATGGGCGAGGACAGGCATTTGAATACCAGGTCGCCCTGCACGCTCTCCTTGAACGCCCTCACCCGCTCGGGCGAGTTGGTGACGATGGAGGCGGGCACGCGGAAGCCCATCGTCATCGCGCGCTGCAGCTGCTCGCCCTTCCACATGGCGCCGCGCAGGGCCACGGGATGACTCATCCAATAGCAGTCAAGGGGGTAGAGAAGGCCGAACAAGGCATGTTCGGTTTCCATTTTGGCGTAGGCGCGCTCCTGCACCGTCAAATCTTCGCTGGCGAAGGCGAAATCGGCGGGCTTGCGCGTCCACACAGCGCCCACCTCGGCCAGATCGATGCTGGCGCCGGTCGGCAGATGGCGGATTTCGCTGCTCATTTTATTCTGGGTGAACAGCTGGCAGATTTGATAGTCGCGGGGGAAAGCATCCAGATTGATGCGGAAGACAGCACAATCGCGGTCCGTAAGCAAGGGCACAACAAGATCAGCATGCAGATCAAAACTATTGGTGACGATCAAAACCTTTTTTGCCATGAATCTCTCTCGTGAAAGAAAGGGCCGGCCCCAGGCCAGCCCCTTGTACTTATTCGATCAGCACCACACGCCTTGGTCACCATCCCAAGGCCACTGCATTTCACGCTCGTAAGGGCCGGAGCAGCCGGCGCGGGCTACGCCATCGCGCTGCTTCCACTGGGCGGCAGGCGCCGCTTGCTTTTCCTTGTTTTCCGCCAGGCGGAAGGCGAACAGTTGCTGTGCTGGTTTTTTATCGCTGTGTTTCATGCTTCATCCTTAAAGTAGAACATGGAACAAGCCCCGCCCCGGCGGGGCTTGCGGTCAAAACTTAGGCGCAAATAATGCCGAAGTCAGGGCTGCCGGCGCGGGTGGAAGCGCGTTCGACGGGGAAGGAGCAGCCGGCGGTGGCAACGCCATCGCGGGCTTTCCATTGGGCTTGCGGTTTGGCCTGGGCTTTTTTCTCAGCCAGTTTGAAGGCAAACAGCTTATTTGCTTGCTTTTGCATCTTCGTCATCCTTTATCGGATTGATTAAGCGCAGGACAGCCCGTTGTCGCTGCCGAAGCGGCTGCTGGCACGCTCAGACGGGAAGGAGCAGCCGGCCGTGGCCACGCCATCGCGGGCTTTCCACTGGGCTTGCGGTTTGGCCTGGGCTTTTTTCTCGGCCAGTTTGAAAGCAAATACCTTGGTTTGAGTTTTCATAAAGCTCCTTTTAAGCGCAATACAGGCCGTTGTCGTTGCCGCCAAAACGGCTGCGGTCACGCTCGGAAGGGAAGGTGCAGCCGGCGGTGGCGACGCCATCGCGGACTTTCCATTGGGACTGGGCTTTGGACTGATCCTTTTTCTCGGCCAGCTTGAAGGCGAACGATTTCACTTCTTTCTTTTGCATCTTTTTCATCCTTTCCAGTGTTTAGCAATACATGCCATTGTCGGTATTCCAGGTTCCGGTATACCTTTCGGTATTCATACCGGTACAGCCCGCGGTGGCCAGACCATCGCGGTTTTTCCACTTGGCTTCAGGCTGGGTGGGTTTGGCCGGCTTCTCAGCCAATTTGAATGCGAACGAACGGAGGGGTTTCTGTGTGTCTTTCACGGCTCATTCCTTTAGGCAAGAGGTAAGCCGTCGCGGCTTAGCAATAAATACCGTTGTCCTTGCCACCCAGGCGGGGATAACGCTCGGCAGGGAAAGTGCAGCCGGCAACAGCCACGCCATCGCGCGAGGTCCATTGCGGCTTCGCTGGAACGGTTTTCTTGTCGGCCAGTTTAAAAGCGAACAGTTTGGGTTGAGCTTGACGGGTTTTCATCACGCACCTCCGGTTTAGCAAAGAATGCCGGTATCACGGCCAAAACGGCCTGTATTGCGCTCGGACGGCATGGTGCAACCGGCGCTGGCCACGCCATCGCGCGCTTTCCACTGCGCTTCCGGCTTGGTATGCAGCGCTTTCTTTTCGGCCAATTTGAAGGCAAACAGCTTATTGCTCTTTTGTTCTTTCATTCCTACTTCTCCCAAAAAAGATTTCAGAAACAAAGATTAAGGACAGCCATATATATGGCTGATTTACTCCATCCTTCCGGATTGAATAAAAAGAGGATCCCCTCCAGCATTCAAATACCGGATCAGAGCAAACGGATGAAAATAAATTGTGGGCGGGCAGCCCGCTTCAATGAAGCGGGCCAGCTAGCGGCGTATCAGCAGTAAATGCCGTTATCGCGGCCGCCTGAGCGGCCAGCACGCGCGTCGGGACCGGTGCAGCCAGCTTGAGCGACAGCTTCGCGGGCCTTCCATTGGGATTGAGCAGGCAGGGATTTCTTTTCGGCCAGTTTGAATGCAAACAGCTTAGTCTCTTTATTTTGATTTTTCATTTCCATCTTTCATAGAGGATTTTGAATTAACCCAGCGGCGCCACTTATGATGGCAAAATTAATCCTAGTCCAACATTACCTTTCGGTCAAGAAGAAAATATCCTCATTCGATAACTACATATCTCAGGCTTTTAAATTCTAATTTGAAAGCCATTTAATATCTTTATGCAAGTAAATAGAAAAACGGGAGCAGAAAAGAAGGAAAGCAGAACTGGCCTGCCCAGCTGGGTTCGAACCAGCGACCCTCAGCTTAGAAGGCTGATGCTCTATCCAACTGAGCTATGGGCAGTGTGGAGACGGCGCGAAAACGCCGGGGAGAAATGAAAAACGGGCTGTCACAGACAACCCGTTTCTTTTTTGAATCTTGGTCGGAGTACAAGGATTCGAACCTTGGACCCCCTGGTCCCAAACCAGGTGCGCTACCGGGCTGCGCTACACTCCGATAAACGCATTGTACTCCGTGCCGCTATGTGGCGTCAATGTAACGCGGCGAACTCAAGCTGCAAGCGAAACGCTGACCTTGTCGGCGATGCGGCGCGCCATGCTTTGCGCGTGTTCGGCATTGCGCGCCTCCACCATCACGCGGATCAGCGGCTCGGTGCCGGAGGCGCGGATCAGCACGCGGCCGCTGTCGCCCAGCTCGCGTTCGACCAACTCTTTTTCGGCCACCATGCCGGCATTTTTTTGCCAGTCGAAGCCGGCCGGCACGCGCACATTGATCAGGGTTTGCGGGAACAGCTCGACTTCGCCGGCGATCTGAGCCAAGGTCTTGTTGCTGCGTTTGAGGGCGCTCAGCACCTGCAGCGCCGAGATGATGCCGTCGCCCGTGGTGTGCTTGTCCAGCGCCAGCAGGTGGCCGCTGCCCTCCCCGCCCAGGATCCAGCCCTTTTCCTGCAGCACTTCCAGCACATAGCGGTCACCCACCTTGGCGCGCGCGAAGCCGATGCCTTTTTCCTTGAACGCCACTTCCAGCGCCATATTCGTCATCAGGGTGCCGACGGCGCCCGGCACGGGGCCGGTGGCCAGGCGGTCCATCACCATCACGTACAGCAGCTCGTCGCCGTTGTAGAGGCGGCCGTTGGCGTCGCACATGATGAGGCGGTCGGCGTCGCCGTCGAGCGCGATGCCGAGGTCGGCGTCATGCGCCAGCACGGCGGCGGCCATGGCTTTCGGCGCGGTGGCGCCGTGGCCGTCGTTGATATTGAAACCGTCCGGTTTATTGCCAATTGGCACCACTTCCGCGCCCAGTTCATGGAAGACGTGGGGCGCGATATCGTAGGCGGCGCCGTGGGCGCAATCGACCACGATCTTCAGGCCGCGCAGGTCCAGCTCATTGGGGAAGGTGCTCTTGCAGAATTCGATGTAGCGGCCCTTGGCATCATCCAGGCGCTTGGCGCGGCCCAGCTTTTCCGAATTGACGCAGCCCATGGGCTGGTCCAGCAGGGCTTCGATGTCCAGCTCGACCGCGTCCGGCAGCTTGGTGCCCTGGGCCGAGAAGAATTTGATGCCGTTGTCCTGGAAAGGATTGTGCGAGGCCGAGATCACCACGCCAGCCGACAGGCGCAGCGCGCGCGTCAGGTAGGCAATGGCCGGGGTCGGCATCGGGCCGGCCAGCATCACGTCCACGCCGGCGGCGGAGAAACCCGCCTCCAGCGCCGCTTCCAGCATATAACCGGAAATGCGCGTGTCCTTGCCGATCAGCACGGTGGGCCGCGCCATGCCGGCGGCAGCCGTCTTGGCCAGCACCTGGCCGGCTGCGTAGCCGAGGCGCATTACGAATTCAGGGGTGATCTGCGCGGCGCCGACCAAGCCGCGGATACCGTCGGTACCGAAATATTTGCGTGCCATATGAAATCTCTTCTTATATGTTGAACTGCAAGCCCTGTTCTTATTGGGCGGCTTGCCATACCTTTAAAGCATCCACCGTTTCCGCCACATCATGCACCCGCACGATCTGGGCGCCATGCGCCACTGCCGCCAGCGCTCCGCCGATACTGCCGGCCAGGCGCTGCTCGACCGGCTTGCCGGTCACGGCGCCAATCATCGACTTGCGCGAGACGCCGGCCAGCAACGGCAGGCCGAGTTCGGCTACCAGCTGCCGCCCGGCCTTCAGTAAAGCATAATTGTGTTCCACGGTTTTGCCAAAACCAAAACCGGGATCAATCCACAGCCGTTCTCGCTCAATGCCGGCCGCCGTCAGCGCCGCCACCCGCTCACGCAGGAAGGCCACCACATCGGCCACCACATCGCCATAAGCAGGATTGTGCTGCATCGTTGTTGGATTATCAAGCATATGCATGATACACAAAGCGCAGTCGCTGCCGCGCACGGCATCGATGGCGCCCGGCGCGCGGAAGGCATTGATGTCGTTGATCATGTCCACGCCCGCCAGGATGGCTTCGCGCATCACGGTCGGCTTGTAGGTATCGACCGAGACCGGCGTACCGCTGTCGCGCAAGGCATACAGCACCGGCAGCACGCGCCGCAACTCTTCCTCCAGCGGCAGCGCCGGGGCGCCGGGACGGCTCGATTCGCCGCCCACATCGAGGATATCGGCGCCCTCGCCCACCATGCGCTCGGCATGCGAGACGGCGTATTCCAGGCTGTGGTGCTGACCGCCATCGGAGAAGGAATCGGGCGTCACGTTGAGGATGCCCATGACAAGCGGGCGTTGCGGCAGATTGAAGCGGCCGAAATGGATCTGAGGCATGGATTGTGTAGGCTGAGAATGGAAAAAGGGCGAGGATTGCTCCTCACCCTTTCTAGCGGAGCGCTCTGGCCTTAAGCCGGCGCCGTCACATTGGGCGAAATGCCGGTATCGCCGCCGCCGGGCTGCTTGCGCAGCGTGACGCCCGCTTTCGGCGGACGCGGCTCATGGCCGGCCATGATGTCGTTGATCTGCTCGGCATCGATGGTTTCCCATTCCAGCAGGGCCTTGGTCATCATTTCAACCTTGTCGCGGTTCTCTTCGAGCAGCTTGCGCGCCAGCGCATATTGCGAGTCAAGGATGTTGCGGATTTCGGCGTCGACCTTTTGCTGGGTCGCTTCCGAGATGGTCTTGTTGGTGCCGCCCAGGAAGCCTTCGTTCTGGGTATCTTCATACACCATCACACCCAGCGCATCCGACATGCCGAAGCGCGTCACCATCGAGCGGGCCAGCTTGGTGGCGCGCGAGAAGTCGTTGGCGGCGCCGGTCGACATCTGGCCGACGAAGATTTCTTCAGCGATACGGCCGCCGAACAGGATGGAAATCTCTTCCAGCATCTTGTCCTTGTAGCCGGACAGATTGTCGTGCTCAGGCAGCTGCCAGGTCAGGCCCAGGGCCCAGCCGCGCGGCATGATGGTGACCTTGTGCACCGGATCGGCCTTCGGCAGCAGCTTGGCGACAACGGCGTGGCCGGACTCGTGGTAAGCCGTGTTGCGGCGCTCTTCCTCGCGGATGATCATGGACTTGCGTTCCGGGCCCATGAAGATCTTGTCCTTGGCGTCCTCGAAGTCCTGCATATCGACCAGGCGCTTGCTGCGGCGCGCGGCGAACAGGGCTGCTTCGTTGACCAGATTGGCCAGGTCGGCACCCGAGAAGCCAGGCGTGCCGCGGGCCAGGATATCGGCTTTCACATCGGTGCCGATCGGCACTTTGCGCATATGCACATTCAGGATCTGTTCGCGGCCGCGGATGTCCGGCAAGCCCACCGACACCTGGCGGTCGAAACGGCCTGGGCGCAGCAGCGCCTTGTCCAGCACGTCGGCGCGGTTGGTGGCCGCCACCACGATCACGCCGGACGAGGCTTCGAAGCCGTCCATTTCCACCAGCAGCTGGTTCAGGGTCTGCTCGCGCTCATCGTTGCCGCCGCCCATGCCGGCGCCACGGTGGCGACCGACGGCGTCGATCTCGTCGATGAAGATAATGCAGGGCGAATGTTTTTTCGCGTTCTCGAACATATCGCGCACGCGGGACGCGCCCACGCCGACGAACATTTCAACGAAGTCGGAACCGGAGATCGAGAAGAACGGCACCTTGGCTTCGCCCGCAATAGCACGCGCCAGCAGGGTTTTACCGGTACCCGGAGGACCGACCATCAGCACGCCGCGCGGAATGCGGCCGCCCAGTTTCTGGAACTTGGTCGGGTCTTTCAGGAAGTCGACGATCTCGGTGACTTCCTCCTTCGCTTCGTCGCAACCGGCAACGTCGGCGAAGGTCACGGTGTTATTGGTTTCATCGAGCATGCGCGCCTTCGATTTGCCGAAGGAGAAAGCGCCGCCCTTGCCGCCGCCCTGCATCTGGCGCATGAAGAAAATCCATACGCCGATCAAGAGCAGCATCGGGAACCAGGAGACGAAGACCTGCTGCAGGAACGATGGCTCTTCCGGCGGCTTCACATCGAAGCGCACGCCGTTTTCGCGCAGGTCGCCGATCAGGCCGCGGTCCAGATAAGTGGCCGTGGTGCGCACCTTGGATTCATCGATCTTGGTCGCGGTAATGGTATTGCCCTCGATCGTCACATCCTTGATGCGGCGGGCTTTTACCTCATCCAGCAGATCGGAATAAGCAATGGTCTTGCTGCCGCCAGCCATGCTGTGGTTGTCAAATTGCTTAAACAGCATAAATAACAACAGGGCAACAACTACCCAGATGGCAGATTTGGAAAACATGTTATTCACGAAAACTCCTTGGATGCAGCGCGCATCTGTTACCGGTACTAGAAACTGATTTTACTCGTAATGGACAGGCCGTGCCAGAAACCTGCCCCACCGGTGCGTGATTTTGGCCGCGCACGGGCTGAAAAACGTCATGTTAACCCCAATCCAACGCCCTTCCGCAGCCGATGTGCGGTCCATGCGGCCAAATACAAGGGCTAAAACATCGGATTCATGATTAATTTTGCACAGGATGTTTCAAACCCCGGCCCAAAAGGAAGATTTCAGACGATTTATCGCGGCTGGCTTTCGGCTTCTTTTGCTTGACGACTTTGAACTCTTGCCGGAATTTCTCGTAAATCTGGGTAAAGCCCATATCCTTGAAACACTTCACCAGCAGCGAGCCGCCCGGTTTCAGATGGTGCTGGGAGAATTCGATGGCGATATCGATCAAGTCTTCCATGCGCGCCGCGTCGGCCGTGGCAATGCCCGACAGGTTCGGCGCCATATCCGACAACACCAGGTCGGCTTTGCGTCCCTGCAACACTGCGGCCAATTGATCGAGGATTTCCTGTTCGCGGAAATCGCCCTGGATGAAATGCATGTCGGCGATCGGTTCCATTGGCAGAATATCCAGGCCGATAATGGTGCCGTTGATGCCGCCGCCCTCCTTGCCCGCCAGCTTGCGCCGCGTGTACTGACCCCAGGAGCCGGGCGTGCAGCCCAGGTCGACGATCAGCTGGCCGGAGTGGATCAGCTTTTCGTCCTCATCGATCTCTTTCAGCTTGTAGGCGGCGCGCGCGCGGTAGCCGTCCTTCTGGGCGGCCTTCACGTAAGGATCGTTAATATGGTCGTGCAACCAGTTTTTGTTTAATTTGTTCTTTGCCATATCGCGTAGAATAGCGCCTTTAAGAGAACTACCCAAAAAAATATTATGTTGAAACTAACACCCGTTGAGCGCAGTGCACTGCGCGCCGAAGCACACGCGCTGAAGCCTATCGTCCTCATTGGGGAGGCTGGCCTGACGCCTGCCGTGATGAAGGAAATCGAACTGGGCCTGGATTCCCACGGCCTGATCAAGGTGCGCGTGTTCGGCGACGACCGTGACGCCCGCATCGAAATGTACGACACCATCTGCGCCGAACTGGCTGCCGCTCCCGTGCAGCACATCGGCAAGCTGCTGGTCCTGTACCGCCCGAAAAAGGAAGTGGAAAAGGCCCGCAGCGCCAAGGCCGGCAAAGGCATGCGCATGGTCACCATCGTCAAGCCGAGCGCCAGCGGCACCAAGAAACCGTCCGTCAGCAAGGTTATGCTGAAAGGCAATGAGCGCGTCACCGAAGGCGGCACCATCAAGCGCGCCAAGGCCCGCCAGAAGAGCACCAAGAAGACCTTGCTCAACGACTGATCTTGCGCAGTCCGAAATACAGCGGGGAAGACGGGACGCCAGTCCCGCTTCCCCGTTTTTTATTGCCCGTTTTTTACCCGTTTATTGCTTAACCAGCAGCCACACGGCCAGCAGGCTTTGCAACAGGTAGATACTGCTGGAAATCCCATGCAGCATACCGAAACGGCTCTTGGCCGCGCTTTCCATCACGCCGGACGCGCCGGCGGCGGCACGCAGCTCGGCCATCATCGGCTGCAGGCCGAAATGGCTGACTACGGTGCACAGCACCATGGCGGCCACCAGGGCCAGCACGGTGCGGCGGCGCTTGGCATCCCAGTCGCGCGTCGCGGTCCAGATCAGCAGCACCATGGCCGCGCCGCAACCCAGCGACAGCAGGGCCTGGGCATGGAACATGCTGCCGGCGATACTGCCGGCCAGCACGCGGTCGCTCAGTGTGGCAAACAGGGTCGGCGCCACCAGGTAGCCGACCGTCCACAGACTGCCCGCCCACAGGGCCGCCACCAGCAGCCTTACGCGCGGCAGCATCAGATGTAGCGCACGTCGATGATTTCGTATTCGCGCGGGCCGGACGGGGCCTGCACTTCCACCACGTCGCCGGCCGCCTTGCCGATCAGGGCGCGCGCGATCGGCGAGGTCACGGAAACCTTGCTCAGCTTGATATCGGCTTCATCCATGCCGACGATCTGATAGCTGACCTTCTGACCCGATTCCAGGTCTTCCAGGTCGACGGTGGAGGCAAACACCACGCGGCCGTCGGCGTCGAGCTGGGTTGGATCGATCACTTGCGCGCTGCTCAGTTTGCCTTCCAGTTCCGCAATGCGGCCTTCCACGAAGGCCTGACGCTCCTTGGCCGCATCGTATTCGGCGTTTTCCGACAGGTCGCCATGCGAGCGCGCTTCGGCGATCGCGTCAATGACAATGCGGCGCTCCTTGGTCTTCAACTGATGCAGCTCTTCTTTCAAAAGCTCTGCGCCGAATTTGGTAAGTGGAACTGAAGTCATAATTTACCTGCTATTTACGTTATTCCCAAAGAAAAAGCACAGAGCCCGCACCTTGCTACAGCGCGGGCTCTGTGGTCGTGGTCCTGCTTAACTTCTAAAGGGCTTAGTGTAAGGTTTTATGCAGGCCTTGTAAATCGTACACGCGCAACTCGTCCAGATGGCGGATGCCCGCCACCGCCGCCTCGGCGCCGGCGATGGTGGTGTAGGTCGTCACGCGCGCCGCCAGCGAGGAAGTGCGGATGGCGCGCGAATCGGTGATGGCGCTGCGCTTCTCTTCCACGGTGTTGATCACCAGGACGATCTCGTGGTTCTTGATCATGTCGACCACGTGCGGACGGCCTTCGACCATCTTGTTGACCGGCGTGACCGGGATGCCGGCGGCGGCGATCACCGCAGCCGTGCCCTTGGTCGCCACCAGCGAGAAGCCGGCATCGACCAGGTCACGCGCCACTTTCACGGCGCGCGGCTTGTCCGAGGCTTTCACCGACAGGAAGACCTTGCCCGACTTCGGCAGCTTGACGCCGGCGCCCAGCTGCGACTTGACGAAGGCTTCGGCGAAGGTGGTGCCCACGCCCATGACTTCACCGGTCGATTTCATCTCAGGGCCGAGGATGGTGTCCACGCCCGGGAATTTCACGAAGGGGAACACGGCTTCCTTGACGCTGTAGTAGGACGGCACGACTTCCTGAGTGATGCCCTGCTCCGCCAGCTTCTGGCCCACCATGCAGCGCGCCGCGATCTTGGCCAGCTGCAGGCCCGTTGCTTTCGATACGAAAGGCACGGTGCGCGACGCGCGCGGATTCACTTCCAGCACGTAGACCACGTCCTTCGTTTCGCCGTTGGTTTCCTGCTTCTGGATGGCGAACTGCACGTTCATCAGGCCGACCACGTTCAAGCCCTTGGCCATCAGCGCAGTCTGGCGTTTCAGTTCGTCGATGGTCTCCTGCGCCAGCGAGTAAGGCGGCAGCGAGCAGGCCGAGTCGCCCGAGTGCACGCCAGCCTGTTCGATGTGCTCCATCACGCCGCCGATGAAGGTGGTTTCGCCGTCGGAGATGCAGTCCACGTCGCACTCGATGGCGTCGTTCAGGAAGCGGTCCAGCAGCACCGGCGAATCGTTCGACACTTTCACCGCTTCGCGCATATAGCGTTCCAGGTCGCGCTGCTCGTGCACGATTTCCATGGCGCGGCCACCCAGCACATAGGATGGACGCACCACCAGCGGGTAGCCGATTTCCTGCGCCAGCTGCAGCGCCTCTTCTTCAGTGCGCGCGGTGCGGTTCGGCGGCTGGCGCAGACCCAGGTCGTGCAGCAGCTTCTGGAAGCGCTCGCGGTCTTCGGCCGCGTCGATCATGTCGGGCGAGGTGCCGATGATCGGCACGCCATTGGCTTCCAGGTCCAGCGCCAGCTTCAGCGGGGTCTGGCCGCCGTACTGCACGATCACGCCCACCGGTTTTTCCAGCGCGACGATTTCCAGCACGTCTTCCAGGGTCAGCGACTCGAAGTACAGGCGGTCGGAGGTATCGTAGTCGGTGGACACGGTCTCCGGGTTGCAGTTGACCATGATGGTTTCGTAGCCGTCTTCGCGCATCGCCAGCGCGGCGTGCACGCAGCAGTAGTCGAATTCGATGCCCTGGCCGATGCGGTTAGGACCGCCGCCCAGCACCATGATCTTCTTCTTGTCGGTCGGATTGGACTCGCACTCTTCGTCATAGGTCGAGTACATATACGCGGTATTGGTGGCGAATTCCGCGGCGCAGGTATCGACGCGCTTGTACACCGGACGGATGTTCAGCGCATGGCGCTTCTGGCGTACGGCGGTGTCGGTAGTCTGCAGCAGGAAGCCCAGACGGCGGTCGGAGAAGCCCTTCTGTTTCAGCTTGAACAGGGTAGTACGGTCCAGGTTGTCCAGCTTCTGGGTATCCAGCCACAGTTCCAGGTCGACGATCTCTTTGATCTGGATCAGGAACCATGGATCGATCTTGGTCAGCTGGTGCACTTCTTCCAGGGTGAAGCCCTGGGCAAAAGCGTCACCCACGTACCAGATGCGCTCAGGACCAGGCTCGCCCAGCTCTTCTTCGAGCTTCTCGCGGTCCTTGGTTTTTTCGTTCATGCCGTCCACGCCCACTTCCAGGCCGCGCAGGGCTTTCTGGAAGGATTCCTGGAAGCTGCGGCCGATCGCCATCACCTCGCCCACGGATTTCATCTGGGTGGTCAGGTGGTGGTCGGCGGTCGGGAACTTCTCGAAGGTGAAGCGCGGCACCTTGGTCACGACGTAGTCGATCGAAGGTTCGAACGAGGCCGGGGTCTGGCCGCCGGTGATCTCGTTGCGCAGCTCGTCCAGCGTGAAGCCCACGGCCAGCTTGGCCGCCACCTTGGCGATCGGGAAGCCGGTGGCTTTCGAGGCCAGGGCCGAGGAACGCGACACGCGCGGATTCATCTCGATGACGATCATGCGGCCGTCTTTCGGATTGATCGAGAACTGCACGTTGGAGCCGCCGGTGTCGACGCCGATCTCGCGCAGCACGGCCAGCGAGGCATTGCGCATGATCTGGTATTCCTTGTCGGTCAGGGTCTGCGCCGGCGCCACGGTGATGGAGTCGCCGGTGTGCACGCCCATCGGGTCCAGGTTTTCGATCGAGCAGATGATGATGCAGTTGTCCGCCTTGTCGCGCACCACTTCCATCTCATACTCTTTCCAGCCGATCAGCGATTCTTCGATCAGCAGTTCGGAGGTGGGCGAAGCTTCCAGGCCGCGCTTGCAGATGGCTTCGAATTCCTCTTCGTTGTAGGCGATGCCGCCGCCGGTGCCGCCCATGGTGAAGGATGGACGGATGATGACCGGGAAGCCCAGCTCGCGCTGCACGGCCCAGGACTCCTCCATCGTGTGCGACACGCCCGACTTGGCCGAACCGAGGCCGATCTTGGTCATCGCATCCTTGAACTTGGAGCGGTCTTCGGCCTTGTCGATGGCTTCCGGCGTGGCGCCGATCAGCTCAACTTTGTATTTATCCAGCACGCCGTGCTTGTGCAGGTCGAGCGCGCAGTTCAGCGCGGTCTGGCCACCCATGGTCGGCAGGATCGCATCCGGACGCTCCTTGGCGATGATGCGCTCCACCACCTGCCAGGTGATCGGCTCGACGTAGGTGACGTCGGCCATGTCCGGGTCGGTCATGATGGTCGCCGGGTTGCTGTTGACCAGGATGACTTTATAACCCTCTTCGCGCAGGGCCTTGCAGGCCTGGGCGCCGGAGTAGTCGAATTCGCAGGCCTGGCCGATGATGATCGGGCCGGCGCCAATAATCAGGATGCTTTTAATATCAGAACGTTTTGGCATTTATTTCTTCTCCGCGGCTTCCATCATCGAGATGAAGCGGTCAAACAGGTAGGCGACGTCGGTCGGGCCAGGCGAGGCTTCCGGGTGGCCCTGGAAGCAGAAGGCCGGCGTGTCGGTGCGGGCAAAGCCCTGCAGCGAACCGTCGAACAGCGAGTTGTGCGTCACGCGGCAGTTGGCCGGCAGGGTCGCGGCGTCCACGGCGAAACCGTGGTTCTGCGAGGTGATCAGCACCTGCTTGCTGTCCAGGTCCTGCACCGGGTGGTTGGCGCCGTGGTGGCCGAATTTCATCTTCAGGGTTTTCGCGCCCGAAGCCAGGGCCATGATCTGGTGGCCAAGGCAGATGCCGAAGACCGGAATGCCTTTTGCCATCAGGTCCTTGGTGGCCTTGATCGCGTAATCGCATGGCTCGGGATCGCCGGGACCGTTGGACAGGAAGACGCCGTCCGGATTCAGTGCCAGCGCATCTTCCGCGCTGGACTGGGCCGGCAGCACCGTCACCTTGCAACCGCGCGAAGCGAGCATGCGCAGGATGTTGCGCTTCACGCCGTAGTCGAAGGCGACCACGTGGAAGCGCGGGTTCTCCACCTTGCCGTAGCCTTCGCCCAAGGTCCACTCGGTCTCGGTCCACTCGTAGGCGGTCTTGGTCGACACCACCTTGGCCAGGTCCATGCCGGCCAGGCCGGGGAAGGAACGCGCCAGTTCCAGCGCCTGCGCCACGGAAGGCTCATTGCCCTGGGTGCCGGTCAGGATGGCGCCGGCCTGCGCGCCTTTTTCGCGCAGCAGGCGCGTCAGCTTGCGCGTGTCGATGCCGGCGATGGCGACGATGTTCTCGGCCTTCAGATAATCGGACAGGGATTGGGTGGAACGGAAGTTCGACGCCAGCAGCGGCAGGTCACGGATGATCAGGCCGGCGGCATGGACTTTGCTCGACTCCACGTCTTCAGGATTGATGCCGTAGTTGCCGATATGCGGATATGTCAGGGTGACGATCTGGCGGCAATAGCTGGGATCGGTCAGGATTTCCTGATAACCGGTGATGGAGGTATTAAAGACGACTTCGCCCGTCGTATGACCGGCGGCGCCAATAGAAAAACCTTTGAAGATAGTTCCGTCAGCAAGGGCCAGGATGGCTGGAACGGCTGGGCCAGAAAAAAATGGCGGCAAGGGCAACTCCTGATAAAGTTACCGTAGCGACGCCACGTCAGACGACCGGCAAGGAACCGGGCTTGAGGTCCGGCTTGCAAGTCAGTTGAAAATGGAGGATGTGGTAGGCGCTACGGTCTATGGTGATTGGCTAAACCTTTGAATTATAACCCAAACTCACCCTTTCGGCAATGCCGTGCGCGCCTACCCGGCGGCGTTTTTTACGCCGGCTGCTGCGCCTTGCGCTGGCGGCGGCGCGCCAGGAAACCGGTCAAGGCCAGGCCGCCGAGCAGCATGGCATAGGTTTCCGGCTCAGGCACCGGCGCGGTATGCACTGTCAGGGTCAGATCAGAAACTTTCAGGCTGGCACTGGAGTAAGCGCCCCAACGGTCATAGCAGTCAAAGGGACTGCAATAGGGGAAAGAAACACCTTCGGCACGGGCAGCTTGCCAGGCGCCGACGTCGAGCGAGAAGGATGAAGGTAAATTTGCCTGCCCGGAAACCTGATGGGTTTCAACGCCTTGCAGCTGCATTTGCGTCCAACGGCGGGTCAGCAAGGTACTTCCCCCCTGATAGGCCGTAAATTCGAAACCGCCACTATTCTCAGCAACACCTCTGCTTCCCTCATACTCACCCGCGAACAGACTACCGTTCAATTTCGCAGAAATCGTGAAGCCAGTAATACGATAGCCTGCATGGGTATTCACGTTGTAGTACTGCCAGCCATTATCGCCAGTCGAGAACGCCGGACCAACCTCACCCGTTTCCGAGCAGCAAGGACCATCGCCCATCGAAATCACGGTCTTGCCATTCGCGTCGGAGACGAGCTGGATATTGCCATTCCACCAACCACCAGCATTACTCAACGAAAATGCCTTGGCGTTGATATCCTGGGCAAATACGCCGCTGGCGGAGCAAGTCAATACTGCCGCCAGTAGAATTTTTTGAACTTTACGCATAACTCCCTCGAAAATTGAAACTATCCGGACGCCAACAATAAGCCCTTAAACAGAGTTGACATATTTAAATTTATTATAACATAATATTTTCATTACAATAATTGAAATTAGAGCAACTACCTGGGCTGAGCGCGTAAGTACAGAAACCAGCCAAGCGGGAGCATCCAGCATCTCCTTTATCCGAAATCGTGGGCATCACCTCATCCTCAGCTAGAAAGCAATAGCACCGCTCCACAGAATAAAAAAGGCGGCCCGCAGGCCGCCTGTGCATTGAAGGCTAAGAAAGTTAAGCCAGGGCCGCAATGCCCGCCTTGGCGATCTGCGCATCTTCCGAGGACTTGACACCGGAAACGCCGACCGCGCCGATGGTGTGGCCCTCGACCACGATGTTCACGCCGCCTTCGAGCAAGCCTTCGACTTCGGGCGCGCTCAGGAAGGACACGCGGCCGTTATTGATCAGCTCTTCGTAGATGCGCGATTCGCGGCGGCCCAGGGCCGAGGTGCGCGCCTTGGCTGGCGCGATATGCGAGGAGATCGGCGCCGCGCCGTCCAGGCGCTGCAGCCACAGCATATGGCCGCCGTCGTCGCAGATGGCGATGGTCACGGGCCAGTTATTCGCCTTGGCTTCCGTTTCGGCCGCGGCTGCGATTTTCTTTACGTCGTCGAGGGTCAGAAAGGGCTTGCTTTGCATTTGCTGGTTTCCTTATCGGTGGTTGTCAGTGGGCGGCTGGGGTTTCGCGCATGGCTTTCAGCTTTTGCTTGAGCTGGGCCATGGCCGCCATGGTGGCGCGCTCGCCGGCCTGGATGGCCTGGGCGCGGTTGTTGAAGTCATTACTGGCCATGCGGCCCAGCGGCGGCTGGATCACCACATCGGCTTCTTTCAGCTCGAACTGGTTGATGCGCTGACCCATGATGCTGAAGGTCTGCATCAGCACTTCCAGCGAGGAGATCGCCGCCTGGGCGTCGGTCTGGGTCGAGATATTCACGGCGATGATGAAGTCCGCCCCCATCTCGCGCGCAAAGCGCACCGGCACCGGCGCCACCAGGCCGCCATCGACATAGGTATGGCTGCCGATGGTCACCGGCTGGAACACGCCCGGCACGGCCGAGCTGGCGCGCACCGCCATACCGGTATTGCCGCGCTGGAAGAGGATCGGCTGGCCATTTTTCAAGTCGGCCGCCACCGCGCCGAAGGGGATTTTCAGTTTTTCGATGGGCCGGTGCTGCACGGCTTTATTGACATAGCTTTGCAGCGCCTCGCCTTTCAGCACGCCCGAAGACTTGCCGAACAGCGGCATGGCCCAGTCGGAAATCTCGGCCTCGTTCATATCGTAGGCCATGCGCTGCAGCTTGCTGGCCGAATTGCCGGCCGCATACAGCGCGCCGACCACGCTGCCGGCGCTGGTGCCGACCACCAGGTCCGGCACGATGCCCTGCGATTCCAGCGCCTTGATCACGCCGATATGGGCGAAGCCGCGCGCGGCGCCGCCGCCCAGGGCCAGGCCGATCTTGATCTTGCGCTGGGCAGGCGGCGTCACCGCCACTGGCTGCTGCGGCGGCGCTACGATGGGCGTTTCCGGCACCACGGGCGCGCCCGGTACCGGGTTCAGCGGCGGCACATACGGCTGCTTGGATGGTGGGGACGGCGTGGTGCAGGCGGCCAGCAAAGCGGCCGCCAGGAGGGGAATCAGGCGTTTCAATAGCATTGGGATAAACAGATCTGCTCGTTTTCGGCGCACAGATTGTATCGCAAGACTCGCCGCCGACCTTGAATTACAGCTTAAGCCGGTTTGACGGTATGCCACCATGGCTGCCGCGCCGACCTGCGCCGCCTCCACGGCGCAGGTCAGACGGTGGACGGTTTAGCCGGCCAGCAGTTCAGGCTGGGGCGCGGCGGCCGTGGACTTGGGCAGGGTGACGATGAAGGAGCTGCCCTTCCCTGCCTCGGACTTGATGGTCAGGCTGCCGCTGTGGCGCAGCAGTACGTGCTTGACGATGGCCAGGCCCAGGCCCGTGCCCTGGGTTTCGCGCGAACGGCTCTTGTCGACGCGGTAAAAACGTTCGGTCAGGCGCGAGATGTGTTCGGGGCTGATGCCGATGCCGGTATCCTCCACCACGAACTGCACGCCCTTGGCCGTGTCGCGCCAGTGCAGATGGATACGGCCGCCGGCCGGCGTGTAGCGCACCGCGTTCGAGGCCAGGTTGCCGAAAGCGCTGTGCAGCTCTTCGGCGCTGCCCATTACGTCGCCCGCTTCCACCGTCATATCGATTTCGTGCTTGCCGGCGGACAGGCCGCGCGCTTCACGCAGCACCTGTTCCATCAGCTTGCCGATATCCACATGTTCGGGACGCAGCGGATGGTCGACCGATTCCAGGCGCGACAAGGTCAGCATGTCCTCGATCAGGTGCTGCATGCGGTGGCCCTGCTCCGTCATCAGCTTCAGATGGGCGGCGCGGGTGGTGGCGTCGAGATCCTCGGAGGCGGCGATTTCGAGGAAGCCGACGATCACCGTCAGCGGCGTGCGCAGCTCGTGCGAAGCGTTGGCGATGAAGTCGCGCCGCATCATTTCCGCGCGCTGGGTTTCGGTGATATCGTGCGTCACCAGAATCTGGCGCCGGTTCTCGAACGGGATGATGTGCACGATCAGCTTGCGCTCGCGGAAGCTCAAGGTCAGCGGCTGGTCGTAGCGGCCCAGGATCAGGTAGTCCATGAAGTCGGGGCTGCGCACCAGATTGGTCACGCGCATGCCCTTGTCGCGGTCATGGCGCAGGCCCAGATGCTCTTCGGCGGCCGGATTGCACCACTCCAGGAACAGCACGTCGTCCATGATCACCACGCCGTCCGGCAGCAGGTGCATGGCCTGGCGGAAGCGCGCCAGCCATTCGGTCAGCTCGGCCTCGTTCTTTTCATCGTCGCGGCGCAGGCGGTAGAGGCGGGAAAAGATGCTGGTCCACGCACCCCAGCCATCGGGCAGCTTGGCGCTTTTCGGATCGTCCAGCCAGTCGCTCAGCTGGTACAGATAATTCAGCTGCACGAAGACCATCACCAGCAGCGCGACAAAGGCGGCCACCAGGGCCGGCATGGCGCCGAACAACCACCACAGCACCCCCACCCCAGCCAGGATCAGGCCCATGCGCAGAGCCGCCGGGACCCAGAACAGCAGTTTCGGATTCATGATTTTTCAGAGAGCATATAGCCGACGCTGCGCACCGTCTTGATCAGATGTTCCGCTTCCTTGAGTGCCTTGCGCAGGCGCAGCACATGCACATCCACCGTGCGTTCCTCGATCACCACATGGTCGCCCCAGACTTTGTCCAGCAGCTGGCTGCGCGAGAACACGCGTTCGGGATGGGCCAGGAAAAACTTGAGCAGCTTGTACTCGGCGTGGCCGATGTCGATCTTGTTCTCGCCCATGGACACGGTGCAGCTGACCGGGTCGAGCGTGATGGGACCGGCGCGCATGGTCGAATCGGCATGCTCCGGGCTCTTGCGCCGCAGCAGCGCCTTGGAGCGTGCCAGCAGCTCGCGCGGCGAGAAGGGCTTGGTGATGTAGTCGTCGGCGCCGCCGTTCAAGCCCGCCAGCTTGTCTTCTTCCATGCTCTTGGCGGTCAGCATGATGACGGGGATGTCGTTGAACTGGCGGTCGCCGCGGATGCGCGCCAGGAGGCGCAGGCCGCTCTGGTCGGGCAGCATCCAGTCCAGCAGGATCAGCTGGGGCGTGCGCTTCTGGATGAAGTCCCACGCCTCCTGGGTGCTTTGCACGGCCGCGCAGTTCCAGCCCGAATCGCGCAGGGAAAAGGTTACCAGTTCAACAATCGCCGGTTCGTCTTCTACAATCAGTACAGTCGTCTTGTCGGATGCCATAAATCTTTATTCTCCGCTGGCCTCTTCGCTGGGCGGCACGGTACGGGTATGGCGGATATCCCTGCCTTCCACCACGTAAATCACATACTCAGCGATGTTTTTCGCATGGTCGCCGATACGCTCGATGGCTTTCGCCACCCACATCGTATCCAGCGCCGCCGAGATTGTACGCGGATCTTCCATCATGAAGGTAATCAGGTTGCGCATGATGGAGCGGAATTCGTGGTCGATGATCGCATCCTGGGCGATCAACTGCAGCGCCTGCTTGCCATCGTTGCGGGCAAAGGCGTCCAGCGCATCGTGCAGCATATCGCTGGTGGCGTTGGCGATGGAACGCACCATTTCGTAATGGTTGACGGTGACGGCGCCGCGGCTGTGCAGGCTCTTGGCCGTGCGCGCAATCTTGGTCGCCTCGTCGCCGATGCGTTCCAGGTCGGTGATCACCTTGATGGTCGCCATCACGGTGCGCAGATCGTTGGCCGTCGGCTGGCGGCGCACGATCAGGTGGCTGCAGGCGTCGTCCAGCTGCACTTCGAGCTGGTTGACCGAATCGTCTTCGCGCATCACGCGCTCGGCGCGCTCCAGATTGCCGATGCGGAAGCAGGTCATCGCATCGAGGAACTGGGTTTCCACGATGCCGCCCATCAGCAGCACCTTGGAGCGGATCGCTTCAAGTTCGTTGTCGTACTGTTTGGAAGAATGCTCGCCAATCATGCTGCTCTCCGGATATCTAATGTAATTTTATTGTGTAATCAGCCAAAGCGGCCGGTGATGTAATCCTGGGTTTCCTTGCGCGCAGGATTCATGAAAATCTGGTCGGTTTCGCCGAACTCCACCAGTTCGCCCAGGTACATATACGCCGTGTAGTCGGAGCAGCGCGCCGCCTGCTGCATATTGTGGGTGACGATGGCGATGGTGTAATCCTGCTTCAGCTCGCTGATCAGCTCTTCCACTTTCGAGGTCGAGATCGGATCCAGCGCCGAGGTCGGCTCGTCGAGCAGCAGCACGTCGGGTTTCACCGCCACGCCGCGCGCGATGCACAGGCGCTGCTGCTGGCCGCCGGACAGGGACAGGCCGCTCTTGCCCAGCTTGTCCTTGACTTCGGTCCACAGGGCCGCCTTGTTGAGCGCCCATTCAACGCGCTCATCCATTTCGCCTTTCGACAGGTCTTCATACAGGCGCACGCCGAACGCGATATTGTCGTAGATCGACATCGGGAACGGGGTTGGCTTCTGGAACACCATGCCGACCTTGGCGCGCAGCATGTTCACATCCTGGTCGGCGTCGAGGATATTGCGGCCGCGGTAGGCGATCGTGCCTTCGGCGCGCTGGCCGGGATACAGGTCATACATGCGGTTCAGGGTACGCAGCAGGGTCGATTTGCCGCAGCCGGACGGGCCGATGAAGGCCGTCACCTGCTTTTCGTGGATGTCCAGGTTCACATTGGTCAGGCTGCGGGTCTTGCCGTAGTAGAAGTTCAGGCCCGAAATTTCAATAATCTTGCGCTTGTTGCTCATGGTCTCTTGGCTCATGTGAAATATTTTCGATTTAGTTCGGTATCTTCTGCGTGAAGACGGTGCGCGACAGCACGTTCAGGGCCAGCACGCTGAAAGTCACCAGCAGGGCGCCACCCCAGGCCAGGGCGCGCCAGTTGTCGTAAGGGCTCATGGCGAACTGGTAAATCACCACCGGCAGGTTGGCCAGCGGCTTGTTCATGTCGGCGCTGAAGAACTGGTTGTTCAGGGCGGTGAACAGCAGCGGCGCGGTTTCGCCCGAAACGCGGGCCACGGCCAGCAGCACACCAGTCACCACGCCGGCCTTGACGGCGCGCAGGCGCACCATCATCGCCACCTTCCAGCGCGGCGCGCCGAGGGCGAAAGCCGCTTCCAGCAGGCTGTTGGGCACCAGGCGCAGCATATTGTCGGTGGTGCGCACCACCACCGGCACGGCGATCAGCGACAGCGCGATGGAGCCGGCATAGCCGGAGAAGTGCTTCACATTGGCCACATACATGGCGTACACGAACAGGCCGATCACGATGGACGGGGCCGACAGCATGATGTCGGTGACGAAGCGGGTCAGCTGGGCCACCTTATTGTCTTCGCCGTACTCGGCCAGGTAGATGCCGGCCAGGATGCCGACCGGGGTCGAGACCAGCGTGGCCAGGCCCACCATCAGCAGGCTGCCGACGATGGCATTGGCCAGGCCGCCGCCTTCACTGCCCGGGGCCGGGGTGGTTTCGGTGAACAGCGCCAGGTTCAAGCCATGGAAGCCATTGATCAGCAGGGTCGCCAGAATCCAGATCAGGGCGATCAGGCCGACCAGCATGGCGCCCACCGACAGGGCGATGCCGATGCGGTGCGCGAACAGGCGCTTGCGATAGACGGGATTGATGGCCTGCTTCATTTCACACCTTCTTTACGGGACATGCCAGCCAGCATCAGCTTGGCGGCGGACAGCACAATAAACGTGATCGCAAACAGGATCAGGGCCAGCGCATACAGCGAGGACACATGCAGCTGCGAGGACGCTTCGGCAAATTCATTGGCCAGGGTGGAGGCGATCGAGTTCCCTGGCGAGAACAGCGTGGCCGACAGCTTGTTGGCGTTGCCGATCACGAAGGTCACGGCCATGGTCTCGCCCAGCGCGCGGCCCAGGCCCAGCATGACGCCGCCGACCACGCCGGTCTTGGTGTAAGGCAGCACCACCTTGCGCACCACTTCCCAGCGCGTGCAGCCCAGGCCATAGGCCGACTCTTTCAGCACGGCCGGCACGATTTCGAACACATCGCGCATCACCGAGGAGATAAACGGGATGATCATGACCGCCAGGATCAGGCCGGCGGTCAGGATGCCGATGCCCATGGTTGGGCCGCGGAACAGCACGCCGACAAAGGGCAGCAGGCCCAGGGTCGATTTCAGCAGCGGCTGCACATAGTCGGCGAACAGCGGGGCAAACACGAACAGACCCCACATGCCATAGATGATCGAGGGCACGCCGGCCAGCAGCTCGACGGCCGTGCCCATCGGACGGCGCAGCCAGACCGGGCAGATCTCGGTCAGGAACAGGGCGATGCCGAAGCTGACCGGGAAGGCGATCAGCAGCGCGATACCGGACGTGGCCAAGGTACCGACGATGGCGATCAGGGCGCCGTATTCGTCGTTGACCGGATCCCATTCGACGCGCGTGATGAAGCCCGGCCCGAACTGCTGCAGGGCCGGCATGGCGCCGAGGATCAGGGAAATGATGATGCCGACCAGTACGAACAGTACGGACAGGGCGAACAGCATCGTGATTTTATGAAAAATAAAGTCCTGGATGCGCTGCTTGCGCATGGTCGAATGCATGGCGGCCTGGGCGGCGGCTTCATTCACGGGGGACTCCGTAATCCGGATAGGCGGGGAAGTAATGTCTGCACTCATGGTATCTTGTTTTAGGTGTAGGCTAGCCGGGAGCCGCAAGCGAAGCAGCGGGAAGCTGCGGCCGACGGGTCCCGGCTAGCCTCCTCGGCCGGGACCGAGGAGGCAGACTGATTAGTAGATTGCTTTGCCCGAAGCGTCTTTCAGGTTGGCTTTCCAGGAATCCTGCACCAGCTTGACCACGCTCGGCGGCAGCGGTACGTAGTCCAGTTCGGCGGCAGCGGCGCTACCGTTTTTGAAGGCCCACTCGAAGAACTTCACGACTTCCTTGCCTTTGGCGGCATCCGCCTGGGATTTGTGCATCAGGATGAAGGACACGCCGGTGATTGGCCAGGACGCTTTGCCAGCCTGGTCGGTCAGCACCACGCCGAAGCCTGGGGTCTTGGTCCATTCGGCATTGGCGGCGGCAGCTTTGAAGTTGTCGTCGTCAGGCTGCACGAAGTTGCCATCCTTGTTTTTCAGCTGGGTGTGCTGCAGCTTGTTTTTCTTGGCGAAAGCCCACTCCACGTAGCCGATCGCGCCCTTGATACGCTGCACATTGGCGGCCACGCCTTCGTTGCCCTTGCCACCCACGCCCGTTACCCATTTCACCGCCGTGCCGGCGCCGATCTTGGTCTTGAACTCAGGGCTGGTTTTCGACAGGTAGTCGGTGAACAGGAAGGAGGTGCCGGAGCCGTCGGCGCGGTGCACCACGGTGATCTCGGCGGCTGGCAGTTTCACGCCTGGGTTCAGGGCGGTGATGGCGGCATCGTTCCACTGGGTGATTTTGCCCAGGTAGATGTCGGCGACCACAGGGCCGGTCAGTTTCAGCTGGCCAGGGGTCAGGCCGTCAACGTTGACCACGGTGACCACGCCACCCATGATGGCCGGGAACTGGGTCAGGCCTTCCGCGTCCAGCTCTTCGCCTTTCAGCGGGCTGTCGGTGGCGCCGAAATCGACGGTCTTGGCTTTGATCTGTTTCACGCCAGCGCCGGAACCGACGGACTGGTAGTTCAAACCGTTGCCGGTAGCGGCTTTGTACTGCTCAGCCCATTTGGCATAGATCGGGTAAGGGAAGGTCGCGCCGGCGCCGGTCATGTCGGCCGCGGCTGCCGTGCCGAACGCCAGGGCAGCGGAAGCGCCTACTACGAAAGTGGTCAACAGTTGTTTCATACGCATATCAAAGATCCTCTTTGGGGGTTACGGTTTGAATGCTGCGCAGTCTAGCGAACCAATATGACAGCTTTATGACATATGAAAAAAATTATGACTTTGGCGTTTCCAGAGGGGCGGCGGTACGGTTTGTCATATTTCCCTGCCCCTTTTCGGGGAAATATGACAGCAAGTCACGAAGTTGTCATATTTCACATTTACACTCTCTCGCGGGCCGCGCTGATGTGAAAAAAAGGCTAAAATTAATCATCTGTTAATGAAAAGTAATAGACCAAACCATGAAGCCTGATATGCGTATGGAAGCAAACAGGAACAGCATCCTGCTGGACCGCGAAATCTCCCAGCTGATGTTCAACCGGCGCGTGCTGGCCAACGCCGAGGATCCGGCGATTCCTTTATTAGAGCGCCTGCGCTATCTGTGCATCGTCAGCAGCAATCTCGATGAATTCTTTGAAGTGCGCGTGGCCAGCCTGCTGGCGGCGGCCAGCGTCGATGGCGCCCTGTCCGAGCACCCGGCCCTGGTGGCGACGCTGAACCGGGTCAGCAACGAGTGCCATGCCCTGGTCAAGCGCCAGTACGAAGTCTTGAATACCGAAGTGCTGCCGGAACTGGCGGCCAGGAATGTGCACCTGCTGCGGCATAGCGAGCGCAACGATGCGCAGCGGGCCTGGGTCAAGGAGTATTTCGAACGCGAAGTGCGCCCCCTGCTGACCCCGATCGGCCTCGATCCGGCCCACCCCTTCCCGCAAGTGGTCAACAAGAGCCTGAACTTCATCGTCGCCCTGAGCGGCAAGGATGCCTTCGGCCGCGGCACCGCCATCGCCATCGTCAAGGCGCCGCGCGTGCTGCCGCGCGTGATCCGCCTGCCGGACGAATTGTCGGACGGCACCGGCGGCATTGCCTTCTGCCTGCTGTCGTCCATCATCCACGCCCATATCTCGGACCTGTTCGCCGGGCGCGAAGTGATCGCCTATTCCCAGTTCCGCGTGACGCGCGACTCCGACCTGTGGGTGGACGAGGACGAGGTGAAAAATCTGCGCCAGGCGCTGAAAGGCGAGCTGCAAGGCCGCCAGTTCGGCCGTTCGGTGCGGCTGGAAGTGGCCAAGAACTGCCCGCCCGAACTGTCGCAATTCCTGCTCGACCAGTTCAGCCTCGACCAGAGCCGCCTGTACCGCGTCGACGGTCCGGTGAATATGGTGCGCCTGAACGAGATCATCGAGCACGTCAAGGACGCCACGCTGCGCTTCCCGCCCTTCTTCCCCGGCTCGGTCACGAAAGTGGCCAGCGGCGACATCTTCGCCACCCTGCGCGAGCACGACATCCTGCTGCACCACCCCTTCCAGAGTTTCCAGACCGTGATCGACTTCGTGCGCAGCGCCGCCCTCGATCCGAGCGTGGTGGCGATTAAGCAGACCGTCTACCGCACCGGCATGAACTCGGACCTGATGGAGGCGCTGATCGCCGCCGCGCGCATGGGCAAGGAAGTGACCGTGATCGTGGAACTGATGGCGCGCTTCGACGAGGAAGCCAATATCAACTGGGCCGACAAGCTGGAACAGGTCGGCGCCCAGGTGGTGTACGGCGTGGTGGGCCTGAAGACCCATGCCAAGATGGCCCTGGTGATCCGCCGCGAAGAAGGCGCGCTGCGCTACTACGCCCACCTCGGCACCGGCAACTACCACCCGACCACGACCAAGTTCTACACCGACTTCGGCCTGCTGACCTGCGACCCGCAGCTGGGCAAGGACGTTAACGAAGTCTTCATGCACCTGACCAGCCTGACCAAGCCGCAAAAACTGACCCACCTGTGGCTGGCGCCCTTCGCCCTGCAAAGCGAAATCATCAAGGCCATCCGCAACGAGGCCAAGATCGCGCGCGCCGGCCGGCCGGGCCGCATCATCGTCAAGGTCAATGCACTGGTGGACGAATCGGTGATCCGCGCGCTGTATGCCGCCTCCCACGATGGCGTGAAGATCGACCTGATCGTGCGCGGCGCCTGCACGCTGAAGCCGGGCGTACCGGGCCTGTCGGAAAATATCCGGGTGCGCTCCATCATCGGCCGCTTCCTGGAACACAGCCGTATCTATTATTTCCGCAACGACCTGGCGCACGATGTCTACCTGGCCAGCGCGGACTGGATGAACCGCAATCTGTTCCGCCGCATCGAAGTGGCCTTCCCGGTGCTGGACAAGGCGCTCAAGCGGCGCGTGATCACCGAGGGCTTGAATCCCTATCTGAAGGATAATACCAATGCCTGGGAGCTGGAACCGGATGGCCACTACCTGCGGCGCAAACCACGCGGCAAGCAAGTCCTGTTCGGCGCCCAGCAGCATCTGATGGACATCCTCGGCACGCCGGCCGACCAGGCGGGCAGCTGAACAGGGAGACAGCATGGACCTGATACTGTGGCGTCACGCGGAGGCGGAAGCGGGCGGCCCCGACCTGCCCGATATGGAGCGCGCCCTGACCGGCAAGGGACAGAAGCAGGCGCGGCGCATGGGTCACTGGCTCAATTCCCAGTTGCCGGAAAACTGCCGCATCCTGGCCAGTCCCGCCGTGCGCACCCTGCAAACGGTGGAAGCGCTGGGCCGCAAGTTCAAGACCCATCCCGATCTGGCGCCGGACGCCGATCCTGAGGCTATCCTGCGCGCCGCCAACTGGCCGGCCGGCAAGGAGGCGGTACTGATCGTCGGCCACCAGCCGACCCTGGGCCAGACCGCCGCGCTGTTAATGACGGGCGCGGTGCAGGAATGGGAAATGCGCAAGGCCGCCGCCTGGTGGTTTGTGCAGCGCGAGCCGGGCGACCCGGCCAGCCTGTATTTGAAGGCCGTGATGTCGTCCGACCTGGTGGTGAAGTAAGCCCGCAACACCGGCGCACGCCGTCCCCCGGCAGGGCTTGAAAATTGTTCCTGGCCTGCTAAAGTTTAGCTGTATCAACTAAGGGGGGCAGCGGCCTGAAAGGGTGCTGCATGTATCATGATGACCCTGTTTACCATGGGTATTTTCGCCTGCATGATCGGACTGATCGTGTTTGAGATTGTGGCGGAAGGCCGGGGAAGTCACCACAAGCTGCTGGACCGCTATCACGAATAGCTCGAAGCTTCATTGAAGCTCAGGCTCCCGCTGCGGACATGCGAATGTCCGCCGCCGGAGCCTTCATTATTTTTACATGCCGGTCTTGAACTTGGTATAGACGCGCGTGATATTGCGGCGGATATCGGCCGGCACCGCTTCCGGCGCCTGCATGCGCTTCTTGTCCTCGTCGGACAGGAAGACGTTCTTGTTCTCGGCAATATCCTTGCGCACATACTTGACACTGGCCGCATTCGGATTGGCGTAGAACACCTTGTTGGTCAGTCCCGCATGCACTTGCGGACGCAGGATGTAGTTGATGAACAGGTGGGCATTGTTCGGATGCGGCGCATCGGCCGGAATGGCCATGGTGTCGAACATCAGGGCGGCCGAGGTCTTCGGCACCAGCACCTGGATCTGCTGGCCGTTCTTGGCGTCGATGGCACGCTGACGCGCGATATTGATGTCGCCCGACCAGCCCAGGGCCACGCAGACGGCGCCGTTGGCCATATCATTGATATAGCCCGAGGAGCTGAACAGGGTCACGTAAGGACGGATGGCGCTCAGCATCTTGCCCGCTTCCGTATAGTCGGCGGCCGCGGTCGAGAAGGCCGGCTTGCCCAGGTAGATCAGGGCGGCCGGCAGCACTTCCGACGGCGAGTCGAGGAAGGAGACGCCGCAGGACTTCAGCTTGGACGCGTATTTCGGATTGAAGATCAGTTCCCAGGCGTTGTCCGGCATCGGCATGGTGCCGAGCGCGGCCTTGACCTTACCGACATTGATGCCGACCGTGGTATAGCCCCACAGCCAGTCCACCAGGTAGTCGTTGTTGGGATCGATCTTGGCCAGCTTGGCCTGGATGTGCGGGTCCAGATTGGACAGGTTGCCCAGCTTGCTCTTATCGAGCTTGCGCAGCAGCTTGGCGTCGATCTGCAGGCGCGCCCACTGCGCGGTCGGCACCACGATGTCATAGCCCGACTTGCCGGCGGCCAGCTTGGAATTGAGGATTTCGTTATTATCAAAAACATCATAGCGGACCTTGATGCCCGTTTCTTTTTCAAAGTTTTTGATCGTGTCGTCGGCGATGTAATCCGACCAGTTGTAGATGTTCAGGACTTTCTCTTCCTGCTGCGCCTGAGCTTGGCCCACGATGGCCGCAGCCGCCAGCAGACCCAGACCGAAACGCTTACCCCAACCATTCACCGCCATAATTCCCGCCTCCAATGAAAAGGAACTCGCCAAAAAAGCGAGATGATCCGGCATTGTGCCACCGAATGCAAGCGCCCGCCGCACCCGGGGCGAAAAAGGCCGGCGGCGACAATTTCGAATTGGTGAAGGTACGGGCGTGCTGCCGCTGGCGGCACTGGTCAGCGGCGCTGTTGCCGAGCGGCGCACGCCACCAGGCGCTGCGCGCGCCCAGCGCCAGCTTCTTACGCCAGCATATCGAATAGCGAGCGCGGTCCGGTG
This sequence comes from Massilia sp. erpn, assembly GCF_024400215.1. Lineage (NCBI taxonomy): Bacteria > Pseudomonadati > Pseudomonadota > Betaproteobacteria > Burkholderiales > Oxalobacteraceae > Massilia > Massilia sp. erpn. The sequence goes on from NZ_CP053748.1 coordinate 5,775,601, forward strand.
TAGCCTGGCAGCGCAGGATTATTGCCGGCCTGCTCCTGCTGGGTGTACAGCTTGACCAAGGCATTGGCCTGGGCCGTCAAGGCCTTTGACAGTTCGGCGCGCTTGCCGTTGAGGTTGGTGATTTCCTTGCCCACGGAAGCTACTTCCCGCTTGAGCGTGCTGTCGGCGCCGGTCAAGCCATCGATGCGGTTGCTCACCTGGTCGGCAATGCCCTTGCCGCCATTGGTGAACAGGGCCGACACGGCGGCCGGGTCGGCGGCGATCGCCGCCTTGAGTTTTTTCTCGTCGAGCTGGGCCTTGCCCGAGCTGTCGAAGCTGATGCCGGCCTCGGCCAGCGCCGTGGTCGAAATATTGCCGCCGCCGGTACGCATCAACTGGCTGAGCTGGCTGCTGGCCTGGGCCACGGCATTGCCGGATTTCAGATCGCCTTTTTGCAGCACCGCCAGACGGGTGTTCAGGCTATTGAAGGCGTCCACGAACTTGCCGACGTTGGATGCGATCTGGCTGGCGTCCTGGGTCACCGCCACATCGGTCCTGCCCTTGCCGGTCAGGGTCAGTTTCAGGCCATCGATGGCCTTGTCCAGCGTATTGCTGGCACTCTGGATCTGCTTGCCATTCACCGTCAACAACGCATCCTGGGCCGCCTGGGTCTGGGCCAGCTTGGAATTGGCCGCGCCGTTATACGCCAGCATATCCTTGAGCGCCGCATCGCCCGTGACGCTGATGCGCATGCTCTGCGCCTCGCCGTCCGCACCCTTGATCGCCAGCGCGAAACCGCCGCCGGTCTTGACCACGCTGGCATCGATGCCGGCCGCCTTGAATGCGGATGCAATGCCGTCCAGGGTGTTATTGCTGCTGTCGATGGTGATGCTCTTGACCGCATCCTTGCCGGGCGTAAATCCCTTATCGCCCTGCACGCCAAACTCGACCTTGATGGTGGCCGGCGCGCCGGTGCCGATCTTGGCGCTGTTCGACAGCTGCGTCTCGCTGGTCAAGACCTGGCCCTGGGCCAGGCGGCTGACATCGACCGCGTAGCTGCCCGCCTTGGCCGTGGCGCCGCTGCTCACCGTCAGCACGCCCTTGCCGGACGAGGTGGCACTGGTGCTCAGGCCGCTGCCCGACAAACCCTTGGCCACCGCCTGGAAGTCGGCCAGCGCGCTCTGCAGCTGGCCCAGGCCGGACAGCTTGGTCTGGCTGCTGGCCAGGCTGGTGTTCAGGCGCTGGGCCACGCCCGCCTGGCCGGCGAGTGCGCGCTCCACCTTGGCGTAGACGGCGGACGAGGGCGAGCCGACGCCGCCCAGGCTGCCGCTATTGCCGTACATGGAAGAAATGATGGAAGGATTGATCATGGCTGAGTATCCGTGGGAAAAGATAGATGGTCCGAGGGATGATCTTAATTATTATCCACGTTTGGCGCTTTTTCAAAACGGCGAACAGAGGCGGAATTCCCGCCCTGCCCGCCGCCGCCCCGGCTCAGCGCATAAAGCGCGTCAAAGCCGTCAGTACGGCCTGATCGAGGTTCTGGAAAGCGAAGCCGACCTTGAATTCATCGCCGCTGAAAATGCATTGCGTGACTTTTGAACGGCAAGTCAACAGCTGGGGCTTGCCCTCCACCAGCATCTCAAACACCACCTGGCCCAGCTTGCCGATCTCGACTTTATGATCGCTTGTCACCGACATGCCGGTGGTGCCGAGGTCGAAGGTGCGGGCGGCCATCGGGGTGCCGCCATCCATCAAAATCATTGCCTTCACGCGCAGGATCTTGCGCGCCGCTTGTCTTTGGTCTGCTAGCACTTTAATCGCTCTTTTGAGTATCAGGACGGAAATGGCGCGGAGCGCGCCAAGCCGTGGTGCCAGCGCGCCACGGTGGGAACACGCGGTATTCTACTGCGCATTCAATCGCCTAACAGTTCAAAATTGCCAAATACGAACTATTGCAGTTCCCGCAAGCGGCTGAAGGCATCGTCGATGCGCTCGACGGCGATGATGGTCATGCCTTCCACCGGCTGTTTCGGCACATTCGCCTTGGGAATCATGGCGATCGAGAAGCCCAGCTTGGCCGCCTCGCGCAACCGTTCCTGGCCGCGCGGCGCGGGCCGGATCTCGCCCGCCAGCCCGACTTCGCCAAAGACCACGAAACCGGCCGGCAGCGCCTTGTTGCGCATCGAGGAATTGATGGCCAGCAGCACGGCCAGGTCGGCGGCCGGCTCGGTGATCTTGACCCCGCCGACGGCGTTGATGAACACGTCCTGGTCGAAAGCGGCGATGCCGGCGTGGCGGTGCAGCACGGCCAGCAGCATGGCCAGGCGGTTCTGCTCCAGGCCGACCGAGAGGCGGCGCGCGTTGGGCAGGTGGCTGGCGTCGACCAGGGCCTGGATTTCCACCAGCAGCGGGCGGGTGCCCTCCTGCGTCACCATCACGCAGGAACCGGGCACCTGGTTATCGTGCTGGGACAGGAACAGGGCCGAGGGGTTGGAGACGCCTTTCAAGCCCTTGTCCGTCATGGCGAACACGCCCAGCTCATTGACCGCGCCGAAGCGGTTCTTGATGGCGCGCACCAGGCGGAAGCTGGAATGGTTGTCGCCCTCGAAATACAGCACGGTGTCGACAATGTGTTCCAGCACGCGCGGTCCGGCCAGGGCGCCCTCTTTCGTCACGTGGCCGACCAGGATGATGGTCACGCCGCTCTGCTTGGCCATGCGCGTCAGCTGGGCCGCGCATTCGCGCACCTGGGCCACCGAGCCGGGGGCCGAACTCAGCGCATCCGAATACAGGGTCTGGATCGAGTCGATCACGGCCACCTGCGGCTTCAGCTCATGCAGGGTGTTGAGGATTTTCTCCAGCTGGATTTCGGCCTGCAGCTTCAGCTCATGCGCATCCACGGCCAGGCGCTTGGCGCGCAGCGCGATCTGGGCGCCCGACTCCTCGCCGCTGACATACAGCACGCTTTTGAGCCGGGCCATATTCGCCAGCGCCTGCAGCAGCAGCGTCGATTTGCCGATGCCGGGATCGCCGCCGATCAGCACCACCCCACCGGCCACCAGGCCGCCGCCCAGCACGCGGTCGAATTCCTCGATGCCGGTGCCGAAGCGCGGCACGTCGAGCGCCTCGATATCCTTCAGCGAGAGCACCGGCGCGGTCTGGGCCAGCGCCTGGTGCGCGCTTTGCGAGAAGCGGTTGGCGCCTGGCGCCTCGATCACCGTCTCCACCATCGTATTCCACTGCTGGCAGGCGGCGCACTGGCCGGTCCATTTGCTGCTGGTGCCGCCGCACTCGCTGCAGGTGTAGTTGGTTTTTGCCTTGGCCATGTTCAGCCTTCAACGACCGGCACGCGCGGCGCCAGGGCGCACATCAGCTCATAGCCGATGGTGCCGGCGACCGTCGCCACCTCGTCGATCGGCATGCCCTCGCCCCACAGCACCACGCGGCTGCCCACCTGCGCCTGCGGCAGCGGCGTCAGGTCCACCGTCAGCATATCCATCGAGACGCGGCCGACGATGCGGGTGCGCACGCCGTCCACCAGCACCGGCGTATCGACCGGCGCGTGGCGCGGATAACCGTCAGCATAACCGCAAGCCACCACGCCGATGCGCATGCTGCCCTCCGCCTGGAAGCGGCTGCCGTAGCCGACATAGTCGCCGGCTTCGATCTGCTGGATGCCGATGATTTCGCTGGACAGGGTCATGGTCGGACGCAGGCCGAACTCCTCGGCGCTCTTGCCGCCCGGCGTGCCGCCGTACAGCATCACGCCGGGGCGGATCCAGTCGCTGACCAGTTCGCCATCCAGCGCCTCCATCTGGAAGATGCCGGCCGAGTTGGACAAGCTCAGCGGCCCCGCCAAGCCATCCGCGCCCAGCTTGAAGCGGCGGATCTGCTCGCGGATCGGCAGGCAGGCGTGGGCCGCCTCGTCGGCATTGGCGAAGTGGGTCATCAGGGTGATTTCGCCCACATGCGGGATGGCGCGCAGGCGCGCATAGGCGGCGCGGAAGGCTTCGGGCTTGAAGCCGAGGCGGTTCATGCCGGTATTCATTTTCAGGTGCACATCGAGCTGGCGCGCGGGGCGCGCCGCTTCCAGCAGCAGCAATTGCTCCTCGCAATGCACGGCGCCGTTCAGCTGGTAGCGGTCCATGGTCTGGATATCGGCCGCGTCGAAGAAGCCTTCCAGCATCAGCATGGGCTTGCTCCAGCCCAGTTCGCGCAGGCGCACTGCATTATCGAATTCGACCAGGGCCAAGCCATCGGCCTCGGCAAAACCACGCATGGCGCGTTCCAGGCCATGCCCATACGCATGCGCCTTCACCACCGCCCAGGCCCTCGAACCCGGTGCGCAGGCTTTGGCGCGCGCCAGATTATGTTTCATCGAGTCAATATGGATACTTGCGAGAATCGGCCTAGGCATGGAGTTTCCGGACAAAATGAGGGAGCCGGTATTTTACCCGAGCCAGGCGAAAGACATGGCCGCCTTGTCAAGCCCCTTGCGCTATCGTATTCCCGCCGCACTGTTACATTTTGCTAGTTTTCCAAGATTCCTCAAAGATATTATTTTTATTTTAACAATCTTAAGGAAAACTCAATGCGTTATCTGCACATCTGCGCTGCCGCCCTTGCGGCACTGGCTTCCCTGGGCGCCCAGGCCACCGGCTACCGCGAGCTGCCGACCGGCGGCGTACTGCGCGCCGGCGATTTCATCGAAACCGGCGGCGAATACTGCGTTATTCAGCAGCACGACAGCAATCTGGTGGTCTACAAACGTCCACGCAGCAATACCTGCACCGGCGGCACCCCGATCTGGGCCAGCTATTCCAGCGGCGCCACCTATACCGTGATGCAGGCCGACGGCAATCTGGTGCAGTACGACGACGCAGGCAATGCCAAGTGGGCCAGCAACACCGGCGGCCGCGCACCGGGCAATTATGGCTTCACCGTCCATGCCACCACGGGCGCCCTGAACATTACGCTGTGGGATGCCGAACATCGTTACGGCACGACCTTCTGGTCCACCCCCGCCGATCCGAATCCGACGCCACAGCCACCCAATCCTAAACCGCCTGGCTCGACCTGCCCGAACGGTGCCACGCCTGGCATTTACACCGTCTGCATCTCACCCAGGATGCAGTCGCGCATGACCTATAAATTCCCGGCCTGCAGCCAGCGCGAAGCACAGATCCTGGCGCTGCAAAACGGCTGGGCCTGGGGTGCCTGCAATCCATAAACTGATTCTTTCGGGATGTCCTGGCTGCCGGCCTGCCCGGTTGGCAGCCAGGCAGGCCCAAAACGTCTTGATGAAAAAATTTTTCGCGCTGGCCGCCATGGCCGCAATCCTGCTCTATTTCGCCTGGCCCAGCGGGCAAAACACCGTGCCGGCAGCACCCTCCGCGCCCATCACCACCGCCGCATCAGCAGCCGGCAAGACGGCTGTACCAGCTGCGCCGGCCATATCGGGCGCCCCTGACAGCCCATCCTGGGCCCGTTCGCCATTCGGGCGCGCAGTCCCGCTTGCGGACAGCCGGCCACGGCCCATCGAGCGGCGCAAGGAGCAGATGAAAGCAGGCGGCTACTACACGCCGGAGGAATACTTCACGCTGCCGCTGAAGGAATTGCAGACGCGGGCCAAGGCCGGCGACATCTATGCCCTGCTGCAGCTGGGCCAGCAATACTATTACGAAGGCCCGGCCCTGCAGGAAGAAGAGGGTTATCAACTGGACGAAGATCCCCGCTTCGTCGGCAAGCGCCATTTCGCCGCTGCGGCGGTGGGCGGCCACGGTCAGATGCCCGCGGTTCTGGCCCAGCTGTATGCGGCGGAAGGCGATATGGTGAATGCCTATGCCTGGCAACTGTTTGGCGAACAGCTGGGCGAACACTATGCGAAGCGGCTGGATATCAGCAAACTCAACAACCAGGAGCAGAATCTGGCGCAGCAGCAAGCCCGCCAGCTCTTGGGCCGCTTCATGAGCCGCGCGCCGGCGGGCGGCATTCCGCCGCAGTAAAGCAGCGGCCCTGGGCTGGAGGGCCGAAACTACTGACTGTCATATATTTATGGTATAAAGCACGCCAAGATAAGTTTCCAGGTCACCCCAGAATGAATCGTGGTTTTTATACCATCATGGCAGCGCAGTTTTTTTCGTCGCTGGCGGATAATGCGCTGCTCTTCGTAGCAATCGACCTGCTCATTTCCATGAAATCCCCGGCGTGGATTACGCCGCTGCTTAAGCTGTCATTCGTGCTGTTTTACGTGCTGTTGGCCGCTTTTGTAGGCGCTTTCGCCGACGCCCTGCCCAAGGGCCGGGTCATGTTCATCGCCAACCTGATCAAGATTTTCGGCTGCATGCTGCTCTTCGTGCATGTGCATCCACTTTTGGCTTATGCCATCGTAGGTTTCGGTGCGGCAATTTATTCGCCAGCCAAATACGGCATCCTGACCGAATTGCTGCCGGCCGAAAAACTGGTGGCCGCCAATGGCTGGATCGAAGGCCTGACCATTTCCTCGATTATTCTGGGCACCGTCATGGGCGGCGCCCTGGTTGCGGGCAAGACCGCCACCATGCTGCTCAACTTCGATATGCCGCTGATCGAAACCGGCATCGATACCGTGACCGAATCGGCCCTGGTGGTGCTGGGCTTCGTATACGTGCTGGCGGCGCTGTTCAATCTGCGCATTCCCGATACCGGCTATGTGTACGAGCACCAGGAACGCAATCCGGTCAAGCTGATCGCCGATTTCTCCCGCTGCGTCAACATCCTGTGGAAGGATAAGCTGGGCCAGATTTCCCTCGCCGTCACCACCCTGTTCTGGGGCGCCGGCGCGACCCTGCAATTCATCGTGGTGGAATGGGCCAAGAAGGCGCTGGGCATGAGCTTCGACAAAGCCACCACCCTGGTCGGCGTGGTCGCCATCGGCGTGGCGGTGGGCGCGGTCATGTCGGCGCGCATCATCACCCTGCGCAACTCGCTCAGCGTGATCCCGCTCGGCATCGCCATGGGCATCATCGTTGCCTGCATGCCGCTGGTGCATTCGGTGTATGTGGCGTATGCCCTGCTGGTGGTGATCGGCGTGCTGTCCGGCTTCTTCGTGGTGCCGATGAACGCCCTGCTGCAGCACCGCGGCCACGTGCTGATGAGCGCCGGCCATTCGATCGCTGTGCAGAACTTCAATGAGAACCTGTCCATCCTGACCATGCTGGCGATGTACTCGCTGATGCTGCGCCTGGGCCTGGGCCTGAACACCATCATCATCATGTTCGGCCTGTCGGTGGCCGGTCTGATGTACTACATCATGCGCCTGCATGCTGCCAATCAGCGCGAGAAGGATTCGCTCTCGCTGATCGGCGAACACAAACACTGATCTAGCTGGGCAAGTCGCCCGCGCTGCGGCGGGCGGCGGCACGCTCGCGCCAATCATCCGGCACGACAAAGGCGCGCTCGGTTTCCAGCAGCCAGCCCGCTTCTTCCCTGACCGTCGCCACCATCACCGGCGACGGGTCTTGCGCAAATTTTTCCCTCAACAGCGCCTGCAAGGCATCCCGCTCCTGGGCCGGCGGCGTCGGCGCCGGCTCGCCATTGACCGGCGCCGCCGTCGCTTTCAGGGGCGCCAGCCATTGCAGGCGCGGCATGACGACAAAGCGCTCGCCCGCCACTGCGCCGAATTCCTCCAGCGTGCGCCAATGGCCACGGCAATGACCGGGACTGACGCCTTCGAAGACGGGGGGATTCTGCTGCGGGTAGAACAGCCAGCCCTTGATCAGGGCCTGTGCCTTGTCCACCGGCTGCGCCAGCATCGCCTGGGCGGCGGGATGCCAGGCCAGCTGCAATTGCTGGGCAAAGATCTTGCGCATTTTCAGGCCCAGGGTATCGGCCAGATTGGGACCGACCAGGCGGTTGAAGTTGCCGGGATCGGGCTGGCCATCCAGCAGATAGAACTTGGTGGCGAATTCGATATGCACCAGCTCTCCCCTCTGCCGCAGCAGGAAGTCGAACTCGCCCACTGTTTCATTGCGCGCCGAGCGTACTTGCAGGCCATGCGCCTGCAGCACGCCGTGCTGCTCGAAATAGAAGGCCATCAGCTTTTCGGCATACAGGCCAAGGCGGGAATAGAACTTGTTGCCCAGCGCCGCGTCCAGCGGGGCGGGATCGGCATCCAGCGCGGCCAGCCAGGTGGCGGTGGCGGCGCTGGGTGGGCCCAGGGTGGCGATACGGTCCTGCCAGTGCGGCGAGGCGGGATCGAGCAGGTCGGGCGAATCCAGCAGCCAGGCCAGGGCGCGCACCGCAGGGCGCGTCAGATGGCCCCAGGCGCGATGGAAGCGCGCCTGGTAACTCAAGGGACTGGCGCTGTCAGAGGCGTCCAGCATGGGCGGAGCGGGCCAGGCACAGATCGGCCCAGGCCTTGCCTTTGTCTTCCGGACGGCGCAGCAGGTCGGCCGGATGGTAGGTCGCCACGGTCGGACGGCCATCGTAGCGCAGCACCTTTCCGCGCGCAGCGGCGCCCAGCAAGCCCTTGCCGGCAGGGTGGCCGATGGCCAGCAGCAGGCGCGCGCCACTCAATTCAAGCTCGCGGTCGAGGAAAGGACGGCAGGCCGCCACCTCGTCGGCGCTCGGCGCGCGCTCGCTACCGTCGGCGGCGGTCGGACGGCATTTCACCAGGGTGCCGATGTAAGCGCCTTCGGCCGTGCTCAGGTCGACGGCTTTCAGCATATTGTCCAGCAGCGTGCCCGCTTCGGCACTGAGCGGACCGGCATTGCCGCCGGCGGCGGCATCGGCTTCGTCGGCAGCGCTGGGCGCGGCGGCCAGCACCAGCCATTGCGCATGCAGGTCGCCACGTCCCGGGACGGCAGCCTTGCGGCTGTGGCATAGCTCGCAGCGTGTACAGGATTTGACGGCGGCTTGCAGCTGAGGCCAGTCCATGGCGGCGATGGCGGCATCGGAGACGGGACCGGCTGCCGGCGCCGCTGCGGCCGGCGCGCGTGCCGGAGCTGGTGCCGGCATGGGCGCGTCGTCGAACCAGGCCGTCGAATCGTCCAGCGGCGGCGCGGGCGGACGCGGTGCGGCCGGGCGCTGCGCTGCAGGCTGCGAGGGCGATGCCGGCGCGCGGATGGGCGCTGGGGCGGCGGCTACTGCCGGCGTTGGCGCATCGTCAAACCAGGCAGTCGAGTCATCCGGTGCTGCGGCGGCCGGCACTACAGCGGGCGGCACAGCCACGGGCGCTGCCGGCTGCACGACAGGGGCGGCAGCTTGCGGGGCGGATGGCACAGGCGCGGCATGCGCGGTTTCCGCGGCATGCGGCACACCCGCCGGCATCTCGGACAGCACTTCCGCATCCACAGCCGCGGCATCCTGCACCTCGTCCTGGAGCGCATCGGCGTGCTGGCGCAGCTTCCAGCGCGGAGCGATACCCATCTCCGCCAGGAAGACCGCGCTGCGTTGTGAGGCCTGACTCATAATTCGAACCGCATGACGATTGCGTCCTCGCGTTGCTGGTTGGCCGCCGGGTAGTAACCCTTGCGCCGCCCGATTTCAATGAAGCCATAGCGCCGGTAAATATCCAGCGCCCGTTCGTTCGAGGGACGCACTTCCAGCAGTATCGATTCCATGCCCAGCCCGCGCGCGCAAGCTGCGGACTGGTTCAGCAGAAAGCGCCCCAAACCCTTGCCCTGCCAGCGCGCCGCCACGGCCACGTTCAGCAAATGGGCTTCGTCCACGACACCCATGATCAGGAAATAGCCCAGCAGCTCGCGCGAGGCATCGCGCAGCACCCAGGCCTGATAGCCCTGGTTCAGCGAATCGGCGAAATTGGTCCGGCTCCAGGGATACGGATAAACGACCTGCTCGAGCGCCACCACCTCATCCAGGTCGCTGTCCTGCATCGGCTCGTAAATCAGCCGCGCCAGATCCCATTGCTGCGTCATGCGCCCGCTCCACCAGCCTTCATTTCCTCGCGTTCGGCCTTGGTATAAGCGACCTTATTGCGCAGATACAGAGGCTGGGCGGCGGCGGCCGTTACGCCCTGCCCTGCGGCGAAAGCGATGCGGCCCAGCTGCGCGATCTGCACCGCATGCGGCATCAGCGCCGCATGCGGTGCATTGGCGCAGGCCAGGCCGGACAAGGCTTCGGCATAAGCGGCAAAACCATTGCCGCAAGCGACCAGCGCGCCATCCACGGCGACAGGCTGCACGCCTTCGGGCGCGGACAGCACCGGCGGCAGCACCGCCTGCGGCGCCTCGCCGTCGAAACGGTACTGCGCCCAATACACCTCATTCATACGCGCGTCGAGCACGGCCAGCACCGCGCCGGCGCCATGCTGCTGGCGGCAAGCCAGGGCCATGGCGTCCAGCGTCACGATAGGCAGCAGCGGCTTGGCCGCGCCGAAGCCCAGGCCCTGGGCGATGCCGCAGGCGGTGCGCACGCCGGTAAACGAACCGGGACCGGCGCCATAGGCGATGGCATCGACATCGGCCAGGGCGATGCCGGCTTCGGCCAGCAGCTCCTGGACCATGGGCAGCACGGATTGCGAATGGGTACGTACGCCCGACGATTCGCGGGAATAAATCTGGTCGCCGCGCAGCAGCGCGCAACTGGCCATTTCGGAGGAAGTTTCAATTGCAAGGATAATCGGCATTCCGGTATTTTAACCCGCCGAGGCAGCAACGGCCCAGCGCAGCGATGTACAATACCCACCCTATGCACGCCACCACCCTTGATACCGACAACCGCGCCGAAGTGGCCGCCGCCCTGGCCCAGGACCGCCTGATCGTCGCCTGCCTGTGCGCCGCATGGTGCGGAACCTGCGGCAGCTACCGCGCCACGTTCGAAAGCCTGGCCGCGCGCAATCCGGACAAATACTTCCTCTGGGTCGACATCGAAGACCATGCCGACGTGGTGGGCGACCTCGACGTGGAAAACTTCCCCACCCTGCTGATCCAGCGCCACGACAGCGTCGCCTTCTTCGGCACCATGCTGCCCGACGCCAATGTCGCCCAGCGCCTGATCGAAACCCAGGCCGAACTCAGCGGCGAAGAAATGCAGCGCCTCGCCGCCAGCAGCGCCGAGCGCCGCCAATGGCAGCAAGACTGCAATCTGCGCACCCTGCTCCACGCCACCCTCTAAGCCGACAGCTCCACAGCCGAGCCCGTGTCCACCTTGGTGCCAGGCACCAAGGTGGACACGGGCTCGGCTGTGGCTCAGGTTTTCCAGCGCTGCAGCAGGTCTTCCGGGGTGACGGGGCGGCTGTAGTAGTAGCCTTGCGCCTGGTTGCAGCCGTGGCGCAGCAGGAAGGCGGCTTGCTCGTCGGTTTCGACGCCTTCGGCGATCACGGACAGGTTCATGCTCTTGCCAAGCTGGATGATGGCGATGGCGATGGCTTCGTCGTTGACGTCGGTGGAGATGTCCTTGATGAAGGAACGGTCGATCTTCAGCGTTTGCACCGGCAGCTGCTTCAAATACGCCAGCGAGGAATAGCCGGTGCCGAAATCGTCGATCGCCAGGCCGACGCCGATCTTGTGCAGGTCATTGATGAAGGCCATGGCGTCGCCGGTATTCATGATCACCGATTCCGTCACTTCCAGCTGCAGGCGCTGCGGCTCGAGCCCCGTTTCGCGCAGGATGTCGGCCACCATGCTGACGATGGAGCCGCGCTCGAACTGCTTGACCGAGAGGTTGACGGCGATCTTCGGCACATGCAGGCCGGCCTCCTGCCAGCGCACCATCTGGCGGCAAGCTTCGTACAGCACCCACTTGCCCAGCTGGTTGATGAAGCCCGTATCCTCGGCCAGGGGAATGAAGCGGAACGGCGGCACCAGCCCCAGTTCCGGATGGTTCCAGCGCAGCAGCGCTTCCACGCCAATCAGCTTGCCAGTGTCGATTTCGACCTGGGGCTGGTAGTTGAGGAAGACTTCTTCCTTTTCGATGGAACGGCGCAGGAAGGTTTCCAGGCGCAGGCGCTCGACGCCCTCGCCCGTCATCGACGGTGCGTAGAAGCGGTAGCCGTTGCGGCCGCGCGCCTTGGCCTGGTACATGGCCACGTCGGCATTGCGGATCAGCATATTGATGTCCTGCGCATCCTCCGGGAACAGGCTGATGCCCACGCTGCAGGTGACGAACAGCTCGTGTCCCGCCACCATGAAGGGCTGCTCGAACATGCCCACCAGCTTTTCCGCCACCAGACTGGCGCTGAACTGGCCGTCCACGTTCTCCAGCAGGACGATGAATTCGTCGCCGCCCAGACGGGCCAGGGTATCGCCTTCGCGCAGTTTGTCCGAGAGGGCATGCGCCACCTGTTTCAGCAGCTCGTCGCCGATGTGGTGGCCCAGGGTGTCGTTGACGTTCTTGAAGCGGTCCAGATCGATGAACAGCAGCGCCAGCTGCTCGCCTTCGCGTCCGGCGCGCTGCAAGGCGTGCTGCAGGCGGTCGTTGAACAGCAGGCGGTTGGGCAAGGCGGTCAGCGGGTCGTGGTGGGCCAGGTGGTCGAGCTTTTCCTGCGACTCCTTGACCTGGGTGATGTCGCTGAACACGCCCACATAATAGGTGGCGATGCCGCGGCTGTCGCGCACCGCGCTCAGGGTCAGCCACTCCAGATACTGCTCGCCGTTCTTGCGCAGGTTCCAGATCTCGCCGCGCCAGTAGCCGGTGGTTTCCAGCTCCTTCCACAAGCCTTCGTGGAAGGCATCGTCCTGGCGGCCGGAGCGGGTCAGCATGCGGTCGCGGCCCAGCGCCTCCTCTTCGGTATAGCCGGTGATCTGGGTGAAGGCCGGATTGACGGCGACGATGGTGCCGCGCGCATCGATCACCATCACGCCGTCGGCAATGTGTTCCAGCACGGTGGCCGACAGGCGCAGCTTGTCCTCGGCCTCCTTGCGCGCCGTAATGTCAGCGTAGACCCAGATGCTGCCTTCGTTCGGGCGGCTATGGTCGATGGCGCAGCCGCTGACCATGCACCAGAACAGGGTGCCGTCCTTGCGGCGGTAATGGCGCTCTTCGCTGAAGTATTCGCCGTTGCTCAGGGTCGGGTACTGGCGCGCGCCGGCCGATTCGAAATCGAAAGAGGTCGGGAACACGATGGAGGTCGAGCTGCCCAGCATCTGGCCCGGCTCGTAGCCGAACAGTTCTTCGCAGCGGCGATTGACGGAGACGATGGCGCGGTTGCGCACGAACATCACGCCGAACATCACATTGTCCAGGATCGCGCTCTGCTCAGCCAGCAGGGCTTCGATGCGCATCTCATTGTTCTTGCGCGGGCTGATGTCGGAGATGATGCCGTCCACCCAAGGCGCGCTGCCGGCGTCGGAGGGCTGCGGCTGGCCGTTCTCGGCCACCCAGCGCTCGGTGCCGCTGGCGTCGATGATGCGGTATTCGATTTCGTAAGGCCGCCCATCCTTGATCGCCTGGGTCACGGCGCGGCGCTGCATCTTGCGGTCTTCCGGGCAGATCAGATTGGCCCAGGAATGGGTGGTGCTGCGCATGAACTGGGCCGCGCTGTAGCCGGAGATATCCTCGATGGCGTCGCTGACGAAATCGATGGGGCCATCGGGGCGGAAGCGGAACACGGCACCCGGCACCTGGGTCACGATGGTGCGGAAGCGCTCCTCGCGCTGGCCGATATCCTCGAACAGGTGCTTGATCGCCACCCGCATCTGCTCCAGCTGGCCGGCCAGGCGGCCCAGCTCATCGCCGCTGGACAGTTCCATGCGCGTTTCGAAATCGCCATGCGAGAGGCGGTCGGAAAAACGCATCAGCTTGCGCAAAGGCTTGATCAGGCGCGCGTTCAGGAACAGCACGATCAGCACCAGCGACACCGTCAGCTGCGCCGCCAGCACGAAGACATAGGACAGCTGCTTCTCGCGCAGCTCCTGCTGGCTGCGCGCATCGTCCATCTCGACCATGATGCGGCCGATCCGCTCGCCGCGCACCATGATTTCGCGCTCGGCGCGGTAGATATTGCCGATGGCGCGCTTGGGCGCCTCCACATGGATAAACTGGGTATCGGCCTGGCCCGTGACTTCCACTTGCAGCACCGAGCGGTCGCGCATCACCGATTCGACCAGGGAATTGGCCGATTCGGCATTCATATTCCACAAGGATTCCTGCATGCCCAAGGCCAGGATGTCGGCATTGCGCTGCAGCGACTCATTGAGCGCGGTACGCGCCGATTGCTGCTCGTGGACGCCAATCAGCAGATAACTGCCGATAATGGCGGGAATGACAAGGCCGCCAAACACGACCAGCAACAAGGCGCCGTAGATGGATAGGCCGTAGAGGGCGCTCAGTCGGAGGCGCAGGCTGCGATAAATATTACTGGCCATGCAGAAGCGGTGCCGTGGCGGCTGGTTGAAATGGCATCGGTTGGGCAATCAGACAATTATCTAACAGCAATTATGCACATAAAACGGGCGAACAGCCATCACAAAGCAACACACTGGGCCGGCACAAGCGGCGCAAACTTGCTATGATCGCCAAACTTTTTAACAGGAGCCTGCCATGTCGTTTTCCATGTATTCCGCATCCATCCCCGTGTTCAAGCAGATCTTGAACAGTTTGCACGCCATCCTGGTGAAAGCCGAAGCCCATGTCGAGGACAAAAAGCTCGATCCGAATGCGCTGTTGCAATTCCGCCTGTTCCCGGACATGCTGCCCTTCACGCGCCAGATCCAGATTGCCGCCGACTTCGCCAAAGGCGCCGGCGCCCGTCTGGCCGGCCAGGACGTGCCCGCCTACGAAGACACGGAAAAGACCATCGCCGAGCTGAAACTGCGCATCACGCGCACCCTGACCTTCCTCGACAGCCTGCCGCAGGACGCGATCGATGGCAGCGAAGGCCGCGCCATCACCACCGGCAGCGGCGAAAAGACCAAGCACTTCGTCGGCCAGACCTATCTGCTGCACTACGCCCTGCCCCACTTCTTCTTCCACGCCACCACCGCCTACGACATCCTGCGCCACAACGGCCTCGACATCGGTAAGAAAGATTTCATCGGCAGCTATTGAGTTTGATCTAAATCAGCCAATGTCCCACCCTGGTGTCAGGCACCAGGGTCGGACATTGTTTGATCTGGCGCAAAGTATCTGCGCTTGAGTCCGTGTCCGCTTGGTGCCTGGCACCAGGGTGGACACGGGGTCAGCCGTTGCGGCGGGGGTAGCCTTGGGACAGGATGCGCACCCAGACCTTCTCTTTCTCTTCGGCGCTCATCGAGACCCAGTGGGCGACTTCGACATAGCTGCGGCCGCAGCCGCGGCAAATTTCGTCAAACGTCGTGGAGCAGACGGCCACACAGGGGGTATCGGGACGTTCCGGTAAGTCGCTGTCGGCCATTACTTCACTTTCAGGCCAAGCTTGGCCCAGCCTTCGTGGCCCAGCTTTTCCATCGTTTCGATGTTCTTTTCAAAGATGTCTTCCGCTTCGGGGAAGGCTTCCACGGCACGGTCGATGCTGTCTTCGCGCAGCAGGTGCAGGGTCGGATAGGGTGAACGGTTGGTGTAGTTGCCGATATCGTCTTTTTCGGTGTCGGCGAACTGGTAGTCCGGGTGGAAGCTCGCCACTTGCAGCTCGCCCACCAATTGCATGTCTTCCAGCGCGGCGTCGGCCACGTCGAGGAACTCGTTGTAGTCTTCGAAGTCGGTCAGGACGTGGGGGTGGATCAAGAGGGTGGTGTCGACTTTTTCCGGCTCGGTGTCGGCCAGCAGTTGCAGCTCGTCCATCAGCTGCTCCAGCAGCTCTTCCGGGGTGGTGGCTTCCGACACCACGTAGCGCACCTGCTTTTTCACATGCACAGACTTGGCAAAAGGACACAGGTTAAGACCGATCACGGCCTTTTCCAGCCATTCTTCGGTAGCGGCGATCACGGCGTCGCGCTCGGCGGCAGGGGTACTCATCAGCTTATTCCTTGAAGTAAATCATTGCTCTCAGCCAGCATTGTACGCACCCAGCGACAATCGTGCCAAATACCGCTATTTAGCGTAAGTTTTATGTTAATTCCCATGTATTTGCCGTCATTATTAGTGCAAATAAACTGTCATCCGGATGACATATTTCCTTGACTCGCCCCCCGCAACTTACTTACACTCCACGTTTAATGATAGTCCGTCCGATGTTTCTCTCGTGACAACAATGGAATACTATGCAAGCACGAATTAAGTACACTCCCCTGTTGGCGGCGCTCGTCATCGGCGCAGCGCCCGCGATCAGCCAGGCTGGCGACACCGCCGCCGCAACGAACCTGATCCCGCTGTCCTCGCCCGCCACGGCCAAATCCCCCGCTTCCGATCTCCCCACTTCCGCCAAGACTGCCGCCAAGCCGGCCGGGGAAGAGGCTTTCCGCGAAAAAGACGTCTGGGGCCGCATCCGCTCCGGCTACGCGATTCCGGACGTGGACAATTCCCTGGTGACGCGCCATGTCAACTGGTACAGCACCCGTCCCGACTATATCGACCGCACCACCCGCCGCGCCTCGCTCTATCTCTACCATGTGGTGAGCGAGCTGGAAAAGCGCGGCATGCCGACCGAACTGGCCCTGCTGCCCTTCATCGAATCCGCCTTCAACCCGCAAGCCCTGTCGACCGCGAACGCGGCCGGCATGTGGCAATTCGTGCCGGGCACCGGCCGCGACTTCAACCTGAAGCAGAATGCCTTCAAGGACGAGCGCCGCAGCGTGCTGGCGTCGACCGACGCCGCCCTGACCTATCTGCAGCGCCTGTACGATATGTTCGGCGACTGGCAGCTGGCCCTGGCCGCCTATAACTGGGGCGAAGGCTCGGTGCAGAAGGCGATCAAGCGCAACCAGGCCGCCGGCAAGCCCACCGATTTCGAGAGCCTGGCCGAGCTGATGCCGGCCGAGACGCGCAACTACGTGCCGAAGCTGCAAGCGGTCAAGAATATCGTCGCCAATCCGGCCCAGTATGGCCTGACCCTGCCGATGATCCAGAACCAGCCTTATTTCACCGCCGTCGACAAGACCAGCGATATCGACCTGGCCCTGGCCGCCCAGCTGGCCGAACTGTCGATCGATGAATTCAAGGCGCTGAATCCGCAATTCAACCGCCCGGTGATCGTCGGCAGCGAGCAGACCCAGATCCTGCTGCCGAAGGAAAACGCGGAGAAGTTCCACCTGAACCTGGCGCAATGGGGCCGTGCCCTGTCGAGCTGGACCACGCACAAGATCACCAGCGCGCGCGAACGCATCGAAACCCTGGCCTCGCGCTTTGGCACCACGCCGGAAGTGATCCGCCAGGCCAACAATATCCCGCAGAAGACCCTGCTCAAGGCCGGCTCCACCATCCTGGTGCCGAAAACCTCGGCCAGCGCCAACGATATCGCGCCTGAAATCGCCGACAACGCCACCGTGGCGCTGGAAGCAGACCGCGGCGGCAATAAGCGCAGCAATTATCGCCAGGCCGGCGCCGCCAAATCGAACGGCAATGCCCCGGTCTCGCTGGTCAAGGCCCGCGTCTCGCGCGCCGAAGCTGGCAAAAAAGCCAACCACCGCCGCAGCAATTAATCCGCTGATACACCGGCACACCGCGACTGCAGCTCATCTGTTGCAGTCGCGCTCCTCTCCCCCTACAATTCCATTCTTGCGGCGCCGTTTTTCGGCCTGCCGATAAACGTAGTTCAAATAACAATAAGCCATATGGATCGGGGCCGCGCCGCGCGCGCCGGTCATGGCAGCAGTTTTGTGTGGAGTGATCATGGCTTTCTTGCAAGGCAAAAAAATTCTCATTACGGGCGTTCTGTCCAACCGTTCCATCGCTTACGGCATTGCCCAAGCCTGCCACCGCGAAGGTGCGGAACTTGCCTTCACCTATGTCGGCGAACGCTTCAAGGAGCGCATCACCGAATTTGCCGCCGAATTCGGCAGCACGCTGGTCTTCGACTGCGACGTCAGCAGCGATGAGCAGATCTCCGCGCTGTTCACCGACCTGGGCCAGCAATGGGAGCATCTGGACGGCTTCGTGCACGCCATCGGTTTCGCCCCGCGCGAAGCGATCGCCGGCGAATTTCTCGATGGCCTGACGCGTGAAAACTTCCGCATCGCCCACGATATCTCGGCCTACAGCTTCCCGGCCATGGCCAAGGCCGCGCTGCCGCTGCTGCGCCCCGGCTCCTCGCTGCTCACCCTGTCGTACCTGGGTGCGATGCGCGCCATCCCCTTCTATAACACCATGGGCCTGGCCAAAGCCTCGCTGGAAGCCTCGGTGCGCTACCTGGCCGAGAACCTGGGCCAGCACGGCATCCGCTCCAACGGCATCTCGGCCGGCCCGATCAAGACCCTGGCCGCCAGCGGCATCAAGGACTTCAGCAAGCTGCTGGGCTTCGCCTCCAGCCACGCGCCGCTGCGCCGCAATGTCACCATCGAGGAAGTGGGCAATACGGCCGCCTTCCTGCTGTCCGACCTGTCCTCCGGCATCACCGGCGACATCATCTATGTGGATGGCGGCTTCTCGCATGTGATGGGTCTGAACGCCAGCGATTACCAGTAAGCGCTTGCCCTGCGCTGGCCGTCCATGTCCGAGCTGCCTGACGATGAGCTGATGCTGCACTACCGCGACGGCAATCTGGCGGCCTTTCAGGAGCTGTATCGCCGCCACAGCCGGGGCCTGTATCGCTTTATCGCCTGGCGTGCCGCGCGCCGCGAATGGGTGGACGAGGTGGCGCAGGACAGCTGGCTGGCCCTGCACCACGCGCGCAGCCGCTACCAGCCGCAAGGCAGCTTCCGTACCTGGCTGTATCAGATCGCCCGCAACCGCCTGAGCGATCTGCAGCGCCAGCAGCAGGACGTGCTGCTGGGCGATATGGCGCAGGAGGCCGACTTCATCGCCGATATGCTGGTCGAAGCGGCGCCGCCCGCCACCCTGGCCGACGCCGCGCTCGATCAGCGCCAGCAGACCGGCGCGCTGTATGCGGCCATCCGCCAGCTTCCCGCCGAGCAGAAAGATGCGCTGGTGCTGCAGCATTTCAGTGGCCTGAGCATCGAGGAAATCGCGCAACTGTGCGAGGTCCCGGGCGAAACAGTGAAAAGCAGGCTACGCTATGCCATGCGCAAGCTGCGCGAACAT
The DNA here is from genome assembly GCF_024400215.1 of Massilia sp. erpn. Lineage (NCBI taxonomy): Bacteria > Pseudomonadati > Pseudomonadota > Betaproteobacteria > Burkholderiales > Oxalobacteraceae > Massilia > Massilia sp. erpn. Next base: position 5,794,636 of record NZ_CP053748.1, read on the forward strand.
TTCGCGCATGAAGCCAAGCCGCAAGAGGAAAAAGCATGAAGGCCGACAAGGACGACCTGGATCAGCAGGAACTGGAGCGCAAGCTGGCGGCCCTGCCGCAGCCCGCGCCTTCGGCCGCGCTGGATGCAGCCATCCTCGCGGCCGTGCAGGCCGATCTCGCCGCCGCGCCTGCGCCGGTGCATCCCGGCACGCCCGCCGCCAACGACGCGCCGGCAACGCCACTTCCCGCCCAGCCGCAGGCGCGCAAACGCCGGACGCGCTGGCAACTGCCGCTGGGATTGGCGGCATCTTTCGTGCTGAGCTTGAGCGTGGTGCTGAAATTGCAGGAGCATGAAGCGCAAATCGCCGCGCCGCAGCCGGCGGCCGAACCTGCGCCAGCGCCAGCCATCGCAGACACGGAAATCACCATTCCTGCGGCACAGGATGCACCAGCGGACAAAGACTTGGAAAAACGAAGCGTCGCTCAAGCTGCAAAGCCCAGCCGCTCTGCCGCTGCCGCTGCCGCTGCCGCTCCAGCTCCAGCTCCAGCTCCGACTCCGGCTCCGGCCGCGCCGAATGATGCCGAACACGCCGCGCCACCGGCGAACGCGAACGATGTTGCGGCGCGAGAGTTCCACCGCGCTCCGCAAGCCATGCCGGAATTGAAGCTTGCTCCGCCCGTAGCGCTGGCGCCACCTGCCCACCCGGCGCCATCGTTTGGCGCACCGCCTCCAGCTTCAGGCGGCGCAATGGAAGAACGCCGGGTGCAAATCACGGGATCCAGGGTCATGTCCCCTCAGCAGGATGCCGTATCGCCCGAAGCCTGGCTGGCGGCCATCGACGAAATGCTGAAAGCGGGGCTGCGGCGCGATGCGCTGGCGGAATGGCCACGCTTCCGCCAGGCTTATCCAAACTATCCAGTACCGCAGGAGCTGCTCGAGCGCCTGCAAGTACCGAAGGACTAAGGCTTACTTCTTCGGCCTCACTTCAAATTCGCCGACCAGCACCGTGCTGCCCTGCCCCGCCAGGCGCAGCGTTACCATCTGATCCTTGGCTGCCGCCGTGCCAAAGCCGGTGCTGAACTTCAGCTGCAAGGTGGTGGCGCCGGCAACAATCTGCTGGCGGTGTCCATAGAAATTGGCCTCCACCCGGTAGACGCCAGGCTTCGCATGGCGCAGCGAGAACTCTTCCGGCCCATATCCGCCCGTCATATCGGGCGACATCGTCCCGCCCTGGTACGTCAGGCGGTGGCCATAGAAGGAGCGCTCGCCGTTCGGATCGGTCACCCACAAGTCCATATCGCTATTGTCCGCATCCCAGGTCAGCACCACGCGCAGATCCAGCGGCAGGTTTCTCAGCAGGCGCGAATCGATCTGGCTCACGTCCACCTTGACGCCCTTGGCCTGCGCTTTCGCCAGCGTCTCATTCATCTCGGCCAGCGCGATCAGTTCGATCTCGGGGAAGCGCCCATCCCAGGGCCGCAGCACGACCTCGTACAGCTGGTCCACGGCGCGCTGCCAGCGCCCGCAATCGGCCAGCGCCAGGCCCAGGTCGCGGAAGGATTGCGGCTCCTCCTCGCCCAGCAGCTGCACCTGCTCGAATACCGGCACCGCCAGCTCGGGCGCGCCGGCCTGCATCAGGCGGTAGCCCAGCACGCGCAGCACCTGGCGGTTTTCCAGCTCCATCTCGGCCAGGTTCGACAGCACGCGCAAAGCCAGCTCGCGCTGCCCCTTATCGAACAGGATGCCGGCGGCGTCGAGGAAAAAGGCGCTGCTATTCAGATACGAGGGACGTTCGTCCAGATACACGGCATACATCCTGTCCGGCGCGGCAGCCTTCATGCGCTGGATATAGGGCGCGTCAGCCTGCCATTTCTTCAGCGTGATGGACGCACCGCCGTTTTGCCCAGCCGCCAACTCGGCATCGCCGGATGAGATGCTCGAACCGGTCACCGTCACCATGCGGGTCTCGGCGCGCCCAAAGTTCGACACCGCGCCGCCAGGCGCAAGATAAGATGGGGGCGGCGCAGCGGCCAACGCCGGTGCCGGTGCCGGCAGCGGCATCGCTTGCGGCGATTCGCCGCGCTGGTATACGCCGTCCTGCAGAACGACGGGCGGCCTCGGTTTCACGGGCAGAGGCATATCCTTGGGATAGCCTTTCTCCCACCACGCGACCTTACGTTCAAAAGCGCGCACCACGCTATCCAGCTGCTTCTGGCGCTTTTGCGCAAGCTGCTGGCCGCGCACCATTTTCAGCTTGTCGTACGCGGCGCGCATGAACTCCGGCGGCAGCACCTCATGACGCACATAGTCTTCCAGCCTTTCCAGCACAAGCAGCGAAGTCTCGCGGGTGGGAATGCCGAATTCCGCGCCCAGGCGGCGGATGGCGCCGCGCCGCAGCTCATGCTCGCCATCCAGCTCCTGCAGCTTGCGGCTGGCCCACCACCACGCGGCCAGGCTGCCGGACGGCGTAGCCGCGTCGATGTCGAAAGCGATGGCGCGCGGCTTGCCTTGCTCCAGCACCGTCAGTTCGATGCGGGCCGTAGCAGCCGACAGCTTGCCCGCAACACGCAACAGGCCATCGCGCGCGCCAGCCACATCGGCCAGCAGCTCGCCGGCGCCGGCAGCGTTCACGGCGCGCAGTTGCGGGCCGTCGCTCAACAGAGCCTCCACCGCCGCTTCGGGACGCTGCGGATCGATGGCGATCAGCTGGCCGCCACTGCGTTCCGCCAGCGAGGCCAGGCGCGCCGTGTCCGCGCCCAGCTGCGGCGCCAGCGCATACAAACGCTGGTTTGCCGCCAGCGCCGGGAAGCGCTGGCTACCGTAATTGCTCAAGCCATCGCTGAACAACAGATATTCGCCCACGTCGGCCTGCGGCTTCCAGTCGCCCAGCGCACTGGCACCATCATAGACGGTGGCGGCCAGCGCCTTGCGCAGCGACTCCCAATTGCCATCGGCGATGCGGAAGACTTGCTGCGCCTCGGCGCGGTCGCGCAGGCGGATCAGGCGCACTTCGGCGCGGCCCAGCGCCTTGAAGTACTGGTCCAATGCCTGCAACTGCGCTGCATGCGGATGGCTGGCGGCGGAACCGGAGCTGTCCCACAGCAGCCCCACCACCTTCGGCAGCGCACGCGCCACGCGCGGCGTGCCGACCGGCAGTTCGGCCATGAAGTAGCGCGCACCGCCAAACTCCTGCACATACACACGCTGCGCCAGGTCGGCGTCCAGCAGCAGCTTTACCGCGCCATCCGTCGCCCTCAGGGGACGCGCCAAGCGCGCCCGATAGCCGCCGGCGTGACGCTCGAAATTCAGCAGGCCGGAGGCGCCAAGCAGCACCGGTTCGTCCTGCACCCCGCTAAAATCCAGCTCCAGCCGCGTATCCTGCGGCAGCGCGCCGTAAGACAGCGGTAACAGCCAAGCCAGGCGGCCCTGCTCGCGCTTCAGCGTTTCGACATAGCGCAGCTCCACTGTGCGGCTGCCGCCGGCCGGAATCGGATACACGCGCAAGCGGAACTGATTGCCCGCGGTCTGCTCCAGCAGGCCGGGGTCGATGCCGCGCCGCTCCTCGGCCTCCAGAATCTCGCGGCCGCGCTTTTTCTCGACCGGCACGGCGGGCCGCAGCGCGCCATCGATATCGAGGGAGAAACCGGTCAGTTGCTGCCCCTCGGCCAGCGGAAATTCCAGCGTTCCCTCCAGCTGGCGCAGGTTCGGGTTGAAGAACACCATGCGCACCGTGGTTTCCGCCATGCTGCCGCTCACAGCGCCGCGTATCGCCAGGCTTTGCAGACGCACCGGCTCACTCGCCTCCGGCACCCGCATCAATGGCCAGCGCGCGATCTGCGCCTGGGCCTGGACCGCGAGCAGGAGCAGCAAAAATGTAAATAATCGCATCAACATGATTTAACCCTTATGGTTGCTTATTCGACTCACGGTATTAAACGGAGCACAAGACAAAACGGGGTTAAATCCACAAAATTATTATTTTGCAAGGCATGGATGCGTGCGGCAGGCTTGCAGCCGGATACCATTAGTTAATGTCAACTTTATGCTTCATTGCAGCGGTGCCAACAAAAACCCGTGCAAAATGCTCGGAAATACGATATAGTTACGCCTTGTGCGCTGCAACACCCCGCAGCTGCAAAGAATTACACAACTAGCAGCTTCGCGAACCTCTGTCGGCATCCCATCTGGTTGCCGCTTAAAGCCCTCCGCCTTATGTGTCGAAACCTGACACAGTCCCGGCGCAAAGCTTTTGTGCCGAAATTTCTAAAGTATTAGAGTCGTTTCGTTATTGGTTAGCGTTGCTATTCTGCGTTCTGCTTTTCCGCACGAGCGCCTGATTTTTACGAAAGATAAGAATGACGTTTGAAACCCTTGGTCTGAATCCCTCCATCCTGAAAGCCCTGACCGACGCCGGCTACACCAAGCCGACGCCGGTACAGGAGCAGGCCGTGCCTGCCGCGATTCAAGGGAAAGACCTGTTGGTGTCTTCGCAGACCGGTTCCGGCAAGACGGCAGCCTTCATGCTGCCATCGCTGCACCGTCTGGCCGACGCCGAACCTGCGGCAGGTGGCCGCACTCACAATCAAGAACTGCAAGCTGCGCGCGCGCGCGGCGAGCGCCCACGTTTCCGTCCTGCCCAGCCGAAGATGCTGGTGCTGACCCCGACCCGCGAACTGGCGCTGCAAGTCACCACGAACACCGATAAATACAGCGTCAACCTGCGCCGCATCAAGGCTGTTTCCATCCTGGGCGGCATGCCTTACCCGAAACAGATGCAACTGCTGTCGCGCAATCCAGAGATTCTGGTGGCGACCCCCGGCCGCCTGATCGACCATATGGAATCGGGCAAGATCGACTTCTCCCAACTGGAAATCCTGGTGCTGGACGAAGCCGACCGCATGCTGGACATGGGCTTCATCGACGACATCGAAAAAATCGTCGAAGCCACTCCAGCCACCCGCCAGACCATGCTGTTCTCGGCCACGCTGGACGGCGTGGTAGGCAATATGGCACGCCGCATCACCAAGGACCCGCTGGTCATCCAGATCACCAGCACCAGCAACCGCCACGAAAACATCTCGCAGCGCGTGCACTTCGTGGACGACCTGTCGCACAAGAACCGCCTGCTGGACCATCTGCTGCGTGACGAATCGCTGGACCAGGCCGTGGTCTTCACCGCCACCAAGCGCGACGCCGACACCATCGCCGACCGCCTGAACATCGCCGGCTTCTCCGCCGCCGCCCTGCATGGCGACATGCACCAAGGCGCGCGTAACCGCACGCTGGACGGCCTGCGCCGCGGCAACGTGAAAGTGCTGGTCGCCACCGACGTCGCCGCACGCGGCATCGACGTGCCGAACATCACCCACGTGTTCAACTACGACCTGCCGAAGTTCCCGGAAGACTACGTGCACCGCATCGGCCGTACCGGCCGCGCTGGCCGCAACGGTCTCGCCATCTCCCTGGTGAACCACTCCGAAGGCATGCACGTCAAGCGCATCGAACGCTTCACCAAGCAGACCATCCCGGTCAACGTGGTGGAAGGCTACGAGCCGAAGAAATCCGCTCCGCCGCGCGCCCCGCGTCCGGGCTGGAAACCAGGCGACAACCGCAAGCCAGGTCAGCGCAGCTTCAGCAAGCCAGGCACTGCCGGTCCACGCAAGGAAGGCCACTACCGCAGCAGCGAAAGCACCCCATTCCGCAGCGAAGGCAGCGGTTTCCGTAGCGAAGGCGGCCAACGCGAAGGCGGCTTCCGCCGCGAAGGCAGCGGTGGCTACAAGGGCAGCAACCCACGTCCCGACAGCCAGCGCCGCAGCTGGGGCGACCGCTAATCCCCCGATAGCCTGACCCGAAGGCCGCCGCCCAGGCGGCCTTTTTATTTGATCCACATCAAACAATGTCCCACCCTGGTGTCAGGCACCAGAGCTGGACATTCCTTGTGCTAGATCAAAGAATGTCCGACCGTGGTGCCTGACACCAGGGTCGGACATTTTTTGTTTTAGGTCAAAGGTGCGCTTTCTTGTTTTTTGATATATACTTGCTTTATCAAGTATTTTTCAAGGAATTGTCATGGATCAAGAAGAGATTTCGGGTGTGGCGCTGGAGTTCTGCCTGCGGCTGGCGCGGGCGCAGGCGCTGGTGGTGCGGCGGCTGGATACGGTCTTAGGCGCCCATCACGGACTGAGTTTTGGCGACTTTGTGTTGCTGCACCATTTGTCGAAAGCGCCGGGCGGTCGGCTGCGGCGCGTGGATCTGGCGGAGAAGCTGGGCCTGACGGCATCGGGCGTCACGCGCACCTTGCTGCCGCTGGAGAAGACCGGCTACGTGGCGCGCCAGGCCGATGCGCGCGATGCGCGCGTGAGTTACGCGGCCATCACGCCGGCCGGGCATGAGATTTTCGATAACGCGCTCTTCACCTCGAAAGAGACCTGCAATGAACTGCTGCGCCACGCTGCGCCGGATCAGCTGGAAGCCATGTCGGCGGCCCTCGGCTATGTGGCGGGGATGAGCGCATGAGCGCCACGCTGAAGGACAACGCCAACTTCCGCTGGCTGATGAGCGGGGCGACCATCTCGATGCTGGGCGACCAGTTCACGCTGATCGCCCTGCCCTGGCTGGTGCTGCGCCTGACCGGCGATCCGCTCTCGCTCGGACTGGTGATCGCGCTGATGGGCATTCCGCGCGCGGTCTTTATCTTATTGGGCGGCGCGCTGGTGGACCGCTATTCGCCCAAACGCGTGCTGATGCTGACCAAGTACGCCAGCAGCATCCTGCTGGGCGCCCTGACCTTTGCCGTGCTGACCGGCCAGGCCAGCCTGCCGCTGGTGTATGCGCTGGCCTTCGGCATCGGCCTGGCCCAGGCCTTCGCGGTGCCGGCCGGCAGTTCCATGCTGCCGCGAACCATCGAGCCGCATCTGCTGCAGGCGGCCAACGGCATCATGATGGGCTTGCGCCAGCTGACGCTATTGGCCGGTCCTTTGCTGGCGGCACTGATCCTGGTGCTGGAAGGCGGCAATGGCGCGGTGGCCAGCATGCGCGCACTGGGCATCGCCTTCGGCATCGATTGCGCGAGCTATCTGGTGTCGGCGTGGACGCTGTCCCAGGTCAAGCCGCTGGATGTGGTCAAGCCGCAGGAGCAGCACTTGCTGCGCTCCGTGGGCGAGGGCATCACCATGGTCTGGCGCGATACGGATATGCGCAGCTGCTTCCTGTACTGGGGTCTGGTGTCCTTCTTCATCGGCGGCGCGATGCAGGTGGCGATGCCGCTGCTGGCACAGAATACGCTGCACGATGCGGCTGCTCTGGGCGTCCTGTTAGGCACGCACGGCGTCGGCACGCTGATCGGCATGGCCGCTTCCGGCATGCTGAAGAAGCTGCGCTGGCTCAGTTTCGGCGCCATGATCCTGAGCGTGGACGCATTGGCCGGCGTGCTTCTGATGCCGGTGGGCGCCATCAGCGCCAGCTGGCAGGGCATGCTGCTGATGCTGCCCCTGGGCTTGATCGGCGGCTTCATACAGATCGCCGTCTTCACCTGGATCCAGCAGCGCGTGCCGCCGCAGATGATGGGCCGCACCATGAGCATTTTCATGTTCATCTTCATGGGACTGGCGCCGCTGTCGGCAGCGAGTACCGGCTGGGTGCTGCAGTACCTCACGCTGACCGAGCTGTTTACCGGCGGCGGCGCCCTGCTGGTGTGCTTCGCGCTGGGCGCCTGGCTGTTTACGCCCATGCGCCACATCCGCCACAGCGCCGCCGGGTAAAATGGCGGATTGTCAGCACGCCGGATCATGCAATGGAAACCAAATGGCTGGAAGACTTCATCTCCCTGGTCGAAACCAATAACTTCAGCCGCTCGGCCCAGCTGCGTCATGTGACGCAGCCTGCCTTCTCGCGCCGCATCCAGTCGCTGGAAAACTGGCTGGGCACCGACCTGATCGACCGCACCTCCTATCCGACCCGGCTCACGCCGGCCGGGCTGGTGTTCTACGAGCAGGCGCTGGAGATGCTGGGCCAGATCAACGGCGTGCGCGAACTGCTGCGCAATAAGCGGGTGGCGGCGCTGACCAGCATCGATCTGGCCGTGCCGCATACCCTGTCGCTGACCTTCGTGCCGAAGTGGATCACGGAACTGGAAACCGATTTCGCGCCCATCAACAGCCGCCTGATGGCGCTCAACGTGCACGACGCCGTGCTGCAGCTGGTTGAAGGCGGCTGCGACCTGCTGCTGTGCTATCACCATCCGCGCCAGCCGGTGCAGCTCGATCCAGGCCGCTACGATATGCTGGTGCTGGGCCGCGAAGCGCTGCGCGCCTACGCCCGCTGCGACAAGAACCGCCAGCCCGAATTCATGCTGCCGGGACGCAAACAGGCCCCCCTGCCCTTCCTTTCGTACACCAATAATGCCTATCTGGGCCGCATGGTCGACCTGATACGCAGCGACACCAAACAGGCGCTGCACCTGGAACAGCATTATGAAACTGATATGGCCGAAGGCCTCAAGATGATGGCCCTGGAGGGCCGCGGCATCGCCTTCCTGCCCGAATCGGCGGTGACGCGCGAGGTCAAGCAAAAGCTGCTGGCGCGCGCCGACGGCGGCGGCACGGAATGGGAAATCGAGATGGAAATCCGGCTTTACCGCGAGCGCCCCTCGGCCGCGCGGCCCGGCAAGACCATCGTCGGCAAGCTGTGGGAGTTCCTCGCCGAGCGCCAGAAGCCGGCCGCCGCGCGCCGCCGCATCCCCGCCTCGGAGCGCTGAAACGCGCCACCGGGGCGCGCCAGCGCCGCCAAAGAATTAGCAATTCGACCAAACTAAACGCCGGAATCGCCCAGCCATTCCGGGCGAAAGTTCGGCCTTTTTCCGGTCGCTGGGAGGTTATGCAAAATTTGCATAGCCGGATGCTCATACGGCATTGGCCGCCCTGTTGACTCGAGCCTATGATTCGCTCGCCTGCCGCCGCAGCCCATGCGCGGCGCCATAACGAACACATACCGCGAATCAGGAGTCACACAATGACGAATCACGCACTGCCTTCCTACCTCAATCCCGAAGACCTCGGCCCATGGGGTCAGTACCTGAAACAGATCGACCGCGTTACCCCCCACCTCGGCGGCCTGTCGCGCTGGGTGGAAACCCTGAAGCGCCCTAAGCGCATCCTGACCGTTGACGTGCCTATCGAGCGCGACGACGGCTCCATCGCCCACTTCGAAGGCTACCGCGTGCAGCACAATATGTCCCGCGGCCCAGGCAAAGGCGGCGTGCGCTTCCACCAGGACGTAACCCTGTCCGAAGTGATGGCCCTGTCGGCATGGATGACCGTGAAAAACGCGGCCGTCAACGTGCCATACGGCGGCGCCAAAGGCGGTATCCGTGTCGATCCGAAAACCCTGTCGCGTGGTGAACTGCAGCGCCTGACCCGCCGCTACACCAGCGAAATCAGCATGATCATCGGCCCAACCAAGGACATCCCGGCACCGGACGTCAACACCAACGAACAGGTGATGGCATGGATGATGGACTCCTACTCCATGATCGAAGGCAACCTGTCGACCGGCGTGGTCACCGGTAAGCCAATCTCGCTGGGTGGCTCGCTGGGCCGCCGCGAAGCGACCGGCCGTGGCGTGTTCGTGGTGGGCGTGGAAGCCGCTGCGAAACGCGGCGTGGCGATCAAGGGCGCACGTGTCGCCGTTCAAGGTTTCGGCAACGTGGGCGGCATTGCTGCTAACATGTTCGCTGAAGCTGGCGCCAAAGTGATCGCCGTTCAGGATCACACTGGCACCGTGGTGCACCAAGGCGGCCTGGACGTGGCCCTGCTGCACAAGCACGTGGCCGAAGCTGGCGGCGTTGCCGGCTTCCCGGGCGCAGAAGCGCAACTGGACCGCGATGCCTTCTGGGGCATCGAGTCCGACATCCTGATCCCGGCCGCGCTGGAACAGCAGATCACCGCTGCCAACGCACCGAAGATCCGCACCAAGATCATCCTCGAAGGCGCTAACGGCCCTACCACGCCGGAAGCGGACGACATCCTGAACGACAAGGATGTGCTGATCGTACCGGACGTGCTGGCCAACGCCGGCGGCGTGACCGTGTCCTACTTTGAGTGGGTGCAGGACTTCTCCAGCTTCTTCTGGACCGAAGAAGAGATCAACGCCCGTCTGACCCGCATCATGCAAGACGCATTCAAGTCGGTATGGGATGTGGCACAAGAGAAGAAGGTTTCGCTGCGTACCGCGACCTTCATCCTGGCGTGCACCCGCGTGCTGCAAGCGCGCGAAGTACGCGGCCTGTACCCTTAATACACAACCTGACGGGTGTCCCAAGGGACGCTCGCCAGAATGCGCCCGCACAGGCTTTGCGCCGTGCGGGCGTTTGTCGCATCGGAGAAAGATAAAAAATTATGAGCACGCTTGAGAAAAAAGCCCTCGAATACCATAAAGCCGGCAGCCCCGGAAAAATCGCCACCGCCGTCACCAAGAGCGTGGCCAGCCAGGACGACCTGGCGCTGGCTTACTCTCCCGGCGTGGCCGTGCCATGCGTGGAGATCCAGCGCGATCCCGAGCTGGCCTACGACTACACCGCCAAGGGTAACCTGGTGGCCGTCATCACCAACGGCACCGCCGTCCTGGGCCTGGGCAATATCGGCGCCCTGGCAGGCAAGCCTGTGATGGAAGGCAAAGTCGTGCTGTTCAAGAAGTTCGCGGGCATCGACGCCTTCGACATCGAAATCGACGAAACCGATCCGGACAAGCTGGTGGACATCATCGCCGCCCTGCACCCGACCTTCGGCGGCATCAACCTGGAAGACATCAAGGCGCCGGAATGCTTCTACATCGAGCGCAAGCTGCGCGAGCGCCTGTCGATCCCGGTCTTCCATGACGACCAGCACGGCACCGCCATCGTGGTCGGCGCCGGCATGCTGAACGCGGTGGAACTGACCGGCCGCGATATCGCCGACGTGAAAATCGTCTGCTCCGGCGCCGGTGCTGCAGCCATCGCCTGCCTGGAACTGCTGGTGGACATCGGCGCGCGCCGCGAGAACATCTTCGTCTGCGACTCCAAGGGTGTGCTGAGCACCACCCGCGAGCTGACCGAAGAGAAGCGCGCCTGGGCCCAGGATACGCAGGCGACCACGCTGTCGCAGGTGATCGAAGGCGCCGACGTCTTCCTCGGCCTGTCCGGCCCCGGCCTGCTGTCCCAGGCGGACGTGCAGAAGATGAAGGCAAGCCCGATCGTCTTCACCCTGGCCAACCCCGACCCGGAACTGCGTCCGGAACTGGTGCGCGAAGTGGCGCCGGATGCGGTGATCGCCACCGGCCGTTCGGACTATCCGAACCAGATCAACAACGCCCTGTGCTTCCCTTACCTGTTCCGCGCGGCGCTGGATTCCCACGCCTCGACCATCAACCAGGAAATGAAGCGCGCCTGCGTGACCGCCCTGGCTGGTCTGGCCCGCGCCGATGCGCGCTTCGGCAAGGACTACGTGGTGCCTGGCCTGCTGGACGAGCGCCTGCTGAGCGAAGTGACGCCGAAGATCGCCGCCGCAGCGGCACGCAGCGGCGTGGCGCGCAAGCCGGTCGATCCGCTTGCTTACGGCACCCGTCTGGCCACCCTGGCCAAAGAGCTGCTGTAAGACTTGCCGTAATGGCGTAAAAAAGGCTGGCATGCGCCAGCTTTTTTTTCGCGGCGCGCCTTATGACTTGCGGCGCTGCGCGATCCAGTCATCCACCACGCGGTTCAGCACGATCAGCGGCAAGGCGCCGTGGCTCAGCACTTCGCGGTGGAACTGCTTCAGGTCGAATTGATCCCCCAACTCCTGCTTGGCGCGTTCGCGCATGCCCAGTATGGTCAGCATGCCTACCTTGTAAGCCAGCGCATAGCCGGGCAGCACGAAGTAGCGCTCCACCTCGGCCGCCACCTCCTGCTCGCCCATGCCGGTGTTTTCCATCATATAGGCGATGGCCTGCTCGCGCGTCCAGCGCTTGTAGTGAATGCCGCTGTCGACCACTAGGCGGGTGGCGCGCATCATCTCGTCGCGCAGGCGCCCCAGGACGTCGAGCGGATCGGGCTCCAGGCCCATTTCGCCGGCCAGGCGCTCGGCGTACAAGCCCCAGCCTTCCTGGTAGGCGGTAAAGGGAATCACGCGGCGGAAGAAAGGCACATCCTGCATTTCCTGCGCCACCGACAGCTGCATATGGTGGCCCGGCATGGTTTCGTGATACACCACGGTACGCATGGCGAATTTCGGCACCTCGCGCGGCGCGCGCAGGTTCACGTAGAAGACTGCGGGGCGGCTGCCGTCGATGGCGGCCGGCACATAATAGGCGCCCGCGCCGCTGGCCTGCGACACCTCCGGCACCGCGCGCACCTCCAGCTTCTGTTTGGGACGCAGGTCGAACGCTTGTCCCATATTGCGATCCGCCTCGCCGACCAGCACGCGGAAATGCTCCAGCAAGGCTTGCCGGCCTTCCTGCGTGTCCGGATAGTGCTGGCGCGGGTCGCCAGCCAGCTGCTGCACGCGGGCGCCGATGCTGCCTTCGCGCAGTCCTTGGGCCTGCAGGATCTTCTCCATCTGCGCGCCCACCTTGGCCACTTCGGCCAGACCCAGTTCATGCACCTGGCGCGGCGTCAGGTCGGTGGTGGTGTGCTTGCGCACGGCCCAGGCGTAGTAAGCGTCGCCATCTGGCGTGCTCCAGGCACCATGATTGTTCATCACGCGCGGCAGCAGATCGGCGTAATGGGTGATCAGCTGGGCGTAGGCCGGATAGACCTGGTGGCGGATGGCTGCTTCGGCCTCGGCAAGCAGGCTGGCGCGGGTCGCCTCGTCCATACTTTCGGCAGGGATGGCTGCCAGCTTGTCGCGCAGATTGAGGTAGAGCTGATGCTCTTTGGCTGGCTTGCCGGTGTAGGCCTGCATCTGCTCCAGCACGCGCTCGATGGCAAAGCGCGGCATGAAGATGCCTTGTTCCTCGCTCAGTCGCGTACCCTCCAGCTTTTGCGCAAACTTCTGCGGGAACAGCCGCAGGCGCGCGATATAGGCTTTGGCATCGGACTTGCTGCGGATCTGGTGCAGCTCCGTCATGAATTCAGGCAGGGCATTCTGCTCGCCAAAAGCCGGATTGAATTCGAAGAAGTGGCGCTGGAAAGCCTCGCCTTCCATTTCCATGCGCAGGTAGTAGTGCAGGATATCGTAAGACAGCTGGTCGTCACGGCCCAGGGCATTGCGGTCGTACTCCTCCAGCGTGGCCAGATTGGCGCGCACCTCGTCGGCCGTGGCGCGCTCCTGGGCCAGCGAAGCGTCGTCCAGGCGGCGGCTGTGAAAATCCAGCCAGCCGGACAGCATGCCCAGACTGGTCAGCATTTCCGGGCTTTCCAGCGCCAGCGAGGCGAAGGCGCGCGTGTAGAACCACTCCAGCTTCAGGGGCTTGAAAAACCACGTCTGGGTGAACAGGATCACCACGGCAAAGAGCAGCGCCATCAGCGCCGTACGCAGCCACACCCCAAAACGCCTCATGCAATGGTCTCCACAAAACTCGATGCTCACGACATTATAGTTGCAAGCGCGCGCCGGAAATACACTTGCGGCCAGCAACCTTGGTATCATGCGCGCTCGGCCAGCCCCGCGCGCTGGTCTTTCTATAACCAGATCGGAGATACCGAATGACTTTACGCCTGCTGGTAATGGGCGCCGCCATCGCTGCGGCCACCAGTGCCGTGGCCGCGCCGCGCGGCCTGACCGTTGAAGACCTCGCAAACATGGAGCGCGTGGGCAGCCCGGTGCTGTCGCCGGACGCCAGCCGCGTCGTCTACACCGTGCGCAGCACGAATATGGAGAAGAACCGCGGCGCCACCCAGCTGTGGATGATCGACCTGCGCGCCGCCAAGCCGGTGCCGCAACAGCTGACCCAGCACGATGCCAGCAGCCGCGATCCGGAATGGTCGGCCAATGGCGATGCGATTTACTTCCTCTCGGGCCGTTCCGGCTCGTCCCAGGTATGGCGCCTGCCGGCGGGCGGCGGCGAAGCGTCCAAAGTCACCGACCTGCCGCTGGATGTGGAAAGCTTCCGCCTCTCGCCCAAGGGCGATCGCCTGGCCCTGAGCTTTGCCGTCTTCCGCGACTGCGCCGATCTGGCTTGCAGCAAGAAGCGCGGCGACGAGCAGACCAAGAACAAGGCCACCGGCAAGCTGTATGACCAGATGTTCGTGCGCCACTGGGACACCTGGGCCGACGGCCGCCGCAATGTGCTGTACAGCGCCCCGCTGGATGCCAGCGGCCGCGTCTCCGCCGCCCCGGTCAACCTGAGCGGCGCACTCGATGGCGACGTGCCGTCCAAGCCTTTCGGCGACCACGGCGAATACCAGTTCAGCCCAGACGGCAAGAGCATCGTCTTCTCGGTACGCGTGGCGGGCAAGACCGAATCCTGGTCCACCAATTTCGACCTGTACGAAGTGCCGTCCGCCGGCGGCAAGGAGCCGCGCAATCTGACGGCAGACAATCCGGCCTGGGACACCAAGCCCTCCTTCTCCCCGGACGGCAAGACCCTGGCCTATGTCGCCATGAAGCGCCCCGGCTTCGAAGCCGACCGCTTCCACATGGTGCTGATGGATGTCGCCAGCGGCAAGAAGCGCGTACTGGCCGAGAACTGGGACCGCTCCATCGCCGACTACCGCTGGCGTCCTGACGGCAAGGCCCTGCTGGCGACCGCCGACGACGTCGGCCAGCACCGCCTGTTCTCGCTGGACGCGGCCAGCGGCAAAGTCACCGCGCTGACCGGCAAAGGTTACGCGGGCGAATTCGACGTGCGCGGCGACACCGTGGTCGTGGCCCAGGCCAGCCTGTCCTCCGGCGCCCAGCTGTTCAAGCTGAAAGCCGATGGCGGCGCCGAACCGAAAGCAGCCCAGCTGACCAATCTGAACGCCGAGCGTCTGGCCGATGTGCGCATGGGCGAGTACGAGCAGTTCTCCTTCGCCGGCGCCAACGGCGAAACCGTGTACGGCCACGTGATGAAGCCATGGAACGCCCAGCCGGGTCAGAAATATCCGGTGGCCTTCCTGGTGCACGGCGGTCCGCAAAGCAGCTTCGGCAACTCCTGGAGCTACCGCTGGAATCCACAGGTGTATGCAGGCGCAGGCTATGCAACCATCTTCATCGACTTCCACGGTTCCACCGGCTACGGCCAGCAGTTCACCGACGCGATCAGCAATGACTGGGGCGGCAAACCGCTGGAAGACCTGCAAAAAGGCCTGGCCGCAGCGGCCCAGAAATTCCCATGGCTGGACCGCGAGCGCAGCTGCGCCCTGGGTGCATCCTACGGCGGCTACATGATGAACTGGATCGCCGGCAACTGGAACGATGGCTTCCGCTGCCTGGTCAACCACGACGGCGTATTCGACCAGCGCGGCATGGCCTACGCCACCGAAGAACTGTGGTTCACCGAATGGGAGAACGGCGGCACCTACTACGCCAATCCGAACGGCTACGAGAAATTCAATCCGGTCCACCACGTCAGCAAATGGAAAACGCCGATGCTGGTGATCCAGGGCGACCTCGATTTCCGCATCCCGACCGCGCAAGCGCTGGGCACCTTCACCGCCCTGCAACGCCAAGGCATCGAAAGCAAGCTGCTGGTCTTCCCCGACGAAAACCACTGGGTGCTGAAACCCGCCAACTCCATCATGTGGCACCACACCGTCCTCAACTGGCTCGACAGCCACCTGAAAAAGTAAGCCCACAGCCCAGCCCGCCGGATGGCCGTCCCGTCCACCCTGGGGTCAGACCCCAATCGGACACGAGCTGAGCCTTAACGTCTGGGTGCAAATGAAAAAAGGCGCCGCAGGTGGAGGCCTGCGGCGCCTTTTATTCCTGAGGCCGTGTCCGAATGGGGTCTGACCCCATGGTGGACACGGCCTCGGCTTTAGCGGCGGATGATGGCGCCGCCTTTCATGACGAAATTGACCTTGGTGAGCTGGCTGGCGTCGGCGGCGACGTCGCCGGGGGCGGCGATGAGGTCGGCGTATTTGCCGACGGCGATGCTGCCGATGCGGTCTTTCCAGCCCAGCAGGTCGGCGGCGTGGACGGTGGCAGCCTGGATGGCCTGCATGGAACTCATGCCGTACTGGGTCATGTATTTAAACTGGCGCGCGTTGTCGCCGTGCGGGTAGACGCCGGCGTCGGAGCCGAAGGCCATGCGGGCGCCGCCCTGCCAGGCCTTCCTGAAATTATCCCTTTGCAGCTGGCCCAGGGCGCGTTCCTTTTCGATCGATTCGGGCAGCATGCCGGCTTTCGCGCCTTCCTGCAGGATGAAGTCGTCGTTGTAGATGTCCATCACCAGCCAGGTGCCCTTCTCTTTCGCCAGCTTGATGCCTTCTTCGTCGATCAGGCTGGCGTGCTCCACCGAGTCCACGCCGGCGCGGATGGAGTCCTTGATGCTGGTGGCGCCGTGGGCGTGGGCCGCCACCTTGCGTCCCAGCTTGTGGGCTTCGTCGACGATGGCTTGCAGCTCTTCCAGCGTATATTGCGCGGCACCCGGCTCGTCGCCCTTGGACAGCACGCCGCCCGAGGCGCAGACCTTGATCACGTCGGCGCCGAACTTCACCATCTCGCGCACCTTGGCGCGCGCCGCCCATGGGCCGTCGGCCACGCCGCGCTCGGTGTAATTGAAGTCGTGCGCCAGCAGATTATTGTCGCAATGCCCGCCCTTGATGCTCAGGGCATAGGCCGAGGTGCGCATGCGCGGGCCGACGATATCGCCGTCGTTGATGGCGTCGCGCAGGGCGACATCGCCAAAGCCGCCCGCGCCCACATTGCGCACCGTGGTGAAGCCCGCATCCAGCGTCACGCGCGCGGCGCGCACCGCGTACAGCGCGGAACGGATATCGGACACGCCAAGCGACTGGTAGCCATTCAGATAGGCATCGCTGGTCAGGTGGGTATGCATATCGATCAGGCCGGGTAGCACAGTCTGCGACGAAAGATCGACCACTTCGGCACCCGCTGGAATCGGTGTGCTGCCGCTCGGCCCCACCGCGCTAATACGCTCGCCAGTGACGATGATGGTCTGGTCGCGCAGCACCGTGCCCTTCTCCACATCGATCAATTTACCGGCGCGTATCGCCACCACTTTCTGCTCTGCCGCCGCGATGACGGATCCTGCTGCACCCAAAGCCCCGGCCAGGGCGGCGACAATGGCGATACGCTTGAAGATCATGCTGGTCCTTTCGCTTGTTATCAAAACTGTTTGCATAAATGGAAACCACCTGCCGATTGTAGCGGCTTTTTCGGCAAAAGCCGCTGGCTTGGTGGATAATCCGCTGCATTCCATCTCCTTCCTGCGTGGCGACCATGAGCACCGAAGCAATCAAACTCACTTCCTTCTCCCACGGCGGCGGCTGCGGCTGCAAGATCGCGCCCGGCGTGCTGGCCAATATCCTGAAAAACAGCCAGGGCTTCCCGCTGCCGAAGGAACTCATGGTGGGCATCGAAACCTCGGACGATGCCGCCGTCTATAAACTGAACGAGGAGCAGGCGCTGATCGCCACCACCGACTTCTTCATGCCCATCGTCGACGATCCTTTCGACTTTGGCCGTATCGCCGCCACCAACGCCATCTCCGACGTGTATGCCATGGGCGGCACGCCCATCATGGCGCTGGCCCTGGTCGGCATGCCGATCAATAAGCTGCCGCTGGAAACCATCGGCCAGATCATCAAGGGCGGCGAGTCGATCTGCGCCGAGGCGGGCATTCCCATCGCGGGCGGCCATACCATCGATTCGGTGGAGCCGATCTACGGCCTGGTGGTCCTGGGGCTGGTGCATCCGTCCAAGGTCAAGCGCAATGCCGATGCGCGCGCCGGCGATGTGCTCATCCTCGGCAAGCCGCTGGGCGTGGGCGTGCTTTCGGCCGCGCTGAAAAAGAATGTGCTGGACGCGGACGGCTACCAGGCCATGATCGCCAACACCACCAAGCTGAATAAGCCGGGCAAGGCCCTGTCCGAGCTGGCTGGCGTGCATGCGCTGACCGACGTCACCGGCTTTGGCCTGCTCGGTCACCTGCTGGAGCTGACACGCGGCGCCGGCCTGGAAGCGCGCCTGGACATGGGCCGCATTCCCTTGCTGCCCGGCGTCGAACAGCTGGCCAAGGACGGCTATTTCACCGGCGCCTCCGGCCGCAACTGGGAAGCCTACGGTCAGGATGTCAGCCTGTCGCCCGCCATCAGTCCGGCCCAGCACACCCTGCTGACCGACCCGCAAACCTCGGGCGGCCTGCTGGTTTCCTGTGCCCCCGACAGCGTGGACGAGGTGCTGGCCCTGTTCTCCCGCGAAGGCTTCGCCGATGCCGCCGTCATCGGGGAAATGCACAGCGGCGCCCCGCGCGTGCTGGTGGAGGCCTGAAAATCCGTCATAAGGGAAGCCCGGATGCGGTACTAAACTGGTACTAAAAATTGTAACAATCGTTGTTCCGGTGAAAATGTCGTTATTTTTTTGATATAATCTCAACCTGAAATGCTGCGGTTCGTATCAAAACCGATCAACAATACCAATTTAATACCATGCCAAAATTCGCAAAACTGCTTCCCGCCCTGCTGGGCGCATCCCTGCTCCTCCCTCTGCAAGCTGGCGCAACCACGATCGATCTGGGCGTGGCTTCCGGCTATAGCGGCTTCTTCTACGGCAACGCCAAGAACTTCACCGACATTGAAGGCCGTCTGGCCGTCGGCGGCGACGTGACTGCCAGCGCCTCCATCGGCTACCGCGCGCCTTACGGCAGCAAAGGCCCAAGCCTGGTCGTGGGCGGCAACGTGAAACTGGGCGGCGGCGACATCTTCAACGGCCCAACCACCAATGTGAACACCAACGCTTCGGTCGGCCCCATCACCGAATACGACAAAGCGAAAGGCTACGGCGTCTATGGCGGCACCAGCCAGTCGGGCGCCCACCACGATCTGCGCAAGCAGACCGGCGTGGTGAACTTCGGCGCTGCCAAGACTCAGCTGACCAATCTGTCCTCCAACCTGGGCAAGCTGTCCAGCAACGGCCTGGTGGAAAAAAAATGGGGCAGCACCTACCTGACCGGCGACAATAAGTCGGACATCCAGGTGTTCACCGTCGACAGCAAAAATCTGTCCAACCTGTTCCTGCAGGACGTGAAAGCCGACGCCCACGTGGTGATCAATGTGATCGGCAACGGCGCCTTCAGCATCACCGGCGGCCAGGACGGCCAGCTGAAAAACCTGCGCGACCGTCTGCTGTACAACTTCGTCGACGCCAGCAGCGTGACCGTGGGTACCTTCGCCTACGGCACCATCCTGGCGAACAAGGCCGACATCCTCGGCGGCGGCCACCTGGAAGGCAATATCATCGCCAATTCCCTGTCCTCCGCGCTGGAAATCGGCTATGAGCCATACAAAAACATCAGCGCCGTACCAGAGCCACAGACCTGGGCCCTGCTGATGGGCGGCCTGGCCTTTGTCGGCTTCGCTGCACGCCGCCGCAAACAAGCCTGATCGCTGTCGCACGATCAGCACAAGCGCCGCACATGCGGCGCTTTTTTTATGTTCCGAAGTTTGTACGGCCTTTTTCTGCTTGACAGCTGCAAAGTTCATCACTTACATTAAAGCCCATGTTCACGCATCTGCATCTATCCGCTTTCCTGCTGCCGTTTGCTAGCGCCCTATCGCTAGCGACGCGCCTACTAGCACGCGCTTAATCCGCGTTCTCTGTCGTACCCCGCGCCGGCCACGAGCCGCGCGAAGTCCCAAAACCCAGGAAAGATTGCACCGATGTTCACAACGGCCACCCCGACTCCATTCCGCGCAGGCGCTTCGACCGCCCTGACGGCTGGCGTGTGTGCGCCGCTGCGCCCTCTGCTGCCCCTACTGCTAAAACTACCGATCGGTTGCCTGGTCTAGCGCCCCGTGGCCACCAGGCAGCCATCCGCCACATGCCGTAGTCCGATCCGTTCGGCTTTCCCAATTTGAGAGACTCCAGGAGTACACCATGATGTTGCAGAATCCGGCCGCCAAATACCGCGCCTTCCCCGCCGTTCAATTGTCCGACCGCCAGTGGCCCAACGCCGTCATCAGCAAACCGCCGATCTGGATGAGCACCGATCTGCGCGATGGCAACCAGGCGCTGATCGAGCCGATGAGCATCGAGAAAAAGCTGCGCTTTTTCGACCTGCTGGTGAAAATCGGTCTGAAGGAAATCGAAGTGGGCTTCCCATCGGCTTCGCAGACCGACTTCGACTTTGTGCGCAAGCTGATCGACGAGAAGCGCATTCCGGACGACGTGACCATCATCGTGCTGACCCAGTCGCGCGAAGAGCTGATCCGCCGCACCGTGGACGCCGCCGCCGGGGCCAAGCATGCCATCGTCCATCTGTATAACTCGGTGGCACCGGTATTCCGCAAGGTGGTGTTCGGCATGTCGCGCGAAGAGATCACCAATATCGCCACCAGCGGCGCCAAGCTGGTGAAAGAGCTGCTGGCCCAGCATCCGGAAACCGAGTGGGGCTTCGAGTACACGCCGGAATCCTTCTCCACCACCGAGCTGGATTTCTCCAAGCATATCTGCGACGCCGTGAGCGCCATCTGGCAGCCGACGCCGCAGAAGAAGATGATCATCAACCTGCCTTCGACCGTGGAGTGCAGCACGCCGAACGTATATGCCGACCAGATCGAATGGATGTCGCGCAAGCTGGCGCGCCGCGATGCCATCATCATCAGCGTGCACCCGCACAATGACCGCGGCACCGCCGTCGCCTCGGCCGAACTGGCCGTGATGGCGGGCGCCGACCGCGTCGAAGGCTGCCTGTTCGGCAATGGCGAGCGCACCGGCAATGTGGACCTGGTGACCTTGGCCTTGAATCTGTACACCCAGGGCGTGCATCCCGGCCTTGATTTCTCCGACATCGACTCGGTGCGCAAGCTGGTGGAGGAATGCAACCAGCTGCCGGTGCATCCGCGCCATCCGTATGTCGGCGATCTGGTGTTCACCGCCTTCTCCGGCTCGCACCAGGACGCGATCAAGAAAGGCTTCGCCCAGCAGCAGCCCGACGCGATCTGGGAAATCCCCTATCTGCCGATCGATCCGGCCGACCTGGGACGCAGCTACGACGCGGTGATCCGCGTGAACAGCCAGTCCGGCAAGGGCGGCATGTCCTATCTGCTGGAACAGGATTACGGCCTGGTGCTGCCGCGCCGCCTGCAGATCGAATTCAGCCGCGCCGTGCAGAAAGTGGCCGACCAGACCGGCCTGGAAATCACTTCCGAAGGCATTCACGCAATCTTCCAGCGCGAATACCTGGAGCAGACCGCGCCTTACGCCTACGCCTCGCACAAGATGGTGGAAGACAGCAGCAGCGACGAGCCGGTGCAGATCGATATCGCCCTGATCCACCGCCAGGCGCCATTGGCCCTGCAAGGCGGCGGCAACGGCCCGATCGACGCCTTCGTCGACGCCCTGGGCCTGGATATCAAGCTGATGGACTACCACGAACACGCCATCGGCCACGGCGCCAATGCCAAGGCGGCCTGCTATGTCGAGCTGCGCCTGGAGCACGGCCCTACCCTGTTCGGCGCGGCCATCGACAGCAATATCGTCACCGCCTCCTTCAAGGCCGTGCTCAGCGCGGTCAACCGCCAGCTGCAAATGAAGGAAGCGGCAGCGGCTAGCCAACAGGTAGCGGCTTAAGCGCGTATCGACTATCATGTGACTTGCCACGGTGTGCGAACCGTAGGCGGCAGCGGAAGCCCTCCCTCCTTCCGCTGCCATTCCTATTCCTGTCTCATATTCCCATCATCCACGCGGCCCTTGCCGCCGCTGGCGAAGCCCCGTTGCTATACTGTTTTCTCCCCACGCATCCTGGCAAAGGAGAAGCGGCATGGCTATGGCAAACCTGAAAATAGGTACGCGGCTCGGCATCGGCTTCGGCGCCGTCTTCCTGCTGATGATCGTGCTGATCCTGGTCGGGCTGCAAAGGCTGTCCAGCATTGGAGACTTAAGTTCCACCATCATCGACAAGGACTGGATCAAGGCGGATGCCGCCGCCACCATCGCCACCACCACCCGTTCCAATTCCGCCCTGGTGCTGGAGCTGTTCATTGCAGGCACTGGCGAAGTCGCGCCGATCAAGGCGCAGATCGCCGCCAACAAAACCACCATCAGCAACGCCATGGACACGCTGGACAAGCTGGTCTATCTGCCCCAGGGCCGGGAGCTGATGCAAACCATCAAGCGCGAACGGGCCGCCTACGTACAGTCCTTCGGCAAGGTCATCAAGCTGCTCGACGAAGGGCAGCGCGAAGCGGCGGGCCAGCAGATGCAAGGAGAAACCCTGCCCCAGCTACGCCAGCTGCAGAACAGCATCAAGTCCCTGAACGATTTGCAGCGCTCCCTGGTCGGCGACCATGGCGCGCTGATCAAGTCCGATATCGCCACGGCCAGCCAGCTGATGGCCGGCCTGGGCGTGGCCGCCGTGCTGCTGGGCGTGATACTGGCTTACCGCATCTCGCAATCGATCACCAATCCCATCGGCTATGCGCTGAAAGTGGCGCGCGCCGTGGCCGGCGGGGACTTGAGCAGCCATATCGAAGAGGCGGGCAAGGATGAAACGGGCGAATTGCTGCATGCCCTGAAGGAAATGAACGACAGCCTGGCCAATATCGTCAGCCAGGTACGACATGGCACGGGAGCCATCGCCAGCGCATCAAGCCAGATCGCCAGCGGGAATATGGATTTGTCCTCGCGCACCGAAGCCCAGGCCAGCTCGCTGGAAGAAACGGCATCGTCGATGGAGCAGCTGACGTCGACCGTCAAGCAGAATGCGGACAATGCGCGCCAGGCCAATCAGCTGGCCCACTCGGCATCCGAAGTGGCGCAGCGCGGCGGCGAGGTGGTCTCGCAGGTGGTGCACACCATGGGATCGATCAACGATTCTTCGCGCAAGGTGGCGGACATTGTCGCCGTCATCGACAGCATCGCTTTCCAGACCAATATCCTGGCCTTGAACGCCGCGGTGGAAGCGGCGCGCGCCGGCGAGCAGGGGCGCGGCTTTGCCGTGGTGGCCTCGGAGGTGCGCAACCTGGCGCAGCGTTCGGCCACGGCAGCACGCGAAATCAACGAGCTGATCTCCGATTCCGTCAACAAGGTCGACGATGGCGCCAGGCTGGTGCAGCAGGCCGGCGAAACGATGGAGGAGGTAGTGAATGCGGTGCGCCGCGTGACCGACATCATGGGCGATATTTCGCTGGCCACCAGCGAGCAGACCGACGGCATCGAGCAGATGAACCAGGCCATCTCGCAGATGGACGATGTGACGCAGCAGAACGCGGCGCTGGTGGAGCAGGCGGCGGCGGCCTCGGCCGCCATGCAGGATCAGGCAAACAAGCTGGAAACGCTGGTCGCCCAGTTCCAGCTCTCCGGCGAACGCCGCCTGGCGGCCAGCCGCCAGCTCAAGCTGATACGTTCAAGCTGAAGAACGCGCCAGGCGGATGCCGCTGAATTGCCAGCGCGCGCCGGCCGGGAAAAAGTTGCGGTAGCTGGCGCGGGCATGCCCTTCCGGCGTGGCACAGGACGAGCCGCGCAGCACATACTGGTTGACCATGAACTTGCCGTTGTATTCGCCCAGCGCGCCGGCGGCGGCACGGTAGCCCGGATACGGCGCATAGCTGCTGCTGGTCCATTGCCAGCAATGCCCGAACATCTGCTGCAAGCGGCCTTGCGGCGGCTGCACGGCGCCCGGATGCAGAGCGCCGCCTTCGGGCGTTGCGCCGGCGGCATGTACCGCCAATTCCCATTCCGCCTCGCTCGGCAGGCGCGCATCCATCCAGTGGGCGCAGGCATCGGCCTCGAACAAGGAGATATGCGTGGCGGGCCGGTTCATATCCAGCCGCTGCAAGCCATGCAGGGTAAACTCCCACCACTGCCCCGCTTCGTCCTGCTGCCAGTACAGCGGATGGCGCAAGCCCATGCTGCCGGCCCAGTCCCAGCCCTCGGCCAGCCATAGCGACGGATCGCGGTAGCCGCCCGCTTCGATGAAGGCCAGATACTCACCATTCGTCAGCAGGCGCGAAGCCAGCTCGAAAGGCGCAACATACTGGCGGTGGCGCGGCAGCTCGTTATCGAAACAGAAGCCCTCGCCCTGGTGGCCGATATCGCATAAGCCGCCTTCCAGCGCCAGCCACGCCAGCGGCGCGGCGGCAGCGGCCGGCGGCAGCGCTTCGGCGGCATAGGCGGGATGCAGCGGATTCTGCGCCAGCAGATGCTTCACGTCGGTCAGCATCAGCTCCTGGTGCTGCTGCTCGTGCTCCAGGCCCAGCGTGAGCAGCATGGCCAGCCTGTCGCGCGCGGCGCCATCGAGGACGCTGCCCTGCAGGCGTGCCATGCGCTGGTCCACATTGGCGCGGTAGGCGCGCACCTCGGACAAAGCCGGCCGCGTCAGCAGGCCGCGGCGCGGACGCGGATGCTTGTCGCCCACACCGTTGTAATAGGAATTGAACAGCATGCGGAAAGCCGGATGGAAAGGCTGAAAATCCGCCTCCATCTGTTCCAGGATAAAGGTCTCGAAGAACCAGGTGGTATGGGCCAGATGCCATTTGATCGGGCTGGCGTCCGGCATCGACTGCACGCAGCAATCCTCATCGCTCAGCGGCGTGGCCAGGTCCAGCGAACGTTGGCGCACGGCGGCGTAGCGCGCGGTCCACAGACCGCTGTCATACATATGCATATCCCCTCCTTCTTCTTATTCGCTGACGGCCTTGGCGTGGAAGACGGCGAACCAGCCGGCGGCATCGGTCCATACGCCATCCTCGGCAAAGCCGGCATCGCGCAGCAGCCCGGAAAAGCTGTCGCGCGTATACTTGTAACTGTCCTCGGTATGAATGCGTTCGCCGCGCGCGAAATCGCGCTGGCCGCCAGGCCAATTCACCGTCAGCGCAGTACGCGCTTCCAGGTGCATTTCGATGCGGCTTTCCTCGGCATTGAAGAAGGCGCGGTGGCGCCACTGGCTTACATCGAAATCCGCGCCGATCAGATGATTCAGATGGCGCAGCATATTCAGGTTGAAGGCCGCCGTCACGCCGATGGCGTCGTCGTAGGCCGCATCCAGCACGGCGCTGTCCTTGATCAGATCGACGCCGATCAGCAGGCCACCGTCGGCGCAGGCCTGGCCGCGCAGGCGGCGCAGGAAGGCAATGGCTTCATGCGGGGCGAAGTTGCCGATTGAGGAACCAGGATAAAAGAAAGTGCGGCGCTGCGGGCGTACCGTGGCGGGCAGCTCGAAGTGGCCGGAGAAATCCAGCGCCAGCGCCGTCATCTCAATGGCGGGAAAGCGCTGCTGCAAACGGCTCACGGCCTCGTTCAGAAAATCACGCGAGATATCGACCGGGACATACTGCGCCGGCTGCAGCAGCGGAAACAGGCTGGCCGCCTTGGCGCAATTGCCCGCACCCAGGTCGATCAGCGTGGCGCCCTTGCCGATGCGGTCCGCCATTTCCGCGCCGTGGCTGGCGAAAATGGCCGCCTCGGTGCGCGTTGGATAATATTCGGGCAGTTCGCAAATCGCCTCGAACAGGCGCGAGCCGAGACTGTCATACAGATACTTGGGCGAGGTATGCGCGGCGCGCGCCAGCAGTCCGGCACTGATCTCGGCCGCGATGGCCGGTGCGGCGTGGGCGATGCCGAGCGGTATGGCTGGGATGGCCGGCGAAACAACGCGCATCGCCGCAGTACGGGACAAAGGCATAATCAGGCTCTTTCTCGGAGTTGTTGGACGCCATCGCGGCTGAGCCATGCCGGTCCAGCCGCCCCGGCGCCGATGACATTTTTGTTATCATAGCTGAATATCCAAAACCGGGCGTCCGCCACGCCGCTCAGTGCTCCCTTGCACTGTTTAACGAAATAACAAGCACCTGCAGCAACCTGGCAACAACCCCTCACCGAAAGGTCTATCTCACCATGAGCCACTCTGCCCTGAGTACCATGAAATCCCTGCTGTGCGCCGCCATGAGCGCCGGCCTGATGCTGGCGTCGGCACCCTCGCTCGCCCAGCAAGTGCTGCGCGTGTCCGCCATTCCGGACGAGGCGCCGACCGAGTTGCAGCGCAAGTTCAAGCCGCTGGGCGAGTATCTGGAAAAGAAACTGGGCATGAAGGTGGAGTTCACTCCCGTCACCGATTACGCCGCCTCGGTCGAAGGCTTGATCAACAAGAAGCTGGATATGGTCTGGTTCGGCGGCTTCACCTTTGTGCAGGCCAAGGAACGCAGCAAGGGCCAGGTGGTACCGCTGGTGCAGCGCGCCGAGGACGAAAAGTTCCGCTCAGTCTTCATCACCACCGCCAAGGACATCAACAAGCTGGATGACCTGAAAGGCCGTACGCTGAGTTTCGGCTCCGAATCCTCGACCTCGGGCCATCTGATGCCGCGCTCCTTCCTGCTGGCCGCCAAGATCGATCCGGACAGCGACCTGAAACGCGTGGCCTATTCCGGCGCGCACGACGCCACCGTGGCCGCCGTGGCCGGCGGCAAGGTTGATGCGGGCGCGCTGAATATCTCGGTGTGGGAAAAACTGGTGGGCGAGAAAAAAGTCGACACCCAAGCGGTGCGCGTGTTCTACACCACGCCCGGCTACTACGACTATAACTGGACCGTGCGCGCCGACATGCCTCCCGAATTGAAGAAAAAAATCAGCGACGCCTTCCTCGCGCTGAGCGCCGACAATGTGGAAGGCAAGGCGATTCTGGACTTGCAGCGCGCCTCCAGGTTCATCCCCACCAAGGCCGAGAACTACGCCGCCATCGAGGCCGCGGCCAAGAATGCGGGACTGTTGAAAAAGTAAGCGATGGATTCCAGCAGCAAAGAAGACGGCGCCCTGGCGGCGCCGGCAGCAAATCCGCTCCCCGCCGGCCTCCAGCCACAGGGAGCGGCCGTGTATCGCCTGGAACGGCTCGCGGTGCGCCATCTCGGCGGCACGCGCGCGCTGGCCCTGCAAGACATCAACCTGCATATCGCACCCGGCGAACAAGTCGCCCTGATCGGCCCTTCCGGCGCCGGCAAGACCACCTTGCTGGCCACCCTGGCCTGCGCCCACCAGCCGGAGTCGGGACGCTTCGAAGCGTTCGGCGGCGATCCATGGGCCCTGTCGGACGGCGAGCGCCATCGCCTGCGCGCCCGCCTCTTCCTTGCGCCGCAAACGCCGCCGCTGCCGCCACGCCAGCGCGTGGTGACGGCGGTGCTGGCGGCGCGGCTGCCGCATTGGAGCTTGTGGCGCGCGCTGCTCTCGCTGCTGCGCCCCGCCGATCCGGAAGCGGCCTTCCGTGCCCTGTCGCGCTTCAATCTGGGCGACAAGCTGTATGCCCGCGTCGACCGCCTGTCCGGCGGCGAGCGCCAGCGCTGCGGCCTGGCGCGCCTGCTGCTCTCGACGGCGCAGGCGCTGCTGGTGGACGAGCCCTTGTCGGCCCTCGATCCCGCACTCTCGCAACTGACCCTCAACACCCTGCAGCAGGAAGCGGCGCAGCGCCAGGCGGCACTGGTCTGCAGCCTGCACCTGGTCGACCTGGCGCTGAGCCATTTCCCGCGCATCGTGGCCTTGAAGGAAGGCCGCATCGTCTTCGACCTGCCGCGCGAACAGGTGACGGAAGCGATGATCGCCGAACTGTATCTGGGCGAACAGCCGCCCGCCAATTCGCCGCATCCGCAGACCTTGCAGGACAAGCTGGCCGTCGGCGCCTGCCTGTAAGCGGAACGCGCATGCAGAACATCCCCGCCATCCCTTACGCCGCACGCCATCCCGATCCCGCGTGGCGCGGCCGCCTCACCTATACCGTGCTTGGCCTGCTGCTGCTGTGGCCCATGCTGGTGGCCAGCGAATTCAAGCCCGCCATGCTGTTCGACCGGCAAAGCCTGAGCGCCACCGGACGCTTCCTGGCAGGCTTCCTGCCGCCCGTGCACTCCCCGGAATTTCTCGCCATGCTGCTGCGCGAAACCTGGCAGACCATCGCCATCGCCACGGCGGGCCTGAGCCTGGCCCTGCTGGGCGCGATCCCCGCCACGCTGATCGTCACCGAACGCCTGTCCATCTCGCGCCTGGGCCGGCGCCGCATGGGCGTGCTGCCTGCCGCAGTGCGCCAGCTGGTGCGCTGGCTGCTGGTCCTGCTGCGCAGCGTGCCCGAGCTGGTGTGGGCGCTGCTGCTGGTACGCATCGTCGGCCTCGGCCCCACGGCGGGCGTGCTGGCGATCGCCCTTACCTACTGCGGCATGCTGGGCAAGGTCTATGCTGAAATCCTGGAATCATCGGAAGCGCATGCCAGCGCCAGCCTGCTGATGAACGGCGGCGGACGGCTGGCCGCATTGTTCTATGGCGCGCTGCCGGAAGCGGCGCCGGAACTGCTGTCCTACACCGTCTACCGCTGGGAATGCGCGATCCGCGGCTCGGTGGTGATGGGCTTTGTCGGCGCCGGCGGCCTGGGGCAGCGCATGGATGAATCGATGAAGATGCTGGCGGGCGGCGAAGTGGCATCCATGCTGCTGGTCTTCGTGCTGCTGGTGGCTGCCGCCGACCTGTTCTCGCGCCTGCTGCGCCGGAGGCTGGCATGAGCCAGCATGAAGACCATGCGGTGCCAGCGATGCCGGCCGCGCCGCGCCTGCACTGGTCCGGTCCCGCGCTGGGCTTGGCGCTGATGGCGCTCGTCATCGCCAGCTTCGCCAGCCTGCCGCTGAAATGGCACGACTTCTTCAGCACCGATGCCGTGGCCAGCGTGGCCGAATTCCTGGCCGGCTTCGCGCCGCCCGAAACGGGAAGCGGCTTCCTGCGCAAGACGGCACTGGCGACCGGCGAAACCCTGGCCATGTCGGCCCTCGGCACCCTGCTGGCGGTGGCGGGCGGCATGCTGCTGGCCCTGCCCGGCGCAGGACGCTTTGGCCGGAGCGCGCGCGGCGCGGTGCGCGTGCTGCTCAATGTATTGCGCTCGGTGCCGGAACTGGTATGGGCTTCCATCCTGCTGATCGCCGCCGGCCTTGGTCCCTTTGCCGGCACGCTCGCGCTGGCCGCGCACACGGCCGGCGTGCTGGGGCGCCTGTTCGCCGATGCGCTGGAAAACGCCGCGCCGCTGCCGGAGCAAAGCCTGCGCGCCAACGGCGCGCCGCCGCTGGCCGCCTTCTTCTATGCCACGCTGCCGCAAACGCTGCCGCAGATGCTGTCCTACACCCTGTACCGCTGGGAGAACAATATCCGCGCCGCAGCCATCCTGGGCGTGGTGGGCGCGGGCGGCCTGGGGCAGATGCTGAAGTATCATCTCTCGCTGTTCCAGATGCAGAAGGCGGCGACGGTGATCCTGGCCATGCTGCTGCTGGTGGCCCTGGTCGATGCCGTCAGCTTCGCGCTGCGGCGCGCCTTGACGCGCTGACTTTCAACCCAAGGAAGACGATGCTCGAATTACGTAAACTGTATAAATCGTATGCCAACGGCCATCCCGTGCTGTCCGGCCTGTCCTACCGTTTCCGCGCCGGCGAGTTCGTCGCCATCATGGGTGAATCGGGCGTCGGCAAATCGACGCTGCTCAATCTGATCGCGGGCCTCGACCATCCCGATGCCGGCCCCGGCACGCCTATCGTGGTCGACGGCGTGGCCATGGCCGCGCTGGACGATGATGCCGCAACCAAACTGCGGCGCGAGCGCATGGGCTTTATCTTCCAGGCCTTCCACGTGCTGCCGCACTTGAGCTTGCTGCAAAACGTCGCCCTGCCTTTATTGCTCAACGGCATGCCGCAACAGCGCGCGGCGGAGATGCTGGCGGCCGTTGGCCTGGCGGGCCGCGAACATGATTATCCGCAACAACTTTCCGGTGGGGAAATGCAGCGCGTGGCGATTGCGCGCGCCCTGGTGCACCGGCCCGCGCTGGTGCTGGCCGACGAACCCACCGGCAACCTCGATCCCGACACCGCCGGCGCCATCCTGCAGCTGTTACAAAGG
Organism: Massilia sp. erpn; assembly: GCF_024400215.1. Taxonomy (NCBI): domain Bacteria; kingdom Pseudomonadati; phylum Pseudomonadota; class Betaproteobacteria; order Burkholderiales; family Oxalobacteraceae; genus Massilia; species Massilia sp. erpn. The sequence continues at coordinate 5,824,577 of NZ_CP053748.1, forward strand.
GAAATAAAAGCCAGCGGCGCCTGTGCCATCATGGTCACGCACTCGCATGCGGCGGCCGCGATGGCCGACCGCACCTTGATCCTGACGAAGGAGGGCTTACAAGAAACAACATCTGTCAACGCGCTAGCTCAATAAAACTCATAAATATCGAACAAAAACGCGCAAAAATTTTTTTGCGTAGTATAGTTTAATTAACTTGCTTGGTTATCAATGATAGTTGAGTTAGTCGCCACCCTCACCGCCAGTTGTGGCGGCTAGACAAGCCAGGAAGAGCCAGTCCTATCCACGTGACCTTAGGGAGGAGCAAATGAGCGTGCGGCAAAAAAAACTGGAACTGATCGAAGCGATGAACCGTGCAAGGGCGCTAGAGCCTTCAAGCTTTGTGCCCAATAAGCTGCTCGATACCCTGATCGAAAAAATGCATCTGAAGAACGATGCAGAGCTGTGCCGGGTGCTGGAAGTGCAGCCACCCATCATCAGCAAGATCCGGCATCGCAAGCTTGCCGTAGGCGCGACGATCCTGTTGCGCATGCACGAAAAATCGGAACTCAGTATCCGTGAATTAAAAGAATTATCGACTGCTTCAGTGCACTGACTAGCATTTTCTGTCCTTGCCATGCCAGGCGCCGGCATTGCAGTCTCCGGCGCCCACTTCCCCCTGCACAGCCCAAACCCCGCTGTCAGCATTTTTTCCCCGAATTACAACAGCCCCCGTCCCCCTCTTAAGGGAGAGGCCGCTTGCGCGCCGCCCCGCTAGACTGGACGCGCGAGGCCTTCCGCATTCCCCGCCCACCTACGAGGTCACCATGAAACTGCTGTTCGCTCTGAGCACTCTCAGCCTGGCCCTGCTGCCGCTGACGGGCTGCGATTCGCCCCAGGACAAGGCGGCGGCCAAGCCGGCCGGCACGCCGGTCTCGGCGGCGCTGGTGGTGCAAAAGGACATCGTCGAAACCCGGGAATTTCCGGGCCGGCTGGAAGCCATCGAGCGCGTCGAAATCCGGCCACGCGTGAGCGGCTACATCACCAGCGTGCACTTCACGCCGGGCAGCCTGGTCAAGAAAGGCGAGGTGTTGTTTACCATCGACGCCCGCCCCTACCAGGCCCAGCTAAACAAGGCCGAAGCGGACGCCCATTCGGCCCGCGCCCGCGCCGACCTGGCCAAGGTCGAACTGGAACGCGCCGAACGGCTGCTGGCCGACCGCGCCATTGCCCAGCGCGAATTCGACGAGCGCGCCTCCAGCCAGAAAGAGCTGGACGCCACCGCGCGCCACCCAAGCCGCCACCGAAGCGGCGCGCCTGAACATGGCGTACACCAAGGTGCTGGCGCCGATCGACGGGCGCGTCAGCAAGGCTGAAATCACGGTCGGCAATCTGGTCGACGGTAAGGCCGTGCTGACCTCGGTCGTTTCCACCGACCAGATCTACGCCAGCTTCGACGGCGACGAAGACACCTATCTGCGCGTGGCCGTGCTGAAGCGGGCCGGCATGCCGGTGCCGGTGCATATCGCCCTCAACAAGGAACAAGGTTACCCGCACGAAGGCGCACTCGAATTCATCGACAACCGCCTCGACACCAACACCGGCAGCGTGCGCATGCGCGCCGTGCTGAATAATGCCGAACGCAATCTCGTGCCCGGCCTCTTCGTGCGCGTCCAGGTCGCCGCCGGCAATGGCCGCCAGCAAACCACGCGCGCCCTGCTGGTAAACGAGCGCGCCATCGGCACCGACCTCAATCGCAAATTCGTCTTCATTGTCAACCGCGAAGGCAGGGCCGAATACCGCGCCGTCACACTCGGCGCGCAAGCCGGCGGCGGCCTGCGCATCGTGCAAAGCGGCCTCAAGCCCGACGACAAAGTCATCCTCGACGGCCTGCAGCACATCCGCCCCGGCGCCGCCCTGACCGTCCAAACCGTCGCCATGGACAGCCACAACAACAACGGCCAAGCCCTTTGATCCAAATCAAAAAATGTCCCACCCTGGTGTCAGGCACGAAGGTAGGACATTTGCTGATCCAGATCAAAGAATGTCCGACTCTGGTGCCTCGGCGGCCCCGCCTGGCACCAGGGTGGACATTTTTTGACTTTTGTCAAAGGCGGCGCTGCAGGCGCTGGAGGGCGGTGCGGAAGCTGGCGGGGGTTTGCAGGGCGCGTGACAGCACCAGCGCGCCTTGGATGCCGGCGACGGTTTCTTCGGCCAGTTCGCTGGCTTCCAAGGCGGCATGGCCGCTGCGCTGCAGGGCAGCGCCGAGGGCGGCGATCCAGGCGGCGAAGTAGCCTTGCACGCGGGCGGCGAAGCGGTCACGCTCGCTACCGAGGGCGAAGACACCGAGCAGACAGATGCGCTGGCCGGAATCAAAGTAGCGCTCCACATCGGCGAACATGCGGGCGATGCCGGCGCCCGGCTCGGCACTCTCGGCCAGCGGGGTGAAGATATTGTCGCGGAACCAGGCGTCGATGTCGGCCAAGACCGCGTCGGCCATTTCTTCTTTGCCGCCGGGGAAGAAGTGGTAGATGCTGCCTTTGCCCAGCCTGGTACCTTCGCCGATGCGCGCCAGACTGGCGCCTTCGAAGCCGTACTGGCGGAACACTTCCGCCAGCAGCGGCACGATGTCGGCTTTTTCTGCGATGAGTCGCGCCATTCCTATCCTTTAATACTTAAAAACCCAGCGCGCTCAAGCCCGGATGGTCGTCCGGACGCGGCCCGCTGGCGTCCCAGAAGAACTTGCGTTCGCTGGCCTGGATCGGGTGTTCGTTGATGCTGGCGTGGCGGTGGTGCATCAAGCCTTGCTCGTCGAATTCCCAGTTTTCGTTGCCGTAGGCGCGGAACCACTGGCCCGAGTCGTCATGGTATTCGTAGGCGAAGCGAACCGCAATGCGGGCGCCGTCGTAAGCCCATAACTCCTTGATCAGGCGGTAGTCGAGTTCACGCGTCCACTTGCGCTTGAGCAGGGCCACGATGGCGGCGCGCCCCTGGGCGAATTCGCCGCGGTTGCGCCACCAGCTGTCTTCGGTGTACGCCAGCGCGATTTTCTCTGGGTCGCGCGTGTTCCAGCCGTTTTCGGCCAGGCGGACTTTTTCAATGGCGCTGTCGCGGGTGAAGGGAGGTAGCGGAGGACGGGTAGACATGGTTTTTCCTTTCAAATGTACCAATCGCCACACAATGTACCGATCAGTACAGTTAACTATAGGCCATGCCACCGGCGAACGCAAGCATAAAAAAACCCGCCTCGGACGAGGCGGGTTGGCAGGGAAGACGGACGCGCTGCTTCAGGCCGCGCTGGCCAGCGCCGGTTCGCCTACATTGTAGTGACGCGCATAGCGGGCATCGAGATTGGCCAGCGGCATCAACAGGAACAGGTCGGCGCTTTCGAAATCCGGATCCCAGGCCGGATCGCCGCAGATCCAGGCGCCGGAGCGCATATAGCCTTTCAGCAGGGCCGGCACCTGCACCGCCGGCGCCGGGTCCAGCTTCTGATAAGGGAAAGGCAGGTGCGGCGTGACACGGTACTCGGGCGGCGCCATATGCTTTTCGCGCAGCTGCTGGTAGACGGCGACGGCATTGTGGCCGCCGTCGGCCAGGCTGATGCTGGCGCAGCCGATCAGGTAGTCGCATTGCTGGCGGCGCATATACTCGGCCAGGCCCGACCACAGCAGCATGATCACGCTGCCGCCACGGTAATCCGGGTGGATGCAGGCACGGCCCGCTTCGAGCATGCGGCCGCGCAGATTATTCAGGCGCCCCAGGTCGAATTCGCCTTCGGAATACAGTCGGCCCAGCTTGCGGGCGCGGGTGGGATTGAGCAGGCGGTAAGTGCCGACGACCTTCAGGCTGTCGGATTCGCGCACGATCAGGTGATCGCAGAATTCATCGAATTCGTCGCTGTCCAGGCCATCGTCGCTGGCCAGCGAGTTGAGGCCCATTGACTCGATGAACACCTTGTAGCGCAGGCGCTGCACTTCGCGCAGTTCCTCGGGCGTGCTGGCCATGCTCAGCACCAGACGGCCAGCCGACGCCCGGGTTTCCGCTTGTACGATAGTATGTTGCATGCTTTCATCCTTTCAGTGGGGACGAAAGCAAGCGTAACGAGCTATTGCTTCAACAAAATGACAACTTTATGTCAGTTCGGTGACATCAGGCTTTTTTGGGCCGTCCGGTCTTCAACTGTGGTAAAGATGCCAGTACGCTTTGCAGGGTGGCCAGGTCGATCTGGCTGATCAGGGCCACGCCCACGCGCAGCAGCTCGCTCTTTTTGATCTCGAAACCGGCTTTCAGGCAGGATTTCTTCACCTGGCCCAGCACCGCGTATTCGGCTTCGGGCATGGTGAAGCTGTCGCGCACCAGCTTATCCTTGCGCGGCTTCTCCTTCGCCACCTCGGCCGCTTTCTCGGCCGGCTTGGCGGCGGCGCGCGGCTTGGCCGCTTTCGGTGCAGCGGCTTTCGATGCAGCGGCTTTCGGCGCCGCAGCTTTTGGCGCGGCCTTTGGCGCAGCGGCCTTCGGCGCGGCCGGCTTGGCCGCCGGTTTCGCTGCTGGCTTGGCGGCGGCTTTCACGGCGGGTTTGGCGGCGGCCTTGACCGGCTTGACGGCAGCCTTGGTCACGGCCTTGGCGGCCGGTTTCGCCGCAGCGGCAGCGGGTTTGGTGGCGGTGGCGGCGGTTTTCACGGCCGGTTTGGTGGCCGGGGCCTTGGCGGCAGCCGGCTTTTTCTCGGTTTTTACAACAGTCATGGCGACTCCATTAATTGAACAATATAAACAATATATACCATTTTTCAAGAAAATGGAGCCATGCAGCGAGAATCCGTGAGAATTCCCCGTCCGCTCAGGCGATAGCGCGGATGCTCAGATCGACACCCACCTCGTCCCAGAACTCCTGTTCCTTCTCCATCCAGTAGGCCACGGTGGGATGCTCGGCCACCCATTCGCGCCGCAATTCCAGCTCGATACGGTTTTTCATGCGCAGCTTGATGCCCTTGAAATCCAGTTCAATGCGCGAGTGCATGAAGAGAATCGCCAGGCGCAGCGCCACCACCGCCTTGGCGAAATCGGACTCGCCCAGCAGTTCGCTGACCTTGCGTAGATTGCCCTTCTGCGCCAGCAGCAGGCGGCTCATGGCCTTCTGCTCGCGGGTGGTGAAGCCCGGCAGGTCGGCGTTTTCAACCAGGTAGGAGGCGTGCTTATGGCTGCCCGTCTGTGACACCACCACCCCGCATTCGTGCAGCAGCGCGCTCCAGAACAGGTGCTGGCTGTAGTTATCCTCGCCCGGTTTCATCTGCTCGTACAGCGTGACGGCATCGCTGGCGACACGCTCGGCGCGCGCCTGGTCGACATGGAAGCGCTCCATGAACAGGCGCACCGACTGCTCGCGCCGGTCGCGCCGGGTCGAACGCAGATACAGGTCCCACATCACGCCCATGCGCAAGCCGGCCTCGATGGACTGCATCTGGTTGATGCCCAGTTCATGCACGATGGCGATCAGGATGGCCAGCCCGCCGACGATGGTGCCGGCGCGGTCAGGGCGCAGGCCCGGCATGTCGATCTTGCTGACGTGGCCGAATTCGATGAAGCGCTTTTTCAGCGCTTCCAGGCTGGGCGCCGACAGGTCACCCTTGCCCAGGCCATTTTTCTCGATGATCTCGGCAATGGCGCGGATGGTGCCGGAGGAGCCGTATGCACGCTTCCAGAACTGCGGATGGTAAGGCGGCGCACCATCCTCAAAATGGCTGCGCGCGGACAGGATGGCCGCCTCGAAGGACGCCGCGTCCACCCGTCCGCCAACAAAGAAGGACAGGCTTTGCTTGACGCTGCCCACACTGAACGATTCCACCCGCTCGATATCCGAACCGCGGCCCAGAATCAGCTCGGTGGAGCCGCCGCCGATATCGACCACCAGGCGCCGCTCATTGGGCTGGGCCAGGGAATTGGCCACGCCCATATAGATCAGGCGCCCCTCCTCTTCCCCTGAAATGATCTCGATCGGATAGCCGATGGCTTCCTCGGCCTGCGGCAGGAAGGACGCCACATTGCGCGCCTGGCGCATGGTCGAGGTGGCGACCACGCGCACCGCGTCCAGCTCATAGGCGGCCAGCGCCAGGCGGAACGTCTTGAGGCAGGCGATGGCGCGCTGGATGGCGGCCTCGCTCAGATTGCCCGCCGCATCCAGCCCGGCGGCAAGGCGTATCGGTTCGCGCATGCTCTTCAGCACGCGGATGGCGTCACCATCGTGTTTGCCTATGTGCAGGCGGAAGCTGTTGGAACCAAGGTCGACGGCGGCGTACATGTAAATTCCGTTTATATCGTTTATACGAAAATGCTATCACACTAAGCGGAATTTGTTACACCCATATGACAAGATGCGCTTAAACCTCCAGCGAAGGCGTCTCGGCTTCGGCCACCTGGTTGCGGCCACGCAGTTTAGCGGCCTGCAAGGCTTCGTCGGCGCGCTTGAACAAGCTCACTGTTGTATCTTCGGCACGGATGGTCGTCACGCCCAGGCTGGCGGTCAGCTGGATGATGGCCTTGTCGGCTTTCACCGGCATGCCTTCCACCGCCTTGCGGATGCGCTCCGCAACCAGGCGCGCATCGTCGAGCGAGGTGCGCGGCAGCTGGACCGCGAATTCGGCGCCGCCCAGGCGGCCCATCAAGTCGCTGTCGCGCAGCTGCTTGCGGCAGACATCGACCATGGCTTTCAGCACGCTGTCGCCCACCGGATGGCCGTAACTGTCGTTGACGCGCTTGAACTGGTCGAGGTTGAGGATGATCAGGGACGTCGGCTGGCCCGGGCGGCGCGCCAGCGCCATCCAAGGCTGCAAGGCCTGGTAGAAGCCACGCCGGTTCGGCACGTCGGTCAACGCATCGATGGTTTCCAGCCGATCCAGCTCGCCCTGCAGCTTTTCGCGCGACAGCAGCAGATAGCCGAAACCGTTCAGCAGCATCAGCAGGTAGAGCGCGCCATAGCCCACCCCCGCCATGATGGCCGGACTGACCCAGCTCCAGCCCTCCGGCAGCAGCACGCTCAGCACACCGCGCGCGGCCACCACCACGGCCAACACGCTCATGGTCACGGTCAGGAAGCGGCACAGCATGCTGCCGGCGCGCCAGAAGCGCAGCAGCGCGGCCACGCCGGCCAGGTAGAAACCGCCGAGGATGACGGCGCCGGTGGCGACGCGCAGGCCGCCTTCGCTGTCGATGAACTGGCAGGCCAGATAGGCCAGCGAGGCCAGCACCAGCGACGGCAGCAGCACGCGGCGCCAGGACGGCCGGTTGACGGCATCCCAGAACGCGCCCGCATCCAGGGCCACGCCGGCAAACAGCAGCAGATTGGCCAGCGGGCCGCCGAGGAAATCAGGCAGCACGCCGCGGAAATAGAGCAGCAGCCAGGCCACGGCCTGGCATTGCTTGGCCAGCGCCCAGGTGGACAGGCTCAGCGACTTGCGCCGCTCGTAATCAAAGAAGAACAGGGCCGCGCATAGACTCAGGTTGCCCAGAGCCAGGGCTAAGGCAAGGGTGCGTATATCCATGCGCTACAGCGTCTTGTTAGACCTCGTGCTCGACGTTGGTACTACCATCGCCCACCTTGCTGCCCCAGGCCTTGAGGAAGAATTCCTTCTCGTCCTCGCTCGGCGCGTCGTGCCAGAAGACGATCAGCGTGCCCTTGTGGTCGTGCAGTTGGCTGACCTTCTCGATAAAGTTCTGTTTACCGGCTATATCCGCCAGGGCGGCCACGTAGCCATACACGCGCCCCAGCCTTTCCAGCCGGTCAGGTTCGGTAAAGCTGTTGGTCGCGGTGATGGTCGGGTGATCTAAGAACATATTCTCTCTCCGGAGCGCTGGCCATGCTGGCAATGTACCGATTATTTGAATGTATGTAAACGCGATCCGGCGCCCGGCGCGCGCTTCAAGTACACTCTATGCGGCAAACCCGGCAGCTTATCAGAACTTCAGAGTCGGCAACAACCCAGGAATATGACTTCCTCCCTCGAACACACTTCCCTGTTGCATCGGCGCGGCAGCCGCCTGTCGCTGGAATTCCAGCCGGGCGAGGTGCAAAGCCAGATGGACCTGGACGATCCGGACCAGCTGGTGCTGCGCTACGCGCGCGCCATGATGTGCTTCGTGCTGTTCAAGCCGCGCGCCCGCCACATCGTGATGGTGGGCCTGGGCGGCGGCTCCCTGGCCAAGTTCTGCCACCGCTACCTGCCCCATGCCCGCATCACCGTGCTGGAATTGCGCGCCGACGTGATCGCCCTGCGCGAACGCTTCGCCGTGCCGCCCGACGATGAGCGCTTCCGCATCATCCATGCCGACGCCGCCGACTATATGGCGCGCCTGCAGAACAGCGCCGACGTGCTGCTGCTCGACGGCTTTGACCACGATGGCCTGCCTTCGTCCCTGACCACGGCCCGTTTCTACGCCGATTGCCGCCGCGCCCTGCGCCCGGACGGCCTGCTGGTGGCGAATATCTTCAGCTACGACCCGCGCTATCCCATCCTGCTGTCCCGCCTGCGCCAGCGCTTCCAGGGCTGCCTGTGCCAGTTCAAGGGCATCGCCGGCAATAACCGCATCGTCTTCGCACTGAAGGCGACGCCCGGCCGCCCCACTCCGGCCCTGAACCTGCTGCGCCGCGTGGCGCGTCACCATGGCCTCTGGCCAGGGCTGGGTTTTGGCCTGGCCAACCGCCTGCTGGCGCGCTGGCTGGTGGCGCGGCTGCGCGGCAACTTGTAAAAACGGTATCGGAACCGAAAAATCCTATTATTTGTGGCGGTATAACTCGGAATTTCCCCGATTTTGTGACAAACTAGCGCCGCAGCAATATTGCCACACAGCATCTACGCGCCGCATCTTATTTTCCCTACAAGGAGTTTCATGGCTCGCCGCCGCCGGTCATCCTCGTCCATTGCCTTTGCCGCAGCCGCCACGCTGGGCGCGGGCCTGGCCGTGACGACCGTACTGTTCGTGGCGGTGACGGCGCTCGAATACGGTAAGATGGAGTTGAGTTTCCAGCAGCGCGCCAATGTGCGCGCCGCCGCCATCCAGCGCGGCTTCATCGACGCGGTCGAGGTGCTGTCGATCACCAACCAGCTGTTCCGCACCGTGGAACCGGTCAGCCGCGAACAATTCCGCGAATTCACCCGCCCCCTGCTGGAGCGCTACCCCTTCGTCAGCGCCTTCAACTTCCACCGCGTGCTGACCCACCCGCAAAAGCTGGCCTATGAAGCCGCGATGCGCCAGCAGCACGCGGACTTCGCGGTACGGCAGATGGTCGGCAGCGAGATGCGGCCGGCGCCCGAGAGCGAGCTGTATAGCGTGGTCGATTATCTGGAACCGCTGCAGGGCAATGAGCGCGCCTTCGGCCTGGAAGTGCTGAGCAACGCTGCCGTGCACAAGGCCGTCGACGAGATGCTCGACAGCGGCCGCCCCGCCGCCACCGCCCTGTTGCGCCTGGCCCAGGACGCCAGCGCCGAAAGCGGCATGGTGCTGCTGATGCCCGTGTTCCGCCACGGCGCCCCCACTGCCACGCCCGAACAGCGCCGCGCCGCCTGGCTGGGCGATACCGGCGCCGTGGTCCGCACCACCTCCCTGGTCTACACCATCCTGCAAGGCGGCGGCCTGCTGGACGACCAGCAGCTGGTGCTCGGCGTGTATGCGGGCGATCCGTCGCAGCCGGCCAACCTGGTGTTCAGCCACGGCCTGCAGCGCGGCGACACCCAGCCCGACCACCTGTTCTGGCGCTGGCTCTCGCCCGAATACCATGGCAGCGAACTCAAATCCTTCGATGTGCTGGGACGGCCCTGGCATGTGCGGGTGGAAGCCAAGCCGCGCCCCTTCCTGACCGACCATCTGGGTTCGCTCTGCACCCTGGTGGGCGGCCTGCTGTTCAGCATCCTGGCGGCGGCCTATGTGCAATCCCTGGTGCAGCGCTCGCGCCGCGTGCAGCTGCTGGTCGATGCGCGCACCGCCGATCTGCAGCGCAGCAACGAGCGCCTGATCGAGGATGTGGCGGCACGCAAGCGCGCCGAACGCAAGCTGCAGGAAAGCGAACAGCGCTTCCGCCGCCTGCTGGCCCTGTCCTCGGACTGGTATTGGGAGCAGGACGCCAATTTCTGCTTCACCAATGTGACCGGCGGCTTCTTCGAGAAAGGCCATATCCGCAAGGAGAGCTATATCGGCCGCACGCGCTGGGAAGCGCATCCCGACATGCTGCAGACCAAGTGGGGACGCGAGCACAAAGCCCTGCTGGAATCGCGCCTGCCCTTCACCAATGTGGAGTACTCGATGCGCGGCGACGACGGCGTGGAACGCTGGTTCATCACCAGCGGCGAGCCGGTGTACGACGCCCAGGGCGAGTTCCGCGGCTACCGCGGCACCGGCAGCGAGATCACCGAGCGCAAACTGGCCGAGCAGCGCATCCAGCACATCGCCCACCACGACGTGCTGACCGGCCTGCCCAACCGCATGCTGCTGCAGGACCGTCTGAGCCAGGCCGTGGCCTACGCCAACCGCAGCAATCACCCGATCTGGGTCATGCTGATCGATCTGGACCGCTTCAAGTTCGTCAACGACAGCCTGGGCCACAAGGCCGGCGACCAGCTGCTGGTGACCGTGGCCAGCCGCCTGCAAACCAGCCTGCGCGCCAGCGACACCGTGGCCCGCCTGTCGGGCGACGAATTCGTCGCCATCCTCAGCGAATACCCCGACGAGTCGCTCTCGCCCGACATCGTGCAACGCGTCATGAGCAATCTGGCCCAGCCCGTGCTGCTGGAGGGGAAAGAGTTCTTCGTCACCTGCAGCATCGGCGTCGCCGTGTACGAGGGCGACACCGCCGCCGCCCAGCACCTGATCGAGCACGCCGACATCGCCATGTACTCGGCCAAGAAAATGGGCCGCAACTGCTTCCAGTTCTACCAGCCGGCCATGAATGAGGAAGCGCAGGAGCGCCTGCGCATCGAGGGTGCGCTGCGCAAGGCGCTGGAGCGCGAGGAATTCGTGCTGCACTACCAGCCCCAGCTCGACCTGGAAAGCGGCGAAGTGATGGGCATGGAAGCACTGCTGCGCTGGCAGCATCCCGAGCTGGGCACGGTGCCGCCGCAGCGCTTTATCGGCCTGGCCGAGGAAACGGGCCTGATCCTGCCGATCGGCGCCTGGGTGCTGCGCAGTGCCTGCGCCCAGGCCAAGGCCTGGCAGGACGCCGGCCTGCCCGCCCTGCGCGTGGCGGTCAACCTGTCGGCGCGCCAGTTCAGCCAGCCCGGCCTGGTCGACGAAATCCGCGACGTGCTGGCGCACACCGGCCTGCCCGCCTCCTGCCTGGAAATCGAGCTGACCGAAAGCCTGTTCATGAACGATGTGCAGCAGGCGGTGACCCTGCTGCACGAGCTGAAGGCGCTGGGCGTCACCCTGTCGATCGACGACTTCGGCACCGGCTACTCCAGCCTGTCCTATCTGCGCAACTTCCCCATCGATGTGCTGAAAATCGACCGCTCCTTCGTCAGCGATATCGCGCATGACGCCGAAGACGCGGCCATCGTGGCTTCCATCATTGCACTCGCTCACAATCTGAAGTTGCGCGTGATCGCGGAAGGGGTAGAATCGCGGGAGCAGCTCGATTACCTGCGGCGCAACGGATGCCATGCCATGCAAGGCTATTATTTCAGCCGTCCGCTCGCACCACGGGATTTTGAACAAATGCTGCGCGAGGGGAAAAATCTCGGCCTCGCGCCGCTTCGCACGGGGACCACAGGATGAATACACACGACCTGCGCCACCAGCAAGTGCGCGCCGACCACAACACCCGCGACATCATCAATCAGGCCATTTCCGCCCTGCCCGAAGTGGGCCTGAAACGCGCCGCCGAATTCCTGGCAGCCATGGGCATCCCCTCCAGCGTGGCGGTACGCACCCTGATCTACCCTACCCGCCGCCGCCACTGAGGCCGCGGCTCTCCTGCGGGAAGACCCGCTCGCTCAGGAAATCGATCAAGACCCTGAGCCTCGGCAGCAGTTGTTTGCTGGACGGCCAAAGTATCTGGAAGCTGCCGCTATGGCGCGTATGCCGCGGCAGCACGCTTTGCAGGGCGCCATGTTCCAGATCCTCGCGCACGGCGAAATCCGGCAGGCAGGCGATGCCCATACCCTGCCGGGCAAAGTGCATGAGGGTGTCGATGGTGCTGCATTCCAGCGCGGCCGGCAGGCCACGCCCATACAGCTGCTCCCAGTCCGCCAAAGGCCAGGCTTCCAGCTTGCCGCTACTGGGAAATTTATAGAACAGGCAGCGGTGGCGCTGCAAATCCTGTGGCTGCACGGGCGTGCCGTGCTGGCGCAGATACGCCGGGGCGGCCACCAGCCGCAAGTGAAATGTCCCCAGCTTGCGGCTCATCAGGCCCGAATCGGCGCTTTCGCCCACGCGCACCACGGCGTCGAAGCCCTCCTCGATCAGGTCGACGCGGCGATCCGTGCAATCCACATCGAGCAGGATCTCGGGATACAGGCGCGCAAACTCCACTAGGACCGGATTGAGCAGAGTGCCGACCAGGGGCAGGCTGATACGCAAGCGGCCGCGCGGCGCGGCCATGGTGCTCGACAGCGCTTGCTCGGCCTGTTCGATCTCCAGCAGGATGCGGCGGCAGCTTTCGAGAAAGAGCTTGCCTTCGGCCGTCAGGCGGATGCTGCGCGTACTGCGGTGAAACAGGCGCACGCCGACACGCTGCTCCAGGCGCGCGATGCTCTTGCCGATGGCCGACGCCGACACTCCCAGCACCCGCCCCGCCGCGACAAAGCTTTGCGCTTCCGCCGCCTGCACGAAGGCCGCCAGGCCGCCCAGATGATCCATATCTCCACCCCACTCCGGACACATATGTCCTTTATGAAGGGAATTCTAGCCTGTTTTTCTTTAGTGGGTATTTCACTAAGCTGGGCCTCCCCTCTTCACCAAGGAAGCCCGATGTCCCACTTCAGTCACACATCCATCCAAACCGGCACCCCGGCCCTGGCGGCCCACCTCGACACCGTGATCGACCAGGCGCTGGCGGACCAGCGCCTGGTCGGCGCCGTGGTCCTGGCCGCGCAAGGCGGCCGCCTGGTCTACCAGCGCGCCGCCGGCATGGCCGACCGCGAGCAGGCGCGCGCCATGACGGCGGACACCGTATTTCGCCTGGCCTCCGTTTCCAAGCCCATCGTCTCGGCGGCCGCACTGGTCCTGGTGGCGCAGGGCCAGCTGGAACTGGACGCGCCCGTGACCCGCTATCTGCCTTACTTCCAGCCGGCGCTGGAAAACGGCGCCGTGCCCACCATCACGATCCGCCACCTGATGACCCACACCGCCGGCCTGACCTACCGCTTCTTCCAGGAGGAGCATGCGTCCTATGCGCGCGCCCAGGTTTCGGACGGCATGGACCATAGCAGCATCAGCCTGCGCGAGAACCTGGTCCGCCTGGCGTCCGCCCCGCTGCTGTACGAGCCGGGCACGCAATGGAAATACTCGATTGCGACCGATGTGCTGGGCGCCGTCATCGAGCAAGCCAGCGGCCTGCCGCTGGCACAGGCCATCGCGCAACTCGTGACCGGGCCGCTGGGCATGCGCGACACGGGCTTTCTGGCCAACGATCCGCAGCGGCTGGCGACCGCCTACGCCAATGCCGTTCCCGCGCCGCGCCGCCTGGACCAGCATGCGCAGCTGCCCTTTATCGAAGGCACGGCGGGCTTCCTGCTGGCGCCGGGCCGCGCGCTCGATCCGCACGCCTATCCCTCCGGCGGCGCCGGCATGGTCGGGACGGCGGGCGACCTGCTCCTGCTGCTGGAAACCCTGCGCAGCGGCGGCGGCTCCCTGCTGCCGCCTGCGCTGGTGCGCGAAATGGGCCGCAACCAGATCGGCGACCTGCCCATGGCCTTCTGGCCCGGCCGCGGCTTTGGCCTGGGCATCACCGTGCTCAAGGACCCCGCTGCTGCCGCCAGTCCCGAATCGCCCGGCACCTGGCGCATGGGCGGCACCTATGGCCACTCCTGGTTTGTCGACCCGCAGCGCGAGCTCAGCGTGGTGGCCTTCACCAACACCGCGCTCGAAGGCATGGCGGGCGCCTTCGTCGACCAGCTGTGCCACGCCGTCTACGCCGGCATGCCGGTCATGGCCAACAGCGAGGCGGCGGCATGAAAGGGCCGCATCCCATCTTCTTCGTCGGCCTTGGTCTGTTTGGCCTGTACTGCATCGAGTTCGGCGTGGTGGGCATCCTGCCGCTCATCATGGAGCGCTTCCACGTCACCGCCACGCGCGCCGGGCTGCTGGTCGGTCTGTTCGCCCTGGTCGTTGCCGTGGGGGGGCCGCCGCTGGTGCTGCTGGCCTCGCGCGTCAACCGCAAGCGCATGCTGGCCGGGGCGCTGCTGTTCTTCGCCGCCATCAGCATCTGCTCCGCCTATGCGCCTGGCTTTGAAAGCCTGCTGGCACTGCGCCTGCTGGCAGCGCTGCTGCACCCGGTCTATTTCTCGCTGGCGATGGTGGCGGCGCTCGCCATGTATCCGCCCGAGCAGGCCGCGCGCGCCAGCGCCCATGCCTTCGTCGGCACCAGCATGGGCATGGTACTGGGCATACCGCTCAGCACCTGGATCGCCGCCGCCTTCAGCTACGAAGCCTCGTTCTTTTTCTGCGCCGCCGTCAACGGCATCGCCGCACTCGGCCTGATGGTCTGGCTGCCGCAAGCGCCGACCGGCGCGAAGCTATCGTACGGGACGCAATTGGGCATCCTGCGCAAGCCGGTGCTGTGGCTGAACATCGCCGCCGCCACCATGGTCTTTGCCGCCATGTTCTCGGTCTACGCCTACGCCGCCGAACATTTGCGCCACATCGGCATGGACGGCAAGGCGATCAGCCTGATGCTGCTGGTCTTTGGCGTGGGCGGGCTGCTCGGCAATCTGCTGGCCGGCCACCTGCTCGGCAGGCGCCTGGTCCTGACCGTGCTGCTGCAGCCGCTGCTGCTGGCCGCCGCCTACACCATCCTGCATCTATGCGCGGCGCCGTCGGCAATAGCGGGACTGGTGTTGATCATGCTGTTCTGGGGCGCCGCGCACACCAGCGGGCTGGTCGTGACGCAAGTCTGGCTCAGTTCAGCGGCGCCGGAAGCACCCGAGTTTGCAACCGGGCTGTATATCGCCTTCATCAATCTGGGCGTGACCATTGGCACCGTCGTCGGCGGCAACTTCATCGCCGCCTCCGGCATGCGCGGCAGCATCGGGAGCGGCTTGGTCTTCGCGCTGCTGGCGGCGGCGCTGGTGGCCTTGAAGGCGGTGCTGTATAAGGCGGCTTCCAGGCGGCGCATTTGCATGCCTGTTTAACCAAGAACCGGATCGTGGAAGCGATACTGCCGGCCCCGTTCGTTAAGGGTGGCTAAATAATTCAAGGCATCCTTGTCACCAATACCTTGGCCGCGCAAGGTCGCATACAGCTGGTAGAACTCGCTATTCAGATCACCCGCAAAAATGCCCGGGTCGTCCGATCCCAGCGTGACCATGATGGCGGGATCGCCATCCTGCACAAACCCTGGCACACGCATCCATCGCAAGGAGTGATGTTCATTGAAACTATTGTATTGGCTGATGCGGACATTGCTGGATGGCAGAGTTTCAACCAGCACACCACGATCCGCCACCTCTTGCATCAATGCCTGTTGCAGGCGCAGGTAAGTGGCCTCATCCAAAAAATTCGCTTTTACGGTCACCATGGATTCGCTACGGGCCCACAAGGCCTTGTCGCTCAGCCAGGTCCACAGCAGCTTTAAATCCTGCCCATGCTCCCGCATCGCCTCATGCACACGCAAGGCTTCGGCATGCTGCAAGTCTTCCAATGGCGTCAACCAGGGCGTCCATTGCGGATTTTCCATTGCCTTTTGCAGATACCCCAGGTGCAAGCCCCGGAAGCGCATCGCCCGTTCCAGCTCCGCACAACTGATGTCCTTGTCAAATAGCTGGCTGGCCAGTGTGGCTAACTCCCCTTCCACCCGATACGCTTCGCTGGTGGCGCCAATACGGCGCAACAAGCGCCAGGTGGCAAGCAGGTCCAGCAGCCAGTCGCCCTTGTTCAGGACCAGATCGTCCGGCATGCGTGCCAGCCATAAGCCCGGCAAAATACCCATTGCCGTTCCATGGCCGATACGATCCCCATGGCACAAATCCAGCAGTTCCAGCGTATCCAGCATATGGCGCAATCCGGTCAAAAGATGGGGGAAATCCTCTCCGACGTGATAGCTGCGATGAGTCAGCCCGGCCTGCCGGCATAGGCGATAGCAACTGGCGAACACTTCCGGCGGCGCATGCAATTCGTTGGCGGCAGCATCTATCCCACGCACCCAGGTTCGCAGCCGCGGCTGATCAGCCAGCATCCTGATCAGAGCGTGCGCCCGCTTCTCGACATCCTTGCGCAATGCACTGTAGCGATACGGGCCCGCATCCTTCCCAAGCCCATTCCAGGGCTGTTTGATGAAGTGGCAGACCAAAGCCAGGCGCAAATGGCGACGCTGGGAACTTAACCAGGAATCGGTCTCTCGCTCAAGCAGATCCAGCAGGCTGCTCACCGCCATGCCGTCCGGGGGAGCGGCATCTCCGTCGGCTTCACCCCGGCGCAAATAGCGCCAATATCCTTTTAAAATGCATCCGACCAGAATGGCGTTCTCTTCAGGTTTGTCTTTCGGCGCGAAGCGCCCTTCCAAAAAGCCGGTGCGGCTGCTGTTGGCCTGCTTGCCATGCATGGCGAGAAAGCGCTCCCGGTACTCTTTCTCGACCGGATCGCGCAACTCGGTCCAGGTAAATTTCTGAAACTGGTCGAAGCCAAACTGCTCTTCATTCTGCACCAGCAGACGGTAGTACTGGTTTTGCAGGAGCAGATAGCAATGCAGCATCCGCTCCAGGATGCCTGACTGGGCAACTTCCAGCCGCTTGAGCAATAGATAAATCCAGCGCAACTCATCCCGCGCGCCGCTGCCGGCATGCAAGGCCAGCTTGGCGTCCCGCGGTGCAGGCGCGCACGAGGTGGCCAGATCAGCATATGCCGGCGGCAGTTCCATACCGGCCGGAATGGCGCCCGTGGCGGCGGCAACCAGCCATTCCCGCAGACGCGCTGCGGCCATCAACTGGGTACACATCAAGGTAGGCGAGAACGCGGGGTTGAGCGCAAGCGCCAGCTCGCGCACCTTGCGGCTTGCCGGCGAGCTTTCCTTGCCCCATTTCTTACTGAAATTCGCAGTTTCCTTTTCCGGCTCATACAAAGCCCGCAGCCAGCATTGTTCGGCGTGGGTACTGCCATTCAAGTGCAGATGGGTCTCATGCAATCCTTCGCGCTGGATATAGTCTTCCACCAGGGGGTCGTATGGCGTAAGGATGGGCAAATATGCACTGGCCCAGGTGTTGCTATCCTCGCTGCGCAGCCATAATGGCGGCTCCAGTTCCTGCAGATAGGTCGATGGCGGTGGCCAGGCATGTCCAGCGGCCTGCACCGGCAGACAGCAAATGCGGCTCGCCACGCTCTGCTGCCAGACGCCGAATTTCTCCAGCTTGACGTACAGGGAGCCATGGCGCGGTGCCAGAAACTCCCCTGCCATCGCCTGCAATGCGCCGGGCAGCAGCCAGCCGCGGCCCCGGTTGGCCGCCTGTTGCATGAGCATCTGCCACGCCCGTTCGAATACATGGTCGGGCTCGCGCGCCGCCCAGGGCAGATAGCTCAGATATACCTCCCGGCGCACATCTTCCGCCGGGATCGGCGTCTGGAATGGTGCCGCCTGCACCAGGGCCAGCACCTTGGGGCTGGAAAGCAGGGTCGTGCCGATCAGGGCCAAGGTGGAAATCGGGCGGGCGCTCACGGCTTTGCTGCTCCCTTTTTGCCACTCTCCTTCTTCTCGTTCTTCCAACGGCCGGCAATGAAGCTGTGCTCGATCAGCCTCCAGGAGTCTTCGTCACAGAGTAGCGAGGCGTACTCAATGGCAGTTTGCTCTTGGGCCTCGAAACAGAAACCCTGCAACACGGTTTTGCATTGGGGCGTGCCTCGGATCAACCCAAGAATCAGCGGGCAGGTTGCGACCAAATGGGTCAAAGGCAGCAGCTTCGGATTCTGCAGAATGATCCCGAGCTTCTCCTCGAGGAAGGGATTGGGTGTGGTCAGCGGATTATTGCGATCAATGGCCGGCAAGCTGCCCGGCATATTTCCCGACAGATGATGGTCCGCCTCCTCCACCAGGAAGGCATTCACCACGCATAAAGCGAACATCTGCATCAGGCTTGCGGGGCCATGATCTTTGCTTGGACTCGGCCGCAAGGCGTCAGCCGCCTTTTCCAGGCTGTAGTACAGACGGGTCCATATCTTGCCCAGCAAGACGGACGAGGGCGTGATCGTGAGCTCGTCAACCTGGGCGATCCACAGCTCCGTGGCACGCATGCAGTCTGCGGAAAGCGACTTGACCTTACCCTCGCCTGCCGCCGCCTCGTCTGCGCCGGCTTCGCCTTCCTCGCCATGTGCAGCCGCATCCTCCGGCGCCGCCGGTGCCACGGCTTGCTGCTGGCCTTCCAGGCCGTCCGGCAATCCAGCGGGAGCCTCGTCAAACGAATCAGTATCGTCCACCAGATTGGTGCCGCCGCCCTCCCATTCGGGACAGGAGATGCTCAATGGGGGATAGGGCTTCATCAGCACCTTCTTCGCATCCCGGTGCTGCAGCAAGCGGCCAATCAGGCCGAGGATATTGAAAATGGAAGCATAGCTGCGGTTGCTCGTACCGGACACTTCGATCAGGCTCAAGGCGCAAACCGGCAGGTGCGCGCAATCCTGGATTGCACGGAAAATGGTCTGGTAATCCCTCTCCGCATACTTCTCCTTCGCCTGCCCCGCCGCATCGGGCCGTTCCTTGTTCAGGCCGATAATGCCGAGCCCCACCAGGGAGCGCGAAGGCGACGGCTTATGCGGCGCCGCGATGAGCGCCGTCGCATGCCGCGCCCAGTTCAAGGCATCCTCCTTGCACCCGGTGCCCATATACTGTTTGAATTGGGTCTGCAGCACATCCCGCGCGATCTTGCCGCCATTGCGCCGCAGGACATTTCCCCACAGCGATACGCTCCCCGGTCCTGCCAGCATGAACTGGATCAGCGACGCGGAGTTCATGGCGCATAGGCCCGCCACATCGGCCGCAAGCGCCGGGAAGCACACTTTCAGGCTCTCGTTATTCGGCTGGGGACGCAGATAGGCTGCCGTATCGGGATCGCCATCACGGTTAGCCAATTCAAACACGGCGTCGATCAGCGCGGGAAGTTCGTGCGCCGCAATCGCATCGACATCCACGCCATACTTGTACAGGCTGCCCAAAGCCATGGCACGCAAGCTTTCGCGCAATGCCTCGGACAAGCTGTCGTCCCACGTGTAGCTGGTTTGCGCCTGATCCGGCGTCTGCGCCGACAAATAGGGAGCGCAGCGCGACAGCACCTGGAGTACCGAACGCATCGGCTGCTTCAGCAGGAATTCCCGATACAGGACGATATCGCTGCGCTCCTTGATGCGCAGGCCGCGCCGCAACAGCTCCTCGATAACGATGTCCGGACTGCGATTCGGGTGCGCTTGCCATGCGCGGCAAGTCAGGCGGTATTGAATTTTCCTGCCATCGATCATGGCCGGCCGTTCCAGCAGATTCCACAAGGGCCGCAATTGCAGGCGGCGGCGGATCGGAAAGAGCTTCAGGAGGTACTGGTCTTCCAGGTGGTCCACCATGCGCGTGCGCTGCTGGCGACGCGCCTCATCCTGGCTGCCCTGGTTGCGGCCGATATTGTCGAAGAAATGATCGCGCACCACCAGCGAGTACAGTTCCATATCCCCCGTCACCAGGACTACCAGCTGCGGCGTATCCAGGTAATTGCGGATGCATTCCAATACGGCCTGCGCATGGGTCGCCTTGGTGTCCGCGTCATCGAATGCAAGCACCAGGGCCCGCACCTTCAGAATGCGGCAAGCCTTATCGAACACCGCATGCAGGTTCTTGCGCAAATCCTTGCTGTGCCCGGCGCGTTCCAGGCCATGGTCAAGGAAAAGCTCGGGATCCAGATGCTGGAGTTGGTGATGGTCCTTGGCGAACAGGCTCAAGCCGCCGGCCAGCTTCTTGAACAGGGCACGAAACTCCAGATACTCCGGCTCCTTGGCAAGCGTGCTGGTGGCCTGTACCCGTACATCGAGCATGCGCGCCAGTTCCTTCAGCACATCGAGCAGGATGATCTCATTGTTTTCGATGCGGCTCGGATCGATATACGACAAAGACGCCAAACTGGCACCCGCCTCCGTCAGCCCTTCATAGGCCGAACGCAGAAAAGTCGATTTGCCGGCCCCCCGTGTACCGTCGATAAAGTACACCAGGCCACTGCCGGGCGGATGGCCTTCCCTGGCGTGCGCATCCTGTGCGCCGGCCTTGTCCAGGTCGGCCGCGATCTGCCTGACCAGCGCATCATGGCAATGTCTTTGCACCAGGTCGCTGACGGCGACCCGGCCATTGTTATCACTGCTGTCGAGATCGATATTGATGATGATTGCTTCAGCTTGCGCAGTACTCATTACTTTGCCACCTTGGACGGGGAGATAAGACGGGGAGATAAATTAGCGCGGAAATCGCTTAAGGTTTTTTCTTCGCCGCGCTGACCTGCTGGCGCGCCGCCTTGCGCGCCTTGGCTGCGTCAAAGCGGGCGACCTGCTCCGGCGTTTCCGGCACCAGCGGCGGCACGGCGAGCGGCTTGCGGTCCTTGTCCACGGCGACCATGGTGAAGTAGCAGCTGTTGGCGTGGCGCACCAGGCGCTGCTGGATGTTTTCCGTCACGACGCGGATGCCCACTTCCATCGAGGTGGTGCCGGTGTAGTTGACCGAGGCCAGGAAAGTCACCAGCTCGCCCACATGGATGGGCTGCAGGAACATCACCTGGTCCACCGACAGCGTGACCACATAACTGCCCGAATAGCGGCTGGCGCAGGCATACGCCACGCTGTCGAGCAGCTTGAGGATGGCGCCGCCGTGCACATTGCCGGAGAAATTGGCCATATCGGGGGTCATCAAGACCGTCATCGTCAGTTCGTGGGCCGACCAGTGCATTGCGCTATCCATAAGTACTCCTTAAGTTGACATTCGGCATTTTACTTGCAATTATCCTATGCTTGTCTCTGAGTTATTACCGTCATTTCATCGAAAGGGCTTAGTATGAGGTGGAAAATCCTGGCTGCCAGCATCGCTCTGGGCGCGGCAGCCTCCGCGCAGGCCGCACTGTCGGCCGATCAGGTGAAATCGTTTACCTTGCAAAACGGCATGAAGTTCATCGTGTTGGAAAGCAGCAACATCCCCAACGCGAATATGTACACCTTCTGGAAGGTCGGTTCGCGCAACGAGGCACCAGGCACCACCGGCCTGTCCCACTTCTTCGAACACATGATGTTCAACGGCTCGAAGAACTATGGCCCGAAGATGTTCGACCGCACCATGGAAGCCAAGGGCGGCGCCAACAATGCCTATACCAATAGCGATGTGACGGTGTACCAGGACTGGTTCCCCGCCTCCTCGCTGGAAACCGTGTTCAAGCTGGAAGGCGACCGCATCGCCCACCTGAGCATCGATCCGAAGGTGGTGGAGAGCGAGCGCGGCGTGGTGCTGTCCGAGCGCAGCACCGGCCTGGAAAACTCGAATATGCGCATGCTGATGGAACAGCTGAACAGCGTGGCCTACACTGCCCATCCCTACTCCTGGCCGGTGATCGGCGTGGAGTCCGACATCAAGGCCTGGACCCAGCAGGATCTGAAGAACTACTTCCAGACTTACTACGCACCGAATAACGCGGTCTCCGTGATCGTGGGTGACGTCAAGTTCGACGAGGTGAAAAAGCTCGCCAGCAAATACTTCGGCACCATTCCGAAGCGCGCCGCGCCGCCCGCCGTGCGCACGGTGGAACCGGAACAGAGCGGCGAACGCCGCCTGTTCGTGACCAAGCCTTCGGCCACCTCGCCCAATCTGATGGTGGCGTACAAAGCGCCGAATGCCAGCCATGCCGACGTGTATGCGCTGGAGATTCTGATGGACGTGCTCACCCAGGGCAAGACTTCACGCCTGTACAAGGCGCTGGTGGAGCAGCAGCTGGCCACCTCGGTCAGCACCATGAGCACCGACGGTTTCGATCCGGGCCTGATTTACCTGAACGCGGTGGCCGCCGCCAATGTCGATGCGGGCAAGCTGGAACAAGCCCTGCTGGCCGAAGTCGATAAGCTCATCAAGGAAGGCGTCAGCGAGCAGGAACTGCAAAAGGTCAAGAACCGCAAGCTGCTCGACCTCTACCGCGCCCAGGAAACCATCAACGGCAAGGCCCAGCAGCTGGGCAATTACGAGGTGTTCTTCGGCGACTACCGCAAGATGTTCGATGCTCCCGCGCACTACGAAAAGCTGAACGCGGCGGACATCCAGGCCGTCGCCGCCAAATACCTGAAGAAATCGCAGCGCACCGTGGGCGTGCTGGCCGCCAAGGAGGAATAAGCGTATGAAGAAACTGATCGTTATGAGCCTGCTGGGCGCGGCTGCCGGCGCGGCGCAGATTCCCGCCAGCGCGGCCGAATTCCGCCTGCCGGCCTTCGAGACCGGCAAGCTGTCGAACGGCCTGACCATCTACCTGATGGAGCGCCATGATGTGCCGCTGATCGCCGTGCGCGCCGTGGTGAAAGCCGGCGCCGTCGACGACGCGCAGCAGGCCGGCCTGTCCAACCTGACCGGCGATGCCCTGCTGCTCGGCACGCAAAAGCATAAGAAGGCCGAGATCGACCAGGCCTTCGACTTCCGCGGCGCCGTGCTGGCGGGCGGCGCCAGCACCGAACAAACCACGGTGCAGGCCAACTTCGCACGCGCCGACGCGGCCGAGCTGCTGCCCCTGTTCGCCGAAATCGTGCAGCAGCCCAGCTTCGATGCGGCCGAGCTGGAAAAGATGCGCGCCCGTAAGGTCGCAGGCCTGAAACAGCAGAAGGAAAGCCCGCGCAAGGTGGTCGGCAACTACTACCTCAGCATGCTGTTCGGCGGCGGCGCCTATGCCAACCCGGCCGCCGGCACCGTCAACAGCGTCTCCGCCTTGAAGCAGGACGATGTGAAGGGTTTCCATCAGCGCTACTACCGTCCAGACAATGCCGCCATCGTGGTGGTGGGCGACTTCAAGGCCAGCGAGATGCGCCGACAGCTGGAAAGCCTGTTCGGCCAATGGCAGGCCAGCGGCCCGGCGCTGCCAGCCCAGGACAATGGCGGGGTGCAGGCCGGGAAAGCGCGCGTCTGGCTGGTGGACAAGGCCGACGCCATCGAAACCACCTTCCTGCTCGGCGGCAAAGGCATCACCCGCAACGATCCGGACTATGTACCGCTGCAGGTGGTAAACACGGTGCTGGGCGGCCGTTTCACCTCCTGGCTGAACGACGAACTGCGCGTGAACTCGGGCCTGACCTATGGCGCCAACAGCAGCTTCATGCCGCTGTCGCAGGCTGGCACCTTCCAGATCTCCAGCTTCACCGCCACCCCGAAAACCGAGGCGGCGCTGGACCTGGCGCTGAAAACCTATCAGCGCCTGTGGGACAAGGGCATCGACAAGGCCACGCTGGAATCGGCCAAGGCTTATGTGAAGGGCCAATTACCGCCGCGCTTTGAAACCAGCGAGCAGCTGGCCGGCCTGCTGGGCGATATGTACGCGCTCAACGTGGGCCGCGAGCAGTTCGACAACTTCATGAGGGATGTCGACAGCCTGACACCGGAACGCGCCAAGCAGCTGGTGGACAAGCACTTCCCGCGCAATAACCTGCAAATGGTACTGATCGGGAAAGCGGAAGCGATCCGCAAGCTGGCCGCCAAGTATGGCGAGGTGACGGAGCTGCCGATCACCGCCGACGGCTTCAAGCCTGTGGCCCAATAAGGCCAGGCAGAATGCAAAAAGGCGCTCCACGGAGCGCCTTTTTACTTGCCGGACCAGGGAAAACTCAGATGCCCTGGGCTTCGATATCCGCCAGCGAAGCGCGGCCTTTCTCGGTGATGGCAAAGCCGCCTTCCACCTGTTCGATATGGGATTTTTTGCCCAGGAAAAGCGCCACGTCGGCATCCAGCGTGACCGCCTGGTTTTCCGTCAGCGCGCGCAGGGCCATGATGCAGCGGCGCAGGAACAGCGCTTCACGGCCCTTGTCAGTCAGGGTGATGGCGCCGCTGCGCGCGATGCTGAGCATTTTCAGGCCGGACAGACGCTTGGTATTGCGGCCGACGCAGGCGCTGGGCCGGCCCTTGATGCCGCGGGCCACCTCGTCCAGCGCATTGTATTCGTCGGTGGAGAATTTCTCGTTTTTCATTGCCTAGTTTCCATGATGAGCTTGCGGCCGTCATGGTACGCGCCTGCCCGCCTCAGGGCAAGGCCGGCGCTCAGGCGGCAGGGTTTAACTGCGCAAAACCAGCCACAAGGCGCTCAGGCCAGCCATCAGTCCCAAGCCGATCAACAGCTGGGCGCGCTTGCTGGCCCAAGGGCTGGCGCGTCGTCCGAGATAGATCTTGTTGTGCAGGGAATTGCCCATTTTTGGCCTCCACATGATGAAAAACCTGTCGATGGTCAAATTATATGAATACTTTGATGACGGGCTGGTGACGGCCAACACAAAAACAAAAATATGTATCCACGCAGCAACACGATTTACAAACAAGCAAAATGCAAGCGGGCGCGCCGCCTGGCGCCGCCCTGCTAGCATGGCAGGAAAGGAGGTGTGGCATGAATCCGACAGAGAAACCCCGCGCCGATGAGCACGGCCGCGGCCATTTGATGGACGAGCCCGATATCGGCAGCGGCGAGAAAACGCCGGGCGAGCTGGAAACCGAGGAGCATATCCGGCAAATCCGTCCCCGGCCGGAACCGGGGACGAAGGCCGAGCCGCCGCCGCTGAGCTGAACCAGCCCGGCCTCAAGCCTTGATCGGCGGCGCGGCCGGCACCGGTTCCTCGATCGGCGGCACTTCCGGCAGCGGCGTCTCGTCCGGCGGCGGATCGTGTTCCGGCACCGGCGGCGGCGTTTCCGGATCGGGCGTGATGTGGGCGCGCTGCTGACGCGCTGCTTGCTCGATTGCTGGCATGATAGGCCTCCCTCAACATTAGCAAAATAGTAGCGCTAAATGACAGATCGGGGGCTTTCTCCAGATATCAAGGCGTGGCCGGCGGCGCGCGCCGCATGCGCCGCCAACGCGACTTCCTCGCTATACAGGGCGCTGGCGCTCTGCAGGACTGCCGCGTCGACATGCTGCGGGTGGCCGGGGCCGAAAGGCGGCTGGGGATCGTATTCGATCAGCAATTGCAGGATGCGCGCGAACGGCTCGTCGTACAGGCGCGCGGCCAGGGTCAACGCAAAGTCCATGCCGGCCGTGACGCCGCCGCCAGTCAAGCGGTTGCGGTCTTCCACCACGCGCGCATCGCAAGGCGTGGCGCCCATTTCCGCCAGCAGTTCGCGCACGCCCCAGTGCGAGGTGGCGCAATAGCCTTGCAGCAGACCGGCCGCCGCCAGCAGCAGGGAGCCGGTGCATACGCTGCTGACCCAATCGGCTGCGGCGCCGCAGCGGCGCAGGAAGTCCAACACCTCTTCGTCCTGCATCAAGGCCCAGGTCGCGCCCTTGCTGCCGGGGACGAACAGCACGGTGGGACGCTGCGGACAGTCGGCCAGCGTAGCCGTGGGCAGGATGGCGAAGCCGGTGTCGCACGCCACCGCTTCCAGGTTTTTCCAGACCAGATGCACGCGGGCGTTGGGCAGATTGGAAAAGACCAGTTGCGGCGCCACCATATCGAGCGCCGTCATGCCGGGATAGACCAGCATCACGATATCGGTGGGGGCGCCGGCCGGCATGCTTGCTTCGCTACTCATTCTTGCTGCTCCTTCTCTACAGTGAAGGCCTTACTTTATCTTTGCAAGTAATGGCAGTAATGACGCAAAAGAGGCGTTTTCTGCCATAATCGACCGATGAGCAAACGCCTCGCCGCACCCCGCCGCATTGTCTTTGTCGCCACCGATCTGGCGGAAGAGCTGGATCTCTTCGGTTCCGTCGCGGCCTTCCGCGCCGCCAACCGCAGTCCGGCGCTGAAGGGCCCGGCCTACCGCATCGAGATCGTCTCCGGCGCGCGCATGGCGGCCATCGCCGGCAATTGCGGTATCACCCTGCTCAGCAACGGCTCCTGCTTCGACCTGCGCGGCGCCATCGACACCCTGATCGTGGTCAGCGGCGAGCATGCCCACCAGCCGCACAGCAAGGAGCTGCTGGCCTGGCTGGCGGCGCATGGCCCGAAGGCGCGCCGCCTGGTCTCGATCTGCACCGGCGCCTTCGTACTGGCCCAGGCCGGGCTGCTGGACGGGCGGCGCGTCACCACGCACTGGAGCCGCGCCGCCATGCTGGCCGAGCGCTTTCCCGCCGCCGACGTGTCGGCCAATGAGCTGTGGGTCAAGGACGGCCCGGTCTACACCTCGGCCGGCGTGACCGCCGGTATCGACCTGACCCTGGCCTTGATCGAGGACGATATCGGCGCGCCGGCGGCGCTGGAGGTGGCGCGCGGCCTGGTGGTCTTCCTGCGCCGCCCGGGCGGCCAGGCCCAGTTCAGCGTCACGCTGGCGGCGCAGCAGGCCCATACGCCCGCCATCCGCGACCTGCAAGCCTGGCTGCCCGAACATCTGGCCGAGGATTTGAACGTGCAGCGCCTGGCCGACCGCGCCGCCATGAGCGCGCGCCATTTTGCGCGCGTGTTCCGGCGCGAGCTGGGCGACACGCCGGCCGCCTATGTGCAGCGCCTGCGCCTGGAACAGGCGCGCTGGATGCTGGAAGATGGCAGCTGGAGCATCGAGCGCATCGCCGCCTTATGCGGCTTTTCCGATGCGCAGCTGATGCGGCGCGCGCTGAAACGGGCGCTGGGCGTCTCGCCCGGCCAGTACCGCAGCCTGCATCACGCCCCGCCCGCCTAGTGCTGGATCAGCGCCTGCTCCTGGCGCTCGCCGGCCAGGATGGCCTGGATGCGCTCGAAGCTGATCGGCTTCACCACATGCAGGTCGAAACCGGCGTCGAAGGCTTGCTGACGGTCTTTCTGCTGGCCCCAGCCCGTCACCGCCACCAGCAGCGCCTTGCGCAGCGCGGGCAGGCGGCGCAGCGCGCGCGCCAGATCGTAGCCATTCAATTGCGGCAGACCGATGTCGAGGAAGGCGATATCGGGGGCGAAAGCTTCGGCCGCCGCCAGGGCCTGCACGCCGTCGTGGCTGATATGCACGGTATGGCCCATGGAGCGCAGCAACGTGCCGATGCCATTGACGAAATCGACATTATCGTCAGCCAGCAGGATGCGCAGCAGGCGCCGGGTACGCGGAGGCGCGGCGGGACGCGGCGCCTCCGTCGCCGGCGCCCCGGCCAGCGGCAGCAGGATCACAAATTCGCTGCCCTGCCCCAGCCCCTTGCTGAAAGCCTGGATGGTGCCGCCGTGCAGCTCCACCAGGCGCCGCGCCAGCGACAGACCCACGCCCAGCCCCGCCGAACTGCGCTCCAGCGAGGAATCGGCCTGGGTGAACATCTCGAAGATATGGCCCAGCATCTGCGGCGCGATGCCGATGCCGTTATCGCGCACGCTGAGTTTGAGCTGGCCGCCGCCCACCGTCCCTTCCAGCGCGATGCGGCCGCCGCGCACCGTGTACTTGGCGGCGTTGTTGAGCAGGTTCGACAACACTTGCGCCAGCCGGGTGGCGTCGCCCAGCAGCCACACCGGCTGCGGCGGCAGGCTCACCGTCAGCTCGTGGTTCTGCCCTTCGATGAAGGGCCGCGCGCTTTCCACCGCGTCGCCCACCACGGACTGCAGGTCCAGCCCCTCCTTGCTGATGGTGAGCTTGCCGGTATTGATGCGCGAAACGTCGAGCAGGTCGTCGACCAGGCGCACCATCTGCTTCAGCTGGCGTTCCATGATGGCGCGCGCCTTGTCGATGGCCTTGCCGTCGGCCGCATTGATGCGCATGATGTCCAGGCCGGTACGGATGGGCGCCAGCGGATTGCGCAGCTCATGCGCCAGGGTGGCCAGGAATTCGTCCTTGCGCCGGTCGGCCTGCAGCAGCGCATGTTCGGCGCTCTGGCGCACGGCCATCTCATGTTCCAGCGTACGGTTGGCCTCCTGCAGGGCACAGGAGCGGCGCCCCACCTCGGCCAGCATATCGTTGAAGGCATCGACCAGGGTGGCGATCTCGCCGCTGCCGGCCGGCGGCACGCGCAGCGAAAAATCGCGGCGCTGGCGCACCTCGCGCGCCACGCCGGTGACGGCGGCCAGCGGCCGGGTAATGCCCGCCTGCAGCCGCGACGCCACCAGGGCCGCCAGCAGCAGGCTGCCCAGCATCACGCCACCGAGAATCGCACCATAGCGGCCAATGCGCTCCAGCAGCGGGTATTGCGCGCTCAGATAGACATGGCCGATGACTTCACCATTGTCCAGGATCGGCTGGCAGACCGTCATGCGGCCGTCTTCGACATGGTAGCCGGCCGGGCCGGGACGGGCCGGGAATACCGGCGTTTCCTGCGCCGACTGCGCATAGGCGGCGAACATGGCGTCGCGCGCTGTGTAGATGGCGCCGGCGTGTATCGCCGGACGCACGCGCAGCAGGGCCAGGTTCTGGCGCGCGGCCGCCGGGTCGTTGAAGTTCAGCGCCGGCACGCTGGCCATCGCCACGATTTCCGCCTGCGCCGTCAGGTCGCTGGCCCAGGTCTGCTGGAAGCTGCGCGCGTCGTACAGCAGCATGCAGCCGGCGGCCACCAGCAAGGCCACAAAGGTGGTGGCCAGCGCCATCAGGATCAGGCGGGCGCGCACCGAGCCGGCGTTTACGCGATTGAGCATCATGGCCCCTTCTGGATCTGGTATGCCACCGAGAGCAGGCGCGAACTGAGTTTGAGATTGCTTTTTTCGGCCGCTGGCAGCGAGACTTCGAAGCGCACGCGCTCGTCGACCACGCGGAAATTGATGACGGCGCCCTGCTGCAGGCCGCTGTCCGTTTCGCTGATGCCCAGCACCGAATGCTGCTGCGCCGCGCGCAGCCACTGCGCCGGCTTCTCGGTGTCGGCGCCGACGAAGAGGATATTCAGGCCGGCCAGCGCATCGCCCTCGTTCAGCGTGCGCACGGCGATGACGCGGTTGCTGACAGTGCGTCCGGC
Source organism: Massilia sp. erpn (assembly GCF_024400215.1). Lineage (NCBI taxonomy): Bacteria > Pseudomonadati > Pseudomonadota > Betaproteobacteria > Burkholderiales > Oxalobacteraceae > Massilia > Massilia sp. erpn. The sequence goes on from NZ_CP053748.1 coordinate 5,853,751, forward strand.
CGTGATGCGGCCCAGCTCAGCGGCCACATCGTCGGCATCGACCACGCCCACGGTCAGCGGCGTGCCGGCATCAACGGCAGGGAATTCGACATAGCCGAGGAATTTGTAGAGGAAGGCAGCTTTCACGCTGCGTTCCAGCGTTGGCGCCGCCACATTGGCCGGGGGCGCGCCGCCGGCGATGCAGCTCAGCGCGCACAGCAGGCACACCAGCACAAACAAGCGGCCCGGCAGACCGGGGGCTAGCCTCACACTTCGGACCGGCGCTATGGTTGTGGCAGTCGTCATCTTGTCTGAGTGGCTATGCGGGCCAGGCAGGTGGTGTCTCGATTATAAACACATCTGTTTGCATTGACGTCCGTTTTGATAGCTTCGCAACACTCTGGCAGCATGCGGGCGTGCATGCCATACTGCGCCACTATGAACACCTTTACTCATCTCCCGCAGGAATGGGACCAGTGGCTGGACCGCAATCTGGCCAAGGGCTGTCTGGTGCAGGACATCGTCAAGGCCATGGTGGAAAGCCGTTTCGACCCGGATTTCGCGGCCCGCACTGTGGCCGAGCGCGTCGAATTGCGCGCGCTGCAAGCCCAGGTCGCCTTGCCCGCGCAGGCCGCCCCGCGCCAGCCTTACCAGTACGGCCTGCCGCGTTTTGCCCATGCCGGAAATGTGATCCCTACCTTTGACCGCAATGTGCATATCACGTTCCGCATGCAGCGGCCGGTGCTGGCCGTGCTGGACGATCTGCTCACGCATGAGGAGTGCGATCGCATCGTCGGCCTGGCACGCGACCGCCTGCAGCGCTCGGCCACGCTGGACCCGCTGTCGGGCCAGCACCAGGTCAAGGATCACCGCACCAGCATGGGCGTGTTCCTGCCGGCGGCGGGCGACGCCTTCCTCGACGGGATCGAGCGCCGCATTGCCGACGTGATGAACTGGCCGCGCGCCAATGGCGAACCGCTGCATGTGCTGCACTACGATGTGGGCGCCGAGTACCGGCCGCACCACGATTTCTTCGACCCGGCCAAGCCGGGCTTCGGGCCGACGCTGGCGCGCGGCGGGCAGCGCGTCAGCACGCTGATTACTTATCTGAACGAGGTGGAAGGCGCGGGCGAGACCATCTTCCCGGCCCTGCACCTGTCGGTGGTGCCGAAAAAAGGCTCGGCCGTGTATTTCGAGTATTTCAATGAATCCGGCCAGCTGGACTGGGATACCCTGCACGGCGGCGCGCCGGTGACCCAGGGCGAGAAATGGGTGGTAACGAAATGGATGCGGGAAGGGGTGTTTTCCTGAATCCCCTTCCCCCTATTCCTCAGGCCAGGCTTTTGCGGTAGGCGGCAATCAGATCCAGGGCATGGATGGGGATTTTGGCATAGGTATCCATGATTTTCGGATCGGCGGTTTGAAAGGCGTAAATGGAGCGGGATTCCATTTCAGCCAGCGTGCTCAGCGTCGAGATCAATTCCTGGCCGGTTTGCTCCACCTTGCTGCCCTTGCGGGTTGAAATATCCTTGCGAATCAAAGTCAGCAATTGCGGCAGCTCGGCCCTGGCGCTTTCGGACGGCAATAGAATCTCCCTGCCGTATTCGTTGATCAGTTGAGTCAAATTACTTTTGATTCTGGCCATATTGTAGATGAAATGGCCGACTTTTTCGTAACGTGCCTGATTCATGGTATGGTCCTGATTCGATTGATCGGGTGCACCTAGGGTAGCACCGGAAAAGCCGTGGAATATTCACGCTTTTTCACATAGCCATTATTTTGCGCTAGGTAGTTCTTATTCACTATCATAATTGGTATAGACGAATATCCCACACTGTGCGAAATCGGGGATGGCGGGAATTGAAGCGGCTATCGGGAATTCAGCCATTTACGCAGCCGCGCCCGGGCATTGGCATAGGGCGAGGAGGTGTTGAACTGGATCATGCGGCCTTTGGGGTATTTTTCGTACCAGGGCGCGCCATAGAGGCTGGCGTCGGTTTCGCTTTCGACCAGGGCGGTGATGCGGGCTTTTACGTCGGCGAATTGCTGGAGTAAGGCGGGATAGTCGAGGCTGGAATAGTCGGCGTAGAATTTCTGCGCCAGACGGCCTAGTTCATTCCATTTGTAGCCGGTTTCGGGGAAATCGACAGGCATCCCTTGGGATTTGCGCTCGCACCATTTTAGAACCAGCTCATTCCAGCCTATCAGGTAGGACACTAGGTCGGCTACGCTCATTTGGCTGCCTTGGGCATGCCCTTCCATGGTTTTTTCTTGGGCGCGTTCAGGGGAAATGGCGGCGAGGTCGCTTGCCAGCTTCTGGTAGCTGCTGTCGATGGCGTCGAGTAATTGCTGGCGCGTTTGGGGGATGCTCATGGCTTCGTGCTCCGGGTTTAGCTGGCTAGAATAGCATTCTCTGGTTCTTAATTGTCTGTTTGGGGAGTTTATATGGGGGAGCCGATTCTGCCGCTTTCTTATCGCTGGTTTTTAGCGAAGGGATTGACGGATTGGGAGCCTTGGTATTTTGTGGATACGCTGGATTCTCTAAGCAATGGAGTCGATCTGGGGCGGAATAGGTTTGCGGCGCAGGCTTTTGCGGCGGAGACGGGGGCGGATTTTGAGGTTTATCTATTTGCGCGAAGACAGGATATGGAGACTTTTGCGTTCTTTGCCGTAAGGGATGGGGTGGTTTTGGATCGGGTGGTTTCGATTCATTTGTCTTTTGCGGGGAGGCTGGAGCTTCCAACTCCTCTTCGGGTGGGGGATTTGGGGATGAGTTTTACTGACTGGGTGGGGAACGTTTGTTTGAGGGATGCGGCGGAATTGATGGATGAGGGGGATTTGCTGGGGTGAGGGGTTTTTTGCTGGCATTTGTGGATGCGCTGGCTTTTTCTATAGTGGGGGTGGGTGCGAGCGCGCAGCGCTCGCAAGGCCGCCCCGCTGGGGCGGCAATTGGGCGATTCGGTCGCGTCCCGCGACCGCGCGACCGCCTGCAGGCGGATCGCTTTCGAATCCCACACGCGAGCCCTCAGGGCTCGCTCCTTTCCGTCAGCAAAAAAAAACCGCCTGAAGGCGGTTTATTTTTTACTGGCGGAAAGGGTGGGATTCGAACCCACGGTACACCAAAGATGTACACTGGATTTCGAGTCCAGCGCATTCGACCACTCTGCCACCTTTCCTTGTGTATGTGATCTGGAGGATTTGATTACCCTCTCACTTATATATGAAAAAAGCCCGCATTTTATTGCGGGCTTTTCTCTTTATCCTTTGGCGGAAAGGGTGGGATTCGAACCCACGGTACACCAAAGATGTACACTGGATTTCGAGTCCAGCGCATTCGACCACTCTGCCACCTTTCCTTTTCTCGCTACTAGCGTTGCGAGAGACCAAGATTATAGCAGGCTTTCTTGAAAACGGAAGGGGGTTTGCTGCATTTCCCCTTCTTCATTTTCATTAGGCGCTCAGCTTGGTCAATCCGCCCATATACGGCTGCAGGACGGCAGGGATGTCGATGCTGCCGTCGGCTTGCTGGTAGTTCTCCAGAATGGCGACCAGGGTGCGGCCTACGGCCAGGCCGGAGCCGTTCAGGGTGTGCAGCAGCTCGGGCTTGCCTTGGGCGTTGCGGAAGCGGGCCTGCATGCGGCGGGCCTGGAAGGCTTCGCAGTTCGACAGCGAGGAAATCTCGCGGTAGGTGTTCTGCGCGGGCAGCCACACTTCCAGGTCGTAGGTCTTGGCGGCGCCAAAGCCCATGTCGCCGGTGCACAGGGACATGACGCGGTAGGGCAGACCCAGTTCTTTCAGGATGGTTTCGGCGTGGCCGACCATCTCTTCCAGCGCTTCGTACGATTTTTCCGGATGCACGACCTGGACCATTTCGACTTTGTCGAACTGGTGCTGGCGGATCATGCCGCGCGTGTCGCGGCCGTAGCTGCCGGCTTCGGAGCGGAAACATGGGGTGTGGGCGGTCATTCTCAGCGGCAGGCTTTCGGCCGCCACGATTTCTTCGCGCACGATATTGGTCAGCGAGACTTCCGAGGTCGGGATCAGGTAGAAGGTTTCGCCCTCGCCTTCCGCGCCGCCCTTTTTCACCGAGAACAGGTCGGCTTCGAACTTGGGCAGCTGGCCGGTGCCTTTCAGCGAGTCGGCGTTGACCATGTACGGCGTGTAGCACTCGGTGTAGCCGTGCTTGTCGGTGTGGGTGTTCAGCATGAACTGGGCCAGGGCACGGTGCAGACGGGCGATGCCACCCTTCATCACGGAGAAGCGCGAGCCGGTCAGTTTCACGGCGGTGTCGAAGTCCAGACCCAGCGGGCCGCCCACGTCGACGTGGTCCTTGACTTCAAAGTCGAAGCTGCGTGGCGTGCCAACCTTGCGCACTTCCACATTGCCGCTTTCGTCAGTCCCGGCCGGCACGGATTCGTGCGGCAGGTTGGGAATGGTTTCCATGAACTCGCTCATGCGCGCTTGCACGGCGCTCAGGGCGGTTTCGTTGTTTTTCAGTTCATCGCCGAGGCCAGCCACTTCCGCCATCACAGCCGAGGTGTCTTCCCCTTTGCCCTTCAACATGCCGATCTGCTTGGACAGCGAGTTGCGCTTGCTTTGCAGTTCCTCGGTGCGCATCTGGATGGCTTTGCGCTCGTGCTCCAGGGCGTTGAAACCGGCTACGTCGAGCTGGAACTTGCGGGTCGCCAGACGGGCTGCGACGGTGTCGATGTCTTTACGGAGAAGTTGAATGTCTATCATGGATGGGAATTGCGGCTATGTCCAAAAGCGCAATTGTACCAAGACGACGCCACTTCTTTCGAGTTTTACGCCCTGCGGCGTGCTGCTTCAGATCAGGGCGGCTTTTTCGGCGGCGCTCAGGCGTTTGGCGCTGACCACAACCACGTCCATCGCGGCGGGAGCGGCGGCGACGGTGGCGATCGCGCTATTGCCGGCGGCTACTGGCAGCGGACGCTTTTCGGTCATGCCACCGGCGGCAGCGACGGCAACGGCAGCAGCGACCAGGAAGATGGCTTCGATGTTTTTCAGTGCGTTCATGATGTTCTCCTTGAGTTCAGTGGGGTGCTTCGGCTTGTTGATTACTGCTTGCATGGTTCCACTGTAGCTAAAGGCTCCCTGGCCCGCGATGGGCTTGCGACGAAGCGCAGAAAAACCGGGATGAAATGCTGAAAATCCGCGCCGGACACCGGACGGACAGCGCGGACAAAGGCGTATGCCCCGTGGTTTCAGGCGCGCAGGGCTTGCGGGGCGTCGGACTGGCGCCGCGCCAGCTCGCCCAGGCGCATGACGGCGCGTTCGATATCGTCACTCCAGGGATTGCCGCAGTTCAGGCGCAGGCAATTGGAGAACTTGCCGGAGGCCGAGAACAGCGGCCCCGGCACGAAGGCGATGCCCTGCCCTATCGCGGCCTGGTGCAGCAGGAGCGAGTCCACCTGTTCCGGCATCTGTATCCACAGCACGAAGCCGCCCTGCGGTTCGGAAATGGAGCACTCGGCGGGAAAATGGGCATGCACCGCGTCCGACATGCGGGCGATACGCTGCGACAGCACGCGTCGCATCTTGCGCACCTGGACCTCATAGCTGCTGCCGTTCAGGAAGTCGGCCAGCACGGCCTGGAAGAACTGGCTGCTGGAGCCGCTCGACACCATCTTCAGCAGCGTGATCTCCTGCGCAAAACGGCCCGCCGCCACATAACCCACGCGCGAAGCCGGCGTCACCGCCTTGGAAAAGGATGAGCACAGCAGCACATTGCCGCTGCTGTCGTAAGCCTTCACCGGGCGCGGGCGCTCGGCCGTGAAGCACAAGTCGCCGTACACATCGTCCTCGATCAGCGGCACATTGTGCTTGGCCAGCAGATTGGCCAGACGCTGCTTGCTTTCCTCCGGCATGATGCAGCCCAGCGGGTTATTCGCATTCGGAATGAAGAGGCAGGCCTGCACCAGGCCCGCATTCAAGGCCAGCTCCAGCGCATCGATGGACGGGCCGGTTTTCGGGTGGGTGGGGATTTCCAGCGCCTTCATGCCCAGGCTTTCCACCAGCTGCAGCAGCACGAAATAGGTGGCCGATTCGAGCGCGATGGTGTCGCCCGGCTTGGCGACGGCGCGCAGGCACAGGCTGATCGCTTCGGTACAGGAACTGGTGACGACGATTTCGGCGGCGTCGATACGCCCCCAGTCCAGCGCCCGGCGCAGGATGTGGCGGGTAAACGACGGCTCATTGGTCTCGTAGCAGCTTACCCTGCTGAGCAGGGCCGGTTCGCGCCGCGCCACGCTGGCCACCGCCTTTTGCATGCGTTTGATGGGCAGCAGCTCGTCGGGCGGCCAGGCGGAACCCAATTGCACCATCTGCGGCGCTTCGTTCGCCTTCAGCACCCGCATCAGCAGGCTGTTGATGCCGACGAAAGCAGCCTCCTGCAAATCCGGCTGCACTGCCGGCAGCGCCAGCAAGCGGGCGCGGTGCCGCACATAGTAACCGGCCTGCGGACGCGCCTCGACCTGGCCCCGGTCCTCCATCAGGCGCAAGGCTTGCAATACCGTACTGACGGACAGGCGCTTTTGCTGCGCCAGCTGGCGGATCGACGGCAGCCGGTCACCAGGCACAAAGACGCGCCGGGCGATCAGATCGGCCAGCTCATTGGCCAATTGTTCGTACAGATTGATTTGCGATGACATTTTCTTATTGTGGCCCTGCCCTTCCGCCGCAGACAGGTACAACGCCATCATTTTTCGACCAGCACAGTTTAGCCCACATACCACTGTACCCATAACAATTTCGCCACGCTGCATCTGTTATGGACACGGGCCCGCCGCTATGCTGGAACCATGATGAACCAGGGAGAAACGCTCATGAAACAGACAGCCGCCGAATACGCGCTGCGGGAAAATCAGCCGCTGCGCCTGGACGATGCCGGTGGCAGGCTGGTGGAATGCCTGTCCGGCGTGGCGTGGATCACGGCTTATGGCCAGCACACCGATTTCCTGCTGCGCCCCGGCCAGAGCTTCCTGGTGCCGAACGATGGCCTGACGCTGGTCGAAGCCATCGTCGAATGCCACGTGCGCATCAGCGCGCCCGACAGCGCCAGCTGGCTGCAGCACGCGGCCCGCTACGGCCAAGCGCGCATGGGCGAAGCCATGGACCGGCTGCGCCAAAGCCTGCAACCGGCGGCTTAAGCGCTACGGCGTGCCACCTCAATCGGCGGCGGCGCTCTCCGCCAGCCACTTCAGCACGGCCGCATTGAACTCCTCGCGCTTGCCGAGCATGACCCAATGGCCGGTATCGAAGGCCAGCGCCTTGCTGTGCGGCTTGCCGTTCAGCGCATCCGCCCACGTGGCGGAGTGGAACATGAAGGGTTTGCGCGTGCCGTAGGCGAACAGCAGCGGAACCGTGGGCTTGAACGGCACGGAATCGCGGTAGCCGCCGGTCCAAACCGCATGGTAGGGATAGTTCATCGCCGCGCCGATGTGGGCTGGGTCGGCCGGCACCTTCATCTTGCGCGCCATATTGCGCGTCATATCGTCGCCGGTGGAGCCGCCGATTTTCCAGGCGGCGGCCAGCCACAATTGGTAGAATAGGATGCCCAGCTTGGCGCGCCAGCCCAATGTGGCGGTGTGCGCGCGCGAACCGGCGTCGCCGATCTCCACGCCGACAATGCGCGACACCAGCTGCGGATGGCGCATATAGAACTGATAACCGAACACGCAGCCCCAGTCATGCAGCATCAGGATCACCTTGCGGTCGGGACTGACCTGGCGCACGATATTGAGGAAGATGGCCATCAGCTCGTCCAGCGACCAGGAACGCGTGGGCTGGCTTAGATCGTAGCCCGGTAGCGTGAAACGCGCGCAGCGGTAATGCGCTTTCAGCGCGGCGACCTGGCCGTCCCACAGCTTGAGCGTATCGGGCCAGCCATGGATCATCACGATAGTCTCCGCGCCCTCGCCCTCCACCACCACCTCGATCCCATCCACCGTTAAGCGCTGCTCCATCCTGTCACCCGTCCCCTTACAAAGTTGTCAGCAGCTTATCCTCTCCCCCACACCGCTGTCCAGCGCCGGCACGCAGAACAGCCACGCGCCGGCCGGCGCGAATATAGGATTGGCGGCATGGCAAATATATGGTTGCCACGGTATCATTGAGCAATGAATACGCGTAGCGCAGAAGCCGAAGAAAAGCAAAACTCCGGGGCGAGTTCCTACGAGATCGCCAACCATATCGCCGAGGCCATCGCGGCGCGCAAGCTGCCACCGGGGACCAAGCTGCGCGAGGAGGCGCTGTCGCGCTTGTATGCGGTCAGCCGCACCAAGATCCGCGCGGCGCTGCTGATCCTGTCGAAGGACAAGCTGATCGATATGGTGCCGGACAAGGGCGCTTTCGTCAGCCAGCCCAGCGAGAAAGAGTCGCGCGAAATCTTCGCGGCGCGCCGCATCATCGAAGCGGCGCTGGCGCGCGAGTTCGTGGCGAAGGCGCGGCCGGCCGATTACAAGCTGCTGGAGAAGCATCTGCAGGCCGAGCGCGAATCGCTCCATGGCGACAATTCCAAGATCCGCGCCCAGCTGCTGGGCGACTTCCATGTGCTGCTGGCCGAGGTGGTGGGCAACCAGGTGCTGCTGGAAATCCTCAGCGAACTGGTGGCGCGCAGCTCCCTCATCACCATGCTGTACCAGTCCGAGCGCGATGCGGCCTGTTCATCCAAGGAACACGCGGACTTCCTGCTGGCGGCGCGTTCCGGCGATGCCGACAAGGCGGCCAGCGTGATGCTGGCCCACCTGCATCATGTGGAGGCAGCCCTGGTGTTTGCGCCGAACAGCAGTGCGACCAAGGACCTGGTCACGGCCCTGCTGAAGTAAGTCATAGCGGACGGCTGCCCGCCGCCAGTGCCAGCTGCCGCGCCAGACGGTTGTGGCGTTCGATCACCAGCGGCAGATCCACCGTCTGCAATTGTCCGTCGCGCACCACCACCTTGCCGTTGATGATGCTGTGCGAAACCTGCGAGGGCGTGCAGAACACCAGCGCCGCCACCGGGTCGTGCAAGGCGCCGGCAAAGCCGATCTGGTCGAGCTGGAACAGCACGATGTCGGCCGCCATGCCCGGCTTCAGCGCGCCGATATCGTCGCGGTTCAGCACCTTGGCGCCGCCCAGCGTGGCCAGTTCCAGCGCCTCGCGCGCCGTCATCGCGTCCGGCCCGAAGCCGACACGCTGCAGCAGCATGGCCTGGCGCGCCTCGCCCAGCATATGGCCCGCGTCGTTGGAGGCGCAGCCATCCACGCCCAGGCCCACCGGCACGCCATGCGCCCGCATCTTGCCGATCGGCGCAATGCCGGAGGCCAGCCGCATATTCGAGCAGGGACAGTGCGCCACGCCGGTGCCCGTGCGGCCAAAGAGCTGGATGCCGTGGTCGTCCAGCTGCACGCAGTGCGCGTGCCAGACATCGTGTCCCACCCAGCCGCAATCCTCGGCATACTGGGCGGGCGTCATATTGAATTTCTCGCGGCTATAGGCGATGTCGTTGACGTTTTCCGCCAGGTGGGTGTGCAGCGACACGCCATGGCTGCGCGCCAGCGCCGCCGCCTCCTTCATCAGATCGCGCGAAACGGAGAACGGCGAGCATGGCGCCACCACGATGCGCTGCATGGCATAGCGTTCGGCGTCGTGGTAAGTCTCGATCAGGCGCTGCGTATCGCGCAGGATGGCCCCCTCCTCTTCCACCACGCTGTCCGGCGGCAGCCCGCCTTTCGACTGGCCCACGCTCATGGAGCCGCGCGCCGCGTGGAAGCGCATGCCGATTTCGCGCGCAGCCTCGATGCTGTCTTCCAGCCGGCAATCATTGGGGTAGATATAGAGGTGGTCGCTGCTGGTGGTGCAGCCGCTCAGGATCAGTTCCGACATCGCCGTCAATGCCGAGGCATGCACCATCTCGGCCGTCAAGTTCGACCAGATCGGATACAGATTGGTCAGCCAGTTGAACAGTTCCCCGTTCTGCGCGGCCGGGATCACCCGCGTCAGGCTCTGGTACATATGGTGGTGGGTGTTCACCAGCCCTGGCAGCACCACATGGCGCGAGGCGTCGATGATCTCGTCGGCCGCTTGCGGCAATTCGGCCATCGGTCCGACCTGGGCAATCACATTATCGCGGATGAAAACGCCGCCATCGGCGATTTCGCGGCGCTGCTCGTCCATGGTGACGACAACGCGCGCATTCTTGATCAGTAGGGTTTTAGTCATTGGTCTGAAATGATAAAACGCTGCGGAAACAATGCCGGGCATTGCGGAAACAGCATGGAAAGCGCCAGCCATCGCTGGCCGGCGCGGGGATGCGATACTACTGCGGCTGGCGGATTTACGCCACCTCCAGTTCCTTGGTCAGCATGGCTTGCGGCACCAGCTCATCGTCCTCGTCGCCCGCTTCCACCGGACGCTCGGGCAGCACCAGGTTGAGGAAGACAGCCATCAGCGCGCCCACGGTGATGCCGGAGCCGAAGATCTCATGCACGAAGGCGGGCAGCTTGGACAGCAGCTCCGGCCGCACCGTCACGGCCAGGCCGCAGCCGACCGAGACGGCGATGATGATGCCGGTGCGTTTGTTCTGTTCCACCTTGCTCAGCATCTGCATGCCGGCCGCGATGATCATGGCGAACATCATCAGGCCCGCGCCGCCCAGCACCGGCTGCGGAATCGTCACCACCACCGCGCCCAGCACCGGGAACAGGCCGGCCAGCGCCAGCAGCACGCCCGTCAGCGCCACCACATGGCGGCTCGCCACGCCGGTCAGCGAGACCACGCCCACGTTCTGCGCGAAGGTCGATACCGGAGGGCTGGACAGCACGGCGGCAAAGGCCGAACCCAGGCCGTCGCACAGCACGCCGCGCGCCAGCAGCTTGCCGCGCATCCTGGTCTGCGTGGCGCCGCCCAGGGCCATGAAGGTGCCGGTGGTTTCCACCATCGTCACCAGATAGGCAATCGCCATCGCCACGATGCCGCTGAGCGGGAAGGTCAGCCCATAGTGCAGCGGCTGGGGCAGCGCGAAAATCTCGGCCTTGTGCACGGAGGAGAAATCCACCATGCCCAGACCCAGGCACACCAGATAGCCGATGAACATGCCCAGCACCACAGCGGCAGCCGAGAAGATGCCCTTCCCGTACTGCACCAGCGCGATCACGGCCACCAGCACGAAGACGGCAATGCCCAGATTCATCGGCGCGCCATAGTTCGCGCCCGGCGCCTTGCCGCCCGCCGCCCAATCGATCGCCACCGGCACCAGGGACAGGCCGATCATCGTCACCACCACGGCGGTCACGGAATGCGGGAACAGCTTGCGGATCTGCGGCATGAAGAAACTGCCGACGATCATCACCAGCGACGCCGCCAGCGAGGAGCCGAGAATGCCCGGCACGCCATGCTCCAGTCCCACCGAAATGGCCGCGCCGACAAAGGCGAAGCTGGTCCCCATCACGCAAGGCAGGCGGATGCCGACCGGCCCCACGCCCTTGCACTGGATGAAAGTGACGACGCCGGAGCCGAGCAGCGCGGCATTCACCAGCGCCACCATCTGGTCGGACGGCAGTTTAAGCACCGCCCCCACGACCAGGGGCACGGCGATGATCCCGCCCAGCGCGGCCAGCATATGCTGCAGGGCCAGCAGGACGGTCATAATCAAGGGCGGATGATCGTCCACCTGGTAGAGCAGCTTGTTCATGTGTTGTCTCCATCGGTATTTTTCGGATGCTGTAGGCCCGGCCGGTGGCATGCGGCGGACGGAAAACAAAGCGGAAAGAATGGGACAGGCGCATGGACTCGCCACCGGGGTACGGGACGGTTCGCGGTTGCGGCGGTGCAGGCACGGCGGTGGCTAGCTTGACACGCATGGGGCATCTCTCCAGTGAGGTGCAGCAGCGCCGCTTCTGCCGGCGACGTTGGATCAAGGCTTGTTAAAAATGACAGCCTTCAATGCAGCCCATGATGCCGCTGGCAGAAATGATTGTCAACGATTTTTGTATACAATTTGTTCGCACTGCGGCAACGATGCTGCAGCATCAGGGGGATTTGAACGGGTTTCGGATGGTAAGCTGCCCTTCAACCAGCAAACCATTCTGCATATCCTCCGAATACAGGCTTGCGCAACCTGAGAGCAAGGCAGCAGAAACAACCAGGGAATCATAGAAGGACAGGCCGTGACGCTCCGCAAGCTGCATCGCCTTGTCATGCGTTTGAATCGTCACGGCTTTAACCGTGCAAACCATGCGCACCTGCGCCAATACTTCGCGGATTTCAGCCCAGGACATGCCGAGTTTGCGCGCGGCGACCGAGGCGAATTCATTCAGGACTTGAACGCTGATGATGCCCCCTACGGACAGCAACTCCTCAGCGCGATCCGCCTTCGTGGCCTCTGCCTATAGCAGGTAGAGCAGAATATTGGTATCAAAAAACGGCTCAGCGGCGCTCATGGATGGCTTGGCGATCGAACTTGAAATCCACTGGCAATTTGCCGCGGAACTTCCTTAGCTGAGCCAGCGGTTCGCCCGCATTGCGGTCCTTACTGGCTGTAAGCGAACGCTTGCCAATCACATGGATATCGATGTGGTCTCCCGGCTTCAGACCAAGCGCTTCAACCACGGATGCCGGCAAGCGAACTGCCAAGCTATTGCCCCATTTTGCGACTTGCATATGCCCCTCGCAATCTGTCTTTGTGTGTATGTGAAGCATATCGTATCACGAGAAAATTCAGCGATTAATTGCCACGCCGCGCCGAAGGCGGAAGGCGTGGCATTGCCTCAAACTACTCAAACACGCAATGCCGCGGCAGGGTTCAGCCCCATCGCCGCCCAGGCTTGGCGGGCACCGGCCAGCGCGGCCATGACCAGGCCAATCGCCAGGGCAAAGACGGGCGCCCAGTAGGCAATCGGCGCCTGCTCGGCGAAGGAGGCAAGGAATTTGGCGATGACGAAGGCCGCCAGCGGCAGGCTGATGAGAGCCGGCAGCAGGACCATTACGCCCAGCTCACGGGCCACAAGCCGGCCGATATGCGCGCGCTGGGCGCCGAACAGCTTGCGCAGGGCGATTTCGCGCGTGCGGCGCTCCACCGCGTCGGCGGCCAGCACGTAAGCGCCAATGCCTGCGATCAGGAAGGCGATCGTAGTGGCGAAGGTGAGCATGCGCGCCACCCTGGCATCGGTGTCGTAGTTGGCGGCATAGATATCCTTGGCCGGGCGCATTTCCAGCACCGAGTTGGGGAAATAGGCTGGCCATAACCGCCGCACCACGCGCTCGATCTGCGGCAGCGGCAGCGCGGAACGGATGCTCAGCGTAGTGCCATCGGTCCACAGCTCATAGGCGGCGGGATAGGACGGTTCGCGCAGCGAATAAAAGTGGATTTCCGGCGCAATGCCGACCACGCGCTTGCTCACCATACCGTCCTTCTGCCCTTCCCCTTCGCCGCGGAACAGCAAGGTCTGGCCCAGCGCCTCTGCGGGCGTGGCGAAACCGAACTGGCGCGCCGCCAGTGCGTTGATCACCACGGGGACGCTATCGTTTTCCTTATCCTTCCCGGCCTCGAACAGGCGGCCGGCAACAGGACGGATGCCGTACTGCTCGAAGAAGTTGGCGCTGACCGATTTGACATCGACCGGCATGCCCTTTCCGCCTTCGCGCCGCATCTCCGTGCTCCAGCGGTTTTTCGAACGGCCCATGGCATCGGTGCTGACCGCAACGCCCACGACGCCGGGTGTGCGTTTGAGCGCTTCGATAAAGCTGCGCGCCTGTTCGCTGCGCCTGACCGCATGCGCTTCCGGCAAATCGACAATCAGCAGCGGCGCCGGGTCGAAGCCGGGCGAGGCCTCCATGGCGAAACGGGTCTGCCATGCCACCGCCAAGGTAAAGCTGGCCAGCCCCATCGCAACGCCGATCTGCAGCACGGTCAGAATCTGGCGCAGGCGCCGGCTGCCCAATGCTTCGGTGTCGGCGCGTCCAGCCAGTGCTTGCGAGGGTCGCACGCGAAAGGCGATCCATGCCGGATAAATCGCGGTCAGCAGACCAAGAAGCATGCCAATCAAAGCCGCCGCGCCGATATTCGGCGCCGTCAGCACGCCGCTCAGGTCGCGCTTCGTCAGTTCCCCGAACAGCGGCAATGCCAGCCAGGCCAGCAGCAGCCCGAGTGCCGTCGCCAGCAGCGCAAGCAGCAGCGATTCGGCCACGAATTGCCCTGCCAGCCGCGGCGCACCCGCACCCAGCACCTTGCGCATGCTGATCTCGCGCTGGCGCCGTATCACGCGGATGGTCGCCAGGTTCACATAATTGATCCCCGCCAGCAGCAGGATCAGGCCAGCCACGATCAGCAGCCCGACCAGCACGACCCGGCTGCCCCGGTCCACTTCATACGAAAAACGGTTCGGCGCCAGCTGCGTGTCGAAATAAGCTTCGCGCAAGGGCGACAGCATGATGTCCATGGCCTTGCGCTTGCCCAGGCGCGCGCGCACATCGGGCGGTATGCCCTGCGCCGCCGGCGCGCGGTCGATCGCCTGCTGCAGACTCTCGCCAACCGCTTCGGGCGAAGCACCCGGCTTCAGGCGCACCAGCAGATAGCCCCACCAGCCGTTCGCGCCAATCAGCGCTTCGCTCCTTGCTTCCGCCGGCACCAGGGATGAGGCAATGCCATTCAAGGCTTCATAGGGAATGGTGGTATTCGCGGGGGGATCGCGCAGCACCGCTGCGATGCGCAGGCTGGCCGGCTGTTCCTGCACGCTGCTGGCGCGCACCGTGCGTCCCAGCACATCGGCGGTGCCGAACAGGCGTAGCGCGGTCTTTTCGGTGATGGCGAAGCTGTCCGGCTGCGTCAGCGCCGCATTCAGATCGCCTTTCAGCGCCCGCAGTCCCATCATCTCGGCAAAGCCGGGCAGCACGGTCAGGCTTTTCAGCTTGCGCAGCTGGGTGTCGGCCTGCACGGTGAGCGGCAGCCAATTGACAAAGCCGCTGGCGGCAGCCACGCCCGGCGTTCTTTCCGCCGCGCCGCGCAGCAGGGTGGGCGCCTGGTCGGTCCAGTCGGCATAGTCGCCCATATTCTGGCGCTGCTTGATCAGATAAACATGGTCGGCATCCGGCACATGCGCATTGTATTGCCAGGAATAGCGCGCAAAACCAAGCAGCAGCAGGCATGCGGCCAGGCCCACGCCCAGGCCCAGGATCGCCACCAGGGAAAAAGCCGGGTCTTGCATCAGGATGCGCAGGCCAATGCGAAAATCTCTGAACCTCATCTCTCCTCCGTTCTATTTAAGGGTGAAAACCCTGTTAGAGCAAAGGATGTGCCAGCGCAGGAAGGCGCTTGAATGCGGCGTTTTTCGTGTACGCTGCGCAGGCAGTGTGCAGTTCCGGACAGCGGCGCTTGCGAAGGCTGTTCAGAACTGGACACTTGGACAGCCGGCCTTACTTCTTGCCCGCATCCGCATCGAGCGAACGCAGGAAGGCCAGCTTGTCGGCGATCTTGCTTTCCAGGCCGCGCGGCACCGGCTGATACCAGCCCGGCTCGCGCATATCGTCGGGGAAGTAGGTTTCGCCGGCCGCATAGGCGTTCGGCTCGTCGTGGGCGTAGCGGTAGTCGTGGCCGTGGCCCAGCTCTTTCATCAACTTGGTCGGCGCGTTGCGCAGGTGGACCGGCACCTCGCGCGACTTGTCGCGCTTGACGAACGCCATGGCGGCGTTGAAGGCGTTGTAGCCCGCGTTGCTCTTGGCGGCGACGGCCAGGTAGATCACGGCCTGGCCCAGCGCCAGCTCGCCTTCCGGCGAACCCAGACGCTCATAGGTGGCAGCGGCATCGTTGGCCATGGTCAGGGCGCGCGGGTCGGCCAGGCCGATGTCTTCCCAGGCCATGCGCACGATGCGGCGCGCCAGGTAGCGCGGATCGGCGCCGCCGTCGATCATGCGGCAGAACCAGTACAGGGCGGCGTCGGGATTGGAACCGCGCACGGATTTATGCAGGGCCGAGATCTGGTCGTAGAAATTGTCGCCGCCCTTGTCGAAGCGGCGCGCATTCAAGGTCATGGCGTTTTCGACGAAACTGGCATCGATCTTTTCCACGCCGGCCGACTTGGCGGCCGTATCGGCCTGCTCCAGCAGATTCAGGAAGCGGCGCGCATCGCCGTCGGCAAAGCCGACCAGGGTATCCACCGCCACCTCCTCGAACTGCAGATCCGGCAGCGAGACTTGCTGCGCCTTGGCCAGCAGCTGGCGCATTTCCTCGTCGCTCAGCGATTTCAGCACATACACCTGGGCACGCGACAGCAGCGCCGAATTGACTTCGAAACTGGGATTCTCGGTGGTGGCACCGATGAACGTCACCAGGCCCGATTCCACGAAAGGCAGCAAGGCATCCTGCTGCGCCTTGTTGAAGCGGTGGATCTCGTCAACGAAGAGGATGGTGTGCTTGCGGTACTGGTCCAGGTTCTGCTGCGCCTGGTCCATGGCGGCGCGGATATCCTTGACGCCCGCGAACACCGCCGACAGCGCGATGAAGGACGCATCGAAGGCGTGCGCCGTCAGCCGCGCCAGCGTGGTCTTGCCGACGCCGGGCGGCCCCCACAGGATCATCGAGTGCGGTTTGCCGGCCTGGAAGGCCAGGCGCAGCGGCTTGCCCTCGCCCAGCAAATGGGTCTGGCCGATCACCTCGTCCAGGGTTTTCGGACGCAGCGCTTCGGCCAGGGGCTGGCGCGGTTCGGTTGAGAAAAGGTCGGCCATAATCTTTGTCGGTGGAGGCGCCGCAACGCTCCACGTTGCGCTGCCGGGAAACTTAATTATTCAGGACGTCGGCGCCCTTGGGCATGACAAATTTAAAAGCGCCAGCATTCAAGGCCGGATTCTTCTCGAACTTGCGGAAGGACAGCAGCGAGGTCTGGCCGAAGTTATCCTTCAGCTCCATCGCTTCCGGCGTGCCGCTGCGCAGGCCGATCAGGATCTGCTCGAAGCTGGTGTCCTTGGTCTTCGGGATGGCCTTCAGCCACTCCAGGCCATCGCGCGTGCCCGCCTCGCTCAGGGTGAAATTCTTGTCCAGCTCATTGCTGCCGAACAGGATGGCGGCGGGCGAGGAGCCAAGCGCATCGCCCAGCTTTTTCACCGTGACCTGGTTCAAGTCTTTGTCGTAGATATACAACTGTTCGCCATCGGCCTGCAGCAGCTGCTCGTAAGGCTTTTGATAATTCCAGATGAATTTGCCGGGACGGGCGAACACGAAGGTGCCGGTGGAAGGCTGCGACACCTTGCCGCCGCTCTCGGCGTTCTTCACCAGTTTTTGCGTGAACTCGCCCTTGGCCGACTTGGTGCCGGCCACAAAGGTCTTGAACTGTTCCAGCGCCGTGGCGCCGGCCACGCCCGACAGGCTTGCCAGCAGCAAGCCGCCTGCCGCCAGCGCGGCCTTGAGTTTGAATTGCTTCATACGTCGTCGATTCCTTATTCTGCGCTGTCGGACGGGGCGAGGATGTCGCGGTTGCCGTTCGACTGCATGGCCGAGACCACGCCGCTGTTTTCCATTTGCTCCAGCAGGCGCGCCGCGCGGTTGTAGCCGATGCGCAGATGGCGCTGCACCAGCGAGATCGAAGCGCGGCGGTGCTTGAGCACCACCTGCACGGCCTGATCGTACATCGGGTCGGCTTCGCCGCCGCCCTCGCCGCCACCGCCACCAGCGGCATCGCCGCCGCCTTCGCCATCCAGCGTGCCGCCTTCCAGGATGCCCTCGATATAGTTGGGCTCACCCTGGGCTTTCAAGTGCTTGACCACGCGGTGCACCTCATCGTCCGAGACGAAGGCGCCGTGCACGCGCACCGGCAGGCCGGTGCCGGGCGGCATATACAGCATATCGCCCATGCCCAGCAGGGTTTCCGCGCCCATCTGGTCGAGAATGGTGCGCGAGTCGATCTTGGACGAGACCTGGAAGGCGATACGGGTCGGGATATTCGCCTTGATCAAGCCTGTGATCACGTCTACAGATGGGCGCTGCGTCGCCAGAATCAAGTGCAGGCCGGCCGCGCGGGCTTTTTGCGCGATACGCGCGATCAGCTCTTCCACCTTTTTACCGACCACCATCATCAGGTCGGCCAGCTCGTCGATGATGATGACGATGGTGGGCAGCTTCTCCAGCGGCTCGGGCGAATCCGGCGTCAGGCTGAACGGATTCGGGATATGTTCTTCCTTCTTGGCTGCTTCGGCGATCTTGGCGTTGTAGCCGGCCAGGTTACGCACGCCCAGCTTGGACATCAGCTTGTAGCGGCGCTCCATCTCGTTCACCGCCCAGTTCAGCGCGTGGCCGGCCTGGCGCATATCGGTGACGACCGGCGCCAGCAAGTGCGGAATGCCTTCGTAGACCGACATCTCCAGCATTTTCGGGTCGATCAGGATCATGCGCACATCGGCCGGATCGGCCTTGTACAGCAGCGACAGGATGGTGGCGTTGATGCCCACCGACTTGCCGGAACCGGTCGTACCGGCCACCAGCAAGTGCGGCATCTTGGCCAGGTCGGCCACCACCGGTTTGCCGGCGATGTCCTTGCCCAGGGCCACGGTCAGCGACGAGGGATTGTCGTTATACACCTTGGAGCCGAGGATCTCGGTCAGGCGCACGATCTGGCGCTTCGAGTTCGGCAGCTCCAGCGCCATATAGTTTTTGCCGGGGATGGTTTCCACCACGCGGATCGACGTCAGCGACAACGAACGCGCCAGGTCGCGCGCCAGGTTGACGATCTGCGAACCTTTGACGCCGGTGGCCGGTTCGATTTCGTAGCGCGTCACCACCGGGCCGGGGTAAGCCGCCACCACCTTGGCTTCCACGCCAAAGTCGGACAGCTTCTTCTCGATCAGGCGGCTGGTGAATTCCAGCGTTTCCACCGACACGGTTTCCTGGGCCGGCGGCGCCTCGTCCAGCAGCGAGAGCGGCGGCAGATCGGTGTTTTCCAGATCCTGGAACAGGCTGGCCTGCTTCTCTTTCTGCACGCGCTCGGACTTCGGCACTTCCACCACTTGCGGCTCGACCTTGATGGTGGGCGCGGCAACCGGGTGCTTCTCCACATGCTTGGCGCGCTCCTGCACCACCACTTCCTCGCGCTTGACGGTGGCCACTTCGCCCTGGCGGCGGTCCTGGCGGTCTTCCATGCGCATGCGGAACCAGTCGAAGGCATGCTCCACCAGCTCGCCGATACGCTCGGCCACGGCCATCCACGACACATGGAAATACAAGCTGAAGCCCAGGCCAAACAGCAGCAGCAGCATCAGGGTGGCGCCGGTAAAGCCCAGGCCCACATGGGCCGAATGGCCGATCAGCTGGCCCAGCACCCCGCCCGGGGCACGCGGCAGCTGCACATGCAGGGTGTACATGCGCAGGTATTCCAGGCCCATGCTGCCGACCAGCATGAGGAAAAAGCCGATCACGCCGATCAGCCAGACTTCGCGGTGTACCGGCTCCTCTTCCTTCTCCAGCACGAAGCGGTGAGTCAGACGGCGGTAGCCGCGCCAGACGAAGCGGATCAGGATCACGCACCACCACCAGGCCGAAAAGCCGAAAATGAAGAGCAGCAGGTCGGACAACCAGGCGCCGAAATGGCCGCCCAGATTGCGCACCTTGGGCACTTCGCTGGCGTGCGACCAGCCCGGATCGAGCTTGTTATAGCTGAGCAGGATCAGTACAAAATACAGGCAAACGGCGGCCAGCGCGAACCAGCGCGCCTCCGACAGCAGGCGCACCATGCGGCTCGGCAGTGGCTGGCGCTCAGTCGTGCTGCGCGTGTAACTATTCGTTGTCTGTTGGCTCGTTTTGCTCATTGCTACAGGTGGATGTTGCGTACGGGGAATAACATGATTGCGCTTATTCTAAGCGATTGAGAGTCAAACTGGCCTTTCAATTCATCGGAAATAGCGCTTGGGCTTATAATCCTGCTTTGCTTGCCTGAATAACTTGTGCTTCAGTGCAATGCCCCAAACTAAAGTTTCACCCCAACTTGCAAAGAATATTCCCATGACCACTACCAAACACGCCCGCGTATTGATTCTTGGCTCCGGTCCTGCCGGTTACAGCGCTGCCATCTATGCCGCGCGTGCCAATCTGAACCCGATGCTTGTCACCGGTGTGGAACAAGGCGGCCAGCTGATGACCACCACCGATGTGGAAAACTGGCCGGCTGACCCGATGGGCGTGCAAGGCCCGGACCTGATGCAGCGCTTCCTGCAGCACGCCGAGCGCTTCAAGACCGAAATCGTGTTCGACCATATTCACACGGCCAAGCTGAGCGAAAAACCGATCCGTCTGATCGGCGACAGCAATGAATACACCTGCGACACCCTGATCATCGCCACCGGCGCCTCGGCCCAGTATCTGGGCCTGCCGTCCGAGCAAGCCTTCATGGGCAAGGGCGTGTCGGCCTGCGCCACCTGCGACGGCTTCTTCTACCGTGGCCAGGAAGTGGCCGTGGTCGGCGGCGGCAATACCGCTGTGGAAGAGGCGCTGTACCTGTCGAACATCGCCACCAAGGTCACCCTGATCCACCGCCGCGACAAATTCCGCGCCGAAGCGATCCTGATCGACCGTCTGATGGCCAAGGTCGCCGAAGGCAAGATCGAGTTGAAACTGAACAGCAATCTGCACGAAGTCAAAGGCGACGACAGCGGCGTGACCGGCCTGACCATCAAGTCCAACGACGGTGAACTGAGCGACATCAAGGTGCACGGCCTGTTCGTGGCCATCGGCCACAAACCGAACACCGGCATCTTCGAAGGCCAGCTGGAAATGCACAACGGCTATATCAAGACCAAAACCGGCACCGAAGGCATGGCCACCGCCACCACCGCGCCGGGCGTGTTCGCCGCCGGCGACGTGCAGGACCACGTGTACCGCCAGGCCATCACCAGCGCCGGCACCGGCTGCATGGCCGCGCTGGACGCCCAGCGCTTCCTGGAAGCCCAGGAGTAAGCGCCATGGCGGGACTGAAGGATTTCGCCGACCTGAAATCCCTGGGCAAGCAGCTCAGGGAACAGGGCGAGGAGCGCAAGGCCGCCGAGGCCGAACGCGTCAAACGCGAAAAGGTGCAGGCGCAGGAGGCCAATCTGTTCCAGGCCAATCTGGCGGGCGTGAAGCGCATGGCGCCATCCGACCGCTATGTGCCCAAGCCGCCTTCAGCGCCCGCCATGCCGGTTGCCGCCGGCCCGCGCAAGCCGCTGACGGCCAAGGAACAGGCGGAAGACGACCAGGCCGTGCTGCGCGAGTCGCTGTCCGACCTGTTTGAAGTCGACCACTATATGGAAGAAGACCCGTCGCTGAACTACGCCGCTCCCGGCGTCGGTCCCGACGTGGTGAAGAAGATGCGCAAGGGCCACTGGCCGGTGCAGGCCGAACTCGATCTGCATGGCCTCAACCGCGACGGTGCGCGCGACGCGCTGGGCGACTTCCTGCGCAAAGCCGTGATGCGCAACCAGCGCTGCGTGTGCGTGATCCATGGCCGCGGCCTGGGGTCGCGGCGCCAGGAGCCGGTACTCAAGTCCATGGTGCACAGCTGGCTGGTGCAGACCGATGGCGTGATCGCCTTCTGCCAGGCGCGCTCGGACGAAGGCGGCGAAGGCGCCCTGATCGTGCTGCTGCGCGCCGCCCTGCAGCCGCAACGCTGATTTTCAGCAACAATTATTGAAAACCGGCCGCACGGGCCGGTTTAGCCCTTCTCGCAAGGGCGGGCCTCATGTTAACCTGTGGTCATCTGTAACTTTCCAACAAGAACCACATACATGAAGCACATGCCGCACGTTTCCCTGATCACGGTCATTGAGATCATCGCGATTCTGGTCGGCGCATTTTCGGGCTTCATTGAAGCGCGCCGCAAGCGCATGGACGTCGTCGGCGTGTTCACCGTGGCCTTCATCGCCGCTTTCGGCGGCGGCACGCTGCGCGATATCCTGCTCGACCGCCGCCCGCTGTTCTGGGTCCAGCACCAGGAATATGCGATCCTGATCTTCATCCTGGCCCTGATCGCCAATCCCCTGATCCGCACCCTGCGCCAGATCGTGTCGGAACGCCTGATCGTGATCGCCGACGCCGTGGGCCTGGGCCTGTTCGCCGTGGCCGGCGTGTCGCTGGCGCTGACGGCGAATATGCCGCTGTTCATCGCCTCGATGATGGGTGTGATTACGGGGATTTTCGGCGGCGTGCTGCGCGATATCGTCTGCAACGAGGTGCCGATGGTGTTCCGCGACGGGAAGCCGTATGCGATCTGCGCCTTCATCGGCTGCTGGCTCTACATCCTGCTGCAGCGGACCAATGTGTCCGACGATTTTGCGCTGTGGCTGAGCGCCACGGTGATCACCCTGCTGCGCCTCTTGACCTGGAAATTCGATATGCGGGTGGGCCGCCCGTAAGCGCCGGGCGCCGCCCTTCCCCGTTTTGACTGCTTACACCGCGTCCGCGCCGGTTTCGCCGGTACGGATGCGGATCACCTGCTCCACATTCTGCACGAAGATCTTGCCGTCGCCGATCTTGCCGGTGCGCGCCGCCTTGATGATGGCGTCCACCACCTGTTCGGCCACACTGTCGTCCACCACCACCTCCACCTTCACCTTGGGCAGGAAATCGACCACGTATTCCGCGCCCCGATACAGCTCGGTGTGGCCTTTCTGGCGGCCGAAGCCCTTCACCTCGGTCACGGTCAGGCCGGTCACATTCACCTCGGCCAGCGCCTCGCGTACCTCGTCCAGCTTGAAGGGCTTGATCACTGCGGTAATCTGTTTCATCTGATTCTCCTTATGGTTAAATCGGTTCAGGCATCGGGCACGGTCTTCAGGTTTTCCAGCCAGACCGTGGCCTCGGAATCGCTCGGCGCGCGCCAGTCGCCGCGCGGCGACAGCGAACCGCCCGAACCGACCTTGGGCGCGTTCGGCACGCAGGTGCGCTTGAACTGGCTGGTCTGGAAGAAGCGGCGCAGGAAGATGCCGAGATTGTGTTTGATGTCCTTCAACTCGTACTGGTTGCGCGCCACGTGGTTCTCGTCCGGCCACTGGCCCGCGTTGCGGTCCTGCCAAGCATGGTACGAAAGGAAGGCCACCTTGGAAGGCGCGAAGCCGAAGCGCAAGGTGTAGTACAGGTTGAAGTCCTGCAGTTCGTAAGGACCGATCACGTTTTGCGTGATCTGGGCCGGCGCCTCGTCCCCGCTTTTGCCGGGAACCAGCTCGGGGCTGATCTCGGTATTCACCACCGCCAGCAGCACCGCCGAATCGGTTTCGCCGAACTGGCGGCTTTCCGCCACCCAGCGCACCAAGTGGGTAATCAGGGTCTTTGGCACGCTGGCGTTGACGTTGTAGTGCGACATATGGTCGCCCACGCCGTAGGTGCACCAGCCCAGCGCCAGCTCGCTCAAATCGCCGGTGCCGATCACGATGCCGTTATGGTGGTTCGCCAGGCGGAACAGGTGGTTGGTGCGTTCGCCCGCCTGCACGTTCTCGAAGGTGATGTCGTATTCTTCCTTGCCTTCCGAATAGGGATGGCCGATATCCTTGAGCATCTGGATGCAGCTTGGGCGGATATCGATCTCGGAAGCGCTGCAGCCGACAAAATCCATCAGCGCGCGCGCCTGCAGCAAAGTGCGGCTGCTGGTGGCAAAGCCTGGCATGGTCACGGCCAGGATATTCGTGCGCGGCAGCTTCAAACGGTCCATGGCCTTGGCGCAGACCAGCAGCGCATGGGTCGAATCCAGTCCGCCCGACACACCGATCACCACCTTCTTGATGCCGCTCGAGGACAGGCGCTGCACCAGGGCCTGCACCTGGATGTTGTACACCTCGTTGCAGCGCTTGTCGCGCAGCTGCGGGTTGGACGGCACATAGGGAAAGCGTGCCACATTGCGTTCCAGCGGCAGCACGCGGTGGGTCGGCAGCTCCAGCTCGAAACGCACGGTGCGGAAGCGTGCCACCTCATCCTTGTGGCGGCGACTGGACTGCCCAAACGTCGTGGTGCGCATGCGCTCGCGCGACAGGCGCTCCAGATCGACGTCGGCGAAGATCAGATGCGATTCGTCCTGAAAGCGCTCGGCCTCGGCCAGCATCTCGCCGTTTTCGTAAATCAAGGCTTGGCCATCCCAGGCCAGGTCGGTGGTCGATTCGCCGCGTCCCGCCGACGAATACAGATAGGCCGCCAGGCAGCGCGCCGATTGCTGGCCTACCAGCTGATGGCGGTAATCGGCCTTGCCGACAATGACGTTCGAAGCCGACAGGTTCACCAGCACGGTAGCACCCGCCAGCGCCGCGAAGGACGAAGGGGGGATGGGCACCCACACATCCTCGCAAATCTCGATATGGAATTTGAACAGCGGCAGATTCTCGGCCTGGAACAGCAGGTTGGCGCCGAAAGGCACGCTCTGGCCCAGCAGTTCGATTTCGCTGGAGATGGCCTCGTCGGCTGCGCTGAACTGGCGCGCCTCGTAGAATTCGCCGTAATTGGGCAGATAGCTCTTCGGCACCACGCCCTGAATGCGGCCGCCGGCAACCACCGCCGCGCAATTGAAGAGCTGATGATCGACGCGCAGCGGCAAGCCCACGATCATGGCCGCGCCGATGCGGCGCGACGCCTCCACGATCTGCGCCAGCGCCGTCAGGCAGCCGTCGAGCAGCGCGCGCTGATGGAACAGGTCATCGCAGGTATAGGCCGACAGGCCCAGCTCCGGAAACGCCACCAGTGCCGCCCCCTTCGCCGCCGCCTGCTCGGCCAGTGCGATCGTCTCGGCCGCATTGTGCAGCGGATCGGCCACACGGCAGCGCGGCACCGCCACGCTCAAGCGAACGAAATCATGGGAATACAGATTATGAAAAGAGTGCGACATACGATGCGAAACCCAGCCAACAAGAATGTCAACGATTTTAACATTGCCCCCTCCCCTCTGTGCACCCGCAGCAAAACCCACAGCCGAGCCCGTGTCCACCTTGGGGTCAGACCCCAATCGGACACGGACTCGGCTGTGCAGCGGCGAAATGGTCGGGTTTTGCGTACAATGCGGCGATGGACTATCGCACTGGGGTGATTTCGTCGCTGGCGGAGGTGGGCGAGGCGGCGTGGGATGCGCTGCTGGCCTCCCAGGAGCCGGGACGGGCGCCAAATCCTTTTCTTTCTTATGCCTTTCTGCACGCGCTGCATGAATCGGGCAGCGCTTGCGCGCAAACGGGCTGGCAGCCGCAATTTCTCGTGCTGTGGGATGGCGATGCGCTGGCCGCGGCCATGCCGCTTTACGTGAAATCGCACTCCTACGGCGAGTATGTGTTCGACTGGGCCTGGGCTGATGCCTATCACCGCAATGACATCGAGTACTATCCCAAGCTGCTGTCGGCGATTCCGTTCACGCCGGTGTGCGGCCCGCGCCTGCTGGCGCGCGATGCGCAAGCGCGCCAGGCGCTGCTGGCTTTTCTGCTGGAGCAACAGCAGGCGGCGGGCATGTCGTCCACCCACATCCTGTTCCCGCCCGAGGAGCAGACCGCTCTGCTCGAAGATGCGGGCTTCATGCTGCGCAGCGGCGTGCAGTTCCACTGGCTGAACCAGGACTACCCCGATTTCGAGGCCTTCCTCGTCACGCTGGAACATAAGAAGCGCAAGAATATCCGCGCCGAGCGGCGCAAGGTGCGCGAGGCCGGCGTGACGCTGCGCCAGCTGCGCGGGTCCGAGATCGGCGAGGCGGACTGGCGCTTCTTCCACCGCTGCTACACCAACACCTATGCGGAGCACCGCTCCTCGCCCTATCTGAATCTGGACTTCTTCCTGCGCATCGGCCAAGGCATGCCGCGGAATATCCTGCTGGTGCTGGCCGAACGCGCAGGCCGGCCGATCGCGGCCTCGCTGGCGATCCATACGCCGGACACGCTCTACGGCCGCTACTGGGGCGCGCTGGAGCATGTGCCCTGCCTGCATTTCGAGACGGCCTACTATCAGCCGCTGGAATTCTGCATTGCCAATGGCATCGCCGTGTTTGAAGGCGGCGCCCAGGGCGAGCATAAGATGGCACGCGGCTTCCTGCCGCAAAAGACCTGGTCAGCGCACTGGCTGGCCCACCCGGCATTTGCCGATGCCATCGAGCGCTTCCTGGCGCGCGAAAGCGGCGGCATCGACACGTATCTGGATGAGCTGAACGAGCGCAATCCGTTCAAATAGGCCGTCTTAGCGCTTTTTCTGCCAATAGGGGAATTCGGTTTCGTAGCAGGTATGCTCGATCTCGGCGATCTTGTCCTGCATCGCAGCCTGCGCATCCTGGATCGCCTGGTTGTAGACGGACGGACCGATTTCGCGCAGGCAGAAATCGAGCAGCATACGCGCTTTCAGGCCGCCCATTTCCTCGTCCATGTTTTCGCCGCAGTAGCGCTGCAGGGATGAAATCAGGCGTTCTTCCACTTCCTTGCTTAGTTTAATGGCCATCTGGCTTCTCTCTAGATATAAAAAAGGCACCTCGCGGTGCCTTTGACTGAATCGCCGCGAAAGCGCTTAGCCTTCCGGATTTTCTTTCTTGTACTGCTCAACGCCGTGCAGGATTTCGGCTTTGGCTTCTTCTGGACCGAACCAGCCGTCCACTTTCACCCACTTGCCTGGCTCCAGGTCTTTGTAGTGCTCGAAGAAGTGCTGGATCTGCTGCAGACGCAGGTCTTGCAGGTCTTCCGGTTTCTGCCAGTGTTTGTAGATTGGCAGGACTTTATCGACTGGCACGGCCAGCACTTTAGCGTCTTCACCGGATTCGTCGGTCATTTTCAGCACGCCGATGGCGCGGCAACGCACCACCACGCCTGGGATCAGCGGGAACGGGGTGATGACCAGCACGTCGACCGGATCGCCGTCGTTGGACAGGGTGTTCGGCACATAGCCGTAGTTGCACGGATAATGCATCGCGGTGCCCATGAAGCGGTCCACGAAGATGGCGCCGGATTCCTTGTCAACTTCATATTTGATCGGATCGGCATTCATCGGGATTTCGATGATGACGTTGAAATCGTTCGGCAGGTCGCGGCCGGACGGCACTTTATTCAAACTCATGATTTTCCTCGTTAATACTTTTGAATTGTCTAACCGCGACATTATAGCGAAGTGCCGCCCGCTTGTGCGGCGCAGCAGCTTGAATCGGGCGCCAAATGCAGCGCTGCAAGGCTGGCACGCGGCAGCGGCGTACAATGGAAATTCACGCAAACAGGTGTTCCCATGATTCCCGACCAGCCCCTCCCCCCTGACGACTTCGACCTCCCCCCGGAGGGCGAAGCCGAATACGACGCCTGGTTCCGCGCCCAGGTCGAAGCTGCGATCGCCGAAGCCGACGATCCCAACTGCGAGTGGATTCCGAACGAAGTGATTTTGCAAGAAAACGCCATCCTGCGCGCCGAGCTGGAAGCGATGATTGAAGCGCAAAAAAAGCACAAGAAATAATGCGCCTGATCTGGACCGAGCTCGCAAGCCGGGCCAAGAACTCAGCGATTCGCCGCCTCGCGCGGCTGAATGCCACGGCAGCTCAGCGCCAACTGAATGAAATCGAGCAGCAGGCCAATCTACTGGCACTTTACCCAGCTATGGGCAAAGCGGGACGTATTCCCGGCACCAGGGAACTGGTGGTCAGCCGAACGCCATATATCCTCATCTACCGTGTAAGCCAAGCCGCAATGGCCGTCGAAATACTACGGCTATTGCATACATCCAAGCTGCGGCCTGTCCGCGACAAGAAATAAAAAGCCCGCTGGGCAGCGGGCTTTCGGATACAGCTTAGAGGATGGTGGCCAGGGCGCACTGACGGTAGTGGTTGGCGGCTTCCTCGGGCTGCTGCAGGGCTTCATGCAGCTGGGCCAGTTTGAGGTGGGCTTCGCGCACCATTTGCGGGCCGTCGGCGTCGGACAGGGCTTGCTCCAGATAGCGCTGGGCTTTGCCCCACAGCTTCTGCTTCAGACACAGGGAACCCAGGGTCAGCGCCAGCTCAGGCTCGGTGGGACGGGCCTGCATCCAGCGTTCGCAATGCTCGATCTGCGCCAGCAGCGCGGCCGATGCGGCCGGCGCTGCCGCTTCGCGGTAGGCGCGCACAATCCGCTCGTCCCAGTTCGCAGCCAGCGCTTCCTCGGCCACCTGGCGCGCATCGTCGTGCAGGCCGCGCGCATTCAGGGCGGTGGCGGCACGGCAGGCGATATACGGCTTGAGGCGGTCGGCGCTTGGAATCGAGGCCCAGACGCGGCGGATCGATTCGGCGTCGTGCGATTTGTCCGACAGCAGATCGTCATACGCCAGTTCGCGCAGGCGGGCCGACAGCGCAGGATGCAGTGCCTTGTGCTTGTCCAGCGAGCGCACCAGGCGCAGCACTTCGGGCCAGTTCTTGGCCTGCTGCTGGGCCTTGAGCGACCATTGCAGCGCATGGATATGGCGCGTGCCGCTGGCGTTCAGTTCGCGCACCGCCTCCAGCGCCGCTTCCGGCTTGTGGTCGTCCACCAGCAGCTCGGTGGCCGTCATCAGGCGCGCCGTCTTCATGCTGTTGTCGTCCTGGATGCGGGCCAGCCAGCTGTCGCGGCGGGAATGCTGCTGCATGCGGTGGGCGGCGCGGGCGCCGATCAGGGCTGCCACGCCGGCGTTTTCCGGCAGGTCGGCGGCGCGCAGCGCGGCTTTTTCGGCATGGCCAAAACGGCCTTCAAACAGGGCTTTAAGCGCGTCGCGCAGACCCTTGTTGCCGTCGCGCTCACGCTTTTGCTGGCGATAGGCGGCCACGCGGCCCGGCATCTTCATCGTGGCGCGCAGCGCGCGCAGCGCCACATACAGCACGGCGAATGCCAGCAGTTCGAGCACAACGAAGAAGTTGAGCGAGAGGTCGATGCGGTACGGCGGGTAGAACAGCACCACATTGCCCGGATTGAAGCGCGCCGTCACGGCGATACCGATGGCCGCGGCCATCAAAGCGAGTAACCAGAAGAATAGACGCATGGCTTATGGCTTCGCTTTGTAATTGCGCACGGCGTTCAGGCTGTCGGCCAGCGTCGGCATTTCGATCGACAGATTGCTGCCCTGGACCTGGCGCAGCAAGGCTTGCACGGTCTGGGTCTGCTTGGCGCGGGTGTCGAAATACTTGTGCAGCGATTCCTGTGCTGCCAGCAGGTCGGCGCGGAAGGCCGCTTCGTTGCGCGACAGCAGGGCCATGCGCGCATTCAGCAGGCGCAGTTTCAGATTCTCGCGCAGGAAGTAAGCCTGGGTCGGCGACAGCATCAGCGCGTCCGGCGTTTCGATGCTGCGCACGCGGATCAGCTGGCGCACATCGGTCCACATCTCGCCGGTCCACTCGCCCCATACGCCCTGCGCTTTTTGCAGCAATGTCGGCTCTTCCACCGGCTCCGGCACGCTGGCGCCCTTGCCTGCCTTGCCGTGGGCGGCTTTGGCTGCCGGCTTAGCGGCCACCTTCCTCTCCGGCGGCGCGGGCAGGGTCGGCTTCTCGTCCGACAGCATGGGCAGGGTGTCGATCTGGGCGATGACGTTATCCAGGCGCACGGCCAGGCCCACCGAATCCACGCTCGGCAGGGCTTTCAGCTTTTCCGTGTCCTTGGCGATGGCGCGGCGGATGGTGATGAATTGCGGCTTGTCGGAGCGCGACAGGCTACGGTCGGCATTTTGCAGCGCGATCAGCGCGCCCGGCACATTGCCGGCCAGCTGCAGCTGCTGGCTGGCGGTGGACAGCACTTGCTCGATCTCGGCCAGCGCCCACTCGTCGCGGTTCTTCGACAGATCCTGGTAAAGCTGCTCCAGCGCCAGCTGCTGGCTTTGCGCTTCCAGCTGGCGGCCTTCCAGCAGGCCGGCCTTGATCTGCAATTCCTTGGTCGATTCCTGCACCGAGCGCACCAGCTGGCCGGTCTCCACATTGGAGGCATCGCTCTTTTGCAGGCGGCGCGCCAGCTCTTCGCGCAGGCCGCGGATCTGCTTGTGCGATGACCAGGCTTGCGCGGCCAGCAAAATGGCCAGCGGCAGCACGGCAAACGCCAGGCGGCGCTGCCAGATTTCGGTGGAGGACGGGCCGGCCGCCGGCGTTGGCGCGGCGGGCGGTGGTACAGGCGGCAGCGGCGGAGCACCGGCGGCGGCCGTGGCTTGCGCGTCCACGGTGGCTTGCGGCGCCGCGTCGGCTGCCTGCTTGGCTGGATCGGGTAAGGTAGGCAATTCGTTCATGGTCGTCATTGTAACGCGGCGAGCAAGCGCTCGTCGCCTGATCCTGTGAGCGTGACCCGGTGACAGCCTAGGGAATGGGCCGACTCGGCAATCCGGGCATGGGGCACGATCAAGTGTTGTTGTTGCATCTTTGCAACACCGGCATCCCCCTCGGCTTCGGCCACCAGCGCCAGCAGGCCGCGCAGGGCCTCCGAGCTGGTGATGAACCAATCGTTGGGCCGGGCCAGCAGCGTGCGCAGGCGCGCCGCCAGGGCCGCATCGAGCCGCGGCACGCTGCGGCGGTAGGCCGCCACGAAGTGGACCTCGACGCCGGCGGCGCGTAAGCCATCGGCCATCAGTTCGCGCCCGCTTTCGCCGCGCACGATCAGCACGCGCTTGCCGCGCAGGGCCGCCAGGTCCAAGGTTTGCAGCAGGTGTTCGGAATCGCTGAATTCCGCCTCGGCCGAACTCACGATATGCGCCTTATCCGGCGTGATGCCGTGGGCGGCCAGCGCCAGCCGGCTGCCCTCCCCCAGCACGGCCAGGGTCACGCCGGCCGGCCAGGCCGCGATATGGGCGAAGGCGGCGTCGATGGCGTTGGGCGAGACGAAGAACACCATGGCATACGCGGCCAGGTCGGCCAGCGCGGCCTGCAGCGGCGCGGCATCGGCCAGCGGCGCGATCTCCAGCAGCGGCAGCACCTCGACCGGACGGCCGAGCGCCGCCACGCGCTCAGCCAGCGGCTGCGCTTGCGCCAGGGGGCGGGTGATGATGACGGTGTCAGGCATCCGGGCTGGCGGCAGCCGCATCGGCCAGGCAGACCGACAGGATGTCGACCGCATCCTGCTGGCGCAGCAGTTCCGATACTGCCACGCCCAGCGCCTCGGCATCGGCGGCGGCGCCGCGCACTTCGGCGGCGGCCATGCGCTTGCCGTCCGGCGTGGCGACCATGGCGCGCAGGTGCATGTCGGCGCCGGTCACGGTGGCGTAAGCGGCCAGCGGCACCTGACAGCTGCCGCCGAAGACCTTGGACACCTTGCGTTCGGCCGCCACGGCCTGCGCGGTCGGCAGGTGGTTCAAGGGCGCCAGCAGCGACAGCAGGTCCAGTCCATCCTTACGCTCGGCGATTTCGATGGCCATGGCGCCCTGCCCTGCGGCAGGCAGGCTGGTGGCCGGGTCCAGCACGGCGCGGATGCGCTGCTCCAGGCCCAGGCGTTTCAGGCCGGCGGCGGCCAGGATGATGGCGGCGTAATCGCCGCGGTCCAGTTTCGCCAGACGGGTGTCCAGATTGCCGCGCAGCGGCTTGATCACCAGATGCGGGTAGCGCGCCGCGATCAGCGACTGGCGGCGCAGGCTGCTGGTGCCGACGATGGCGCCGGCCGGCAGCGCATCCAGCGAAGCGTAATCGCTGGAGACGAAGGCGTCGCGCGGGTCTTCACGTTCCAGCACGGCGGCCAGGGCGAAGCCTTCGGGCAGCTCCATCGGCACATCCTTGAGCGAATGCACGGCCAGATCGGCGCGGCCGTCGGCCATCGCCACTTCCAGTTCCTTGACGAACAGACCCTTGCCGCCGACCTTGGACAGGGTGCGGTCGAGAATTTGATCGCCGCGCGTCGTCATTCCCAGAATTTCGACGCTGCACTGCGGATATAATAAAGACAAGCGCGCGCGGACATGCTCGGCCTGCCACATGGCGAGCCGGCTTTCGCGCGAGGCGATCACCAATCTGGACGGGATCTGTTGGGCCAATTCGGATGTTTTCAAAACTGTTCTTTCGCTGTTGCTGACGCTCACCGGCGTTGGCCAGTTACGGTGCATGTTTTAAGACTATAAATTTTAGCATGCGCTTCCCCTTGCAGCCGTGGCCAAAAGCCTTTGCACCGACATACATCATCTTTGTGACTCATCAATTATGGTAAAACAAGCTAGTGCAACCGACGAACAAGCCGGCGCCGATAAAGACGCGCCATTGAAAGAAGATATCCGCCTGCTGGGCCGCCTGCTCGGCGACATCTTGCGGGAGCAGGAAGGCGAAGAGGTATTCGCCGTGGTCGAGACCATCCGCCAGACCGCCGTGCGCTTCCGCCGTGAAGCCGACGCCGGCGCCGCCAAGGAACTGGACGGCATGCTCAAGATCCTCACCAAGGAGCAGACCATTTCGGTGGTGCGCGCCTTTTCCTACTTCTCCCATCTGGCCAATATCGCTGAAGACCAGCACCACATCCGCCGCCGCCGCGCCCACCTGCTGGCCGGCTCCACGCCGCAGCGTGGCAGCATCGGCCATGCCCTGTGCAGGTTGAAGGAGGCGGGCGTGGGCGAGGACACCATCAAGGGCTTCTTCCAGGACGCCCTGATTGCCCCCGTGCTGACGGCCCACCCCACCGAAGTGCAGCGCAAATCCATCCTCGACGCGGAACACGATATCGCCCGCCTGCTGGCCGAGCGCGACCTGCCACTGACGCCGAAGGAACGCGCCGCCAACCAGCATATGCTGCGCGCCCGCGTCGCCACGCTGTGGCAGACCCGCATGCTGCGCTACTCCAAGCTGACCGTGGCCGACGAGATCGAGAACGCCCTTTCCTACTATCGCATCACCTTCCTGCGCGAACTGCCCGCCCTGTATGACGATATCGAGGCCGACATCGCCGGCCAGTACGGCACGCCGGAAACGCCGATCGATGCGCCTTATGTGCAGATGGGCAGCTGGATCGGCGGCGACCGCGACGGCAATCCGAACGTGAACGCCGGCACCATGCGCCACGCGCTGGAGCGCCAGGCCACCACCATCATGGACTTTTACCTGGACGAGGCCCACGCCCTGGGCGCCGAGCTGTCCGTCTCGACCCTGATGGTAGCCTGCAGCCCCGCGCTGCAGGTGCTGGCCGACACCTCGCCCGACACCTCGGACCACCGCTCCGACGAGCCTTACCGCCGCGCCCTGATCGGCATCTATGCGCGCCTGGCCAGCACGGCGCGCGAACTGGGCGCCACCAATATCCTGCGCAAGGAAGTGGGCCACGCCGAGCCGTATGCCAGCCCGGCCGCCTTCTCGGCCGACCTGCAGGTGCTGATCGATTCGCTGGACGCCAACCACGGCAGCGCCCTGGCCCGTCCGCGCCTGACCACGCTGAAGCGCGCCGCCGATATCTTCGGCTTCCACCTCGCCTCGCTGGACATGCGCCAGAGTTCCGACATCCACGAGCGCGTGCTGGCCGAGCTGTTCGCCAAGGCCGGCGTGCAGGCCGACTACGCGGCGCTCGATGAAGACGCCAAGGTCAAGCTGCTGCTGGCCGAGCTGGCGCAATCGCGCCTGCTGTTCTCGCCCTATATCGAATACTCGGCCGAAACCGATTCCGAACTGACCATCCTGCGCGCGGCGCGCGAGATCCGTCAGCGCTACGGCGCGCGCGCCATCCGCAACTACATCATCTCGCACACGGAAACCGTGTCCGACCTGCTGGAAGTGCTGGTGCTGCAGCAGGAAACCGGCCTGCTGCGCCGTGGCGCCGATGGCGAGAGCACGCTGGACCTGATGGTGATCCCGCTGTTCGAAACCATTCCCGACCTGCAGCGCGCGGCCGGCATCATGGAAAGCGTGATGGCCCTGCCGCTGGTGAAACAGCTGATCGCCAAACAGGGCCAGATCCAGGAAGTGATGCTGGGCTATTCCGATTCCAACAAGGACGGCGGCTTCCTCACCTCCAACTGGGAGTTGTACAAGGCCGAGGTCAGCCTGGTCGACATCTTCGCCAAGGCCGGCATCAAGCTGCGCCTCTTCCATGGCCGCGGCGGCACCGTCGGCCGCGGCGGCGGTCCAAGCTATGAGGCCATCCTGGCCCAGCCCAAGGGCACGGTGAACGGGCAGATTCGCCTGACGGAACAGGGCGAGATCATCGCCTCCAAGTTCTCCAACGCCGAAATCGGCCGCCGCAACCTGGAGCTGCTGGTAGCCGCCACGCTGGAAGCAAGTCTGACCCCGCTCGCCTCGGACGAGGGCCAGAAGACCCAATTGGCGCGCTTCGAAAGCGTGATGGGCGAGATTTCCGGCCTGGCCTACAAGGCTTACCGCAACCTGGTGTACGAAACCCCGGGCTTCACCGACTACTTCTTCGCCGCCACGCCGATCGCCGAAATCGCGGAACTGAACCTCGGTTCACGCCCCGCCTCGCGCAAATCGACCAAGCGCATCGAAGACTTGCGCGCCATTCCCTGGGGCTTCTCCTGGGGCCAATGCCGCCTGCTGCTGCCGGGCTGGTATGGCTTCGGCAGCGCCGTGGGCGGCTGGATGGCGGCGGGCAAGCGCGAAGAGCGCCTGGCCCAGCTGCGCGATATGGTGCAGCATTGGCCTTTCTTCGCCACCCTGCTGTCGAATATGGACATGGTGCTGGCCAAGACCGACCTGGCGATCGCCTCGCGCTACGCCGAGCTGGTGGCGGACAAGGAACTGCGCGAGCGCATCTTCAAGCGCATCACCGAGGAATATGCGCTCACGCTGGAATGCCTGGAAGCGATCACCGGCGCGCGCGAACGCCTGGCCGGCAATCCGCTGCTGGCGCGTTCCATCACCAACCGCTTCCCCTACCTCGATCCACTCAACCACCTGCAGGTTGAGCTGATCAAGCGCCGCCGCGCCCTCAGCGCGGAATCGGATCTGGCGGACCCGCGCGTACACCGCGGCATCCACCTGTCCATCAATGGCGTGGCCGCAGGCCTGCGCAACACGGGCTAACGGCCAAAGAAGCGGCAAGACGCCGTCCGCGCCAGTATGGGCGGACGGCGTTTTTCTTAATACAGCGTTGTGCGCAAGCGCTCCGGCAAGTCGCGGTCGTACTGGGCGCCGTCGATCGCGTTCCTGCTCAAGGCCTGCAGTACGGTGCCCAGGCTGGGCAGGCTGGCCGGATCCTGCAGCGCATCGGCCTTCCACAAGCGCGAGCGGATCACAGCGCGCGAACACTGCGCGAATGCCGCTTCCACACGCACCGCCAGCACGGAACGCGGCGCCTTGCCATCCACCGCAAAACGTTCCAGCAGTTGGGGATCGGCCAGGATCGCCGCGCGGCCATTCACGCGCAGGGTCTCGCCCATGCCCGGCACCATGAACAACAGCGCCACGCGCGGATCGGCCACGATATTGCGCAGGCTGTCGACGCGATTATTGCCGCGCCGGTCCGGCAGCAGCAGGGTCTTTTCGTCCTCCACCACCACGAAACCGGCCGGATCGCCGCGCGGCGACGCATCCAGGCCGCCGGGACCGGCCGTCGCCAGCACGGCAAAAGGCGCGGCCTCGATAAAGGCGCGGTAATGCGGATGGATGTAATCGACTTCCTTGACGATCGAAGCCTGGCCGGGCTGGCCGTACACGGCTTCGAGCGCGTGCAGATCGGTGATGCGATGGGGGTTGCTGCTCCAGTCCACTGGCCTTTCCTTTTTGCGGGCGCTTAATGGCGGCAAAGTTAGCATATTTTGCACTTCATCGACGAAAATCGGCCGTTCATCGCATGACGGCCATGGACGCATGAAACTCCGTACAATGTTTTTATCACAACCACTATAAAGAAGGGGTAAGCCATGCGCCGTCTGATGATCCTCACCGCCCTGCTGTGCGCCGGTTCCGCGCACGCCATCGAGCAAAACCGCAATCTGGCGCCCTTCAGCGCCATCAGCAGCAAAGGTCCGTTTGCCATCAACATCGAGGTGGGCAAGAAGCAGTCGGTCACGGTCTCCGGCGACGAGAACTATCAGAGCATGGTGGCCACCGAAGTGGTGAACGGCGAGCTGCTGCTCTTCTACAAGGGCAAGCACAATAACAAGAACATCCACGGCGAAACCATCACCATCACCGTGCCCGCACTGCAGAAATACCAGCAGGAAGGCGCGGGCGAAACCACGCTGCGCAATCTGAGCGGCGAGCGCGTGGACCTGAGCTACCGCGGCGCCGGCCGCCTGGTCGCCCAGGGCAAGGTCAAGCTGCTGCGCCTGAAAGCGCAGGGCGTCGGCGAAGTGGACACCAAAGCCCTGCTGGCCGAAAACGCCGACGTGAACTTTGAAGGCGTCGGCGCCGTCAAGATCTACGCCAGCGGCACCCTGAACGCCGTGGTGCGCGGCATGGGCTCCCTCAACTACTACGGCAATCCCA
The DNA here is from genome assembly GCF_024400215.1 of Massilia sp. erpn. NCBI lineage: Bacteria > Pseudomonadati > Pseudomonadota > Betaproteobacteria > Burkholderiales > Oxalobacteraceae > Massilia > Massilia sp. erpn. The sequence continues at coordinate 5,889,987 of NZ_CP053748.1, forward strand.
AAACCCTGAACAAGTCCGTGCAGGGCATGGGCGAAGTCAAAGCCGGCGACTAATCGCCAAGCAAAACGGTAGGCAAGCCAAGAAGCTTGCCTGCCTTGGCCATGCTGCGGTCAAAAGTAAGGACTGTTGCTGCCCGCGAGCTGGCTATCGCAAAGTGCAAGGCGTCGCCGGATTTAAGCGCCGTTTTCCAGCCGCTCAGCAATACCACCGCCCTCGAAAGTTCGCGCTCCGCAACCGGGAAACTCTGTAGACACGGCTGCACCTGCTCATGGAATATGGTAATGACGGCTGCAGCACTGAGATGATCAATATGCCCCATTCTCAATTTGACACCCAGAGCCGAATAAATCTCGACTTCCGACCAGCGGCTGATTCCCATACTCCCATTTGCCTGCAGCATGACCTCCTGCGCAAGCTCACTCTTGGATTCAGGTAGGAGATAAGCCAGCAAGACGCTCGTATCCAGATAGCGCATCAGTAGCGCTCGCGCTTGCGGAGCTTGCGCATAAATTCCCCTGCGGACTCCGGCTGCACTGGCAGAGTGCCGCGAAAGGCCGAGAGATCCGGTGGGAATAGAGTGGGCGCGGAGCTACGTACCAGCCTGGCAATGGTAACGCCGTTTCGGCGCAGCTCCACCTCTTCATCATCCCGGAGCAAATCTACAAGCTCGCCGAGACCCATTGCATCTTCACCAAGATTTACACACTTCATGGCAGACTCCCCTGCAGCGGCAGCAGAGTCCATCATAGACCCATTCCCCAGACGTAGCACTGAGCAATGGCAAAAGCGATTTAAGCTTCCAGCGGGATCGGGTTGCGGAAGCTAACGTTGAGCAAGTTCCAGGCGTTGATAGTGACGATGACGAAGCCCAGTTCGGCGATTTCTTCGTCGCTGAAGTGCTGCTGCAGCTGGGCGAATTCGGCGTCGCTCGGGTCGGTGCGCGGGATGCCGGTCACCAGCTCGGCCCAATGCAGGGCGGCGCGCTCGCGTTCAGTGAAGAATGGCGCTTCGCGCCAGCCGGCAACGGCGTTGGCGTGGCGCGGCTCGACTTCCATCTTGATCAGGTCGCGCCAATGCATGTCGATGCAGTAGGCGCAGCCGTTGATCTGCGATACGCGCAGCAGGACCAGGTCCACCAGGCGCTTGCCCAGCAGCTCGGTGCGCAGGCCGTTGGACAGGGCCAGCAGGTTCTGGAAGCCTTTCGAGGCCAGTTGATAATATGCGATGCGTGCTTTTGCGCTCATGATCTGCCTTTCGGTTGGTAGCGGAAGCCGCCCTTTGCGGCTTCCATACCTATAAGACGCGGCACGCAGCCGGCTTGTGACAGCTTTACGCAAAAAAATTCAAAAATCTTTAAATTGTCTGCGGCAGGTGGGCCAGCTTGTCCGGATTGCGCACGGCGTAAATGCCGACAATGCGTTCGCCATCCACCGCAAAGCTCTGGGCCGATTCCAGCTTGCCCTCCACATAGCGCAGGAAACCCGGCTCGCCGTTGACCATGGCCACGCGGTAGACGATCTGGCCGTCGTGCTTGGCCAGCATGCCGGCATACAGGTCGGCCACGAAATCGGTGCCGCCCACCCTGCCGTGGAAGGATGGCACTTTGCCGCCGCCATCGCCCACCAGCGTGATATTCTCGTCCAGCAGCGCCTTGATCGCATCACGCTGGCCGCTGCCGGCCGCCTGCATGAATTTGGCGAGCAGGCTGCGGTGGGCCTCCTGCGGCACCTCGAAACGCGCCCGCTCCTGCTGCACGCGCTCGCTGGCGCGATGCACCATCTGGCGGCAGGCCGCCTCGCTCTTGCCGATCAGCTCAGCCACTTCGGCATAGTCATGGTCGAAGACCTGGCGCAGCAGGAAGGCAGCGCGCTCCTCGGGCGACAGGCGCTCCAGCACCCACATGAAGGCCAGCGACAGCTCGCTCGCCATTTCGGCCGCCGTTTCCGGCGTGTTCTCGTCCAGCTCCTCGACCAGCGGTTCGGGCAGCCACCAGCCCACATAGGATTCGCGTTCAGCCTTGGCGGCGCGCAGGCGGTCGATGGAAAGCCGGGTCACGATCGTCACCAGCCAGGCTTCGGACGATTGCACCGCGCTCTTGTCGCTGCCGTACCAGCGCAGCCAGGCATCCTGCAGGATATCCTCGGCATCGGCGCGGGTGCCGAGCATGCGGTAGGCGATGGCAAACAGGCGCGGACGCAGCGCGGCGAAAGCGTGGGTGTCGGCGGGGATGGGCGGCGTATCCTGCATATACTGTTTAAATTATTTAGTCAGTTGCGCATGGCGCAGTTCGCGGGTCGGCGCGAAACCCATGCTCTCGTACAGCGCGCGGGCGCGGGTGTTGGCCGCGCCTACATGCAGCATGGGCGTGACGCCCTGTTCCAGCATGCCCTGCATGATATGGCTGACCAGCAGGCGCGCATAGCCCCGCCCCGTATGCTCGGGATGGGTGCAGACGGCGCTGATCTCGCGCCAGCGCCCCAGGTCCATGCGTTCGCCGCTCAAGGCGATCAGCCGGCCCGCTTCGCGCAGGCCGATGTAGCGGCCCAGCTCGCCGGTGCGCGGGCGGAAGTAGCCGGGAAAGGCCAGCGCCGTCAACTCCTGCATGGCAGGGTCGTCCGGCGCCAACTCGCAGATGGCGCCGGTGGGTGGCGCGGCCAGCGCACCGCCCTGATACACCATTTGCAGCACGGCACCCAGCTCCTTCAATCGCCAGCCGGAAGCCACCTGCGGCAGGGCGCCAAGAAAGTAGGTATCGGCGCCGATCAGCGCCAGCGCCGCGTCGTCCAGCGCAACATCGGCTTCCGCCACGGCGGCAAAGGGGGCGATATCGGCCGGGAAGCGCAGCGCGGCGCCCGCTGGCCGCGCCAGATGGGATTGGGCGCTGGCGAGCGCCGTCCAGATGGGGTTTTCCAGTTCTTTCACTGCCTCTCCTGCGTCGCGGGTTGTATACTGCTGCTTTTGCCCGGATCAAAACTATCATGAGTACCTTGCCGCCCTGCCCTCAATGCCATTCCGAATTCACCTACGAGGATGGCACCCAGCTGGTCTGCCCGGAATGCGCCCACGAATGGTCGGCCGGCGCCGCCGATGCGGCCGACACCGCGCGCGTCTACCGCGATGCCTCCGGCAATGTCCTGCAGGATGGGGACACTGTCACCGTTATCAAGGATCTCAAGCCAAAAGGCTCGGGCGGCGTGATCAAGCAAGGCACCAAGGTGAAAAATATCCGCCTGGTCGACAGCGATCACGATATCGATTGCAAGATCGACGGTTTCGGCGCCATGAGCCTGAAATCGGAATTCGTCAGGAAGGTTTAAGCGCCTCCTCCGGATACAGCCCCCGCACCCGCGCAAACAGGCGGGTCAAGCCCAGCAGCGCGTCGATATTCGGCGTTGCCACGCCGACGCGCTGCCCGATCTCCCGCACCACCGTTACCAGGCCATCGAGTTCGATCGGCCGCCCCGCCTCCACATCCTGCAGCATCGAGGTGCGGAACGCGCCCAGCTTGCGCGTGACCAGGTGCCGGTCTTCGGGCGACTCCGTGATTTCGCAGCCGATACGCTGGCCGATGGCCGCCGCTTCGCGCATGGCGGCCTGGCAGAAGGCGCTGGCCAGCGGATCGTCAAGCAGGCGGTCGGCGGTGGCGCCCGTCATCGCGGTAACGGGATTGGTGGTCATATTCCCCCACAGCTTGTACCAGATGTCGTAGCGGATGCGCGGCGACAGCGTGGCGTCGAAGCCGGCCTGCCCAAACAGATCCACCACACGGCGCGCGCGTTCCGATTCGCCGCCCGCCGCCTCGCCGACAATCAGGCCGCGCCCCATCTTGTGCTGCACCAGTCCCGGCTCGGTGGTGAAAGTGCTGGCGTGGATCACGCAGCCCAGCACCGATTCGTACGGGATGGTCGCGCCAATGCGGCCGCCCGGATCGACGCTGTGCAGCGGCTCGCGTCCCAACACCGGATTGCCTTCCACGAACCACCATGGCACGCCGTTCATGGCCGGCAGCACCATGGTCTCGGCCCCCAGCAGCGGCGCGATGGACGCCGCCACCTCGGCCAGCGCGGGCGCCTTGACGGCGATGATGACCAAGTCCTGCACGCCCAGCTGCGCGGCATCGGCTGCGACGGCGGCAGGCGCCGTCACCAGACCTTCAGCCGTCTGCAGCCGCCAGCCGTGGCGGCGCAGCGCCTCCAGCGTGGCGCCGCGCGCCAGCGCGCTGGTCTGGCACACGCCGGCCGCCGCCAGCCGCGTGCCGAGAAAGCCGCCGATGGCGCCCGCACCCACGATACATACTTTCATTTCACTATCCTCATATCCGGTTTTTTAGTGCCGAAATAATAAGCCATAGCGCATTTTCCCTCCAGCCGCAGCCTGCGGGTTTTTATGCCGCAGTGCGGAATCGAAAATTACTGAAAAAGAAAGACAATCAGGCAACGAGTATTTACAATGGTTTTATGCCCACCGTTCTCATCAGCCTGTTTTCCTGCGCTTTGGCCGCCGCCCTGCTCGCCCAGCACGCCGCCAACCGGCGCCTGCGCGCGCAATTGCGGCAGCGTGAAGAACAAGGCGACGCGCAGGCGCAGCGCCTGCGCTGGCTGAACGAACTGGTGATCACCATGCCGGTGCCGACCTTCATCAAGGATGCCCAATCGCGCTTCGTCATGATGAACCAGGCTTGCGAACAAATGTTTGGCGTGCCCTTCGACTCGTTGCAGGGCAAGATCGGCGAGGAATTCTGGCCGCCGGAACAGATGGCAGCCTTTCTCGCCAACGACCGCGCCTCCTTCGCCGCGCGCGGCCTGGTGGTGCGCGAGGAACTGCTGTGGGATGCGGGCCTGGACGCCAGCCGCCAGGTACAGACCTTCAAAAAGCCCATGTTCAACGCCGCCGGCGAACCTGAAATGTTGATCGGCATGTTCATCGACATCAGCGAGCGGGAACAGGCCAAGGCCGCGCTGCAAACTTCGCTGCGCCAGTTGCGCGAACTGAGCGACTACGTGGAAATGGCGCGCGAAAACGAGCACCAGCGCATCGCCCGCGAAGCCCATGATGAACTGGGGCAGACCCTGATGGCGCTGAAGATCGATGTCTCCATGCTGCATGCACGCACCCGGCCCAGCCATCCGCTGTTGCATGCCGAGAGCCGGCGCGTGCTGGCGACGCTGGACCACAGCATCGCCGTGGTGCGCGCCATCATCAATGAACTGCATCCGAGCACCCTGGAACTGGGTCTGCCGGCCGCCGTGGACTGGCTGCTGAAGCGCATCCGGCGCGACAGCGGCCTGGTTTGCCGCCTGCATCTGCCGGAGGAAATCGCGCCCCAGCAGCTGGAGCAGCGCCGCACCTGGGCCGTGTTCCGCATCATCCAGGAGGCATTGGCCGATATCGGCGCCACGGCCCAGGCCAGCCATGTCGACGTCTCGCTGCGCATGCTCAATGACACGCTGTTCCTCACCATCAGCCATGATGGCCTGCCCAGCCGCTTCTGCGACGGCAGCGACCTGGCCAAGATCGCCGTCCGCGAACGCATTGCCGCCATCGGGGGCGAGCTCGATCCCCGCGGCGCGGAGCCAGGCTGCGTACTGTCGGCGCGCCTGCCGGGACGGAAAAAAGAAAGGGAGGCCGCAGCCTCCCCTTCCGATCCAGGCCTTGCGGCCTGATGTCCTTCCGCCTGCCGGCGCAGCTTAGTTCTGCGTCAGGAAGGTCTTCAGCTTGTCCGAGCGCGATGGCTGACGCAGCTTGCTCATGGCCTTCGCTTCGATCTGGCGGATACGTTCGCGCGTCACGTCGAACTGCTTGCCCACTTCTTCCAGGGTGTGGTCGTTCGACATTTCCACGCCATAGCGCATGCGCAGCACCTTCGCTTCGCGCGGGGTCAGGGAGTCCAGCACTTCCTTGATCACATTGCGCATCGAAGCGTGCAGGGCCGCATCCAGCGGCGCCAGCGTGGTGTTGTCCTCGATGAAGTCGCCCAGCTGGGAATCGCCGTCCTCGCCCATCGGGGTTTCCATGGAAATCGGCTCTTTGGCGATCTTCATGATTTCGCGGACTTTGTTTTCCGGCATTTCCATCTTCACCGCCAGGGTGGCCAGATCCGGCTCGCTGCCGGTTTCCTGCATGATCTGGCGCGAGATGCGGTTCATCTTGTTGATGGTCTCGATCATGTGCACCGGCACGCGGATGGTACGGGCCATGTCCGCGATGGAGCGGGTGATGGCCTGGCGGATCCACCAGGTGGCGTAGGTCGAGAACTTGTAGCCGCGGCGGTATTCGAACTTGTCCACCGCTTTCAGCAGGCCGATATTGCCTTCCTGGATCAGGTCGAGGAATTGCAGGCCGCGGTTGATGTACTTCTTCGCAATCGAAATCACCAGACGCAGGTTGGCCACCGTCATTTCGCGCTTGGCGTGGCGGGCACGCTTCTCGCCGGCAGCCATCTGCTTGTTGATCTTGCGCAGATCGGCCAGCGGCAGCGCTACGCGCTCCTGCAGGTCGATCATCTTGTTCTGCAGTTCCTTGATGGCGGGAACGTTACGGCCCAGCACCGCGCTGTACGGATAGCCGGCATCGACTTCGCCGTCCACCCAATCCAGGTCGCATTCATTGCCCGGGAAGACCTTGATGAAGTGGGCGCGCGGCATGCCGCATTTGTTCACGCACAGCTCCAGCACGGCGCGCTCGATGCTGCGCACCTGCTCCATCTGGCCGCGCAGGGTGTCGCACAGCTTTTCCACCACTTTCGCGGTGAAGCGGATGCCCAGCAGCTCGTTGGAGATGATGTCCTGCGCCTTCATATAGGCGGGCGAGCCGTAGCCGCCGGAGGCCTTGCGCATCTTGTCGTACTGGTTGGAGATGATGGCGAATTTTTCCAGCGCATCGATCTTCAGCTGCGCCAGCTGTTCGGTCGAGAAGCCGGCCGCGCCGCCATTGGCGTCGCCGTCTTCCTCCTCTTCCTCCAGCTCTTCTTCCTCATCCTCGTCGTCGGAGGCGGCGGCCGGCGCGCTGGCGGCCGGCGTGCTGCCTACTTCGTTCAGGTCGACGAAGCCGTCCACCACTTCGTCGACTTTAGTTTCATCATTTTCGATCTTCTGCGCCAGGGCCACGATCTCGGCGATGGTGGTCGGGCAGGCGGAGATGGCCTGGATCATGTCGCGCAGGCCGCCTTCGATGCGCTTGGCGATCTCGATCTCGCCTTCGCGCGTCAGCAGGGCCACGGCGCCCATCTCGCGCATATACATGCGCACCGGGTCGGTGGTGCGGCCGAAGTCGGAATCGACGGTGGACAGCGCGGTCGCGGCGGCCGCCTCGACTTCATCGTCGCTGGCGGCGGTGGCCACGCTGTCGCTCAGCAGCAGGCTTTCCGCATCCGGGGCGCGCTCGTAGACGGCGATGCCCATATCGTTGAAGGTGGCGATGATGCCTTCGATCGCTTCCGGATCGATGATGTTTTCCGGCAGCTGGTCGTTGATCTCGGCATAGGTCAGGAAACCGCGGTCCTTGCCCATATTGATCAGGTTCTTGAACTGCTGGCGGCGTTTTTCCAGATCCTCGGCCGAGGCGTTGGCGTCCATGCCCAGTGCATCCAGGCCCTTGGCCTTGCGCTCGCGCGCCTTCGACACGGCCTTCAATTCGGCGCGTTCGACCGCGTTCAGCGCGGCGACTTCATCGTTCTCCGGCATGAATTCGCTCGGCTTGCGGCCACGGCGGCCCGGCACTTTCACCTGCGGCAACAGATAGCCGGAGGTGTCGATGGTGGCCAGGGTGGCGGCGTCGGTCACCTGGCTGACGGTGGCCGGACCGCTGGTCACGGTGACGGGAGCGGCCTCCACCTTGGCTTTGCGGGCGCGCGTCACGACCGGCTTGGCGGCGGCTGCCGCAGCGGCGGCGCCACCCGGCGCGGCCAGCGAAACGGCGGTGGCCGCGCCAGTCTTGCGCGCCACTTTCACGGCCTTCTCGGCGCCAGCCGCTTCCACGGCTTCCAGCGCTTCCGGCGCGGCGGCGGCCACGTCATCGGCCGCCACGGCGGCCAGGCGGGAGCGGGTCTTCTTCACTACGGTGACGGGTTTGCCGGCAGCTTCCTGAGCATTGTCGATGACGTAAGATAAACTCGTCTTTGGTACAGCCAGCTGCGCCGAAGCGGTGCGGGGTTTGGCGGACAACGTTAGGGTTTTCGGCGTTTTCGTCATTAAATATCTCTCAGTGCGAGACCCGGCAGGTCGCGGCGAAAAAGTGAATAATCCACCCAGTCCGCGTTTCCGGTCTCGATGGCGCTTAAGTTCGGGGAGCTATCGGAATGAAAAAAGCCCGCTGTACGGGCTTGGCTTCCGTTGTATTCAGTGCTGAATAGAAGAGAGGGCAGATTATGCCCTATCGCGTGACATCGGGATAATGGAAAGATCCCATATCGGCCATGCAGAAACCATATAACCCAGGCAGCAACGCCGGGTCAGACACTCTTTACCAAACTGAATCCGCACCGCCCTGCTTTTGGTGCGTCGGTCATTATACAGCTTTTGACGCGCCGCCGCATCGATAAAATGATAGTCAAAACAACATCATGGCCTAATTTGCACTGCGCGCGCAGGTCGCGCATGGTATGCTGGCGGCTCTTGATTAACCATTGAAGTTCATGAACACTAGCCTTACCCCTACGCCGCCGGCCACCGACAACAGCGCAGCCGCGCCGGCACCGGCCGCCGCGGGCGCCGCACCGGCTTCGGCCCGCGCCCTGCTCAAGCAACTGCAAACGCAATTCCCCGCCTTCCGCGACTGCCTGCCGCTGTCGATCGGCATCGACAAGCAGATCCTGGCCCAGTTGCCGGAAATCGACCGCAAGCTGATGCGCGCCGCGCTCGGCATCCACACCGGCTCGCAGCGCTATCTGCGCGTCATGGAGAAAGCCAAGGTACGCGTCAACCTGGACGGCAGCGAAGGCGCGGAAGTCACCGACGTGCACCGCAAGCACGCCAAGGATGTGCTGCAGGAGCGCTTCAAGAAAGAGGCCGAACGTAAGAAGGCCGAGCGCGATGCCGCCGCGGCCGAGGAGGCGAACCGCCGCCGCCAGGAAAAGCTGGAACAGCTGACCGCCAAATTCTCGCGCAAAGGCTGATGAGCGAAACCGCGCAGCAGGAAGCCGAGCTGCCGCCCTACCCCGGCATCACGCTGGCCGCAGTGCGCCTGGTGCGTTCCGCGGCCGACGCGGAAGCGGCGCAGGCGGCACTGCTGGCATCGGACGTGATCGGCTTCGATACCGAATCGAAGCCGACGTTCCAAAAGGGCCAGCATTCCGACGGCCCGCATCTGATCCAGCTGGCCAGCGACGAGCTGGCCTATCTGTTCCAGGTCGGGCCGAACGTGGGACCGCTGCTGCCGGCGCTCAAAGCCATTCTCGAATCCGAACAGACCATGAAGGTCGGCTTCGGCCTGTCCGACGATATGAAGCGGGTGCGCGCCAAGCTCGGCATCGAACCGCTGAAAGTGGTCGACCTGTCCGTGGCCTTGCGCGGCGGCCAGCGCAACGACCTGGGCGCCAAAAGCGCCGTCGCCAAATTCTTCGGCCAGAAGCTGCAAAAGTCGAAGAAGATCTCCACCACCAACTGGGCCGCGCCGCGCCTCAGTGAAAAGCAAATCCTCTACGCCGCCGACGACGCCCAGGTCGCCCTGCGCGTCTTCCGCCGCTGGATCGCCAACGGCAACGTCCTGCCGCCGCAAAAGCCGCCCAAAGTGCGCCGCCCGCGCCCCCAGCCACCCACCCAGGCCTGACGACAGCTGAGCCCGTGTCCGATTGGTGTCAGGCACCAAGGTGGACACGGGCTCAGCCTTGGAGCTGGTCGCGGGCGAGCTGGCCGAGGGTGGCGATGGCCGCTTCCTGCTCGGCGTCCCAGTGGTAACCGTAGTTCAGGCGCAGGCAGTGGCGGAAGGCGCGCTTGGCGGAGAAGATCGGCCCCGGTGCGACGCTGATCCCGTGCGCCAGCGCGCAACGGTGCAGGACCAGGGCGTCGACGCCTTCGGGCAAGGCGACCCACAGGAAGTAGCCACCCTGCGGTTGCGTAAACCGGGTGCCGGGCGGGAAGTGACGGGCGATCGCCTGCATCATCTTTTCCTGCTGGCCGGCGAGCGCGCCGCGCAACTGGCGCAGGTGGCGGTCGTAGCCGCCCTGCCCCAGGTATTCGGCCAGCGCCAGCTGCGAGGGCATGGCGGCGGCCAGGCTGGTGGTCAGCTTCAGGCGTTCGACATTGCGCGCGAAGCGCCCCGGCGCGGCCCAGCCGACGCGAAAGCCGGGCGCCAGACATTTGGAGAACGAGCTGCAGTGCATTACCAGCCCTTTGCCGTCATAGCGCTTGGCGAGCGCGGGACGCTGGGCGCCGAAATACAGCTCGCCGTACACATCGTCCTCGATCAGCGGCACCTCGTGGCGCGCCAGCAATTCGACCAGGGCTTGCTTTTTCTCGGGCGGCATCAGGCTGCCCAGCGGATTCTGGAAGCTGGTCATGAGCCAGCAGGCTTGCGGCTTATGCTGCTCCAGCGCCTCGGCCAGCGCGCCCAGCTCCATGCCTTCGCGCGGATGGGTTGCCACCTCAACCGCCTTCAGGCCGACGCGCTCCAGCGCCTGCAAGGCGGCATAGAAAGTGGGCGACTCCACCAGCACCGTATCGCCGGGATGGGCCACCGCCTGCAGGCAAAGATTGAGCGCTTCCAGCGCGCCATTGGTGATGACGATTTCGTCGGCTGCCACCTGCACGCCATCGAGCTGGTAGCGCAGCGCGATCTGGCGCCGCAGTTCGGCATTGCCCGGCGGCAGATTAGCCACCGTACCCCAGGGGTCGATGTGGCGCAAGGCGGATGCGGCCGCGCGCGCCAGCTTCTCCAGCGGGAACAGCAGGGGACTGGGAAAGGCCGAACCGAAAGGCACGTTGCTGCGCTCGCGGCCGGCATCCAGCACGGAAAATACCAGCTCGCTGACGTCAACCACGGTCGATACGCCGTCGGGCCGCGAAGCTTCCGGCTCCGGCGCCAGCGGCTGGCGCTGCGCCACGTAGTAGCCGGAGCGCGGACGCGACTCGATGGCGCCGCGCGCTTCAAGCAGATAGTAGGCCTGGAAGACGGTCGATGGGCTGACGCCGCGCCGTTCCTGCTGCTGGCGCACGGACGGCAGGCGCTCGCCGGGCCGCAGCACATTTTTTGCGATCATGCCGGCGATTTCCTCGGCCAGCGCTTCGTAAAGCTTCAACTCTTCTCCCGGTCGAGGATTGCAAACTGATCCCCTGTTTCTATTGCCCTTCTGAGCCTGTTCTTCTTCGGCGGCGGAGTATATCCTGTCCCTTTTACCGTACAAACGCCCAATTTTAAGCAAAACGGTTCTCTTTATGCCAATTCTTTCGTTTTCGCTGCGGAACAGCGCCATTGCGGCGCTGGCTGCCGCCTTGCCGCTGCTGGCCGCAGCCGCGCCGGCGGCCTTGCCGGACACGCTGGAACAACGCGTGGCGGCCTGCGTCGCCTGCCACAAGGCCAAAGAACAGAGCGATGCCTTCTTCCCGCGCATCGCCGGCAAACCGGCCGGCTATCTGTATAACCAGCTGCTTAATTTCCGCGACGGCCGCCGCCAGTATCCGATGATGACGTATATGGTGGAGCAGCTGCCGGACGCGTACCTGCGCGAGATCGCCGAATACTTCGCCGGGCAGCATCCGCCCTATCCGGCGGCGCAGAACAGCGGCGCCACCCAGGCCCAGCTCGAAAGGGGACGCAGCCTGGCGCTGCAAGGCGATGCCGGCAAAAAGATCCCGGCCTGCGTCGCCTGTCATGGCGAGAAGCTGACCGGCGTGGCGCCTGCCATTCCCGGTCTGGTCGGCCTGCCGCGCGACTATATCAATTCCCAGTTCGGCGCCTGGAAGAACCAGAAACGCAAGGCCCATGCGCCGGACTGCATGGCCGACGTGGCCGGCCGCCTGAGCGAAGCCGATGTGGCGGCCGTCTCCAGCTGGCTCTCGACCCAGGTGGCCGACGCCGGCGACCGTCCCGCCACCGCCCACGCCAAGCCGCTGCCGCTCAAATGCGGCGGCGTGCCGCAATAAGGGGTGCCGCGATGAAGAAGAAAATCCTCACTCTGTTCGCCGCCCTGCTGGTCCTGCTGGCCGCCGCCGCATTGTGGCTATGGCCCAAGGACGATGCGGGCGCGCCAGCCAGCGCCGCCTTCCAGTCCCTGCCGGCGGCCGAGAAAGTGGCGCGCGGCGCCTATCTGGCCAAGGCCGGCGACTGCATGGCCTGCCACACCACGCGCGGCGGCGTCGCCTTTGCCGGCGGCCGCGCCCTGCAAACCCCGTTCGGCAATGTGATCGCGCCGAACATCACGTCGGACAAGGAAAACGGCATCGGCAGCTGGAGCGCCGACGATTTCTGGAACGCCCTGCACAACGGCAAATCGAAAAATGGCCGCCTGCTGTATCCGGCCTTCCCCTACACCGACTACACCAAGGTCACGCGCGATGATTCCGACGCGCTGTACGCCTACTTCCAGACCGTGCCTGCGCATCCGCAGGCCAACCGTCCACACGAGCTGCGCTTCCCTTACAACCAGCAGCTCACGCTGGCGGTGTGGCGCGCCATGTACTTCAAGCCTGCCGTCTATCAGCCGGACAATGGCAAGCCGGCCGAGTGGAACCGCGGCGCCTATCTGGTGCAGGGCCTGGGCCACTGCATCGCCTGCCACAGCACGCGCAACGCCCTGGGCGCCAGCGACGGCGGCCTGAATGGCGGCATGATCCCGGTGCTGGGCTGGTATGCGCCTTCGCTGAATTCCGACCGCGAAGCGGGCCTGGGCGACTGGCAGACGCCGCATATCGAGCAGCTGCTGAAAACCGGCATCGCGCCGCGCGCCACCGTATTCGGCCCGATGGCCGAGGTGGTGCGCCAAAGCCTGCAGCATCTGAACGACGCCGATATCGGCGCCATGGCCCTGTATCTGAAGTCGCTGCCGGCGCCGGACGGCAAGCCCGAGCCCTATGAACGCGAGAAGAGCAGCGAGGCCATCGCCTTCCTGGCGGCGGGCGCGAAGATCTATAAATCGCAGTGCATGGACTGTCATGGCGAAAACGGTGAAGGCATCCCGCCCGCCTATCCGCCGCTGGCCGGCAACCGCGCGCTGACCATGGACGAAGCGGTCAATCCCATCCGCATCGTGCTGAATGGCGGCTTCCCGCCCGGCACGGCGGGCAATCCGCGCCCTTACGGCATGCCGCCGTTCAGCCATGCGCTGAACGATGTGGAGGTGGCGGCCGTGGTGTCCTATCTGCGCAGCGCCTGGGGCAATAATGCGCGCCCAGTGAGCAGCGTCGAGGTGAACCGCTACCGTAATGTGCCGCTGGAATAGTCTTTTCAGACTAGCAATTTAAAAGCCAAAACGTAGCGGCTTGCGCGTAAAATGACAGCAGGTCACGCCCAAGCCGCTTACGATTATGCTAATAATATTACGTAGTGTTTTGCCCGTCCTGCTGGGCCTTGCCGCCAGCTGCGCGGTGCAGGCGCAGGGCTTCGAAGCCCGCTGCGCCAGCGAGCTCCAGTCCCGCTTCCAGGTGACGTCTTCCAGCGCGGGCTATACGGTGGACAATACTGTCGCCACCAAGGTGCTGCATAACCGCGCCGTACACAATAGCGCCGGCGATATGATGCTGGGCCTGACTTCGGCCACCTCCCGCGTCGAAGTCAGCATCGACGGCCACGTCCTGCAAGACCCGGGCAGCGGACGCGAATGCCTGGCGCCGCGGATCAGCGTCGATCTGCGCTACCTTCCCCTGCAAGTGTATGTGGCACGCGAGTTTTCACCGGCCGGCTGTCCTTACCGCGCCGTGCTCGATCATGAGATGGAGCACGTCAATCTCTATCTGCAGCACCTGCCCAAGGTGGCGGGACTGGTGCGGCAGGAGCTGGAAAAGCGCTACCACGGCGCGCCGCTGTATGCGGCCAGCGGCGCGGGCCTGGAAGTCCTGGCCGATCAGGTCGACGCCTGGCTCTGGCCCATGATCAAGAGCGAAATGCAGCGCGTCGAAATCTATCAGAAGGCCTTCGACAGCGACGAGGAATCGTTCCGCCTCAGCGCAGCCTGCCAGGGGGAGCTGGGGCTCAACCTACGTTCGCGCTATTGAAGACGGCCCGCTTCAGCGCGGATATTCGAAGCCGGTGCGCAAGTCCATCGGAAAGCCGCGTCCACCCTGGCTGACGGTCAGGCGCTGCGGCGGCTCTTCGCCGGCCAGCGCGCCCGGTTTGACCATCAGGCCTTCGCCCTTGCGCATCAGCGCATCGCAGCGCTCATATACATTCGGGCAGCCCGTTCCCGCCAGCAGCGCCTGCACGATGGGCACCTTCCACGCATCCACCGCGCCCGACTGGAACTGGCAGATCAGATAGCCGCCTTTGCCGCCGTAGCTGTGCACCAGCAGGCCGGACAAACCGTCCGCGTCGCCATCGATCAGTTGCACCAGTTCCTGCGGCGCGGCCTGGGCCAGGGCCGGCGCGCGTTTTTCCAGGGCGGCCTTGACGCGGCGCTTCATCATCGCGTGATCGACCGGCTCGTCCTCGCGCAGCGTCCAGATGCGGGCGGCAATCTGCGACTTGGCGCTGTAGCCTGCGCGCGCCAGAAAGCGCCGCGCCGACGATTGCACAATGGCAGTCGCTCCAGCCTTCATTTTTTCCTGGGGACGGCCTTCGACCTTCTCGATGGCCGATTGATAGATCCAGGGCGAACCGGCGAGTATGCCCGCTTCCTTGCCCTGTTTGATGGTGATGATAAGCATGTGCATCCTGTCTGAGGTGGCCGCAAAAGCGGGCGGCCAATCCAGCATCTTACAGGATCGCCGCGCTGCCGCGCCAGCGCGGCGATCCAGCCCAGTCCCGGTTGCCGGCATTCTATTCCCGCCCGCGCGCAGTTTGTCGCAAGGCGGCGGCCCTCGTCACGGCGCTGAAATACTATCTGCCCATACCGATCACAAACCCAAGGAGGAGACCATGCTTGAACTGAAAACCATTCCGGCCGCCGCGCGCGGCATCGTGCTCGTCGCCGGCCTGCTGGCCGCTGCCGCGCCGCTGAGCCAGGCCGTGGCCGGTCCCGCCAGCTGGTTCCGCGGCGAGCGCGTGCAGGGCAGCGGCAAGATCGTCAAACAGAGCCGCGAACCGGGCCACTTCAGCGGCATCGGTCTGGGCATGAGCGGCAATGTCGAGATCCGCGTCGGCAATAGCGAAAGCGTGACGATCGAGACCGACGAGAATATCCTGCCGCTGATCGAAACCGTGGTCGAAAACGGCACGCTGAAAATCCGCCCGGTGAAGAAGGATACCTCCTTCGATACGCGCAATCTGCGCATCGTGGTGCAGGCGCGCGCGCTGGAAAAAGTCTCGGTCGGCGGCTCCGGCAACGTCGAGGTGAACGGTATGCGCGGCGAGCGCCTGCAATTCGATGTGGGCGGTTCCGGCAACATCAATGCACGCGGACTGGAAGGCGCATCGGTAGCGGTGTCGCTGGGCGGCAGCGGCAGCCTGAAAGCCAGCGGCATGGCGGAGAACGTGAACGTGTCGATCGGCGGTTCGGGCAAGGTGGCGCTCGGCCAGCTGCAGGCGCGCAATGTGACGGTCAGCATCGGCGGTTCGGGCGAAGCGATCGTGTGGGCCAAGGAATCGCTGAACACCAGCGTGGCCGGTTCGGGCGACGTCTCCTATTACGGCGATCCGCGTGTGAACAAGAACGTGACGGGTTCGGGCTCGGTGCGCCGCGCCGGCGGCGTGCCGCAATAGACACAACAGTGGACGGATAAAAAACTGCCCGGTGGGAACCGGGCAGATAAAGGGATGATATGAGAAGGTGAAGAAAGGTACTGCAGTTACATCGATACCCACGGCCAGCGAGCCGCAGGGTGAGCACTGCCGCCGCCGCTGCGCGGCGGGCGTCAATGCTGATTAATACGGGGGTGGCGGCTTAGTGGCCGGCGTGAGCGCGCGCGGGCGGGCTGTAATTGATCGGCTTGACCGGTACTTGCACTTCCACGGTCTCGCGCTTCTTGTCCTTCTTCTCGAAGGTCAGTTTCAAAGGCACGGTGTCGCCTTCTTTCAGCTGGCGTTTCAGCTGCATCAGCATGACGTGATAGCTGCCCGGCTTGAGTTCGACCGTTTTGCCGGCCGGCAGATCGATGCCATCGACCTCGGACATCTTCATCACATTGTTTTCCATCGACATCTGGTGCAACTCGGCATTCGCAACCGTCGTTTCCACGCCGACCAGGCGCGCGTCCTGCGCCGATTGCAGCTGCATGAAGGCGCCGCTGGCTTTAGCGGCAGGGACGGTGGCGCGCGCCCAGCTTTCGCTGACGGTGACTTGAGCCATGGCGGAGGCGGCGAACGCCATGGAAATGGCGCATGCAAAGAATTGCTTTTTCATTCAAAACTCCTGATTTGTGTGGGAAGAACAGCTACATCATCACGCAATGGCAGGAGGACCGCGCGGGATTGAGGCACGCCAGCCTTGCAGCGGCACAGGCGCGCGGTACAACATGAAGGGAAGAAGACGGTTGCCGCCGAGTTCAGCCAGCATGGGCCGTTCGGCGGGTGGCGGCGCGAAGGAGGCGGCATGCGTCAGGCAGTAGCCGCAGTCCTCCATGGCCATTTTTTCAGGCTGGGCCGGGGTCTGCTTTTGCGGTTTGCTGCGGTCGGTCAGCGCCTGGAAGGTGGCGTAATCGAGCTCGCCATTGCCGCTCAGGCGCCGGCCATCATTCAGGCAGATTTCCCAGCTGCGCTGCTTGCCCTTGCACAGGGAGAGCGCATGCGAGATCGACGGGGCGAGCGCGTTCAGCAGGATCGCAAAGCACGAGAGCCAGAGAGCACGACGCCACATTGTCGAATGTCGATACATGGGCCGATTATAGCCCAGGGTTTTGCCCGGCGCTGCCCGGCTTTCCCCTTCATATCAAGAAAAATGAAAAAAGATTGGACGGCGCGCTATGGTTGATCGAGCTGCCCGGCCAGCTGGCGCGCGGCCTGCCAGCGCCGCGCCGGCGCCGGATGGGCGAAGCTGTCCAGATACGGCGCGTAGCTGTTGCGGCTCAATTTATAGAAATAGCGCGCCAGCCGGGCGGCGGGCCAGCCGGCGCGCCAGGCCAGCTTCAAGCCTTCGCGGTCGGCCTCCTCTTCCTGCTGCTGGTTCAAGGACGCGAGCTGGCGCATCAGCGCCTGGTCATGGTCGACCGCGTGTTCCAGTTCGGCGAAGGGGCGCGCCGCCCATTGCGGATCGAGGCGCAAGGCCTGCTCAAATTCGTGCAGATTGTGCAGCAGCACGGCATGGGCGATTTCATGCGCCAGCAGCATGGCCAGTTCGGCATCGCTCAATTCCAGGCGGCGCGTGAATTCGCGGCTGAGCAGCAGCTTGCCGCCGGCCATGGCAAAAGCGTTTTCGTCGCCGTCGGGCGTGGTATGCCATTCCCAGGACCAGGCGGCGCTGACGGGGTAGTCGCGCGCAGCCTGCGCCAGCAAGGGCTGCAGGATGCGTTCGACGCGGGCGTGGAAGGCGGGATCGGTATCGAGGCTGTGGGCGCGCCGCAGTTCCTCGATGCGCTCGCGGTACAGACGGGCGGCGCCCTGCTCCACCTGCGCCTGGTCGAGAGCCGAGGCAGGCAGCGGCGCGCACAGGATACACGACAGGGCAAGCAGGCGGGCCAGGGATGGAAGCTTGTCCATGGCCCGCCGCCGCATCAGGACTTCAGGGTTTCGCGGTCGATCTGGACCGTCTGCTCGCCGTCGGTCAGCCAGATCTGGCCGTCCTGGATGGTGCATTGCAGCTGCATGCTGCGCTTGGCCATGCTTTCCAGCGCCAGCGTGGCTTCGGACGGCAGGTTGATGACCGTGACATTCCTGGCGCGGTCGATCTTGTTGGCGATCTGCTTCCACCAGATATGGCTGGTGGCGTTGTAGCAGTACACGATCACCTTGTCCGAACGGCCGGCGCCCTTCAGGATGCGGCGGTCATCCGGCTGGCCGACTTCGATCCACAGCTGGATGGCGTCGGTCAGGTCTTTCTGCCACAGGTCCGGCTCATCGACGTCGAACATGCCCTTGGTGAAGGTCAGCGCCTCGTCGGCATGGATGGCGAAGGCCAGCAGGCGCACCATCATGCGCTCGTCCGTTTCGGACGGGTGGCGCGCCAGGGTCAGCGTATGGGTGCCATAGTAGTTGCGGTCCATGTCCGCAATCGACAGTTCGGCTTTGTAAATTGTTGCTTTGAGTGCCATCTAGAAAACTATATATACGGTTTATTTGAATACCACGGTTTTGCTGCCGTTCTGCAGCAAGCGATGCTCGACGAACCACTTCACGGCGCGCGCCAGCACCACGCATTCCACGTCGCGGCCGATGGCCGACAAGGTGGCGGCATCCATCGAGTGGTCGACGCGTTCCACATCCTGCTCGATGATCGGGCCTTCGTCCAGATCGCCGGTGACGAAATGGGCGGTGGCGCCGATCAGCTTCACGCCGCGGTGGTGCGCCTGGGCATACGGCTTGGCGCCCTTGAAACTGGGCAGGAAGGAGTGGTGGATATTGATTGCCTTGCCTTTCAGGCGGGCGCACAGCGATGGCGACAGGATCTGCATATAGCGCGCCAGCACCACCAGATCGACCTGGTGCATGTCCATCAGTTCGATGATTTTCGCTTCCTGGGCCAGCTTCGCCGCTTCCGGCGCGCCAGTTGCCAGCGGCAGGTGGTGGAAGGGAATATTATAGCTGGCCGCCAGCTGGTAAAAGTCCATGTGGTTGGAGACGATGGCCGGGATTTCGACCGGCAGCAGGCCGCTCTTGTAGCGGAACAGCAGATCGTTCAGGCAATGGCCGATTTTCGATACCATCAGCATCACGCGCGGCTTGTAGTGCGCGTCGTGCAGGTCCCACTCCAGCTGCATTTCCTGCGCCAGCCCGGTGAAGGCGGCGCGCAGCGCTTCATCGCTGACGGCGGCATCTTCGCGCGAGAAGTGCACGCGCATGAAGAAGCGATGCTCCTCCTGGTCGCCAAACTGGGCGGAGTCGATGATATTGCAGCCATGGTCGGCCAGGAATCCCGAGACGCGGTGCACAATGCCGCGCTGGTCCTGGCAAGAAAGAGTCAAGATGTATTCCGGGTAGATCATGGTCGATTCCTCATAGGGGGTCAGTATTGTCGCACGAATAAGCTGCAGCGCAGCAAAAACAAAAAGTACGAGCATGCCTTTCCGATAATTTGTGGTTTATAGTGCAGAGATAACACCTTTTTGAAGGGAATAACGATGACGACGACCTTGGAGAACCGGCAATTCCGGCTGGCGGCGCGCCCGGTGGGCATGTCGCAGGCCAGCGACTGGCAGCAGACGGTGGAGACCGTGCGCGAACTGGCGGAGGGCGAAATCCTGGTGCAAGCCCTTTACCTCTCGCTCGACCCGGCCATGCGCGGCTGGATGAACGACGCCAAATCGTATATCCGCCCGGTGGCCATCGGCGAAGTGATGCGGGCCGGCGGCGTGGGCGTGGTAGTCGCTTCGCGCTCGGCCAAATTCGCGGTGGGCGAGCATGTGTCGGGCGCCCTCGGCGTGCAGCAATACTGGATCGGCCAGGCCGAGGACAAGGCGGCCGCCTTCTACAAGATCGACCCGGCCCTGGCGCCGCTGCCGACCTGGCTCAACACCCTGGGCATGCCGGGCATGACCGCCTATTTCGGCCTGACCGAGGTGGGCCAGCCGCGCGCCGGCGAGACCGTGGTGGTGTCCGGCGCCGCCGGCGCCGTGGGCCAGACCGTGGGCCAGCTGGCCAAGCTGCTGGGCTGCCGCGCCGTGGGCATTGCCGGCGGCGCGGCCAAATGCGATTTCGTGGTCAAGGAGCTGGGCTTCGACGCCTGCATCGACTACAAGCAGGCCTCGGTGCGCGATGGCCTGAAAGAACACTGCCCGCAAGGCGTGGACGTGTATTTCGACAATGTGGGCGGCGACATCCTCGACACCGTGCTGACCCGCATCAACCGCAAGGCGCGCATCGTGATCTGCGGCGCCATCTCGCAGTACAACAATACCTCGCAGGTGCAAGGCCCGGCCAACTACCTTTCGCTGCTGGTGAACCGCGCCCGCATGGAAGGCATGGTGGTGTTCGACTATGCCGACCGCTATCCGGTGGCCATGGCGGCCCTGGGCAAGTGGCTGCAGGAGGGCAAGATCAAGAGCCGCGAAGACGTGGTGCGCGGCCTGGAAAACTTCCCGCAAGCGCTGTCCATGCTGTTCGAGGGTAAGAACTTCGGTAAGCTGGTGTTGCAGCTCAGCTGATTTTTTCGCAACGAGCGGAACTAAAGCCGTCTTTCCATCTCCAATCTGCAAACGGTTCCCTGCCGTTTGTCGCCCGCGGGCGATCCGATCAACGCGGACTAGGAGATGGAGATGGCTAACAATCAAGCCGGGCAAGGCGAGGGCAACAGCCAAAAGGCCGATCCCGCCAGCAGTCAGAAAAGCAACGCCAAGCGCGGCTTCGCCGCCATGGATGCCGCGCAGCAGCGCCAGATCGCCAGCAAGGGCGGCCAGGCGGCCCACCAGAAAGGCACGGCCCACGAGTTCGACTCTGAGGAGGCGCGCCGCGCCGGCCAGAAAGGCGGCGTGGCCGTGAGCCGCGACCGCGAGCATATGGCTGCCATCGGCCGCAAGGGTGGCGAGAGCCGGCAGTCGGCCCAGCGCAATGCCAACGGCGGCAACCGCCAAGGCCTGGATTCAGGCGGCAGCAAGACAGGATGAGCCATTCAGCGTCAGCAGCAGGCTGGCGTGGGCGCCGGGCGGCGCCGCCACCAGGCTCTCCGAATACGGGTGATAGGACAGTCCATCCACCGTACTGGTGCGTCCGCCCGCCTCGCGCACCAGCAGGGCCGCGCCCGCGCAGTTGAAGCCATCCTCGCCGTATTGCCAGAAACCGTCCAGACGGCCGCAAGCCACATAGGCCAGTTGCAGGGCCACCGAACCCAGATTGCGCACGGCGGTCGCTTCGGCCTGCACCGCCCCCAGCGAGCTGGCGGCCAGCGCCAGCACACGCGGCTGGGCGCTGGCAAATGGTGGATGGTTGGTGGCCAGCACGCCATGGCGGTGGCTGCTCCCACCGTTGACGCCAATGCGAAGGCCATTCCGGAAAGCGCCCCGCCCTTCCACGGCATGGAACATCTCGCCATTCATTGCGTCGAACACGGTGCAAAATACCGGCTCGCCATCACGCAGCAGGGTCAGGCTCATGGCCCAGAACGGAATGCCGCGCAGAAATTGCAGCGCGCCGTCGATCGGGTCGCATAACCAGCATTCGCCGTCGGGCACGCGCTGGCCGTCTGCCTGCCGCTCGTCACGCCAGGCGATATGGGGATAGAAAGCGCCCAACTCGCGGCGGATCGCCTGGGCCGCCCCGCCGTCGATGCGATGGAAGGCTTCCATCATCTGTTCCGGCTCGGCGGCCGCCTGCAGCGCGCGGAAGGCGTCGCCCAATTCTTCACCGACCGAGCGCAGCAGACTCAGGATCACGTCCAGATCGATTTGTCTCATGCTTGACTCCCTTGCTCGAAAGTCATAGATTGCCATGAGAAATTTTGTCCCGCTAACGGTAAAATGCCACTCAATATCTTGATCGGGCCAAAATCATGCAGGAAGCCGAATCCCATACCACCCGGCTCAAAGGCGGCCACCTGATGTACCTGCTGGCCGAATACGCCACGCCCGGCCAGAGTCATGATGCGCACAGCCATCCGCAAGGCCAGCTCTACCTCGCCGTCCAAGGCTTGATCGTGGTGGAATCGACCGGCATGCGCTGCATGATGCCGCCCGGCCGCATGGGCTGGATTCCGCCCTATGCGCCGCACGGGGCCGTGGTGCACGGCAGCCCGAACAGCGACCTGGTTGGCTACAATATTTTTCTGGCGCCCGAGCTGTGCGGCAAGCTGCCCGAACTGCCGGTGGTGCTGCGTCCCAGCCCGCTGGCGCATGCCCTGATCGAGCGCATGGTGAGCTGGCCGGACGGCGTACCGCCGGACGACAGCGGCTACCGCATCCTCGATGTGCTGATCGATGAAATCCAGCGCGCCGAAGCCGATCCGCTGCGCCTGACCATGCCCAGCCATCCGCGCCTGCAGCAGATGGCAGCCACCATCGCCGAACATCCGGCCGACGAAACCGATCTGGATAGCTGGGCCGAACGCATTGGATTGTCCCGCCGCAGCATCACGCGTCACTTCCGCGCCGAAACCGGCATGTCGGTGGTGGAATGGCGGCAGACGGCGCGCCTGCAAAAAGGCGCGGAAATGCTGAACGCGGGCGAGTCGGTGACGACGGTGGCGCTGACCCTGGGCTATGACAGCGTGAGCAGCTTCATCGCCCTCTTCCGCCGCATGCTGGGCGTGACCCCGGCCCGCTTCGCGCGCGGCCCCGCTGACCCGGCGCTGACCGCCGAACCGGAGGCCGCGGCTTAACCGGGCACGCCGATGATGACGGCCGAGGCCTTGAACAAGGCACTGGCCGGCATGCCCACTTCCAGCTCCAGCAGTTCTTCACTGTCGCGCGTAACGGTGGCGGCGATGGTGCCGCCGCCCGGCAAGGCGATGCTCACATCCGAATTGACGGCGCCCGTTTGCAGGCGCGACACCGTGCCGCACAGGCGGTTGCGCGCCGACAGCTTGGCCTCGCTGTCGCCGGTGGCGATGATGATGGAGGATGCCTTGATCAGCGCGAAGGCGGCGCAGCCTTCGGTCAGGCCCAGGCTGTCGGTGCTGTCGCGCGTGATGATGGCGATGATCTTCTGCCCGCCCACGATGTCCAGCGTGATTTCATCGTTGACCGCGCCGCGCTTGATCACGCTGACGGTCCCTGCAAACTGGTTGCGCGCACTGGTTTTCATTCTCATGGTCTGGAGCAAAAGGAAATCGTCGGCCAGCGCATGCGACTGGCGGCTCAGGTGTTCGATGAACAGGCGGTGTTCGCGTTCGATCTGGCGGAAGTTCTCCACCAGCTGCGTGCCGCGCTTCGTCAGATGCGTGCCGCCGCCGCCCTTGCCGCCGGCCAGGCGTTCGACCAGGGGCTCGCCCGCCAGATTGTTCATGGCGTCAATGGCGTCCCAGGCAGCCTTGTAGCTCATCTTGATGGCCTTGGCGGCCTTGGTGATGGAGCCGTGTTCGGCGATGGCCGCCAGCAGGGCCACCCGGTCCGGGCCGCCCAGGTGCTGGCCGCCCATGGTCATCCAGACTTCGCCCTGCAATTCCAGTTGTCTTTCTTCGCTAGACATGGCGCTCCTCGATAATGGCGCCGTCCGACATGGTCAGGACATGGCCGCCGAAAGTGTTGGCATCGTCGGGATCGTGCGTAATCAGCAGCATGGGAATGCCCAGGCGCTGCTGCAGTGCGTCCAGCTCCGCGCGCATGCGTACGCGCAGGGCCGGGTCGAGGGCGGCGAAAGGCTCGTCCAGCAGCAGCGCCGCTGGATTGGCAATCAAAGCGCGCGCCAGGGCCACGCGCTGCCGCTGTCCGCCCGAAAGCTGGGACGGCGGCTGGTGCGCCACGGCGCGCAGCTCGAATGCGTCCAGCCAGTATTCGAGCGCCTCGGAATTGGCGCTGGGCTTGGGATTGAACCAGCCGCCCTGCATGCCAAAGGCGATATTCTGCCGCACATTCAGGTGCGGGAACAAGGCATAGTCCTGGAACAGATAGGCCACGCGCCGTTTCTGCGGCGTGATATTGATGCCAGCCGCGCTGTCGAACAGGCGCTTGCCGGCCAGCTCGATCACGCCGCGGTCGGGCTGCATCAGGCCCGCGACGGCTTTCAGCATCTGGCTCTTGCCCGCGCCGGAAGCGCCGTAGATCACGATACGCCCGCTGTTGGACGTGAAGCTCGCCTTCAGCTTGAATTCGCGCTGGCCGGAGCGCAGGGTCTTTTCGATGTCGATATTGAAGTACATGCTCAGTCCTGCGGATTGCGGCTCGGCGTAAGACGGTTGGCCAGCACCAGCACCACCACGCAAGTGACGGAGGTGATCAGCACCAGCAGATTGGCGGTATCGTCCTGGCCCGCCTGCACCGCCTCATACACGGCGATGGACAGGGTCTGCGTCTTGCCCGGAATGCTGCCCGCCACCATCAGCGTGGCGCCGAATTCGCCCATGGTGCGGGCGAAGGCCAGCAGCACGCCGGCCAACACGCCGCGCCAGGCCAGCGGCAGGGTCACGCGCAGGAAGATGGCGAATTCGGAGACGCCCAGCACGCGCGCCGCCTGCTCCAGCTGCACATCCACCGTTTCGAAGGCGGAACGCGCCGCCTTCAGCACCAGCGGGAAGGCGACGACGGCCGCAGCCAGCACCGCCGCCTGCCAGGTGAAGATCAGATTGATGCCGAAGCTGCTTTGCAGCCAGGCGCCCAGCGGCCCCTGGCGCCCGATCAGCACCAGCAGATAATAGCCCAGCACCGTGGGCGGCATCACCATGGGCAGCGTCAGCACGGCATCCAGCAGGTCGCGTCCCGGAAAGCGGCAGCGCGCCAGCAGATAGCCGGCCGCCACGCCCAGCACCAGGTCCAGCAGCGTCGCCCACAACGCCACCTTGAGCGAGAGACCGAGCGCGGTCCATGCAGCATCCATCTAAACCTCTACTTCCTTATTGCGGTGAATCCCTTGCTTATGGACGGCCGAAACCGTATTTGGCGAGGATGGCCTGGCCCGTCGACGACAGCGTGAAGTCCACGAACTGGCGCGCACCCTTGGCGTTGGCGGCGCCGCTCAGCGCGGAGATCGGATAGGTGACCGGGGTATCGGTCGGCACGGTGAACTGCGCTTTCACTTTATCTTTTTGCGCGCCGACGTCGGTGGCGTAGACGAAGCCCGCATCGACTTCACCGCGTGCCACGTAATCGAGGCTTTGGCGCACCGAGGTGCCGAAGATGAATTTGGTTTCCACGTTGGACCAGACGCCGGCTTTTTCCAGCGCCTGCTTGGTGTAGCGGCCGATCGGCACGCTGGCCGGATTGCCGGTGGTGATGCGTTTCACGTCCGCGCCGCGCAGATCGCCCAGGGTTTTCAGCGCCAGGGTGCTGGTCGATGGCGTGATCAGCACCACGCTATTGCTGACGAAATTGTGGCGGCTGCCGGCGGCCAGCAGCTTCATGCCCTCGGCCTTGTCCATGGCTTCCTGGTCGGCGGAGGCGAAGACATCGACCGGCGCGCCCTTGCTGATCTGCTGCACCAGGGCGTCGGAAGCGGCGAAGTTCAGCAGAACCTTGTCGCCGGGATTGGCCGCCTCATACGCCTGCGACAGCTCGCGGAAGGCGTTGGTCAGGCTGGCAGCCGCCGATACCGTGATGTCGGCCGCATTGGCCAGGCCGGCCGCAGCCAGCAGGGTAACAAGACACAATTTCTTCAACATGACTTTCCTCTCTGGAAACAAAAAGCGCGATATACCGAATTATATAGCGACTCAAATTTGCCTGTCACCAGCAGAAAATTGATTTAGATCCTATAATTTCAGAAAATCCTGAAAATTCAAGAAAGATGAAAGGTAACATGAACAATCTGACGCCGCTCGCCCAAAAATTCATCCTGCACTTTGGCGAGATGGGTAGCCGCTGGGGCATCAACCGCACTGTGGGCCAGATTTATGCGCTGCTGTATGTCAGCGCCCGCCCGCTGAACGCCGACGAAATCGCCGAGCATCTGGCCTTCTCGCGTTCGAATGTGTCGATGGGCCTCAAAGAGCTGCAATCCTGGCGCCTGGTCAAGCTGCTGCACCAGCCGAACGACCGCCGCGAATACTTCGAGCCGCCCAAGGATGTGTGGGACATCTTCAAAGCCCTGCTGGAAGAACGCCGCCGGCGCGAGGTCGAACCCACCCTGTCCATGCTGCGCGAATCGCTATTGGAAAATCCCGCCACCGATAGCGACCGCTACGCCCAGCAGCGCATGCGCGAGATGTATGAGCTGATCGAGCTGTCCAGCTCCTGGTTCGACGATGTGCAGCGCCTGTCGCCGGACACCCTCGCCTCCTTGATGAAGATGGGTTCCACCGTCAAGAAGCTGCTCGACGTGGGCGACACCGTGCGCAGCAAACTCGGTTTCGGGGATCCAAACGAGGTCCAGAAATGAAGCCCCCCGGACGATATTCGCTGACCGTCGCCATCACGCTAGCGCTGATCGTCAAGGTCGCCATCCTGTACGGCTTGTGGAAGGCCTTATTCTCCGAGCCGCAAACCAAAAAAATGCGTCTGCCGACCGGGCAGGTTGAAAAACACCTGCTGGCGCAACCCGCACCCGTTCAAGAAATCCGCCCGAAAGGTGAAAAATGACTTCCGTCGATGAAGTAGTTGCCTTGTCGCGCCTGCAGTTTGCTGCGACCGCGATGTATCACTTCCTGTTTGTGCCGCTGACGCTGGGACTATCCTGGATTCTGGTCATTATGGAGTCGGTGTATGTGATGACCGGCCGCGAAATCTACCGCGATATGACCAAGTTCTGGGGCAAGCTGTTCGGCATCAACTTCGCCATGGGCGTCACCACCGGCATTACGCTGGAATTTCAGTTCGGCACCAACTGGGCTTACTACTCGCACTATGTGGGCGACATCTTCGGCACGCCGCTGGCGATCGAGGGCATGATGGCCTTCTTCCTCGAATCGACCTTCGTCGGCCTGTTCTTCTTCGGCTGGAACAAGCTGTCCAAGGTGCAGCACTTGAGCGTGACCTTCCTGGTGGCGCTGGGCTCCAGCCTGTCGGCGCTGTGGATTCTGATCGCCAACGGCTGGATGAACAATCCCATCGGCGCCGAGTTCAATTACGAGACCATGCGCATGGAGCTGACCAGCATCGGCGACGTCTTCTTCAACCCGGTCGGCCAGGTCAAGTTCGTGCATACCGTGGCGGCGGGCTATGTGACCGCATCCATGTTCGTGCTGGGCGTATCGGCCTTCTACCTGCTCAAGGCGCGCGATATTCCGTTTGCGCTGCGCTCCTTCGCCATCGCCGCCGGTTTCGGCCTGGCCTCGACGCTTTCCGTGATCGTGCTGGGCGACGAGTCGGGTTATACGGCCGGTGAGGTGAACAAAGTCAAACTGGCCGCCATCGAAGCGGAATGGGAAACCGAACCTGCGCCGGCCGGCATCACCGTGGTCGGCCTGCCCAGCGACGAACATGAGCGCACCGATTACGCCATCAAGATTCCCTACGTTCTGGGCCTGATCGCCACCCGCTCCACCGACAAGGAAGTGGTGGGCATCAAGGATTTAAAAAAGGACCATGAAGTCCGCATCCGCAACGGCATGAAGGCCTATGCCGCCCTGACCCGCCTGAAATCAGGCGACAAATCGGAAGAAGCGAAACTGGGCTTCAAGCAGGTGCAGCAAGACCTGGGCTACGGCCTGCTGCTGAAGAAGTACACGCCGAACGTGGTGGACGCCACCGAAGCGCAGATCAGGATGGCGGTCAACGATTCGATTCCGAAGGTGGCGCCGCTGTTCTGGTCCTTCCGCGGCATGGTCTTTCTCGGCATGCTGTTCCTGTTCATCTTCAGCGCCTCGTTCTACTTCCTGGTGCGCAAACGCCTGGCGCAGCAGCGCTGGCTGCTGAAACTGGCCGTGTTCTCGATTCCCCTGCCCTGGGTGGCGGCGGAACTGGGCTGGATCGTGGCCGAATATGGACGCCAGCCGTGGACCATCGCCGGCATCCTGCCCACGCATTTGTCGGCCTCGAATATCCAGCCTGGCAGCCTGTATTTCAGCCTGGCCGGATTCGTCGGCTTCTACACCCTGCTGCTGGTGATCGAAATGACCCTGATGATCAAGTTCGCCCGCCTCGGCCCAAGCGCCCTGCACACAGGGAAGTACCACTGGGAACAACAGCCCGCGCAATAAGGAGCCATCATGCTATTCGACTATGAAACTTATAAAATAATCTGGTGGTGCTTCGTCGGCGTGCTGCTGCTGGGCTTTGCGCTCACGGGCGGCTTCGACTTCGGCGTCGGCATGTCCCTGCCCTTTCTCGGCAAGAACGACACCGAACGGCGCATCATGCTCAACACCGTCGGTCCCACCTGGGAAGGCAACCAGACCTGGTTCATCGCGGCGGGCGGCACGCTGTTCGCCGCCTGGCCCATGGTGTACGCGGCCGCCTTCTCCGGCATGTATATCGCGCTGATGGTCTGCCTGTTCGCGCTGTTCTTCCGGCCCGTGGGCTTCGACTACCGCAGCAAGCTCAAAGATCCACGCTGGCGCAATGCCTGGGATTGGGGGTTGTTCGTGGGCGGTTTCGTGCCGCCGCTGATCTTCGGCGTCGCTTTCGGCAACCTGCTGCTGGGCGTACCCTTCCGCTATGACGAGATCCTGCGCCTGGAATACACCGGTACTTTCATCGGGCTGCTGAATCCCTTCGGCCTGCTGGCTGGCCTTCTGGCCGTCGCCATGCTGCTGATGCACGGCACCACCTTCCTGCAGCAGAAGGCCGATGGCGTGGTAGCCGAACGCGCGCGCCGCCTGTCCATGGTCGCCGCCGCGCTGGTGATCGTGCTGTTCGCGGCGGCCGGCTTCTGGGTCGCCTACGGCATCGAAGGCTACCGCATCGTCGCCATGCCCGATCCGAATACGGCTTTCATGCCGCCCGCGAAAACAGTGGAACGCGCCGTCGGCGCATGGCTGGACAACTACAACCGCTGGCCACTGAGCATGGCCCTGCCATTGGCCGCCTTCGCCGGCGCCCTGCTGGTGATCGCCTTCAGCGCCGCGCGCCGCAGCCTGCTGGCCTTCCTCGCCAGCGGCGTCACGGTGAGCGGCATCATCCTGACGGCGGGCGTGGCGATGTTCCCCTTCGTGCTGCCCTCCTCGCTGCTGCCGGGCCACAGCCTGACGGCCTGGGATGGCGTCTCCAGCCACAAAACCCTGGGCGTGATGTTCTGGGTCGTGGCCCTGCTCCTGCCCATCATCGTGATGTACACCAGCTGGGTGTACCGCGTGGTACGCGGCAAGGTCACCGAACAGCACATCCGCGACAACGAACATTCCGCTTACTGAAAGGAGCCGACTATGTGGTACTTCACCTGGATATTGGGCATCGGCCTGGCCCTGGCGCTGGCCATCATCAACGTCATGTGGCTGGAAGCGAATTACGCCTTCGGCCAGCGCGATGAGGAAGCCACCCGCGCCAGCTTCGAGAACGCGCGCGCCGCCGAGAAGAATTAGAGCGCCGGCCTAGCCTGCCCTTCCTTCAATATTCACCATGAAAGCCGCTCCGTTTTTAATGTCTTCAGCAAAGACGGAGCGCTTTTGCGGCACGAAAAACCCCGCTGCGCGCGCCGGCGCCCATATTGCAAAACGCTCACTCGACGGCATCAAAAGCCGTGTGATACTGCACTATACCCACCGGCAACTCCGCGCCAAAGGACAGCGCCTGGAAATATTCGGGAGAAATCCCAGCCAGCGTCAAACCTGGCCGGGTCTGGAAGCCGAAACGGCCGTAGTATGCTGGGTCGCCCAAGACTACGCAGCCCACACCTCCAAGCAGCTGTAACTCAGCCAGGGCAGTCTTTATCAAAGCCGATCCAATACCTCGTCCCTGGTGATCCGGTTCGACGGAAATGGGCCCAAGCCCGAACCAGCCACCGGCTCCGGACGAGACTGTAACAGGGGAAATAGCGACATGGCCGATGATTCGCTTATTCTCTACCGCCACCAGGGAAACGCTAAGTTGCGCACTGCGACGCAAGGCATTGACGATAAATTGTTCGGTATGGCTTGAATGTTCTTCGCACTCAAACGCCAGCTTGGTCAGCGTCGTAATGGCGTCGATGTCTTCAGCACACTCCTTACGAATCATCATATTCAGATCATTTTTCTCTTCCATGGACTAAATCTCTCTGCAATACAGCATGGTGGTCACTGCGCCATTTCATAGCCTCTTATGATAGATGACAAATCCAGGCTTCTCCGCGACCTTGTCGTACAACTGCATTGCCGTGACATTGCTTTCACGCGTCTGCCAATAGACGCGGGGAATGCCAGCAGCTTTTGCATGCTCATAGACGGCTTCAATCAGCGCCCGCCCCACGCCTAGCCCTCTAGCCTCTTCGGCAGTAAACAGATCCTGTAAATAACAACTCGGCGCTATCTGAATGGTGCTTCTATGATAGAGGAAGTGGACCAGTCCCAGCAGCTTGCCGCCACGCTCCGCAACCAGCGCATGCATTGGTTCATATGCATCGAAAAAGCGCGTCCACGTCATTCTGCTGATTTCAGGCGCCAGCGCCGTTTCTCCGGAGCGTCCATAAAACGCGTTATAGCCCTGCCAAAGCACTTCCCACTCCGCATAATCGCGTTTTTCCACCGCACGAATTACAAGCTGTTCACTCATGAAATCATCGCCGTATCAAGCAAGCACCAGAAAGTAAAGAAATAGGGGGTAATTGTTTCCGCCCAGGTATGTTGCTAATGTGAAAACCTATCTCAAATATAACACCGATTCGTATTCTTCTTTCACGCAGTCCTCCCACGCCATTCAAATCGGCAGCACCGTCAAATCACCCTGCAGCAGCGGCCGGACCAGGATCTGGTAGACGTCCATATCGAAACGCGCCACCGGCAGCTTGCCGCGCCGTTTGCCTTTCTGCGGCTCGGGGCCGAGATAGCACCAGCGGTCCACGCGCTGCACCTGGCGCAGGCCGTCCGACTCCTCCACGATGCCGATCGCGCCCTCGTAAGGCCAGCGCGCAAGGCGCAAGGTGGCCAGCGCTTCGCGCAGACGGGTGGCATGCGCCTCGGCCCCCTCCTCACCCGTGCAGGCGCCGCGGCAGCGCGCGATCTGGCGCGCGAAGCAGGAGCGCCCCTTCGCCACTTTCTCCAGCCCCGTCACGGCGGGACACAGGCCATGGCGCTCCACCAACTCGCGCAAGGCTTCCAGCGCCGCGCGGTGGCTGCCGAACAGACCATACAGACCGTCGGTCATGGCAAAATCAATCTCGTTGGCGAACACCACCTCCGGCGCCGGTCCATCCAGGCTGAGGGAGCACATTTCGCGGAAACGGCGCAGCTTCTGGTTGAACACCGGCTGATGCTGGCGCACCAGTTGCGCTTCGCGCAGCAGCGCGCCAATCTCGCCGCCGGTACGTTCGAAATCGATGCAGACGGTGCGCGCCAGCATCTGTGATTCTTCCGCCGTACGCAAATGACTCAAGACGCGCAGGCGGATATTGATGCTCTTGCCGATGTAGATGGCCGTGCCATCCGCATCGCGGAAGAAGTACACGCCCGGCAGCGGCGGCAAGGCATCGATGCAGTCGCGGGGAATGTGGGCGGGATAGCTGAATTGGAGAACGGGATCGCTGCAAACCAGCAGGCCTACCGAATTGACGTGAGTACGCATGGCGTCATGATAGCGCCGGCGGCCGCTTGTGGTACATTCACGCCTCCATGAAATACCTCAGCGCCTATTCCGAACAGACCCGTAGCCAGGTCGAACAGCTGCTTACCCAGGATCGCCTGGGCGAAGTCCTGCTGAAACGTTATCCGAAATCCCACGATATCCGCACCGACCGCGCCCTGTACGACTATGTGCAGGAGCTGAAGGCCGGGTATCTGCGCAATGCCGACCCGATCAACAAGGTCGCTTTCGACAACAAGATTCACGTCATCAACCACGCGCTGGGACTGCATACCGCCATCTCACGGGTCCAGGGCGGCAAGCTCAAAGCCAAGCACGAGATCCGCGTCGCCACCATGTTCAAGGACGTGCCGCTGGAATTCCTGCGCATGATCGCCGTGCACGAACTGGCCCACGTCAAGGAGAAGCAGCACGACAAGGCCTTCTACAAGCTGTGCACTTATATGGAACCGAACTATCACCAGTATGAGTTCGACGTGCGCCTCTACCTGACCCAGCTCGATCATTCCGGCCAGCGCTTGTGGTGACTACACGATCACCCTGCGCACACAGCGCGCATAGCCGTCAAACCCACGCTCGGTCGGATACGCCACGCCTGTGTCAAAGTCCTTGCACCAGGCCTCGTTTTCGAGGTCGCCTGCCTCGTTCGACCAGTACCAGTTCGGCCTGAACTCGTCTTTCAAGGTCGCATAGAGCAGTATCTGCTCGCGCCGCCCGGGCAGGCTGTGGCCCTGGCTGCATGCCCATTCCAAAGCGGTCTCCCATGACTGGTGTACCAGCTCGCCATCCTGCAGCAGCAGGTGGTAATCCGCATCGCCATGACAGCCGAGGACCAGGCCGGCGTACCGTTCGCCTTGCCGCAATGGGACGGGGGGAGCGGCAGGTGGCGCGATTTCGACCCGGCGTACAGCGCAGGCGCGGCCGGAGTAAGTCTTGCGGTAGTTGTATTGGGTGCCGTTGTCGAAGTCGTGGCTCCATGCCATGCGCAGCAGGATGGCGTCCGCTTCCGACGACCAATACCATTGCTCAGGAAAAACGTGGCCCAGATTGGCGTGCAGCAGGGCCAGTTCGCGGCGCGTCGGCAGACTGGCGCCGCGCTGTTCGGCCCAGTCGAGCGCGGCTTGCCAGGGCAAAGCGTCGGCCTCGCCGGGCAGAAGAAACAGCTGATAGCCGGATGAGCCATCCTCGCCCGGCACAATGCCCGCGTAGCGTTCGCTTGAAACAGTGCCTGAATCGCCATTTTGGACGATATTGCCGGCGTCGATGAGTTCAGCTTTGCAGCGATCGAATGATTGAGACATATATGCGCAAGAGTGGCGATGCCACCATTATGCCTTCACGTGTTGCCGCGTGTACCGATCGCCGCACCGCCGGCACAAAGTGGTCTTATTGACAACTGTAAATTTACTAATTATCTTATGACTCCGATGGCTTGATTCAGTAAAAAAACTACCTTTTGAACCATCGTTACCCCCGCTGCTGCATAGCATCACCCATCAATCATTGTTCGACATATAGGAGACATACCATGAAGAAAAGATTTGCATTGGGCGTACTCATGGCCGGCGTCATGCTGGGCGCTTTTGCCGCTGAAACCCGTTACTTCCAACTCCACGGCTCGCAGAACGTGGGACCGGAATACTGCGGCGAAGTATGGCCAGGCTCGCAATTCAATGGCTTCCGCCAAGGCAGCGGTCCCTACTACTACATTTCCTGCATCAAGTATTAATCAGTAAGCCGGCCCGGCGCCGCCGGGCTGAGTGTTGCTTACAATCCACATTACTTCAGAGAACTCTGACATAGGGCAAAGCGCTGACTATACTTGCGCCATACGCCCTCACCCCGCGTCTCCCTTTCCGCTGCGGCCCAATCCCTCGCCGACAAAAAACATGGTGCCGCACCGCGCGCACCGCACTATTCATACGCGAGGGGCATATGGACCGGTTTGGCGTTCACAGTACCAGTTTCAAATTCCGCATGACCGGCATGGTTGCCTGTTTCGCTTTCGCCGCCTCCGCTGGCGTGGCGACGATTGCCTTGGGCTTCGCCGAATCCGGTATCAAGAATATGCTGGGCGCGCAGGAAGTGTCGATGGTCGCCAGCGCCGCCGCTTATGTCGATCAGGATCTGGATGCCAAACAGCAGCAGCTCAAAGCCGTCACCGAACGCCTGCCCTTGGGTGATGCGCCCACGCCAGCGCGGCTCCAGGCGCTGATCGAGGAACACAGCTCGCTGCGCGACACTTTCTTCAACATCACCATATTCGATATGAGCGGCAAGCTGGTCGCCAACCTGAATGACCGGCGCGCGGTGGGCACGATCAATGTGGCGTCCCGCCCCTTTTTCCGCGATACCCTGCGTCTGCACGAGGGCGTGATTTCCGCTCCCTTTCTAAGCCTGCTGTCGAACAAGCCGGTGGTGGTGGTCACGGAACCGATTACCGACATCCACGGCCGCCTGCTGTACGTGATCGCAGGCGCCATCGACCTGCAGCGCCCCAGCTTTGCCGGCCAGATCGACGCCATGTATAACGGCACCTCGGCCCATCTATTCATCATGAGCCATGAAGGCGTGGTGATCTACCATCCCGACCGCTCGCGCATCCTGAGCCGGGTGGACGCCGGCAGCAGGCGCTGGGGGCCGGAGCTGGGCCACGCGCTGAAAGCCAGCCCTGGCTGGTCGGAGGGCCCCAGCATCAATGGCCCCGCCCTGATTGCCAGCGAAAGGCTGCACAAGACGGAATGGATCATCGGCGCCGCCTATCCGGTGCAGGAAGCCTTCGCGCCGCTGCTGGCCAGCCGCCACAAGGCGATGGCGGCGTCGGGCGTGGTCGCGGTGCTGGCGGCCCTGCTGGGCTGGTGGCTGACCTGGCGCATGCTGCGCCCCCTGAGCCAGCTGCGCAGCCACGTCGCCCAGATCACGGCGGGCAATGCCAATATCGAAGTCTTCAACGCCAAGACCCGCGACGAATTCGGGCAGCTCAGCCGCGCCTTCTACAAGCTGTCCATGCAGCGCCGCGCCGCCGAAGACGATCTGCTGCGTATGGCCACCACCGACGCCCTGACCGGCGTACATAACCGCCGCATGTTCGACGAAATCCTGCCGCAGGCGGTGGCGCGCGCCGGTCGCAACCGCAGCAATCTGGCGCTGGCCCTGCTGGACGTGGACTACTTCAAGACCATCAACGACACCCTGGGCCATGCCGCCGGCGACGCCGTGCTGGTCGAATTCGCGCGCCGCCTGCGCAGCTGCGTGCGCCTGACCGACACTGTGGCGCGCCTGGCGGGCGACGAGTTTGTCATCATCTTCGAGCAGGTGGACGATACGGGAACGGTGTCCCAGCTTGGGGAGAAAATTCTGGAAGCCATGCAGCCGCCTTTCCAGGTGGAAGGCAAAGCCCTGGTCGTCACAGCCAGCATCGGCATCGCCGTCAAAACGCACGCCGCCGCCGCGCCGCTGGAAATCCTGCGTGCCGCCGACCAGGCTCTCTATGGCGTCAAAGCCGCCGGCCGCAATGGCTTCGCCTTAAATACCGTAGGCCAGGAGAGAGTGGTCGCCATCGAACCGTCGCTGGAAGGACAAGCGGCATGATGCAGCTTGTCCAGTCCTGACTAGCGTGTGAAGAACGAGGCTTGCTGAAAGCGCAGGCCGGCGAGGATCTGCTCCACGCGTTCGGCGGACAGGGCGCCGATGTACTGGCCCAGGCGGGCCTTGTCCACGGCGGAGATTTGCGAGACCAGCACGATGCTGGGCTTTTCCAGTCCGCCCTCGCCCACCCCGAGCAGCACATTCCCAGGCTCCTTGCTGCGTTTCAGATTGCTGCTCAAGGCGCAGATCACCACGCTGGCGATGCGCGAGCGGTTGAAGACATCGTCCTGCACCACGACATGCGGATGCGCGATGCCGGGAATCGCGCCGCCCGTTTCGTCGGAATCCAGCCAGTAGATGTCGCCACGGCGGATCTCGCGGACGGCGCCGGAACTCATTTGGATTTGAGCCGCTCCAGCAAGGCGCGCGGGTCGGTGTCGATCTGCATCAGGGCCGCGTGCTGGGGCCGCACGAAGCCCTGGCTGCGAGCGTGTTCGACAAAGTCCACCAGGCGGTCGTAGTAGCCGTTCATATTCAGCAGGCCGACCGGCTTGCTGTGGATGCCGATCTGCGCCCAGGTCAGCATCTCGAACAGCTCTTCCAGCGTGCCCAGGCCGCCCGGCATGGCGATGAAGCCGTCCGACAGCTCGGCCATCATGGCTTTGCGCTCGTGCATGTCCTTGACGATGAACTGGCGCGTCAGGCCGTTGTGGGCCACTTCGCGTTCCACCAGCTTGGTCGGGATCACGCCCGTCACCTCGCCGCCCAGGCGCAGCACTTCGTCGGCGATGACGCCCATCAGGCCCACATTGCCGCCGCCGTAGACCAGGGACATATTCTGCTCCACCAGCGCCGCCGCCAGGGCGCGCGCACCTTCCGCGTAGAGCGGATCGGCGCCGGCATTGGCGCCGCAATACACACATACGGTCTTGATCACGTTATTTCAGTTTCTTCAGATATTCTTCGGAGAGCTTCTGGAACAGCACGCTCGTTTCGCCGCGCAGATAAGGCCCGATCTGCGACAGCACCTGATAACAGCCGCGCGCCAGGGCGTCGGCCATCGATTGCTGCTCGCTGTATTTGCGCGGATTGCGCACATATTCGTAGGACAGCCAATACGTCGCCACCACCACCATATTCGTGGCCATGGCCTCGATGGCGTTATCGCTCGCTTCCAGCGAATTTTCGCTGCGCAGGTCGAAGCACAGCTGCTTGGCGACCTTGATCTTGTGCGCCAGGATCTGCTTGAAATGCAGTTCCAGCTTGCGGTTGCGCGAGAGCAGATCGTTCAGGTCGCGGTAGAAGAAGCGGTAGCGCCAGATCAGCTCAAACATCAGGTGCAGATAAAGCCACACGTCTTCGATATTCGAGCGCCGTCCATCCGGCACTTGCAGGATGCGTTCGATCTCCGCTTCAAACTGCACGAAAATCGAATTGACGATATCGTCCTTGTTGCGGAAATGGTAGTAGAGATTGCCGGGAGAGATATTCATCTCTTCGGCGATGACTGTGGTTGTTATATTCGGTTCGCCAAACTCATTGAACAGTCGCAGGGATAATTCCAGAATCCGTTCCCGAGTGCGGCGTGGCGCTTTTTGTAGCATAGCAGGCGTTCTCTATTATTTCTCCTGCAAGCATAACACCGATAGGGTCTATTCCAGAAGTTCCATTCCCTTCAAGCAGGCTTTTTACGGGACTTTGAAGTCTTGATAACGGGCTTTTCCGCTTTTTTAGCGGCAGGCTTTTTTGCCGCGCCGGCGGTTTTGGCGGCTTTGACGGCAGATTCTGCCGCCGGCGCGGCCTTTGTCCGGCTTTTCTTCGGCGCGGGCGCGCCAGCCTTCAAGGCTGCAACCTGGCTGCTTAATTCTTCGACGCGCGCGATCAGGGCGTCGATATCCTTGCGCATCGGGACGCCGATGGAGATCAGGGCGCGCGTGACGCGCTCTTCGAAGATCTGCTCCAGCCGGTCCCAGGAACCGTCCGCATGCCGGCCCACGCCATCGGACACGCTGCTCATGGTCTCGCGCACGTCGGCCGCCGGCGCGCTGGCCTGCTCGCGGTTGCGCTTCTGCAGCTCGGCGAAAGCGCCAAGCCCGGCCTGCCAGACCTGCTGCGCCGAACGGCGCACGGCCTTGGCCATCTGCTCGTCGCTCATCACCGCCACCTTCGCTTTTTTCACCATTTCCCGCCCCCGCTCTGTCTTGTGTCGAAGCCCATTTTAGTAAGCAAAACTAGAACGGGGCTTCTAATGCAAGCCACTATGAGCGCCATTCATGCGCCCATGAGATCGGGTCATTCAAGCCGCGACTTGCTGGCTGCTGCCATGCAGCTGGCCGTGCAGGCGGAAGCCCTCGCGGATGTTCTCGCGCAGCACCGCGCCCTTCCATGGCTTGGTGTAGAAGCGGTCGATGGCGCCGTGGTTGATGGCCGCCATGATGGGCGTCAGGTCGGCATAGGCCGAGAGCATGATGCGGAAGGTGTCCGGCGCCAGGTTCTTGACGCGCTCCATGAACTCGGTGCCGCTCATCAAGGGCATGCACTGGTCGCACAGGATCACCTGCACGCGGTGGCGCGCCAGGATGTCGAAGCCTTCGGCCGCCGTCTGCGCCGTCAGGATGCGGTAGCCGTCCTGCGACAGGAAGTCGCTCAGCACATCGAGCATGAAGGCGTCGTCGTCCACGATCAGCAAGGTTTGCTGCTCGACGATGCTTTCGTCGACCGGCGCCTGCAGGTATTTGCCTTCGGTGATCATCAGCTCGAATTCCTCTTCGGGCACCGGGCGGCTGAAGTAATAGCCCTGCATCTCGTCGCAGTCGTGGCGGCGCAGATAGGACAGCTGGGCGTCCTTTTCCACCCCTTCCGCGATCACTTTCAGCTTCATGCTGTGCGCCATATTGATGATGGCCAGCACGATGGCGGCATCGTCGGGATTGCTGGTCACTTCGCGCACGAAAGCGATATCGATTTTCAGCTTGTCGATGGGGAAGCGCTTCAGATAGGCCAGCGAGGAATAGCCGGTGCCGAAATCGTCGATGGAAATCTTGATGCCGAGCGCTTTCAGGTTCTGCAGCACGGTGATGGTTTCCTCGGCATTCGACATCAGCGAGCTTTCCGTCAGCTCCAGCTCCAGCAGCTCGGGCGCGATATCGTGCTCCTTGATGGCGCGCATCACCTCCTCTTCCAGGCCGCCGACGAAGAACTGGATGCCGGACACGTTGACCGACAGCTGCACCTGGCCGGTGCGCGCCTTGCTCCATTTCGCAATCTTGCGGCAAGCCTCGTGGATCACCCAGGTGCCGACGCGCACGATCAGGCCCGTCTCTTCCAGCAGCGGGATGAACAGGGCCGGCGAGACCATGCCGTGGCCGGGCCGCTTCCAGCGGATCAGCGCCTCGGCGCCGCTGATGCGGCCGGTGGCGATATGCACCTTGGGCTGGAAGTAGAGCGTGAATTCCTCGTTCTCGATGGCCCGGCGCAGCGCGTTTTCCATATCGAGGCGGGCCAGCGACTGGGCGTTCATCTCGGCCGTGAAGAAGCGGAAGGCGTCGCGCCCGGCCTCCTTGGCGCGGTACATGGCCGTGTCGGCGTACTGGATCAGGGTGTCGGGATCGGTGCCGTCGTCGGGATAGACCGAGATGCCGATACTGGCCGTGACCGTGACTTCATGGCCTTTCAGGTCGAAAGGCTGGCGCATCGCTTCGCGGATCTTGTCCACCACGGCGATGGCGTTCTGCGCGCCTTCGGGCAGCATCAGGATGGCGGCGAATTCGTCGCCGCCGAAGCGGCCGATGGTGTCGCGCACGCGCAGGCAATCGACCAGGCGGCTGGAGAACTGGCGCAGCAGCTCGTCGCCGATGGTGTGGCCGAGCGTGTCGTTGATGTTCTTGAAGCGGTCCATGTCGAGGAAGAGCACGGCCAGCGCCCAGCGGTGTTCGCCGGCCTGCTTCAGCGAGTGGCTCAGCGAGTCGTAGAACTGGCTGCGGTTGGGCAGGCCGGTCAGGGTATCGAAATGGGCCAGCTTGAGCAGGCGCTGCTCGGCCTCCTTGCGCTCGGTGATGTCGCGCGCCACCGCCACCAGGATCCAATTCTGCCCCGAACGCAGGGTGCGGCGCTGCACTTCCACCGACAGCGGCGAACCATCCTTGCGCTGCAGCAGCAGCTCGGCCATGGCCCCGCTCTGATCGCCCGACAGCAGCTTGTCGTACAGGTCTTCCAGCTGGGCCAGCGCCCCGCCCTGGCGCCGTTCCGGCCCCACGCGCAGGAAGTCTTCGCGCTCGTAACCGAGCATGCGGCAGGCCGTCACGTTGACGTCGACGAAGCACTGGTTGGCGCGGTCGACCAGGAAGATGGCGTCGGCCGTGGCGTCCATCGCCAGGCGGAAGCGGCGCAAGTCCTCGTCCAGGCGGATGCGCGCATTCATGTCCAGCTGGAGCTGGGCGTGGTGGCGCTTGATTTCCTCGTACAGCAGCAGGTTTTCGTAAGCGCCCGCGATCTGGGCCGACACCGTCACCGCCACCCGCTCGTCGACTTCGCTGAATTCGGCAGAACCCAGCTTGTCCACCAGATACAGCCAGCCGTGGATGCGCTCATGCGAGATGATCGGCACGCCCAGGAAGGAATGCACCGGCAGATGGCTGCCCGGCAGGCCCAGCGCGGACGGATCGCCGCCGACGCCACTGCTGCGCGCCGGCTGGCGCGTTTCCAGCAAGGTGCCGAGGATGCCGGCGCGCGGCGACTGTACCAGCAGCTCGCCCGACTGGTTGGCGCCGCAGCAGGCGAAATAGCTGAGTTCCCCCGCGCCCGGCGCCAGCACGCCGATGCAGGCGTATTTCGAGACGCAGATATTCTGCGCCACGCGGCAGCCGATCTCGATCAGCGCCTGCGGGTCGCGCTCGGCGCCCAGGTCGATGCCCAGCTCGATCAGCGCCGTCAGGCGCAGGCTGACCGCCTGCAGGCTGGACAGCGAGCGCGACAGCCGGTCCGTCATATTATTCAGATGTTCCGGCTCGCCGTCCTGCGCCTCGCCGCCGTGGTTGGCCAGCTGGCTGATCTGCAGGCTGCTCGATTCCAGCTCGCCCAGGTATTCGGCCATCGTATCGTCGATGCCCACCAGCCGCCCTTCGCTGGGCGGCTCCGGCACGAAGGCCGGCACGGTTTCCACGCTGTGCACCGTACCCAGGGCTTCGTGCACGGTGCGCAGGATCACGTCCGGGTCGGACGGCTTGGGCAGCACCCAGCGCACGCCGCAGGCCTCGGCCACAGCCATCGCTTCGCGTTCGCGGTAGGTGGCGGTGTAGAAAATCACCGGCACGTCGGCCGTTTCCGGATTGCTGTGCATGCGGGTGACGAATTCGTAGCCATCCATATTCGGCATCAGGATGTCCGAGATCACCAGGTCGGGGCGCTCGTTTTGCACCATCTTCAAGCCTTCGGCCCCATTCGCCGCCTCCAGCAGGCGGTGGCCGCTGTAGCCAAGCAGGGTCAGCAGGAATTCGCGGTTCAGCACATGGTCGTCGACAATCAGGATGGTCGCCGTCTCATGCGGCGCCGGGGGCTCGCCCGCCCCCGG
Organism: Massilia sp. erpn; assembly: GCF_024400215.1. Classification (NCBI taxonomy): domain Bacteria; kingdom Pseudomonadati; phylum Pseudomonadota; class Betaproteobacteria; order Burkholderiales; family Oxalobacteraceae; genus Massilia; species Massilia sp. erpn. The sequence goes on from NZ_CP053748.1 coordinate 5,930,550, forward strand.
CAAAAAAGACTCGATCTGGCTGACGAAGCTGTCCGGCTCGATGGGCTTGCCGATATAGCCGTCGAAGCCGGCCGCCAGCAGGCGTTCACGGTCGCCCACCATGGCCAGGGCCGTCACGGCCAGGGCGGGAATGGTGCACAGTTCGGGGTCCTGCTTGAGTTCGGCCACCACGCCATAACCGTCCAGCTTGGGCAGGTGCACGTCGCAGATGATGAGGTCGGGCCGCTCGCGGCGGGCCGCCGCCACCCCCTCCTCGCCGTCATGGGCCATCAGGGGCGTGTAGCCGAAGGCCCGCAACAGATAGACCATCAGCTCCATATTCGTGGGATTGTCTTCGATGATGAGGATGCGCGCCGACATTTGCACTCCTGATTAATTGCCCCGCCCGCCAAGGCGCCGAGCCGCCATTAATTTTCCCCCAGTATCGCTTATTCCAGCGGGAGGGAGAGCGCGAAAGTGCTGCCTGTGCCGGGGCGGCTATCGCAAGTGATGTTTCCTTTCAACAGTTCGGCCAGTTTCTGGCTCAAATGCAGGCCCAGGCCGGTGCCTTCGAACTGCCGGGTCGAACCCTGGTCGATCTGGGTGAAGGCTTGGAACAGCTGGGCCTGGTCTTCGGGCGCAATGCCGACGCCGGTATCGCGCACACTGATGACGGCGCAGCGCGCGCCATCCTGCTGCTGCACTTCAAGCGTAACACTGACTTCCCCGCTTTCGGTGAACTTGAGCGCATTATTCAGCAGATTCATCAAAATCTGCTGCAAGGCGCGCCGGTCACTGTGCACGCTGAGCGGAGCCGGCGGTGCGCGGAAGCTCAGGCCCAGGCTGCGCTGGCGCGCCTGCGGCCGGAACAACAGCATCATCTCATCGAGCAGGGCGCGGCAATCGATCGGCTCCAGGTTCAATTCCACCTTGCCCGATGCAATCTTGGTCAGGTCAAGCAAGTCGTTAATCAGCGACAGCAGGTGGCGCGCGCTGGACTGGATGGTGCGCAGCTGGCGGTCCTGCTCGCGGTTGATGGGGCCGGGCAGCTTCATCAGCATGGTGCCGGTGAAGCCGATGATGGAATTGAGCGGGGTGCGCAGCTCGTGCGACATGGCGGCCAGGAAGCGGTCCTTGGCCAGATTGGCATTGGCCAGCTCGGCATTTTTTTCCTGCAGCGCCTGCTCAAAGCGGCGCCGTTCGCTGATGTCGCGGATGGCGCTCATGACCAGCAGGCCGTCATCGGTCTGCACCGGGTTCAGGCTGATCTCGACCGGGAACTCGACGCCATCCTTGCGCAAGCCATACAGCTCGCGGCCGGCGCCCATGGGCCGCAACTGGGGATGGTGCTGGTAGCCGCTGCGCTGCGCCACATGGCCGGCGCGGAAACGCGCCGGCATCAGCTGTTCCAGCTGCATGCCGGGCAACTCGCCCGCGGCATAGCCGAACAGCGCGCCGGCCTGGCTATTGGCCAGCACGATGTGGCCGCCGCCGTCCGCCAGCACGATAGCGTCGGGCACGAATTCAAGCAGCCCGCCGAAGCGGGCCTCCGCATATGCCATTTCATCGTGAATCAGCATGACGCCTTCGGTGGCCATCGTAAGCATTCCGGAGAGGAGCCTGTTCCCACCATACATCATTCACGGGCGGAAAATCTCTCCGAAACTCACCATCCGGAAAAGCGGACGGGCGCGGCGCCGCCCAGGCTCAGTGCCAGGCCGCCGCGCTGTCCGGCGCGCCACACTGGCCGGCCGCCGTGCCGGAGGCGGCCAGGATTTCGGCCAGCACGCGGCACTGCACTTGCGGATGGCGGCCCAGCGCCACGTGGCCGATGCCGCCGAATTCGATATTGCGCGCGCCCGGCAGCGAGCTGGAATCCTGCGGCGCGATGATATTGTCGTGATGCGACCAGAGCGAGGTAAACAGGGCGCGCCGCGCCGCATCCTCGCTGGCGGCCAGGCGCGCCAGCCATTCGCTGCCGCGCCGCATCTGGCGCGCATTGCTGCCCACACCCAGCGTCGCCAGCGCGGTGCCGTGGTGCGGCGTACCCAGCGTGACCACGCGCGCCACGCGCCCGGCGCCGTGCTGGCGCAGCCAGGCGCGCGCCACCAGGCCGCCCATGCTGTGCGCCACCACCACCAGGCGCGGCGCGCCACTGGCTTGCAGCAGGCGCTGCGCGGCCTCCTCCAGCAGCGGCACAAAGTCCTCGATATCGGCCGCCACCGGTTCCAGGTCCAGCGCCAGGTGGCTGACGCGCTCGCGCCGCAGCACTTCGGCCAGCTGGGTCCAGTAACCGCCATTGCAGCCATAGCCATGCACCAGCAGCACCGGCAAGGCGCAGGGCTGGCTGGCGATATGCATCTGCGGCCGGTGACGCAGCATGGTCCAGGACGAGGCCAGCATGGTGGCGCCGTATTCCTCGAAGAACAGGTGCAGGCGGCCGATCCAGTCCAGCCGGTGCTGGGCCGGCAAAGGACTGCGCGCACGGTGGCTCAGGCGGAAATTACTGGCCGTGATGGCCAGGCGCACCAGCAGCACGCCCAGCAAGGCCGCCAGCAGGGCCACGTCCAGCGCGAACAGCTGGGCGGCCAGATACCAGAACAGCAGCAGCGCCAGCAGCTGCAGGCCCATGATCGCGCTCAGGATGCGGCGCACCATGGCCTACCCCTGCGCGCGGTCCACGCCCGCCGCCGGCGCCAGCGGGCCGCCCTCGGCCACGCTGGCAGGCGGGGCTTCCGGCCGTGGCGCCGGGCGTCCCGTCAGCTGCTGCGCCAGGCCGCTGGCCAGGCGCGCCGCGATGCCGTAGATGGTCAGTTGCGGATTGGCGCCGATCGAGGTCGGGAACAGCGAACCGTCGTGCACCGACACATTGTCCAGGCCACGGTAACGGCCCTGGGGATCGACCACGCCATGGCGTTCGTCGCCGGCCATGGTGCAGCCGCCCATGACGTGGGCCGACACCACCCGCGTCAGCAGGCTTTGCATCGGCAGGCCGGCAATGCCCTGCTTGGCTTCGGCCCAGCTGCCATAGGCGGGAGCCAGCTCGTGCACCGGCGTCACCGTCAGCGCGCCGGCCGCGAACTGGATTTCGGCCATGCTCAGCAGCGCGCGGCGCGCGCCCTGCCACAGATAATCGCTGATCGGATAGTCGAGCAGCGGCGAGCCGTCGCTGCGCAGCTCGACCGCGCCGCCCGGCGACTCGGCATGGAAGCCGTCGCGCAGCAGCGCCAGCAAGGCGTGCAGATGGGGGAAGCTGGTCATCGCTTCGGCATGCATCGCGCCGAAGCCGGCCATGGTGGTGGCCATCAGCAGCGGGTGGATGGGCGGCGCTTCCAGCTTGTAACCCACGGCGCCGTCGATCGGCTGGGTTTCCAGGAAGTGGTCGGAATACACCGATTGCGGCGCGCCCGCATAGCCGTCCACGCGCTGGGCGAAACGCCCGGCCGAGACCAGGGTGGGATGCAGGAAGGTACGGCGGCCCAGCAGGCGGCCCGGATCCGGCGCATTCGAGCGCAGCAGCAGGGCCGGCGAATTGATGGCGCCGCCGGCCACCACGAAGTGGCGCGCGCGCAGCGTCAGGCGGCGGCCGGTGGGCGCGATGCCGTCCGCGCTCAGCGCACTGCATTCGAGCCGCTCGGCGTGTTCGCCTTGCAGCACGAAACGCTCGGCGCGCACGCGCGTCAGCAGGGTCGCACCGCGTTCCAGGGCGGCGGGAATGGTGGTCACCAGCATCGACTGCTTGGCGTTGGTGGGACAGCCCATGCCGCAATAGCCGAGGTTCCAGCAGCCGTTCACATTGCGCCGGATAACGCCGGTGGGAATGCCCAGGTGCATGGCGCCGCGCCGCAGCAGATCGTTATTTTCATTCGGCGGCACCGACCAGGGGCTGATATGCAGGCGCGCTTCCATCATGGCGAACCAGGGCGCCATCTCGGCCGCGCCATAGCCGGACAGGCCGAATTCGCGCTGCCAGAAGGCCAGCGTGGACGGCGGCGTGCGGAAGCTGGTGGTCCAGTTGATGACGGTGGTGCCGCCCACGGTGCGGCCCTGCAGGATGTTGATGGCCTTGTCGCGCGTCTTGCGCGCCGCCGATTCCTGGTACAGCGCGGGATAGGCCTCGGCCTCGCGCATCTTGAAGTCGCGCGAGGATTTCAGCGCGCCCTCTTCCACGATCAGCACCTTGAGGCCGGCCAGGGCCAGGATTTCGGCCGTGACGCCGCCGCCGGCGCCGCTGCCCACCACCACCACATCGGCCTCGTAAGTTTCGTCCCGCTCCAGACGGGACGCGTCGACCACCTGCCAGCCGGCGGCCAGGCCGGCCAGGATCGGGTCGGGAATCGGCGAGCCGGAGGCGGACGCCGCGGCCGAGGCCGTTTGCACAGGGATGGTCTTCATCAGCTCAGCTCCTTCAGCGGGCCGGGATAGCCGATCGCGCCCCAGGTGGCGGGATCTGCATACCAGCCGGCCAGCACCAGGTCATGCAGCGCATGATAGCCCGACTGCAGCAGGCCGAGACGGTGCTTGCGCCAGCTGTCGAGGAAGGCGGCCACCTGGTCGGGCCGCGCCTGCGGCCAGGGCGGCACGCCGGCCAGCAGACGGCGCGTGGGCGCCAGGGTCAGCAGGCCGAACAGGTCTTGCACTTCGCGCTGGGTGGCCAGCGGCAGGCCGAGGATGGCGTGGCGCACGCGCTCCACCGTGGCGGCGACGGCAGCGGCGCGCGCCAGCGGCTCGGCCGGCAGCATGGGACCGGCCAGCGCCGGCACCAGGGCCGTCAACATGGCTTGCCCGGCCGGGCTGAGACGAAATCCTGGTGAGGCAGCCGGCGCGCTGTGCCAGCGGTAAGCCGCGCCGCCCGCCGCCAGCACGGCGGCACCGGCCAGGCCGACCTTGAAAAAAGCCCTGCGTGAAGTCTGCATATCTCCCTATCCTTATAGATTTTTTGTCTAGTGTAACCAGAGGACAAGGGAGAAATTAGAGGGCGGCGTCTATTTTTTGGGCGTGCCGTCCTGCATGCGGCGGGCGATGCCGCGCAGGATGTTGACCTCTTCCTTTTCCAGGCCGGCGCGCGCAAACAGGCGCTTCAGGCGCGGCATCAGCTTGCGCGGGTTGCCGGCGTCGAGGAAGCCGATCTGCACCAGGCCCTGCTCCAGGTGCGCGTACATGCCCTCGATCTGGGCCAGGCTGGCCGCTTCGCCGTGGAAGCCCACCTCGCTGGCGGCGCGCTGCCCTTCCAGCGCCGCCATGCGGCATTCGTAGACCAGTACCTGGGCCGCCTGCGCCAGGTTGAGCGAGGAGTAATCGGGATTGGCCGGGATATTGATCAGCACATTGCACTGCTCCACCACCTCATTGGGCAGGCCGAAGCGCTCATTGCCGAAAATCAGGGCGGCGTGCAGCTCGGGCGTGGCCACCAGCTGGCCGGCCAGCTCGCGCGGCGTCAGCACCGGCGGCGAGAATTCGCGCAGCCGGGCCGAGACGGCGGCCGCAAAATTCACGCCATCGAGCGCCTCGGCCATGCTACCGACGATGCGCGCCGCCGCCAGAATGTCCTGGGCGCCGCTAGCGAAGGCCACCGCCTCCTCATGCTCCAGGGCGCCCTCGAAACGCGGATTGACCAGCACCAGCTGGCCAAAGCCCATGGTTTTCATCGCTCTTGCAACAGCGCCAATATTGCCAGGACGGCTAGTTTCCACCAGCACCACGCGCAGGCGCTGAAAAAGAGTGGCTGTGATTTCGGGCTGCTTCATTTAAAATAGCGGAATTCGGTGCTGTGGATGGGGCCGCATTCTACCCTCTCCCGGCGCAACGCTCTTTAATTCATTCTTGTTCACACTCTGCCGCTGCCTGCAAGACGACGTCTTGCTGCGGGCGGCAGCGTCTATTTTACGGAAGCTACCATGCACCCAATGCTCAATACGGCCGTGAAAGCCGCCCGCCGCGGCGCCGCCGTCATCAACCGCGCCTCTTTCGATCTGGACCGCGTTATCGTCAACGAAAAAGACCATAACGACTTCGTCACCGACGTCGACCAGGCCGCCGAACAGGCCATCATCGAGGTGCTGAGCAAGGCTTACCCCGACCACTCCTTCATCTGCGAAGAGTCGGGCGCTTCCGCCAATGTGAACGATGAAACTGAATTCGTGTGGATCATCGATCCGCTGGACGGCACCACCAACTTCATCCACGGCTTCCCGCAGTACGCGATCTCGATCGCGCTGCAGCAGCGCGGTGTCGTCACCCAGGCCCTGGTCTACGACCCGGTGCGCAACGACCTGTTCACCGCCACCAAGGGCGCCGGTGCCTACCTCAACGAAAAGCGTATCCGCGTCAACAAGCTCGACCGCGTGGCGAATGCCCTGCTCGGCACCGGTTACAAGGTCGGCAGCCCGGCCGCCCTGCATGAATACCTGAAGATGTACGGCATCATGGCCGAACGCAGCCACGGCGTGCGCCGCGCCGGCTCGGCCGCCCTGGACCTGGCCTACGTCGCCTGCGGCCGCCTGGACGGCTTCTATGAAAAAGGCTTGAAGCCGTGGGATATCGCGGCCGGCGCCCTGTTGGTGACGGAAGCGGGCGGCATCGCCGCCGAATTCAACGGCGAAACCAAGTATATGGAAAGCGGCAATATCGTCGCCGCCAGCCCGAAAGTCTTCGGTCAAATGCTCGGTCTGCTGGCTGAATTTGCATAAAAGAAACAACCCTGTAGAAATTGTTACAAAATAAAGGGGGCGAAAGCCCCCTTTTTCGTTTCCGTAGCGAAACACATTCCTGCGAACACTGTTATACTTCACCCTTGCGGACCGGCAACCTGCCCGGCCCGCACCTTGCTAATCACCAGCCAGTGCATGGCGCGGCCATGTACGCCGTGGGCCACATGCCCGGGCTACTCTGTAAAGATTTATATGCCATTTTCCCAACTCGGCTTGTCTGAAGCCATTGTCCGTGCCGTGCTTGAAACCGGTTACACGACGCCCACCCCGATTCAAGCCCAGGCCATTCCGGCCGTGCTGAACGGCGGCGACCTGCTGGCCGGCGCCCAGACCGGCACCGGCAAGACGGCCGGCTTCACGCTGCCGATCCTGCACCGCCTGTCCACGGACGCCAACGGCATCAAGCTGGCCAACGCCACCTCGCCGCGCGCCATTCGCGCCCTGATCCTGACCCCGACCCGCGAACTGGCGGCCCAGGTCGAGGAAAGCGTGCGCACCTATGGCAAGTACACCAAGCTCAATTCGGCCGTGATCTTCGGCGGCGTCAGCATCAACCCGCAGATCAAGCAGCTGCGCCACGGCGTCGACATCCTGGTCGCCACCCCGGGCCGCCTGCTCGACCACATGGCCCAGGGCACCATCAAGCTGGACCAGATTGAAATCCTGATCCTCGACGAAGCCGACCGCATGCTCGACATGGGCTTCATCCGCGACATCCGCAAAGTGCTGGCCGCCCTGCCGCCGAAGCGCCAGAACCTGCTGTTCTCGGCCACCTTCTCCGACGAGATCAAGGCCCTGGCCGACGGCCTGCTGGACAAGCCGGCCACCATCGAGGTGGCGCGCCGCAACTCGACCTCCGAGATCATCGCGCAGAAAATCCACCCGGTCGACCGCGACAAGAAGCACCCCATGCTGTCGCACCTGATCCGCTCACAGAACTGGAACCAGGTGCTGGTGTTTACGCGCACCAAGCATGGCGCCAACAAGCTGGTCGAACAACTGGGCGGCGACGGCATCGGCGCCATGGCCATCCACGGCAACAAGAGCCAGTCGGCGCGCACCCGCGCTCTCAGCGAATTCAAGGACGGCACCCTGCGCGTGCTGGTCGCCACCGACATCGCCGCGCGCGGCATCGACATCGACCAGCTGCCGCATGTGGTCAACTACGACCTGCCGAACGTGCCGGAAGACTATGTGCACCGCATCGGCCGCACCGGCCGCGCCGGCGCCACGGGCGAAGCCGTGTCCCTGGTCTGCGTCGACGAGCACGATATGCTGAAAGACATCGAAAAGCTCATCAAGCAGACCCTGCCGCGTGAAGTCATTGCCGGCTTCGAACCCGACCCGAATGCAAAAGCCCAGCCGATCCAGCTGCGCAGCGGCAGCGGCCACCACCGCAATCCGCGTCCAGGCGGCGGCGCTGGCGGGCGCGGCAAGCCCGGCGCCGGCAACGGCCAAGGCAAACCACGCAGCGCCGCCGGCGGCAACGGTAGCGGCAATGGCGGCGCCCGCAGCCCAGGCGGTACCGGCAGTGGCGGCGGCCAGCGTCCCGCCGCCAACCGCAACGCCCCGCACCCCGGCGGCAGCGGCAACGGCGCCCAACACCGCAGCGGCGGCCGCGGCCGCTAAGTCCCGCCCTTTGATCTAACGCAAACAATGTCCACCCTGGTGTCAGGCACCAGAGTCGGACATTGTTTGATCTAAATCAGCAAATGTCCCACCCTGGTGCCTGGCACCACGGTGGGACATTTTTTGATCTGGCGCAAACGCTGGGGTTTGCGGGTAGGATGGGGGCTTTGCGTGTGCGCGGGGTTCTTTATGCAGAAACTGGCTGCGAATTTGTCGATGCTGTTTACGGAGCTGCCGTTTTTGGAGCGCTTTGCCGCGGCGCAGGCGGCGGGCTTTGGGGCGGTGGAGTTTCTGTTTCCGTATGCCTTTGAGCCCGAGGAGATCGCGCTGCGCTTGCGCCGCCATCAGCTGCAGCTGGTGCTGCATAATCTGCCGCCGGGCGATTGGGCAGCCGGCGACCGCGGCCTGGCTTGCGATCCGCGCCGCCAGGAGGAGTTCCGCGCCGGCGTGACCTTGGGCCTGGAGTATGCAACGGCGCTGGACGTGCCGCGCCTGCACTGCATGGCGGGCATCCTGCCGCCGGGCCTGGCGCCGGAGCGGGCGCAGGACACCTTGCTCGACAATCTGCGCTATGCGGCCGACCAGTGCGCGCCGCATGGGATTACCCTGCTGATCGAACCCATCAACACTTACGATATTCCCGGCTATTTTCTGCACCATAGCGCGCAGGCGCTGGCGCTCCTGGCTGCCGCCGGGCGCCCTAATCTGAAGCTGCAATACGATATTTACCATATGCAGCGCATGGAGGGCGAGCTGGCCAATACCATCCGCGCCTGCCTGCCGCAGATCGGCCATATGCAGCTGGCCGATACGCCGGGACGCCATGAACCGGGCAGCGGCGAAATCAATTACGGCTATCTGCTGCGCCTGCTCGACGAGCTGGGCTACGAAGGCTGGATCGGCTGCGAATACCATCCGCAGCACGGCACGGCGGCCGGATTGGGCTGGCGCGAGCGTCTCTTGCCGTCCTGACCCCGCCCCGGCTTTGCGGCGGCGCAAAGCGGCGCCCGGCGCGCGGCGCAAGATGGGCTTTCCACTCTCTTCCGCGGAGGATGACCATGAAAGCCCGCTCCCTTCTTGTACTCCTGTGCTGTCTGCTGCTGGCGGGCTGCGCCAGCCAGCGGCGCATGGCCGAGGTGCGCAATTTTGCCGCCGAGTCCGCCAAGCTGACGGCCTACGTCGACCTCAGCCAGCGCTTCCGCGACACGTATCAGCGCGAGCTGCCTTACCTGCCCCCAGCCGCCGAACAGCGCGAACGCGAGACCGACCGCCAGCGCCAGCAGATGTATCCGGATCTGCTGGCCATCGAAGGCAATGTGGTGCTGTACCTGCGCACCCTGGGGCAGCTGGCGGGCGCCGAGCAGTTCAGCGCCGCGCCGCCGCTGCAGCAGTTGTCCGGCCAGATCCAGGCCTGGCCGGACAGCGGCTTGAACCCGCAGCATGTGCAGGCGTATACGCGGCTGGCCACGGCCATCGCGCGCTTTGCCGGCGGCCAGCGCCAGCAACAGGCGGTGTGGGAGCTGCTGCGCGACGGCTATCAGCCCTTGCAGGATAGCCTGGCGGCGATGGCGACGGTGCTGCGCCTGTATGGCAAGCACCATGAGAATGAACAGCGCCTGGTGCTGGGCATGCTGGAAATGGAAATCCCCTTTGCCGCCGCGCCGCAGGAGCGCCTGCTGGCGGCCCTGGCCAAGGCGCATCAGCAGGAAAAAGCCCGCGAGTACCGCCTGATCGGCCTGCGCCAGGCGCAGGCGGCCCAGCAGATCGAGGCCTTGCGCCAACAGCATGCCGCGCTATACCAGCGCCTGGGCGCGGCCGCCGCGCCGCCGTCAGCGTCGGCCGCCGCCCTGCCCCTTTCCGCCCTCAACCGCTAAATGGAGTCCGCCATGCCTACCGTCCATCCCGCCACCGCCGCCGGCCTCGAAGCCCTGGCCGACCAGTTGTCCGCCTGCGCCGACGCGCTGCACGCCAGCCTGATGCGCGCCCTGCGCCAGCCCTTGCCGCAGGACGCCGACGGCAGTCCCACGCCGCCGCCCGCCGGCACTCTGCCCGTCGGCGGCAAGGAAGCGCCGCCGCTATCCCAGGGCATCACGCGCGGCGCCGCCCAACTGATGTTCGATAGCGAAGTGGCGCTGCGCCAGCGCGCCAACAGCCTGTATGTGGCGGCGGCGCAGCTGAGCGCGAGCGGCCTGGCCCTGCCCCAGCAGGACTTGCTCAGCCTGGTGACGCAGGCGCGCGCGCGCATCGCCCGCATCGAACACGTGAAGGAACTGGCCGCCACCGCCGCCAGCCTGGTGGCGCTGGCGGCGGCCATCGTGGCGGCCCGTCCCCAGGATCTGCCGGCCGCCGTCAAGGAACTCAAAAGCCATCTGGAGCGACTGCCAGCCCAGGACGCAAAAACGGGCGCCTGAAATGGCAGAACACTATTAAAATGACAATTCCCCGACCAACTTTGTGGAGAATGTCATGCAGTTCACTCCCTACCTGACGTATGGCGGCCTGTGCCGCCAAGCTTTCGAGTATTACAAGGAACATCTGGGCGCCGGCAAGCTGGAAATCATGACCTTCGGCGACAGTCCGATGGCCGAGCAAACGCCCGAACACTGGCGCGACAAGGTGCTGCACGCCGCGCTGGAACTGGGCGACGGCGCCCTGATGGCCTCCGACTGTCCGCCCGACCAGGTGTACGAGGGCATGCGCGGCACCTCGGTGGTGCTGAGCGCCAAAGACGATGCCGAGGCGAAGAAATTCTATGACGCCCTGGCCCTGGGCGGTTCGGTGCAGATGCCGCTCGGCCCGACCTTCTGGGCCTCCAGCTTCGGCATGGTGACGGACCAGTTCGGCGCGAGCTGGATGGTGATGTGCGCCTTGCCGCGCTGACGCCGCATCTGTCCTGATCCGTCTGCGCATCGGCCAGCAAAATTCGTCCGCCTGCACTACCATAGACACTGGTTGATGGGAGGCCTCGATGAATGGATTGCAGCCGGATCAGCTTGCCACATTGCAAGCCACGCTGGAGCAGCGCAAGACGGCGCTGCTGAGCCAGCTCGCGGGTTCGGACAATGTGCTGACCCGCCCGCAGGCCGTGGAGGAAATCGAAGCCTCGCCGGCCGACAATGCCAGCAACCACACCTTGAACCAACTGCTGCTCGAGGCCGACGAATTGAAACTGGCCCAGTTGCGCATCGTGCGCCACGCGCTGGCCAAGTGCGCCGACGGCAGTTACGGCCTGTGCGAGAACTGCGGCGGCGAGATCGGCGCCTCGCGCCTGACGGCGCGACCGGAAGCGGCCTACTGCATCGCCTGCCAGACGCGCAGCGAACGCGCCCAGCGCTGAGTCCCGGGCCGGCTCAACTCATATGCTGGCCGCCGTTGATGGCGATATTGGCGCCCGTGATGAAAGCGGCCTCCTCCGACACCAGATAGGCGATCAAGCCCGCCACCTCTTCCGGCTCGCCGATGCGGCCCACGGGAATTTGCGGCAGGATGCGGCTTGCCAGCACATCGGGCGGAATCGCCTCCACCATGCGCGTGCGCAGATAGCCGGGCGAGACCGTGTTGACGGTGATGCCGTGGCGCGCCACTTCCAGCGCAAGCGCCTTGCTGAAGCCGTGCATGCCGGCCTTGGCCGCCGCATAATTGACCTGGCCGAACGCGCCCTTCTGCCCGACCACCGAGGAAATATTCACGATGCGCCCCCAGCGCCGCTGCTGCATGCCCTCGATCACCTGCTTGCTCATGTTGTACACGCTGTCGAGATTGGTGTGCAGCACCTCGCGCCACAGCTCCGGCCCCATCTTGCGCAAGGTCTGGTCGCGCGTGATGCCGGCATTATTCACCAGCACATCGATCTGCCCATGCTCGGCCAGCAGCCGCGCCACCACCTGTTCGCATTCGGCAAAGTCGCCGACGTCGAGCAGGCAGGCGGCAAAGTCAAAGCCGTCGGCGCGCTGCGCCGCCAGCCAGGCGTCGGCACCGGTATTGGCGTGGGAATACGTGGTGATGACTTGCAGGCCGTCGCGCGCCAGGCGGCGGCAGATCACGCCGCCCAGCCCTCCCATGCCGCCCGTCACCAGTGCTACACGTTGTTCGTCCATGATCTCTCCTGTTTTTGACTGCCGGAGCGGGAACACTGCCGTGCGCGGAGCCGGCGGCGCGCGGCCTATAATTCAAGCATGGCATACAAAACGATACTGGTCCATGTTGACGATGCGCCACATGCCGCGGCCCGCATCCTGATGGCGGCGGAACTGGCCTTGCAGGATGGCGCGCATCTGATCGGCGCCGCCATGACGGGCGTGTCGCGCTTTCTCTACCAGAACGAAATGGTGGACGAGCAAGATCCGAATCTGGCCCTGCACCTGGACTTCCTGCGCCAGCGCGCGCGCCGCGCCCTGGCCCAGTTCGGCCCCCATGTGCAGGCGCTGGGCCTGCGCTCCTTCGAAGAGCGCCTGCTCGACGACGAGGCGGGCGCCGGCCTGAGCCTGCTGGCCCGCCATGCCGACCTGGTGGTGCTGAGCCAGGCCAATCCCGAGCGGCACGCCGCGCCGCCGCTGCCCGATTACCAGGCCCAGGTGCTGACCGATTCCGGCCGCCCGGTCCTGCTGGTGCCGCATGCGGCGCGCACCGCCAGCGCCATCGCCGTCAACGCGGCCGGCGTGGCCAGTGCCGGCGCGCCGGCGCCGGGCCAGCATGTCTTAGTGGCCTGGAACGCCAGCAAGGAAGCGGCGCGGGCGCTGCATGAAGCCTTGCCCTTGCTGGCGCGCGCGGCCAGCGTCCAGCTGGCGATTTTCGATGCCGAGCTGCGCCCCGGCGTATATGGCGACAAGCCGGGCGAGGAAGTGCAGCTGTGGCTGGAACGGCACGGCATCCGCGCCAGCATCGTACTGCGCCAAAGCGCGCGCCAAGGCTTGCTGAAACGGCCGGCCGATATCGGCGACGCCTTGCTGGCCCTGGCCGCGGAGCTGGGCAGCGATCTGCTGGTGCTGGGCGCTTACGGTCATTCGCGCTTCCGCGAAACCCTGCTGGGCGGCGTTACGCGCACCGTACTGGAAAGCATGAACTTGCCGGTCTTGATGGCGCACTGAGGCGGCGCACCAGGACCGCCTGGCCTAGCCGCCGGACTGCCAGTTCTGGCTGCGGATCTTGGCCACCTGGCGCTGCGCCAGCCACATCCACAATTGCAGGGCATCCTCCTGCGCCACCGCCATCTGGCGCGGACTGGCGAGCGCGATCTCGCAATCGCGGTCCGACCACTCTTCGAAGCGGACGTTGCCATCGGCCGACACTTCCATCTGGTACATCAGGCCGTCATCGTAGCCGAAACGCAACACGGCGCTGCCGGGACTGCCGTCCACGACCGGCGCCTTGCCGCCATACACTTCCGCCAGGGCGGCGGCCAGCTGGGCCTCGGTCGGCGCTGAAACATTGCGGCCGTCGGGCCGAATAAGCACTACCCATGCCTGTGTCATTGGAGGTCTCCCCTCTCGTCAGCATCATGGCTGATCCGGTGCAGCGCGCGCGGCGCAGTGAAGCAGCTAAGTTTATTGTAGCAACTCTCCTACCAAATATTACCGCCAGACCAGAAAATCGCCAGCCCGCCACAACACCGCGGCGCCGGCCCGGCCGGGGCGCGCCACCGCCTTGCTTTCCGCGAAACTGTACAGCGAACCGGCGTGTACGCCAAGCAGGCCACGCCCTGAACTTGGCGCACCGCCTTGGCGCTCCGCCTTGGGCCGCGTCAGTTTCATCCTGCAACTGAAAATACCCCGCCAATATGGCGCTCGCCCTCATCCCCATGCAGTCCAACAGGGGGCCAGCCGGCCCTGTCTGGCACCGCTGTTCCCTTCCTTGCCACACATAGGCGCGCCGGCGATCTTGGCCGTATAATCGATTCCAGTTGCGTGCTGCCGGCCGTCTCTTTCTGCGGGGAGTGCTGATGGATCTGGATGCCTTGGATGACACCGCTACCGGCGGCCAGCCGGCCAGCCTCGGCTCCGGCGCGCTGCCCCGCCTCCTGATGCGGGCAGGCAATGACGTCCTGCTCGGCGCCGCCTTGCAGCGCAATGAGCTGCGCCTGCTCTACCAGCCCCTGGTCAGCCTGCAGGATGGCGGCATCGCCAGCGTGGAAGCCCTGCTGCGCTGGCAGCATCCCGAACAAGGCTTGATCACGGCGGCCGACTTCGTGCCGCAGGCCGAAGCGGCGGGTCTGATGGCCATGCTGGATGAATGGGCGCTGCGGCAAGCCTGCGCCGATCTGGCGCGCTGGCTGGCGGCCCTGGCCAAGGACCGGCCGGCCTCCGATGCGCCGGCGCCGGCAGTGCGCGTGTCGGTGAATATCGCGCCGGACCGGCTGCGCGATGCGCGTTTTCCTGCCCTGGTGCACAGCCTGCTGCAAGAGCATGGTCTGGCTGCGGCCGGCCTGATGCTGGAACTGACCGAGGCCGCGCTACTGCCCGACGCCGGCGCCAGCCTGCACGCGCTGCATGAGCTGAAGGCCCTGGGCGTGCAGCTGGTACTGGACGATTTCGGCACCGGCTCGTCCTCGCTCGGCAATCCCAAGCGCTTCCCCTTCGACTATGTGAAGATCGATTGCAGCTTCATCCGCGACGTGGTGAGCGACCACGGCGATGCCGCCCTGTGCAAAACCATCATCGCCATGGCCCACCACCTGGGTTTGAAGGTGGTGGCTGAAGGCGTGGAAAACAGCGCGCAGTGCGATTTTTTACGGCGCAATATGTGCGACCTGATCCAGGGCTACGTCTTCTCGCCGCCGGTCGACCAGGGCGCCATCCTGACCCTGCTGGCCGAGCAGCGCTGCCTGCCGCCCGAGCTGCGCCGCATCCAGCGCCAGCAGCGCAGCCTGCTGCTGGTGGACGACGAGCCGAACATCCTGGCGGCGCTGAAACGCTTGCTGCGGCGCGACGACTACACCATCCACACTGCCGCCAGCGGCCCCGAAGGCCTGGAGATCCTGGCACGCCATCCGGTCGACGTGATCGTGTCGGACCAGCGCATGCCGGGCATGATCGGCGCCGACTTCCTGCGCAAGGCCAAGGATCTGTATCCCGACACCATACGCATCATGCTGTCCGGCTACACCGAGCTGCAATCGGTGACGGACGCCGTCAACGAGGGCGCAATCTATAAATTCCTGACCAAGCCCTGGGACGATGAACGCTTGCGCGGCCATGTGGCGCAGGCCTTCCGCCTGAAGGAAGTCAATGACGAGAACGAGCGCCTGAACCTCGAGCTGCGCAGCGCCAGCCAGGAGCTGGCCGCCGCCAACCGCCGCATGGAAGAATTGCTGCAGCAAAAGCAGCAGCAGATCAGCCGCAGCGAAATCAGCCTGAATGTGGCGCGCGAGGTATTGCAGCATCTACCGCTGCCGGTGATCGGCATGGATGACAGTGGCCTGCTGGCCTTCGCCAACAGCGCGGCGGCGCACCTGCTCGGTCCCGGCGCCACCCTGCTCGGCAACGAAGCGGTGCAAGCCCTGCCCGAACTGTTTCCCCCCGGCGCCGGCGAGAGCGCCGCCCCCGCGCCGCATGCCGAACTCTGCATCGGTGGCGCGCGCCATGCGGTGGTGGTGTATCCCATGGGCGGGCTGTCCAGTTCGCGCGGCAGCCTGATCACGATCAGCCGCTGCCTGGGGCCGGCATGAATCCCGAAACCGTCCTGGCCGCGGCGGACAGCGCGCCCTCCGCCGCCGAGGCGCTGCGCCGCCTGCGCGACCTGCCCTCCCTGCCCGACGCCGTCGGCGAGCTGCTGACGCTGATACAGCGCGAGGATCTCGACACGCGCCAGCTGGCCGAGCGCCTCGCGCTCGACCAGGCGGTGGCGGCCCGGATTCTGCGCCTGGCCAATTCCTCCTTCTACGGCCTGTCCACGCGCGTCACCTCGCTGCAGCAAGCCATCACCGTGCTCGGCGTGCACAGCATCCGCACCCTGGTCACCGCCATCGCCCTGACCGGCAGCCTGCGCGTGCCGGAGGCGGCTGGCTTCGACCTGCGCGCCTTCTGGCACCATTCGCTGGCGGCGGCGGCGGCGGCGCGCGCACTGGCCCTGCGCCAGCGGCAAAATCCGGACAGCGCCTTCACCGCCGGCCTGCTGCACGACATCGGCGTGCCGGTGCTGGCCACCAGCTTCCCCGCCGAGTACGCGGCCATGGAACTCTGGCGCCGCAGCCACGCCTGCGACCTGTGCGCGGCGGAACAGGCTTGCTTCGGCTTCGACCATGCCGCCGTGGGCGCAGCGCTGGCCGGCCACTGGCATTTCCCGCCGCTGATCCAGGAAGCGGCGGCGCGCCACCATGACGATGCCTGGCAGGAGCGCTCGCCGGCGCTGACGGTGCACCTGGCCAATCTGCTGGCACATGGGATGGAACCGGCACCGCCGGCATGGCAAGCCTTGAGCCTGGAGCGCGAGGCCTGGCAGGAGAGCGCGGCCCAGAGCGCGCGCGATTGCCAGGCCATGTGCCAGGTACTGCTGAACTAGGACGAGGCCTGCATGCCGCAATTCTCCTCCCTGCATCCCGCGCCCAGCGACATGGGCAAGACGCCGGCCGCCATCACCCTGTCCGAGCTGCTGGACGGCCACCCGGTCGCCACCTTCGTCATCGATATGCAGCATGTGATCACGCATTGGAACAAGGCGTGCGAACAGTTGCTGGGCTGGAGCAAGGAAGAGATGCTGGGTACGGAAAACCATTGGCAAGCTTTCTACGCCCGGCCGCGCGACCTGCTGGCCGACCTGATCGTGGCCGGCGCCGATCCCGCCACCGACCGCCTGTACCGCGAGCGCCAGCACCGCCGCTCGGCCCTGATTCCCGGCGCCTATGAGGAGGAGGATTTCTTCCCCAACCTGGGCGAGAGCGGCCACTGGCTGCACTTCACCGCCGCCCCGCTGCGCGACCACGACGGCCGCCTGGTGGGCGCCATCCAGAGCCTGCGCGACGTGACCGAGCGGCGGGTGGCGGAAAACGCGCTGCGCCAGGCCCATGACAATCTGGAACATATCGTCGAGGCGCGCACCGCCCAGCTGGCCGAAGTCAACCAGCGCCTGGAAGACGATATCCGCCAGCGCCAGGCGGCGGAAGCGGAACTGCGGCGCAGCAATGCCGAACTGACCGAACTCAATGAACGCCTGGGCCGCACCCAGCAGCAGCTGCTGCAATCGGAGAAGCTGGCCTCCATCGGCCAGCTGGCGGCCGGCGTGGCGCACGAGATCAATAATCCGATCGGCTATATCTTCTCCAATTTCGGCACCCTGCACGGCTATCTGGACGACCTGTTCGCCATGCTCGACGACTACCGCGCCGCCGAAGAACAGATGGACGCCGGGCTGGCGGCCAGCCTGCGCGCGCGGCGCGCCGCGCTCGACCTGGACTTCCTGCGCGAAGACATCCCCTCGCTGATGGCCGAATCGCGCGAAGGCATCGTGCGGGTGCGCCATATCGTGCAGGACCTGAAGGATTTTTCACGCGTCGACAGCAGCCAGGAATGGGTCTGGGCCAATCTGCACCAGGGCATCGACTCCACCCTGAACATCGTCAGCAACGAAGTCAAATACAAGGCCGACGTGGTGCGCGAGTACGGCGAGATTCCCGACATCCAGTGCCTGCCACTGCAGATCAACCAGGTGGTGATGAACCTGGTGGTCAACGCCGCCCACGCCATCGGCGCCGAGCGCGGGCGCATCACCATCCGCACCAGCAGCGAAGGCGAACAGGTGCGCCTGGAAGTGAGCGACACCGGCTGCGGCATCGCGCCGGAAAACCTGCGACGCATCTTCGATCCCTTCTTCACCACCAAGGCCGTGGGCAAGGGCACGGGCCTGGGCCTGTCGCTGGCCTATGGCATCGTGCAAAAGCATCAGGGCAGCATCAGCGTCGCATCCGCACCGGGCCAGGGCACCACGTTTTGCGTGCTGCTGCCGGTGCGCCACCAAGCCGACGACCAACAGGAGGCCAGTCCATGAGTTCCGTGCTGCCGCAAACCACGCCCGCACCGGTGACGGCGGCGGCCACCCTGCTGTGCGTGGACGACGAGCCGAACATCCTGTCGGCCCTGCGCCGCCTGTTCCGCGCGCGCGGCTACCGCGTGCTGACGGCCGAAAGCGGGGAGGAAGGCTTGCAGATACTGGAGCAGGAGACGGTGGACTTGGTGATCTCGGACATGCGCATGCCGGAGATGGATGGCGCGCGCTTCCTGGCCCAGGTGCGCGCGCGCCGGCCCGACGTGCTGCGCCTGCTGCTGACCGGCTACTCCGATATCCAGTCCATCCTGGACGCCATCAACTGCGGCGAAATCTACCGCTACATCACCAAGCCCTGGGACGACAACGATATCCTGCTGGTGGTGCGCCATGCGCTGGAGCGGCGCGCGCTGGAGCAGGACAAGCAGCGCCTGGAAGCGCTGACCCAGCACCAGAACGAGGAATTGAAGACGCTCAACCAGGGCCTGGAAGCCAAGGTCGAGGAACGCACGCGCCAGTTGCGCGCGCTGCACGAGGCGGCCGTGGCGGCCAATGAAAAGCTCAAGCAGAATTTCCTCACCACGATCAAGATCCTGTCGAATATCGCCGAGCAGCGCGGCAGCAATCTGGCCGGGCAGGCGCGCAAGATCGCCGACCTGGCGCGCCAGATCGGCCAGCAGATGAAGATGGAGGCCAGGGAAGTGCAGGATATTTTCGTCGCCGCCCTGCTGCACGATATCGGCAAGATCGGCTTTTCCGACGAGATGCTGGCCACCCCGCTCACCATGCTGCATGGCGAGGCGCTCGGTCTGTACCGCAAGCATCCGCAGCGCGCCGAGGACTTGCTGATGCCCCTGCCCGATCTGCGCGGCAGCGCCGCCATCCTGCGCGCCCAGCTGGAGCGCTTCGACGGCAACGGCTTCCCGCAAGGCCTGTCCGGCTTTGCCATCCCGCTCGGCGCGCGCATCCTGTCGCTGGCCGTCGATTACTACAATCTGCAGGAAGGCGGCATGGTGCAGCGCCACCTGCGCGCCGACGAGGCCAAGGGCCTGATCCTGGACGCGGCGGGCAAGCGCTACGATCCCAGCGTGGTGGCGGCCTTCCGCCAAGTGCTCGAGGGCGCCGGCCCGGACGACCCGGCCGGCGGGCTGGAAATGCTGTCCGGCGAACTGGTGCCGGGCATGGTGCTGGCGCGCGACCTGATCAGCCGCGACGGCCTGATGCTGCTGGCGGCCGACCATGTGCTCGACGCGCGCCTGATCCAGCAGGTGCAGGATTTTGAAAGCAAAAGCCAGAACCGTTTGCCGATCTGGGTGAGGAGGAGCACGCCATGAGGCGTTTTTTGTTGCTGGACGATGAAGCCAAGGTATTGAATGCCCTGCGCCGCTCGCTGCGCGTGCACCTGCAGATCGAAGGATTGCTGATCGAAACTTTCGAACATCCGCGCGCTGCCCTGCAGCGCATCTGCGAATGCGATTTCGACCTGGCCATCTCGGATTACCGCATGCCGCAGATGGATGGCGTCACCTTCCTGCAGGCGCTGAAGGAAGTGGCGCCGCACACGGTGCGCATCATGCTCTCGGCCTCCACCGAGTTCCAGACCGCGATGAGCGCCATCAATGAAGCCCAGGTCTTCCGCTTCATTCCCAAGCCCTGGTCGGTGAGCGATCTGGGCGGCTGCGTGCGCGATGCCCTGGCCCAGCGCGACAAGCTGCTGGCCGATGCCGGCCTGGCCAACCATGCCAGCCGCCTGCTGGGGGCGCAGGAACTCGAAGCGCAGCGGCTGGAGGAAGAGGAACCCGGCATCCTCAAGGTCAACTGGGGGCCGGACGGCTCCATCATTCTGTAGCGGCGGGCTTGCTCTCCGGCGGCCGGCGCTGCGGCAGCAGGATGCGGAAGGCGGTGCCCTTGCCGGGCTGGGACACGACGTCGATCTTGCCGCCATGCTTGTGCACGATGCTGTAGGACAGCGATAGCCCGAGTCCCGTGCCGCTGCCCACCGGCTTGGTGGTGAAGAAGGGTTCGAAGATGCGGTTCAAGTGCTGCGGCGCGATGCCGACGCCGCTGTCGCGGATCTCGACCCAGACCCAGCCTTTTTCGGCGCCGGTGCGGATGCGGATCATGCCCTTGTCCTTGATGGCCTGGCCGGCATTGACCAGCAGGTTCATGAATACCTGGTTGAGCTGCGAAGCCAGGCATTCGATGGGCGGCAGCTGGCCGTATTCGCGCACGACTTCAGCCTTGTACTTGAGTTCATTGGCGACGATATTCAGCGTGCTGTCCAGGCCCTGGTGCAGGTCAGCCACCTGCCATTCATTCTCGCCCACATGGGAAAAGTCCTTCAGCGATTGCACGATGTCCTTGACCCGCTTCAGCCCATCCATCGACTCGCGCACCAGGGCCGTGGTGTCTTCCTCCAGGAAGTCGAGGTCGGCTTCGCGCCGCAAGGGGGCCAGGCGCGCCTGCAGGGCCGGCTGGTCGGCCAGCGCCGCCTCGTACGCCTTGATGACGCGAAACAGCGTGCCCACATAGTTTTGCAGCGAGCCCATATTCGAGTTGACGAAGCCGATCGGATTATTGATCTCGTGCGCCACGCCGGCCGCCAGCTGGCCGATGGACGCCATCTTCTCGGCCTGCAGCAATTGCTCGTGCGCCTCGCCCAGCTTGGCGATCAGCTGCTGCTGCTCGCGGCCCTTGGCCTGCAGCGCTTCCTCCATCAGCTTGCGGTCGGTGATATCGGTCAGGGCGCCGATCACTTCCAGCGGCGCGCCATGCTCGTCGCTGATCAGGCGCAGCGTGTCGTGCATCCACAGATAGCGGCCGTCGGCGGCGCGGAAGCGGTACTCGTAGGCGCGCAAGCCTTCGGTAAACACCTTGGCCAGGCTGGAAAAGATGGCCGGCGCATCGTCGGGGTGGATGTGGTCGAACCAGAAATTCGGATCGGCCACCATCTCTTCCGGCCGGTAGCCCAGCATATTCACCACATTATTGCTGACGAAGGTCATCTTGAAGTCGCCGCTCGGCACCGTGCAGTAGATGACGGCCGGGGTGTTGTCGACCAGGTATTGCAGGCGCACCAGGGGCGAGGCGGCGCCATGGGGCGAGGGTTTGCTGCCGGGGGCGGCGTCTTGGTTGAAGAATTCGAAGTCCTCGAATTCCATGCCGCTCACCAGTTGGCCCAGGCGTAGGAACGGCCGCCGGGGGGGGTCAGCACGGGCATGGCTTCCGCGGCGGGCGGCGGCGCGGGCGGCGCCAGCCATTCGCGCGGATCGACGCGGTAATACTTCTGCAGCTCGCCATACAGGGCGGCATGGCGTTCGGCCATCTGCCACGGCTTTTCGAAGAAGGTTTCGGTGGCGACGGCAAAGAATTCGGCCGGGCTGGTGGCGCCGTAATGGTCCATCACGCTGTCGTGGCGGCCATACCAGGCGTCGTGGCGCAGATTGGCGTAGTCGCGCGAGAGCACGGCCGACCAGCTCAGATAGCTTTCCCGGCTGCCCAGATAGGGCGCGCCATTATTCGCGCCCGACTCGCTGTCGAGCTGGTGGGCAAATTCATGCAGCACCACATTGTGGCCGTCGTTCCAGTCTGCGGCGCCGCGCTGCACGTCGTCCCAGGACAGCACCACGCGGCCATCGGACCAGGATTCACCGAGCATGCCCTGCTCGGCGTGGCTGACCACGCCGCCCGGCCCCACTTCGGGCCGCACGGCCACGAAGGCGCCGGGATAGACCAGGATGGTGTGCAGGGCTGGATAGACCTTGCTGGGCCGGTTCAGCAGCAGCAGGCAGGCTTGAGCGGCGATGCTCAGGCGCATTTCCTCGGTGATCTCAAGACCGGCGCAGCCGACAAATTTTTTCTGGTGCAGGAATTGCACAACCAGGCGTTGCAACTGCTGCTGCAGGGCGGGCGCCATGCGCGCATAAATGGGCAGGCCGCGCGCGAGCAGGGTCAACTGCTCAGGCCGCAAGGGGCGGGACAGGGCGCGCCGCAGCGACCAGCGCGGATACAGAAACGGGGCGCCGATGGCCAGCGCGCTCAGGGCAAACCAGGTCAATGCTTCCATGATGCCGTCCATAAGGGAACTCGTCCGCCGCAGATGGGGCTTGCGGCCGACAATTCAACAGCCCCGGCCTGCGTCGGGGCTGCATGGACAAGCTTAGCACTTCTCTTCTTACAGCGCCTTCTGTTGCGAGGGCGCCGCACCGAACAGGGCTTCGACCAGGGGATCGCGTACCACCGGATTGCGGTTGACGCGGATTGCATAATGCGTGTCGTCAGCCAGGATATGGAAGTGGCGGCCGTTGCCGGCCATATTCTGCTCGCGCAGGCTGGGGCGTTCCTTGCGCGGCGGCGCGCCTTCGCGCTTGGGCTGCACAATGGCGGCCAGGAAGGCCTTGACGCGCTCGGCGTCCGGTGTCAGCTGGTAGACCGCCTTGCCCAGATAGGTGGCGGTACCCTCGATATAGCGCGCCAGCTCGATCACGCCCGCTTCGCGCAGGTCGCGGATGTATTTGCGCGCGCCCGAGGGCGAGAATTTCAGGAACCAGGCGATCTCATCGGCCAGCATCTCATGGTTTTGCAGTTCGCCGATCAGCTTCTGCATGTTTTCGATGCGGCGCTGCGTGGCCGAGGTGGAGCGCACGCGCTCGATCGAGGCGAGCGACAGCGCTTTGCGCTCGGGCAGGGGCGGTCCGGGGCGTTCAACCAGGGCCAGGCGCGGTCTATCCGCGGCCGCGGCCAGGTGCAGCTCCTGATTGGCTGCCATCATCTCTCCGAGGGACGTATCGCGGGATTCGCTGATTGCATGCATTTGAACACTCCTTATAACAATTGCCTGGATTGCGCGGCATTTTCGGGGCCGGCATTCTTGAACACTGCAGCCAGCTTGCCGGGTTTGGATGCTTCAGTCTGTGCGGCAACGAACATAAGAGCGGTACAAAATTGTGCTAGTGATAATTTATTATCAAATTAATCAGTCTACATGGCTTTGTGTGTTTGCGTACAGAAGGCCGGCGGCCGCCCTCCTACACTGATTCCTGCTTCATCAATTCGTCCATCCTTTAAAGGAGAATCCCATGCGATACGCCATCCTGCTGGCCGCCACGGCCGCCGCCGTCGGCCTGAGCGCCTGCGAAAAGACCGTCAACAACCCGCCGCCGGCAGTGGAAAGCCCGGCGCCGGCCGCCGTGCCGGTACCGGTACCGGTGCCGGTACCCGTGCCCGGTCCGTCCGGCCCGGAAGGCGCCAAGGGCGAACCCGGCCCGGCTGGTGCCCAGGGCGCACCGGGCGCACCGGCCGAGCCCAAACCGGCCGAACCGGCACCGCCAGCCGAGCAAAACCCGCCGCCCTCGCGCTGATCGCGCCCCCCGCCAGCGCGCCGTCTCCGGTTCCGGAGCGGCGCGCTTTTTGTTGGACAGGCCAGCATCGTGGGGGTTCCCGTGGTAAAATTACAACATTGCGCAAAATCACAATGCCGTTTGTGCGCTAGCGCACTGACCCGTACGGCAACCGGCCACTAAGCTGAGGTGTAACAGTCCGGCCCAGGCCTTGCTGTATTACTTTTTCTCAACTCATGGGAGTCAAATTTGAATAAGAAAATTGCCCTTGCCGCAGCCCTGCTGTGTGCCACTGCCGCCGCCTCGGCGCAGGACGCCACGATCAACCCCAATTGGTACATCCAGCCCAGCATCAGCGCTTTCAAACCCGATAGCGACTGGCTGGTCGATAAAACCGGCCCAGGCGTCGGCCTGAAGTTCGGTAAAGCCGTGTCCCAGGACTGGGATATCCAGATGGGCCTGACCCACGCCCGTTCCAAGGAAAACGGCTCGAAATACACCCAGCAGACCCTGGGCATCGACGCCCTGTACATGTTCTCGCGCCAATCCTTCCGTCCCTTCCTGCTGCTGGGCGTGGGCGCCGAGCGCGACAAGCTGAACCTGGTGGGTTCGCCCTCCGCCCGCCGCAGCTCGCCCTATGTAAGCGCCGGCCTGGGCTTCCAGTCCACCATCAATGACCGCTGGTCCTTCCAGGCCGACGTGCGCAATGTGCACGGCATGCTGCGTGGCGACGAATTCCGCCCTGCCAAGGTCAACAATGTCTACCTGAACCTGGGCCTGAACTACGCCTTCGGCGCGCCGCCGGCGCCACCGGCACCGCCGGCGCCGCCGCCAGTGGCCGTGCAGCCGCCGCCACCGCCGCCCGTCGCGCCGCCACCACCACCGCCGCCGCCACGCTTCGAGAAGGTGACGATGTCGGCCACCGAACTGTTCGGCTTTGACAGCGACAAGCTGGCCGGCGCCCAGCCCAAGCTGGACGATGTGGCCAAGCTGCTCAACGACAATCCGAGCATCGGCGACATCACCATCACCGGCTACACCGACCGCCTGGGTGCGGACAAGTACAACCAGAAACTGTCCGAGCGCCGCGCCAACGCGGTCAAGGCTTACCTGGAAAGCAAGGGCGTGGCCGGTTCGCGCCTGAACGCCCAAGGCAAGGGCAAGGCCAATCCGGTCGTGAGCTGCACCGACAAGAAGCGTGCCGACCTGATCAAGTGCCTGGAACCGAACCGCCGCGTGGAAGTCGAACAGATCACCGTCGAACGCCGCGTGCAGTAATGCCGCCAAGGCCGTAGGACAAAAGGGGCGTCATGCCCCTTTTTCTTTTTGAACAAGGAGATTGCCATGAGCTCGCAGCGCTGGCGCCACCAGGCCCGCTCCCTGCCCCACATCGCCTACTGCACGCTGAGCGAATGGTTCGCCCACCGTGCCAGCAGCAAGGGCGCGGCGCTGGCCTTCTATACCCTGTTCTCGCTGGCGCCGATCCTGGTGCTGGTGATTTCGATCGCCGGCCTGTTTTACGGCAAGCAGGCGGCCCAGGGCGAGCTGTTCGCCCAATTGCGCGGCCTGCTCGGCGACCAGGGTGCGGCGGCCATCCAGCTGGTGCTGGCCGGGGCCAGGAACGAAGCGGAAGGCCGCTGGGCCGCCGCCATCGCCGCCGCGCTGCTGCTGTTCGGCGCCACCACCGTGTTCGCCGAACTCAAGTCGAGCCTGGACGAGATCTGGCAGTTGCCGCCGCTGCAAGAAGGCTCGCTGTGGAATGCCGTGCGTACCCGCCTGCTCTCCTTCGGCATGGTGCTGGTGCTGGGCTTCCTGCTGACGGTGTCGCTGGTGGTCAGCGCCGCGCTCGGCCTGGTGGAGAAATTCTGGAACAGCCACTGGCAAGGCGCCACCATCGTGCTGGCCTGGCTCAACAACGCCATCGGCTTCGCCGTGATCGCCGCCATCTTCGCCGTCATCTACAAGATGCTGCCGCGCATCCGCCTGTCCTGGCGCGACGTGCTGGCCGGCGCCCTCGGCACCGCCCTGCTGTTCAGCATCGGCAAATACGCGATCGGCACCTATATCGGCAATAGCGGCGTGGCCAGCAGCTTCGGCGCGGCCGGCTCCGTGATCGCCCTGCTGTTGTGGGTGTATTACTCGGCCCAGGTGTTTTTCCTCGGCGCCGAATTCGCGCGCCAGTATGCGCTGCAGCTGGGCAGCCTGCGCCAGCATGCGCGCGACGCCGAGGGCAATCTGCGCCTCTAGTCGCCCAGCAGTTCGGCCAGCACTTCCAGGCCTTCCACGCGCTCGGCCACCACCTTGACGATGACGATCAGCGGCACGCCCAGCAGCAAGCCCCAGACGCCCCACAACCAGCCCCAGAACAGCAGGCTGACGAAGACGGCCGCCGCGTTCATGCGCGCGATGCGGCCCGTCATCCAGGTCGTCACCACCGTGCCGACCAGGGTGGCAATGGCCAGCGCCGCGCCGACCGCCATCAGGGCCGGCTGCAGCGTGCCGAACTGCAGCAGCGCGGCGGCGCCGGTGGCCGCCGCCAGCAGCAGGGTGCCGAAGTAAGGCATCAGGTGCAGCAAGCCCGCCACCACGGCCCAGGCGCCCGCATTCTCCAGGCCGATGGCGCTCAGGGCCAGCCACATCAGCAGACCCAGCAACACATTCGTCACCAGCAGCATGAACATATAGGCCTGGATCGAGGTATTGATATCGTCGAGGATTTGCAAGGTAACCTTCTTCCTGCTCAGTGATGGGCCGGTCAGGCGCACCAGCTTGCGCTTGAAGGTGTCGCCCGACAGCAGCAGGAAGTAGAGCAGGAAGATCACCATCGCAGCCTGACCCAGAAAGCCCGCCAGGCCGCGCGAACCGGCCCACACCCAGTCGATGACCTTGATGCCGCCGCCCGCCGCCGCGGCCGCGGGCGGCGGCGTCTTGCGCGCCGGGCGCTTGGCAGCACCGGCGGCGGCCGACGCCGCGCTGCTGCCGGCGGTGGCCTGCTCGATCTCGCTGGCGGCGGCCTGGATACGCTGCAGGGCGCCGCCCTGCCCGGTCAGCAGGCGCGACAGCTTATGCGTGACGGCCGGCAGCTCGCCGAGGATGTTGAGGAATTCGCCGCGCACCTGCTCGATGGTGGCGGCCGAGCCGCACAGGATGGCGGCCGTGATCAGCGTGGCGCCGAAGGAACGCCGCACGCGCCGGCGTTCCAGCCAGCAGACCACGGGATTCAGGGTATAGGAGAGCAGGATGCCCAGCGCCAGCGGCACGAGAAAATCGCGCGCCCACTGCAGGGCATACAGGAAGACGACGGTAGCGATGATGGCCAACGCCAGCCCGCGCGCCGGGACCTGCAGCGGCAGGCGCAAGCCGTCTGCCGGCGCCGCCGGCCCGGGCGGCGCTTCTTGCGGGCTGGCGGACGGCACCGTTCCCGGCAGCGGAGGCGATGGAGGCGTCATGGCCAGGCCCATGCCGCCGGCGCGTCAGCCGCGCCGGCAGCCTTGCCGCTTACTTGACGCGGATATCGTTTTTCACCGACTTCACGCCCTTCACGCCGCGCGCCACTTCGCCGGCCTTGGAAATGTCGGCCGGCTGGGCCACGAAGCCGCTCAGCTGGACGGTGCCCTTGAAGGTCTCGACATTGATTTCAGTCGATTTCAGGCTAGGCTCATTAAAGATGCTGGCTTTCACCTTGGTGGTCAGCACCGCATCGTCGACATACTCGCCGGTACCTTCCTGCGAGGGGGTGGAAGCGCAGCCGGCCAGGGTCAACACGGTCGCGGCGGCAAAGACGGCGCTGGCAATTTTGTGTGCGATTTTCATGGCATATCTCCTTGGGTAGTTTCGGTTCTTTCTGCGTTGCCCGCTTCCGGGCACAGAGGCAGTGTCGCGTAACTGTCGCGTTGCTTCTGTACGCTGACGAACATAGAAAATGATTTGCGCCAAACAGCACTCAGCCGTCTCAGCGCGGCATGGTGCGGCATCGCACAGACCCGGCGCTGCCGCTTGACTAAGCTGAACTCACCTTTTTCCAGGAGGACAAGATGAAAACGAATACCACCCTGTTGGCTGCGATGGTGGCGGTGGCGGCGCTGGCTTCCGGTTGCGCCAGCAGCAACTACCCGCAGAACACGTCCTATTCCAACCAGGCCGATGCGTCGAGCTACGGCACCATCGATTCCATCCAGATGGTGCGCGTCGACCCGGCCACCAGCGGCGCCGGCGCCGTGGCCGGCGGCCTGGTCGGTGCGCTGGTCGGCAACCAGATCGGTTCGGGCAGCGGCCGCGCGGCGGCCACGGCGGCCGGCGCCATCGGCGGTGCCATGCTTGGCAACAATATCGAATCGAACCGCAACCAGACGCAGGAGGTCTACCAGATCAGCATCCGCCTCGATAACGGCGATTACCGCACCATCAACCAGGACAGCGCCTACGACCTGCGCGTGGGCAACCGCGTGCGCCTGGTCGATGGCCGCGTCTACCGCTATTGAAGCGGCCACGCTGAGAGAGGAGGCGCCGCATGGGCACCATACTGCTGATTGTTCTCGTCCTGCTCCTGGTCGGAGCGCTGCCGGCCTGGCCGCACAGCCGCAACTGGGGCTATGCCCCGAGCGGCCTGACCGGGATTATCGTTGTCGTGCTGCTGATCCTGCTGCTCACCGGCAGGCTCTAAGCGTAACCAGGGGCGCCGCGGCGCCCCGCTTGTTTTCGGGAGGTCATCATGCAACAGATGCTCATCGCCAGCCTGCTGGCAGCAGGCCTGTGCGGCAGCGCCGCCGCCCAGACCACGCCGCCGGACACGGCCCAACATCAGCGACAGGAACTGGCGCGCGGCGATCCGGCGCGCTGGTACAAGGAAGACCGCGGCAGCAAGGCGCAACTGGCTACGCTGCGCAAGGAAATCGGCGCCGCCCTCAGCGAAGCGCGGGCCGATTGCCGCCAGCAGCCCGTCGCCGAACGCCGGGATTGCCTGGCGGCGGCGCGCCAGACCTACCGCGACGATATGGCCAACCTGGTCCAGCTCAATGCCGACGCGCACCAGCCGGCCAAGATCGACGTCACCGGCGAATAAAGTTTCCAAGACCAAGCCAGAAAAGCAAAACGCCGCATGCAGCGGCGTTTTGCTTTTCTGGGCCACAACGCGGCCTTACTCCCAGGGCGCTTCGCCCGCTTCGGCCTCGGCTGCAGCACGCTTGTGCCGCATCAGCCAGGCCGCGCCGGCCGCCGCCAGGGCAGCCACGGCCAGCGCCGGCTTGTACAGCCGCTTGCGCACGATGAAGGAGCCGACCGTCAGCGCGTACGGCATGAGGGTCTTGAAATTGAGCTGGCTCAGGCCGCCCGGACTCAGCCAGCCGCCCAGGCGTGATTGCGCCGCCCCCACGGCATGGTCGACCGCCCCATGCAGCAGGGCTTCCGGACGCAGGGCTTGGCGCAGCTGCATCTTGGCGTGCAGCGTGGTCAGGCGGTGCAGCTCGCCCTCGGCCACCAGCTGCTGTTTGGCTGCGGCCAGGGCCGCTTTTTGCTCATCCTTGCTCATGGCATCCCCTTACAGCAGCATATCGCGGTCGGCCTTCAGCTCGGCCATGGTGGCCGGCAAGCCCAGCTTGCCCTGCTTGACCATGCGCTGGCCATACCAGAGCAAGCCCAGCGCCGCCAGCACGAAAACCCCGGCCAGCACCGGCAGGATGGTCCAGCCCATGCTTTGCCAAGCCAGATAGATCAGGGCCGCCGTGCCGAAGGCGATGGCGAACCAGAAGGCCACCAGCGCCAGCGCGAACACCACGGCCAGCTGCATCAGATGCTGGCGCACCTCGCCCAGCTCCAGCGCCGCCAGTTCCAGGCGCGACAGCAGCAGGCGGATGCAGCTCTTCAGCAGGGCCGAGAGCGAAGCGATCAGTCCTGCCGGATGCTGCGGATCGGGGTGGTTCATATCGGCACCGGACACCGCTTACTTGCGGCCGACGATCACGCCCACCAGCAGGCCGATGCCGGCCGCGATGGCGACCGAACGCCAAGGGTTTTCATGCACATAGGCATCGGTCGATTTGGCCGCTTCCTTGGTGGCCGCAACAGCGCTGGCCTGGGCTTCCTGGGCCTTGGCCAGCGCCGATTCCAGCGCGCGCATGCCGCGGCCGCGCAGTTCTTCCGCTTTCTCACCCGACAGTGCGGTTGCCGCCGTAAACAGCGCCTGGGCGTCCTTGACCAGGGTTTTCACGTCGTTGTTCACGGTACTGATGTTATTTTCCAGCATGATGAAGCTCCTTGTTATAAACGGTGAGAAAGAACGCACTGTAACGCGCCGCGATTAATCAAGCAAATCCCGCATATCGTCGGCGTGTTCTTCCTCGACTGCCATGATCTTGATCAACAGTTGGCGCGTTGTGGGATCGGACTCGCCAATCTGCTCGATCATCTGGCGGTAAGACTCGATGGCGACGCGCTCGGCCACCAGATTGGCGCGCACCATGGCCTGGACCTCCTTGGAGTCATCATACTCGGCATGGCTGCGGTCAAGCAACGTTGCCGGGTTGAAATCGGGCTCGCCGTTGAGCTGGATGATGCGCTCGGCCAGCCAGTCGGCATGTTCCTGTTCTTGCTGGGCATGTTCCAGAAATTCGGCCTTGATCGTGCTGTTCTGCCGGCCGCTCACGGTGTAATAGTGCCGTTTATAGCGGTTGATGCAGACCAGCTCGGTGGCCAGGGCGTCGTTCAGCATGCTGACGATGGCGGCGCGGTCGCCTTTATAGCCTTGCGTCACCGGGCCGTCGGCCAGATTGGCGGCGGCGGCGCGGGTAGCTGCCTGGTCGACGCCCTTGGGCGGAGTGGAAATAATTTGCGGCATGATGGTCCTTTACTGTGGTTAGCGGCGCGCCGCGATCGGGCTATTGGCTTCGGACAGCACGATTTCGACGCGGCGGTTGAGCTGGCGGTCGCCCGAGGTGCCATTGCCGGCCACCGGATAGGCTTCGCCATAGCCGCGCGTTTCGACCCGGCTGCGCTCGATGCCCATGCCCACCAGGGCGGCGCGCACGGCTTCAGCGCGGCGCTGCGACAGTTGCAGATTGTGGGCGGCGGTGCCGGTGCTGTCGGTAAAGCCTTCGACCAGCACGCTGCGTTCGGGGTTCTGCTGCAGCACGTCGGCCAGCTTGCGCGCCACGGCCATGCCCTGCGCCGTCAGCTGCGACTGGTCGACATTGAACAGCACGTCGCCGAAGGTGATGATGGTGCCGCGTTCAGTTTTCTTGGCTTGCAGATCGGCCAGCTGGGCCGCCAGGCGCTCGGCCTGGGCCTGGGCGTCGCGCTGGGCGGCGGTGGCATTGGCGGCCTGCATCTGCGCCTGTTCGGCGCTGCGTTTGGCCTGTTCCGCCTCGGCCGTGCGGGCTTGCAGGCGCACCTGGTCGCGCTGGCGCGCGGCATCGGCCAGGCCGGCTTCGGCCGACTTGGCTTTCGCCACTTCCTGCGCTGTGGCGGTGCGCTGTTTGGCGACATAGGCCAGCTTGTCGATCTCATTCAGGCTTTCGCGGCGGGCGGCGGCGGCATTCGCCTGGTCCAGGGCCGCGCCGGCCTGGACCAGCTCAGGCTGGGCATACTGGGCCACGGCCGGCGAACTTTGCGCCGCGCCGAAGTCGGCGCGCGCCTGGTCCAGCAGGCTGGTGGTGGTGGGCGTGCTGGAGCAGGCGGCCAGGCCGAGGGCCAGGATGAGGGTGGCGGGTTTGAGCAAGAGCTTGTTCATGATCGGTCCTTTCGTTCGGGCTTATTTACTGGCACGGTCGAGTTCTTCGCGCAACACGCGCAAGTCTTCCTGCAAGGCGTCGGCGGCATTCGTGGCCTTGGTCGAATTGGCCTTGCTTTGCGCCAGACGGGCATCGGCCTGGGCTTGCTGGGCCAGATCCTGGGCCAGCTGATAATCGCGGGCGGCCAGCGCCTGGTTGGCGCGCATCATTTTGTCGCGGGCCGAACTCAGCTCGTCCGGCGCCAGCTCGGCCGCACCGGAGGAACCGGCGCTTTCCACCGCTTCGCGCGAGGCCGCCACATCGGCGGTGGCCGGGGTTTTCAGACCGCTGGCGCAACCGCTCAGCAGCACGAGGGACAAGCCGCACAGGGCGGGCCAGACTTTGCTTGGGGCCATGTCGTTCTCCTTGTTTGCGTTGAAGGTAGTGCCTTTATAAGGCGCGCCGCCACGCCCTTTCTGTACGCAGACGCACATACCGTCCAGTCTGTGCCGCCTTGCGTGCGGGAGCGCACACAGAGGCTTGCCGCCCTGAGTTAGGCTTTGGTATGCTCCGAAAAAAAATGAAAGTGACGCATATGAGCCTGTCCCGCCGCACCAAGCTTGCCCTCGCCACCGGGGGCGTGCTGCTCGCCATCCCCGCCGCCGCCCTGATCGTGCTCTACCACTACGACTGGAATCGGGCCCGGCCCTGGCTGAACGAAAAAGTCAGCGCCGCCATCGAGCGCCCCTTCGCCATCCGCGGCAATCTGGCATTGAGCTGGCAACGCCAGCCGCAGGAGTTGGGCTGGCGCGGCCTCGTGCCCTGGCCGCATCTGCTGGCGCGCGATGTCCACCTGGGCAATCCAGCGCCCATGCTGGCGGCCGCCGCGCACAATGGCGACACGGTGCCGGCCGATATGGCCAGCGCGGCTGAGCTGTCCTTCTCGCTCAATCCCCTGGCGCTGCTGGAACAAAAGATTACCGTCCCGCTGCTCAGCTTCACGGCGCCCCAGGTCTATCTGCAGCGCAGCACCGACGGCAAGAACAACTGGACCTTCAAGCAGGAACGGCAATCGCCCTGGCAGCTGGACTTGCAGCGCGTGGCGTTCAGCAAGGGCAGCGTGCACCTGGTCGATGCCGTGCAGAATATCGACGCCACCGCCCACCTCGACACGCTAGCGCAAGACAGCCAGTACGGCGTCTCCTGGCGCGCCGAAGGACGCTGGAACAGGCAGCCGATCAGCGGCCTGGGCAAGGCCGGCACCGTGCTCTCGCTGCAGAGCGACCAGCCCTTCCCGCTGCAGGGCAAGGTCCAGGTCGGCCTGGTGAATATCACGGCCGAGGGTACGCTGACGCGGCCGCTGCAACTGGCCGCCATCGACTTCCGCCTGAAAGTCGGCGGCGCCAGCATGGCGCGCCTGTACGCGCTGACCGGCCTGGTGCTGCCGGAAACGCCGCCCTTCTCCACCGAAGGCCGCCTGAGCGGCACGCTGGCCGGCCAGCACAGCCGCTGGACCTATGAGCAGTTCACCGGCCGCGTCGGCTCCAGCGATATCGCCGGCAAGCTGGTGTACGAACAAAAGCAGCCGCGCGGCCACCTGAGCGGCACGGTGCAGTCGAAACTGCTGCAATTTGCCGACCTCGGCCCGCTGATCGGCGCCGATTCAAATGCCAGCAAGCAGGCGCGCGGCCTGCCCGCCGTGCAACCGAGCGAGAAAGTGTTGCCGGTGGAAACCTTCAAGACCGAGCGCTGGACCAGCATCGACGCCGACGTCAGCTACCGCGCCGCGCGCATCGTGCGCACCGAGCAGCTGCCCATCAGCCATCTGGAAACCGAGTTCCGCCTGCACGATGGCGTACTCAAGCTGGCGCCCCTGAACTTCGACTTCGCCGGCGGCAAGCTGGCGTCCACCGTCACCCTCGACGGCAGCGGGCGCGACGCCAAGAACGCCATCCGCGCCGACCTGGCGGCCAGCGCGCGCGGCATTCGCCTCAAGGAATTGTTCCCGCACCTGCCGCAATTGCAGGCCACCGTGGGCACGATCAATGCCGACACCAGGCTCAGCGCCACCGGCAACTCGGTCGCCACCCTGCTGGCCCAGTCGAATGGCGAATTGAAGACGCGCATCAGCCAGGGCCAGATCAGCAAGCTGTTGCTGGAACAGATGGGCTTGAACATCGGCAGCATCGTGCTAACCAAGTTGGTGGGCGACAAGCAGGTCAAGCTGAACTGCCTGGCGGGCGACTTCGCCGTCACCGACGGCCTGGCGCAGACGCGCAGCTTCATCGTCGACACCGAGGACGCCACGGTGCGCATCAGCGGCGCCGTCAGCCTGGATGACGAGCGCCTGGACCTGACCATGAAGCCCGACAGCAAGGGCTTGCGCATCATCTCGCTGCGCTCGCCGATCTATGTGCGCGGCACTTTCAAACATCCCGACGTCGCCATCGACAAGGGCGTGCTGGCCCTGCGCGCCGGCGGCGCCATTGCGCTGGCCACCCTGGCCGCGCCGGTGGCGGCGCTGGCGCCCCTGATCAGCGGCGGCGGCAGCAGCGATACGCCCTGCGGCCCGCTGCTGGCCGAGGCGGCGCGCAAGCCGGTGGCGCCGCCGCCCGGCAAGAAGCTGGCGCCGCGGCGCTAAGGCCAGGAATACGTAACTAAGCGTAACTAAGTGAGCTGACGAACAGAGCGCGCGAGGCGCCCGTTCTATGCTGGTCTCCGCCAAGCCCGCGTGGCTGCACACACAAGGAGATCATCATGCACATCAAGAAAATCGTAACGGGCGGCGTCCTGCTGAGCGCCCTTCTCGGCCTGAGCGCCTGTTCGAATATGTCGCGCCAGGACCGTAATACGGCGGTCGGCGCCGGCGTCGGCGCCGTGGCCGGCTCCGTGCTGTCCGGCGGCAGCGCCATCGGCACCGTGGGCGGCGCCGCGGTCGGCGGCGTGATCGGCAACCAGGTCAGCAAGCCGCCGCGTTAATCCCCGCTTGCCGGGCAGCGCCAGCCTTAGAGGAAGACGCTGCCCATGCCGATACTGCCATCGTCCTTGACCAGCGCATAGCAGCCACAGGACGCCGCTTCCAGGCCCGCCGCATCCAGAATCTCGATATTGCCCCGGCTATAGCTGATCAGTCCCTGCTGCTGCAGGGCGCTGGCGGCCTTGGTCACGCCGACGCGGCGCACGCCGAGGGCATGGGCCAGAAATTCATGCGTCAAGTGAAAGCGCTCCGACTGCAGCCGGTCGCGCGTCACCAGCAGGGTGCGCGCCAGGCGCGCTTCCAGCACGTGGAAGCGGCTGCACACGGCGATCTGGATGGCTTGCGCCAGCAGCGCATCGGTATAGCGCGACAGCAGGCGCTGCAAGGACTCCATCCGCGCGAACTCACGGCAGAAGTCGCCCGCCTCCAGGCGCAGCACATAGCCGGCGCGCTGCACCACGGCGCGTACCTGGGCCACCTGATGGCCCAGCGCGACCGAGGCGCCGAGCATGCCTTCGCGGCCCACCGCGCCCACTTCCAGGGTCATGCGGCCTTCGGCCACGGCCAGCAGGCAAACCAGGGCGTCGAGCGGGAAATAGAGGTGGCTGATCGGCTGGCCCGGCTCGAACAGCACTTCGCCCTCGTCCACCATCGCCAGCCCGCACAGAGACTGGATGTGATCCAGATCGTCCTCGGGCAAGCTCGCCAGCAGGCGGTTGCTGCCGCGGGCGGGGATCAGGGCGCTGCCATGAGCGGTGTCAAAGTTAACAATCATCGCGGTCGGGTCAGAGTGGTCGGCGTCTGCACGGTCAGAGCTAGCTTACCGGCAAGTATTTTCCCTGTATGTACGCTGACGCACTGAAACGGCAGCGTCCACGGCCGACAATCACGGCATCGATATGCAATTGGAAAGCTCATCATGACTCCCCTCATTCCTCCCGCCAGCAAACAGCCCCTGCATCCACTGCTGATGACAGCCGCCGTCGCCGTGCTGTTGTTCTGCTCGGTCGGCATCGCCGCCCTGATGGACTGGCTGCCCAGCTCCGCGGGACGCGCTGCGCCGGCCGCCACGCCGACATTGAGCGCGCCGGCCAGCGCAACCGCTTCGCCTGCTGGCCATGGCGCGGCCGGTTCGGCAGCGCCGCTGCAGGAGAGCGCCCCCCTGCCCCCCCCACCGCCGCCGGACGCCAGCCTGCGCGCGAACCAGTATGCCGCCGCGCCGGCGCCAAACCAGGACGGCGGCGCACACTACGCCGCACAAAACGCCGCGGCGCCCGCCGTCTGCCATCACTGCGGCGTGGTGGAAGCGGTGCGCACCATCCGCACCCGCGCCGATGGCAGCGGCGTCGGCGCAGCGGGCGGCGCCGTGGTGGGGGGCTTGCTGGGCCACCAGATCGGCGGCGGCAGCGGACGCGACCTGGCCACCATTGCCGGCGCCATCGGCGGCGCCGTGGTCGGCAACCAGGTGGAAGGCAATATGAATGCACGCACCAGTTATGAAGTGACGGTGCGCCTGGACGATGGCAAGCGCCGCAGCTTC
This sequence comes from Massilia sp. erpn, assembly GCF_024400215.1. Classification (NCBI taxonomy): domain Bacteria; kingdom Pseudomonadati; phylum Pseudomonadota; class Betaproteobacteria; order Burkholderiales; family Oxalobacteraceae; genus Massilia; species Massilia sp. erpn. The sequence goes on from NZ_CP053748.1 coordinate 5,966,402, forward strand.
CACAGCGCCGCGGCCTGGCAGCAGGGCGAGCGCATCCGCATCGTCAAGGGCCAATTGCGGCGCGGCTAGTACTGTTCGTCAGCGTACAGAGTTAAAAGCCGAGACAGGCAAAAATCATCCCATCAACCCACGAGAAGGAGTCCATCATGTTATACACACTGGCTGTTATCCTCGTCATTCTGTGGCTGCTCGGTCTGGTCACGTCTTACACCATCGGCGGCTTCATCCACGTGCTGCTGGTGGTGGCCATCATCATGGTGCTGCTGCGCCTGATCAGCGGGCGCAACGTTTAGTCGCCGTTGCGCGCCAGCCACTCCTGTTCCCCGGCGCTGTACACGAAGGTACAGCGCCGCTTTCCGTTTCGGTCTACACTTGCTGGACAATTCAGGAGGGACTGACATGAACTTCCAACACAAGGCATCCACCAAATCTCTGGCCGGCGCACTGGCCCTGCTACTGGCCCTGGCCGCCAGCGGCTGCGCCGACATGAACGCGACACAGCGCGGCACGGCCACCGGCGCCGGCATCGGCGCCGGCCTGGGCGCCATTCTCGGCGCCAGCACCGGCGGCGGCGGCAGCGGCCGCGCGGCCGGCGGCGCCGTGCTCGGTGCGGCGGTCGGCGCCATCGCCGGCAATATCTGGTCGCAGCGCATGGAAGATCAGAAACGGGCCATGGAGCAGGCCACCAAGGGCACCGGCGTCCAGGTCAGCCAGACCCCCGACAACCGGCTGAAGCTGGAAATCCCCAGCGATATTTCCTTCGACACCAACCGCTCCGACATCAAGGCCAACTTCCGGCCCATCCTCGACCGCTTCGCCAGCACCCTCAACGACAATCCCGCCGCCACCGTCAGCATCGTCGGCCACACCGACAGCACCGGCAGCGACGCCATCAACCAGCCCCTGTCCGTGGACCGCGCCTCGCATACGCGCGACTACCTCGCCACGCGCGGCGTCTCGCCGACGCGCATCGTGGTCGAAGGCCGCGGCGCGCGCGAACCGATCGCCCCCAACGAGGACAATGCCGGCCGCGCCCGCAATCGCCGTGTAGAAATCTTTGTTGCCGAGCCTCAGCCACGCAGCTGAACCACCGGAGTCCGTCCATGCCCTTCCGTCCCACCCTGCTGGCCTGCGCCCTGCTGCTTGTGGGCAGCAGCGCCGGCGCCCAGACCCTCAAGCCCGGCCTATGGGAGATGAACAACCGCATCGCCGGCGGCAGTCCGGAAACCATGCAAGCCATGGCGCGCGCGCAAAAGGAAATGGCGAACCTGCCGGCCGACCAGCGCAAGATGCTGGAACAGATGATGGCCCAGCGCGGCGTCGGTCTGAACCTGGGCGATGGCGGCGGCGTCAAGCTCACCTACTGCATGACCAAGGAAATGGCCGAAAAGCGCGAACTGCCGGCCGGCCAGCCTGGCGACTGCCGCAGCACCAGCACCCCGGTCCCGGGCGGCGTGAACGTCAGCTTCCACTGCAACAAACCGCCCTCGCAAGGCAAAGGCCAAGTCATCTTCGAAGGCGACACCGGCTACACCATGCGCATGGACGTCACCAGCAGCGCCCATGGTGCGCCCCAGCAGATGATGGTCGAAGGCAGCGGCCGCTGGCTCAGCGCCGACTGCGGCGCCGCCCCCAAGCCGCGCTAAACCCCACCGTTTGATCCAGCGCAAAAAATGTCCACCCTGGTGCCAGGCACCAGAACCGGACATTCTTTGATCTAACGCAAAAAATGTCCTACCGTGGTGTCAGGCACCAGGGTAGGACATTGTTTGATATTGCGCAAAGAATGTCCGGTTCCCGTGCCTGACACCAGTGTTGGACATTCTTTGATTTGGCGCAAAGGCGGGCTTAGTTGGCGTCGGAGTAGGCCATGTAGAGCTCGCGGGCCTTGGTGGCGATGGGGCCGACCGGGAGGTCGCGGCCTTCATAGCGGATGCAGGGCGTGACTTTGCCGAAGTTGCCGGTGTTGAAGATTTCGACGGCGCTGTTCAGCTCCTCGGGCTTGACGCTGCGCTCTTCGACCATGATGCCGCCCTCTTTCAGCAGCGCGATGACGCGGCCACGCGTAATGCCGGAGAGGAAAGTGCCGTTCGGCACCGGCGTCACCACCTGGCCGGCGGGCGTGACGAAGAAGATGTTGGCGGTGGCGAATTCGGCGACGTGGCCTTCGCTGTCGCACACGACAGCGTTATCGTAGCCGCGTTCCTTGGCAGCACGCAGGGCGCGCGTGGTGTTGGCGTACAGCGAGGACGCTTTGGCGTCGGTCGGCGCCATGGCGGCGTCGGGACGGCGCAGCTCGGACAGGCAGGCGCTGAAGCCGGTGAACGCCGGCATCGGCGCATCGAACAGGGTCAGGGCGAAGGCGCTCTTCTCGGCTACGGGAATCAGCAGGCCGTCGGTGCCGAACACCAGCGGACGGATATACAGCTCGGCGTCGGCCGGGAATTTGGCGACGCCTTCGCGCACCAGCTGCTCCATCTCGTCGACGCTGAGCGGGCAGCTCAGGCCGAGACGCTCGGCCGAGTAGATCACGCGCTGCAGGTGCAGGCGCAGATCGGCCATATGGCCACGGATCGAGCGCGCGCCGTCAAATACCGAGGAGCCCAGCCATACGCTGTGGTCCATCGCGCCGAACAAGGGGGCGTTGCCTTCGCTCCAGGCGCCGTTGAAATAGGTCAGATACATAATGCTTCCTGCTTGGTTGTTGAGGGGGCTAACCTCTCAATTTAGCACAAGCGGGAAGCGCCGGTCAGAATGCGTGGCGCAGGCCGAAGCGCAAGCCGCTGTTGGCGCGGCCAATGGCGGCCGGCTGGCCGTTCTCATTGCGCACCTGGGCATAGGCGGCATACCAGGCGGTGCGCTTCGACATCGCATAGCTCATGCCGAAGGCGATCTGGCGCGCATCGAGATTGGTGGGATCGCGGTCGTCCTTGCGGATATAGGACAGCATCCAGGTCGTCGCGCCGCGCTGCAGCGCCAGCCCGAGCATCATGTCGCGGCTGTCGGTCGACGGCGTGGCCATGGCCAGCGCGCCATACGGCTGGCTCAGATCCCAGGGCACGGCGCCCATGCCACGGTTGATGCCATACGCGGCATACGCCAGCGCCGGCCCGAGATGCAGATTGGCGGCGACCAGGGTGTTGCGCGAGGCCAGCTCCAGCGGCACGCTCTTGCCGGTGATGTCGGGCAGGGGATTGTTCTTGCGCTGGTGCGCGATGCGCACATTGAGCAGCGAGCCGGCATAGCCGAGCGTGGCGCCATAGGCGCGCTGGCGCGGTGTGCTGAAATTGCTTTCGCCATAGCTGTAAATCGCGCTGGCATTCCAGCCGCGCCGGCGCGCCGTGTACTTGATCGCATTTTCATAGGGCCGCGTGGTTTCGCCCGCCAGACTGACGGCGGCGCCGGCCAGGCCACCGTGCAGCGGATCGTCGATATCGATCAGCGCAGTCGACTGCGTCGTGTAGGCGCGCCCCGGCGCCAGCACATCCCAGCGCGGATCGACGACGCCATAGACTTGAAGCTGCGGCGGCGTCTGCGCGTCCGCCAGCAGCGGCCAGAACAACAGCAATGATGCAATCTGCCTGCGATTCATGATGCTTCTCCCCTGAGCATGCCGCCAGTGTAGGCCCGCGCCCGCCTGTTTTCTGTGCGCGGCCCAACACTCCGTACCACTCTGCATCGTTGAGCGAACTCAGCCAATGTACGCCAGCGTACAGTGAAAAAATTTCTTAGCGGTTACACTATCGGCTTTAGACCTCCGTATGCGGCCAAGCCGTTTTTCTCCGCATGTTAGAAATTCTCCAACAAATCCAGACAGACACCCTCAGCATCGCCCCCCTGGTCGAGCTGGTGGAAGCGCTGCGCCCGAGCCGTCCCGGCAACCACATCCGCGCCACCAATAATGTGCGCAATCTGCTGCGTCTGCTGCAGGAAGAACCCGCGCTGGCGCAATCCCTGGGCGACTATGTGCTGCGCCTGTTGCAGCAGCGCCGCCACGCCAGCCTGTACAGCGAAGTGGGCGTGCTGTCCAACGATGGCTTCTTCACCGAGCTCAAACGCCGTGTCTCTTACCGCATGCTGCCGCCGGCCCTGGGCGACGAATACCTGAGCGACGCCCTCGACCAGATCTTCTACAAACAAAGCGACCACGAGTGGATCGCCGCCGTCCCCGCCTCCGACTGGCTGGCCCTGTTCAACACCATCTTCAGCACCCACCCCGGCGGCGGCAAACTGATGCTGCCCGGCATGCTCGAAGCCATCCGCACCCTGAGCTACCGCGTCTGCGCCATCGGCCTGGAACCGAAGCTGACCAACTTCCATACCGATATGGAAGTCTTCGAATCTCCCTTTGTCATGCAGAATAAGGAGGTGCTGGTCTATCTGGATAGCTACGAAGCCTGGCTGTCCGGCGCCGCCAACCATGTCGAAGATGCGCGCCATCTACTGGTGATGCTGGACCAGTGCGACGCCGTGATCGGCAAGATCCGGCGCAAGGCCCTGGCCCAGGGCACCAGCATCGCCCTCACCTATCTGCTGGTGACGCTGACACAGAGCATAGACCGGCTGCGCAAGCTTTTGTTCCTGGTCGATATGTCCGGCGACCTGCCGTCCGCACCCAGCATCGACCTGGATGCTGTGGCGGCGCAGGCCATGCCGGAACGCGCCACGCACGGCCCGGCCGCCAAGCGGCGCGCCGCCGCCCTGGCCCTGGCGCTGGAACTGATCGAAGCGCACAACAACAAGTACACCGTGCGCGACCTGTTCACCGACAATATCAATCTGCTGGCGCGCAATGTGACGGAGAACGCCAGCCGCACCGGCGAGCATTACATCGCCGAGAACCGGCGTGAACTGGGCGGCATGTTCATGTCGGCCTCCGGCGCCGGCGTCATCGTCGGCTTCATGGCCCTGTTCAAGATCCTGATGTCCTATCTGCGCGCGGCGCCGCTGGTGGAAGCCTTCCTGTTCAGCATGAATTATTCGCTCGGCTTCATCTTCATCCACCTGCTGCATTTCACGGTGGCGACCAAGCAGCCGGCCATGACGGCCTCGCGCATCGCGGCCGGCCTGCAAAGCAAGGATGGCCGCAACATCGACCTGGAAAGCATGGCGGAACTGATCAACAAGGTGCTGCGCACCCAGATCACGGCGGTGCTGGGCAATCTGGCCACGGCCATTCCCACCGCCTGGCTGATCGCCGCCGGCTACCAGCTGATCACCGGCCACCACCTGGTGACGCCGGAGAAAGCCATGCACCTGCTGCACGATATCGATCCCTTCGGCAGCCTGGCCCTGTTCTACGCCATGATTGCCGGCGTCTGCCTCTTCCTCTCGGGCCTGATCTCGGGCTATTACGATAACCAGGCCCTGTACACGCGCTGGGCGCAGCGCATTGCCCAGCTGCGCGGCCTGGCGGCCGTGCTGGGACGCGAACGCACCCAGCGCCTGGGCGTGTATATGGAAAACAATCTGGGCAGCCTGATGGGCAATTTCTACTTCGGCATCATGCTCGGCACCATGGGCGCGCTGGGTCTGCTGCTCGGTCTGCCCATCGATATCCGCCACGTGACGTTCTCGGCCGCCAACTTTGCGACAGCCATGGTCGGCCTGGATCACAATGTGAGCTGGCAACTGGTGTTGACTTCCATCGCGGGCTTCCTCAGCATCGGCACGGTGAACCTGCTGGTCAGCTTTGGTCTGGCATTGTGGGTGGCACTGCGCGCGCGCGGCGTGCGCTTCACGCACGGCATCCAGCTGCTGCAAGCCCTGTTCCGGCGCTTCCGCAAGGCGCCGCTCCACTTCTTCATAGGCAGCAAGGAGAACTAGCGTGATCGACCGAAGCGCAAGGCATGCTCTGGCACTCACCCTCACCGCCTGGTGCCTGCTGGCCTGCGCTTCGCTGCCCGAGGTCAGCAAGACCCAGCTCAAGGCCGATGCGGCCGAGGTTCCCGCCGTCGCCACGCCCAAGGGCGTGCTGCCGAAGCAAAGCAGCGAGGCCCTGCTGAAAAAGCGCTGGCCGAAATCGACGCTGGACTTGCAGGCGCGCGCCGCGCTGGAAGAGGCGGCCACCGGCGTACCGCTGATCGCCGGCAATAAGGTGCAGCTGCTGTTCGATGGTCCGCAGACCATGGCGGAAATGATGAAGGCCATCGCCGCCGCCACCAACCATATCAATTTCGAAACCTATATCTTCGACCAGGACGAGCTGGGCGAAAAATTCGCCAGCCTGCTGATCGAAAAGCAGCGCCAGGGCGTGACGGTGAATGTGATCTACGACAGCGTCGGCACGATCGGCGTGCCGCAGGCCTTCTTCGACCGCATGAAAGCGGCGGGTGTGGCGCTGATCGCCTTCAACCCGGTCAATCCCGCCAAGCTGCGCGGCAATGGCTGGAAGGTCAACAACCGCGATCACCGCAAGGTCCTGATTGTTGACGGCAAGGTCGGCTTCACGGGCGGCATCAATATCAGCGACACCTATGCGCGCAGCTCGCCCTTCCGCTCCAGGGCGCGCGCCACCGACCAGTCCGAGGTCGGCTGGCGCGACACCCATGTGCGCATCGAAGGACCGGCTGTCGCCGCGCTGCAGTGGATGTTCGTCGAAAGCTGGGCCGAACAGGATGCCGACGATTTGCGCGATGCGGCCTACTTCCCCACGCCGGTGGTGGCCGGCGACAAGATCGTGCGCGTGCTGGGCAGCAAACCGGGCGGCCAATTCGAGATTTACAAAGCCCTGCTGCTGGCGATCAAGGAAGCCAAGAAATCCATCCACATCACCTGCGCCTACTTCGTGCCGGATGAGCAGACCTTGCGCGCCCTGGGCGCTGCCGCGCAACGCGGCGTCGAGGTGCAATTGGTGCTGCCCAGCGTTTCCGATGCCGGTCTGGTGACCCAGGCGGGACGGGCCGCCTACACCCCGCTGCTGGAAGCGGGCGTCAAAATCCATGAGTTGAAGCTGGCGGTGCTGCACGCCAAGACGGCCGTCGTCGACGGCCTGTGGTCGACGGTCGGTTCGACCAATATCGACACCCGCAGCTTCCTCCACAATCATGAGGTGAATGTGATCGTGATGGGCGACGCCTTCGGCGGCGAGATGGAAAAGGCCTTCCAGGAAGACTTGCGCAATTCGAAGGAAGTCACCCTGACCGAATGGCGCCAGCGCCCCTTCTCGGCGCGGTTGAAGGAATGGCTGGCACGCCTCTGGGATTACTGGCTGTAGTCTGAGGCAGCGCAATCAGCGCGGCGGCGCCGAGGATTCAGCTGAGAGCTTATTCTTGGAGAGCGCCATGGCCGACCACCCACCGCCGCCCTTGCTTGACAGTCCGCCGCAAGGGGCAGAAGATCCCGACATCAATACCCGCCTTACCCGCGTGGAGGTTGTCGTGCAGGACGTTATTGGAAGAATGGACCGCATGCAGGCCGTCATGGACAACGGCTTCGCTGAAATCCGCACCGACCACCGCCAGCTGCGAGTCGGCTTCGACGAGCTGCGCCGCGAAACAACGGCCGCGCTCGAAAGCCAGCGCAAAGATATGCTTGCGGCGCTGGAGGCCCAGCGCAAGGATATGACTTCCGCCCTGGATGCACAGCGCAAGGAGATGACAGCAGCCCTCGACTCCCAGCGCAGGGAAGTAAGCGCTGCCATTGATGTCCAACGCAAGGAAGTCACTGCCGCCATCGACAAGATCCGCGACGATAATCTGAGCGCCATGCGCCTGACCTTCACCACCATGGCGGGGATCCTGCTTGCACTGCTGGGCAAGGTGCTCAACATCTACTGAAGCGCCTTGGCGCAAAAGCCACAGTTAACAAAAAAATCTGAATTTTCATACAGTACTGTGTTTTTGCACAGTACTTGTGTTAAGCTGATGCTTCGTTAAACACTTCTCCCTACAAAGGAATAGTTATGACCAGCATTAACAGCAGCTTCAGCTCCCGCTTCGGCCTGGAATACGCCCCGACGTCCTTCCTGGTACGCATGGGCAAACGCGAGATGTTAGTCTGCCGTGACTTCCGCAAGCGTTTCTACGCCGTCAACCCCATCATCGAATGCGACACCGGCGTCCAGCCTGGCCATATCGAAATCCTGCTGTTTGGCCGCTGGCTGCTGATCCTGTCCAAAGCCCACTAATCACGCCGAAGCGCTGAACCGTTCACATTGTGCGCGCAAGAAGTCGCGCAGACAGATCACGGTGGACGTGACCTGCGAGCGGTGCATACACACCAGAAATAGCGGCACCTCTTCACCCTCTATTTCCGGCAAGAGCACCTGCAAGCGCCCGGCTCGGATGTCGGCGGTCACGTCCAAGCGTGACTTGTAAGCAATTCCCTGGCCTGCCACGGCCCAGCGCCGCACCACGTCGGCATCGTCGGCACTGCGGTTGCCGCTGACAGGGATGGTGACGGTATCGCCCCGTCCCGGCAGGCGGAAACTCCAGCGTTCATGGATCACCTCATTGACGGCAAAGCGCAGGCAATTGTGCTGGCGCAGCTCCTCAAGGCTGCCCAGCCTGCCATGCCGGGCGATATAGGCAGGCGAAGCCACCAGCACCCGCCGGCTCTGCGCCAGCGGCATCGCCACCAGGCCGGAATCTTCCTGCGGCCCGGTGCGGATGGCGATATCCACTGGCTGCCGGTACATATCGGCCAGCCGGTCGCTGACACTGAGCTGATAGGCCACGGCCGGATACTGGGCCTGGAACTGGTCCAGCCATTCAAGCAGCTGGTTGCGGCCAAAGTCCGACGTCACTGAAATTTTCAGCAAGCCGCGCGGCTCCTTGCCCTGGGTCAGCGTGCCATGCCCTTCTTTCAGCAGGCGCAGCGCCTCGCGCGCATGGCGCAGATAATGCTCGCCCTCTTCCGTCAATCGCAAGGAGCGCGTGGTGCGCGCCAGCAGGCGCAACTGCAAAGCCTGCTCCAGGCGCTTGAGCGCCGCGCTGGCCATGGCTGGCGAGATATCGAGCAATCGCGCCGCCGCCGACAGGCTGCCGGCATCGGCCGTGCGTACAAAGACTTCCAGATCATCAAGGCGCAGCAATTTTCATCATTTCCTTGAAAGTGTTTCGCTGATTTTAGTCTTTATCCGCAGAATACGTTAAATCATCATACGTCCATTGCACTTTATGGAGTATCCGATGAAAGCCATTGCCTACCGTGCCAGCCTGCCCATCAGCGACGACAAGGCCCTGCTCGATGTGGAGCTGCCCGCCCCCATCGCCAGCGGCCGCGACCTGCTGGTGGAAGTGAAAGCCATTTCCGTCAACCCGGTCGACACCAAGATCCGCCGCAATGTGGCGCCGCCCGCCGGCGAACTGAAAGTCATCGGATGGGATGCCGTCGGCATCGTCAAAGCCGTGGGGCCGGAAGCCAGTCTGTTCCGCCCCGGCGATGAAGTCTGGTATGCCGGCGCCCTCAACCGTCCCGGCGCGAATAGCGAGCTGCACCTGGTCGACGAGCGCATCGCCGGCCATAAGCCGCGCAAGCTCAGCTTCGCACAGGCGGCCGCCCTGCCCTTGACCGCCATCACCGCCTGGGAACTGTTGTTTGAACGCCTGGAAGCGAGCCGCGACCGCAGCCTGAGCGGCAAGTCCATTCTGATTACGGGCGCGGCGGGCGGCGTCGGTTCGATTCTGCTGCAGCTGGCGCGCCAGCTCACGGGACTGACCGTGATCGGCACCGCCTCGCGTGCCGAATCGGCAAGCTGGGTCAGTGAGCTGGGCGCCCACCATGTGCTCGACCATAGCAAGCCGCTGCAGGAAGAATTTCAGCGTTTGGGCCTGCCGCCGGTGGACTATGTCGCCAGCCTGAACCAGAGCGATACCCATTTCCCCGCCTTGGCGGAGCTGATCGCACCACAAGGCAAGCTGGCCCTGATCGATGATCCCGAGCATCTCGATGTGCGCCTGCTCAAGCGCAAGAGCGTGTCCCTGCACTGGGAATTCATGTTCACGCGCTCGCTGTTCGCCACGGACGATATGCAGAAGCAGCACCAGATACTCAACGACGTGGCTCAGCTGATCGACAGCGGCGTGTTGAAAACCACGCTGGGCGAGCACTTCGGCCAGATCAATGCCGCCAACCTGAAGCGCGCCCACGCCCTGCTGGAGAGCCAGCGCGCGACCGGAAAGATTGTGCTGGAAGGGTTCTGATCCCGCGGCTCAGGCCGGCGCAGCGAGCTGCTGTGCCTGTTCCTGGCGCAGCAAGGCCAGCACACGCTCATCATGGCTGGCCAGGGTGATTTGCAGATTGATGGCGGCGCTGCAGGAATCGTCGATCACGCGCAGAAAACCGTTCTGCGTCCAGTCCAGCAGGCGCGAACGGAAACCGATGCCGCTGAACATCTCGCCGATATTCACGCACAGCTCGCGCAGCGACAGCAGCGTGCGCTTGGTGGCTTCGATATCGTCCTGCATGCCCTTGCCGATATCAAGCAGCTCGCGGCTGGTTTCCTCCTGCTGCACCAACTCATGCATGGCACTCAGCCAGCTCTCAATGTGCCGCGCAATGCGGCGGATGCGCGTGGTCTTGCCACGCATCATTACACAATAATGCAGGCACAACACCCAGACCGGCAAGCGCGCCAAAAACAGCGGCAAACCGGCGCTACGCATCTTGTGTTCAACCTTCTTCAGCTTCTGCAACAGCTCGCCAATGCTGGCGGTGACGGGACCCTGACGCATGATGGTTTCTCCTGCCTTGCGCGACAAATGCAGTATAGCCACCTACCCCAGCGAGAAACCGCGGCGGGATTTGATCCAGCTTAAAACCCTTGCATTCAACGCAGATGAAAAGAAAGCGCAGCGGCAAATATACCTGCCTCATTGCCTGAAAAAGTACGCACTTTGTCACCTCAGCAATTATTTTTGAAAATTACAAATTATTGAAATTTATGTATGAAAAAAATGCTAGAGTTTGCGCTCACCAGCCAGTCGGTCTGGTTAGAAACTATTGAACGTGAAGGGAAGTGGAGATGAAAACAACAATTTTCGCAGCCTTACTGGGCCTTACCCTCGCTGGCTGCGCCAGCACGGGGAATCAGGAGGAGGCCGGGCGCAACTTCGAAGACAGCTACGTACCAACCGGCAGCCATATTGCCCGCAAAACCGTTGACCGCGATGGCGTGCAAACGGTCAATAAGGAAGAATTCCGGCGCAGTATTGAGAACAATCCGATGACCACCGGACCAGGCCGCCAATAAGCCAAGAGGAACCGTCAAATGAAAAACAATCAATTCGATAGCCAGTTCCACGCCCTGCACACCGACGGGCTGCTGATGCTGCCCAATTGCTGGGACGCTGGCAGCGCCCGGCTGGCAGCGGCCAGCGGTGCGCGCGCCCTGGCCACCAGCAGCGCCGCCGTGGCCTGGAGCCATGGTTATGCTGACGGCGGCCAGTTGCCGGCCGATCTTCTGCTGAGCACGGTGAGCGGGATTCAGCGCCGCAGCGGCCTGCCGCTCAGCATCGATATCGAAGACGGCTATGCCGATGATCCCGAACGCGTAGCCGCCCTGGTCGGCGCCGTGATCGACGCTGGCGCCGTCGGCATCAATATCGAAGATGGGGCGCAAGCACCCGAACTACTGGTGCGCAAGATCGCCGCCGTGCGGCGCGTGGCCGACCAGCGCGGCGTCAAGCTCTTCATCAACGCCCGCTGCGACGTCTTCCTGCGCCAGTTGCTGGAACCCCAGCAGCGCGTGCAGGAGACCGCGCGCCGCGCCCAGCTGTACCGCGATGCCGGCGCCGATGGCCTGTTCGCTCCTTTCATCAGCGCCGAAGACGAGATCCGCGCCCTGGCCGCCGCCACGCCCCTGCCGCTGAATGTGCTGGCAGTGCCGGGCCTGCCTGCGCCCCAGCGCCTGCTGGAGCTGGGCGCCCGCCGCCTGAGTGCGGGATCGGCCCTGTCGGAATCGATGTTCGCCTGCGTGCAGCGTTCCATGCAGCACTTCATGCGCAGCGGCGAACCCTATGCGGCGGACTTGCCCAAGCTCGACTATGGCCAATTAAACGGCCTGATGCAGGACGACGGCCACAACTGACCCATCCGCCGCGCCGTTCACGCCTCCATGTCTAAAAAGAGGCGGCGTTCGGCGCGGCGCCGGCGGGTCAAACCCGCCACCACCCACCCACCCGCCTTATTCCACAGCAGGAAGCTGTCGGCCGCCCCGGACAGATCCTGGCGCATCAGCTTGCGGCACACCGAACTGGCGCCAAATGCACCCAGCCCGATGTTGTACGCTAGCGACACGCAAGCGGCCAGCCTGGCCGGTGGCTCCAGATGCAGGGCCGGACAACGCTTCAACACCCCCAGCAGATACTGGCCGACACGGCGGCGCAGCACGGCATCGGCCTGCGCCTGCGTCCACACCATGCCCTCGGTCACGCCCAGCGTCTCGCCCCAGCCGATGGTCCATACGCCCACCAGATCACGGTAGGCGCGCAAACGGCAACCCTCAAAAGCGCGGATCAGCGACAAAGCCTGTTCCAGCGCATTGTCCGCCGCCTTCATTTCTGCTTGTCGAAAACACGGCCCACGAACCAGAAGGCCAGGATACCGGACAGGATGGCGCGGTCCTCGGCATCGTAGATGCGCAGGATCGCCTCCCAGCCGCCGATGCCCGACTGCAGCGCCACCACGAACATCGCCAGCTTGGCCAGGCCATACATCAGCAGCACATAGTAAGTCGCCAGCGGCCGCACCAGGAAATTCAGCGCATCGGCCCACCAGATGCCGAGCGGCTGCATCTGCCCCTGCAGCGCCGCCTTCTGCGCATCGAGCAAGGCCAGCGCCTGCTCCACACCGCCCTGATATTCCACCAGCGCCTGCTGGCTGGCCGCGCGCGTCTGCTCCAGCTGGAACTGCCGTTCCAGCATCGCCAGCTCATGCGCGTTATCCGTTTTCTTATGCAGGAAGCCGAACAGCTCCGGCATCAGCCGCAGCAAGCCGCCGCCCAGCATCGACAACAAGGACAAGATCATGGTTTTCCTTTCAAATAACGCAGCAGATACGAGGCCAGCAGCCACAGCGCCAGCAGGACCAGGGGCAGCAAGCCATGCCAGGCTCCCATTGGCACGCGCCGAAACAAGGGCGCCGCCACGAAATCCAGCGCCCCGGTCGTGATCAGCAGCCAAGCCAGGCGCTGATGCGGCGCCGTCTCCGGCCCCATCCGGTTAATCGCAAAAAAAAGGCCGCGATACAGCAAGAGCAGCGCGGCCAGATGGGAAAGAAAGGGCAGCATCACGGCCCTCCGAGCAAAGAGCGCAAACGGCGCAGGCCTACCGGAATCAGCACCTGCGCCGCAATGCCCAGCGCAGCGCCGCCCGCGATGCGCGTGAAATCGCCCACGCCCTGCAGCCACGGAAAATAATGCAGCGCCGCCACCGCCAGCACCGGCGCGAAAAAGCCCGCCAGCAAAGCAGAACCCACCACCGTGCCGACAATCTTGAAGGCCGGCATCGGCGGCAAATACGACAGCGAAACCAGTCCGCCGAAAAAGCCCGCCAGCAAAGCGTCGTACTGCACGCCGAACACCGACCCGCTCAGCGTGATCGTCCCGGCAGCAAGCGCAATGGAGGCCGTCGAACTCGCAGGTTCAGTCATAAGTCTCCTTATAAAGTAAAAACAAACACCCTTTGAGCTAGATCAGAAAATGTCCCACCCTGGTGTCAGGCACCGGAGTAGGACATTCTTTGATCTCGCGCAAACAATGTCCTGCCCTCGTGCCTCGGCGGCCCCGCCTGACACCAGGGTTAGACATTTTTTGATTTAGATCAAAGGGCTTAGGGTTTGCCGAAGCCGGCTTTGGATTTGCCGCTGTTGCCGGCATTGATTTCGGCGGTGGTCTGCCAGCCGGAATTGTTGAAGCTATGGGTGACGGATTCGACCAGGTAGTCGCCGTCGGCTTCGGGCTTCACGCCTTGCAGGCGCACGGTTTTTTCGGCAGCAATGTCGGCGCGGCCAGGCATGGTCAAAGACCCGCTGGCCGTAGCCCGATTCAATGCGCCCAGCCTGGCCTGGGCCGCGGCTTTGGCCGCCTCGGGCGTGGGGTAGACGTGGCGGTCGATGTGGGTGGCAGCTTCGCCGTCCCCTTTGCCGCCGGGCGCGCCATCGGGATTGGGGACGTCGACATCAATCTGCTTGCCACTGGCCGGATCGTGCGCCTTGGCCTGCACTTTGCCGAACGCGGAGCGGTCGGCGAAGGTCAGGCTGTAGCGGCTCAGCATATAGGGCATCAGCGTCAGCGCGGGCATGGCTTGGCCGCTGGCCGATTGGCCGCCGCCGCGCGGCAGCACCAGCAGCTTGCCATCCTTGACCGTGGCGGTGGCGCCATGCGCGCGCGCCAGCCGGGTGATGAAGTGCAGATCGCTTTCGCCCAGTTGGTCGGCACGCGCGATTTGCGCTTCAACCTTGCAGACCGGCTGCCAGCCATGCCGCTGCGCCAGTTCAGCAACGATGGTGGCCAGGCTTTTGTTTTCATAGCCCTGGCTACGCGTGCTTTTGGCCGACTGGCGCATGTCCGCCCCCTTGGCGCGGATGGTGATGACGGCGGGCGGGCCTTCCAGCGCCACCTCGTCCACCTTGTAGCAGCCCATATAGCTGAGGCCTTGCCCACTCCAGCCCAGCGACACCTTCAGCAAGGCGCCTTTGGGCGGAATGGCGATTTTGCCACCCCGGTCGTCAAGGCGGATCTCGCAACTGTCCGCTTCCAGGCCCGGCTTGTCGGTGATGCTGAGGCTCAGCAGACGGTCCTTCAGCAGGGCCGTCACGTTCTTGTCGTTGGCGATGATTTCAAATTCAGCCTGCATCACGCCTCCGTCAAGACCATAGCTGGATGGTGTCGCTGCGCGGCGGCGCCAGTTCCGGCATGCGGATCAGCAGGCCCGCCGCATACGGCTGATCCTGCGCCGCCAAGCCTGGATTGGCCTCGTACACCGCCTCCACCGTGCCGGCCATGAAGCCATAGTGGGCATGGCAGATGCGGTCCAGCACATCGCCGTCACACGTTCTGATAATCGTCGCCATAGCGCTTGAACTCCAGGGTGAAGGTTTGCTTGCGTGCCGCGCCGTCGGCCATCAGCGTTTCCTGATCCTCGCTGAGCGAAGTCATATACCAGCGGCCCAGCACTTCGCCATAACCGGTGGTAAGCAGCAGCGGCTTGAGTGCGCGGCCGATGGCCCGCAGCTTCTCCAGCTCACCGCCGCCTTGCCGGAAGGCCGCGTAAATCGCGCCGGACAAGGTCAAGCTCTCGCTGCCCTGCCCCACCGCCTGCAGCGCCTCGGGACGCGACAGCCGTTCCTGCGCCGCAATATTGAAATTGGCCTGGCGCTTCAAATGATCGAAGGCCGCGCCGGAAAGGCCGAAGTGATAACGCGTGCCATCCTCGGCACTCAAAATCAGCAAATGCGGCGTGGCCGCAGCAGCAGCCGGCGCGGCATCATCCGTTTTCTTCGCCAGCGACGACACGGCTTGCGCCGCATCCGCCGCCGCACCGCCTGGACCGCCCGCGCCAATGCCCGTCAAGGCCTTGAAGGATTTGCTCAAGCCGCCGACGGCCGCCGTAAGCTTGCCCGCCGCCGCCTTCACTTCCGCGATCTTGCTGGCGGCCAGCTTGGCCGCACCGTTGCTGAGCGCATTCAAGCCGCGCTGAATGGCCGTGCCATCAGCCAGCGGCAGCACGCGGTTCAAAGCGCCCTGCGCCGCCGTCACCAGCTTGGTAGCGTCATCGATATGGCCCACCACCCGCGCTGTCAGCTTACCCACCTTTTCCTTGCCGTGGTCAAGGCGCGCATTGAGCTTGTCGCTGATGTGGCGCGCTCTTTCCTCGGCGCGCGCGATCTCGCCGGTCGCGCGATTGATAAAGTCCTTACTACCCATATCAGGCTCCTTGTAAATGCGCCGTATCGCCCAGCAGGGCACGGCTTTGCTGCGCCTGGAACTCCTTGAACTTGCCGAACACCAGTTGCGCCAACTTGTCGGCCAGGATGGCGGGATCGCGCGCATCGCCCTGCACATTCACCGTGATGCTGGGCGTGAAACTGATCTGAGGTGGAGCCGCTGCCGCCTTGGCTGGATTCGCAGCGCCCGCACCCGGCATCATTTGGCCCATCAGCGCACTCGCAGCCGCGCCGGCCGGCACGGCTGCAGAAAAACCGATGCCAGGCATGACCATTCCAGCAGCCATGCGTGTCGCGCCCAGCCCCGCAGCCGCAGCCGCAGCTGCGCTTTGTACCACCAGACCAGCCTTCGCCTGCTGCATCAATTGCTGCGCCGACGTAGGCGCTGAAGACGCATCCTTTTCCTGCATCAGCGATTTGGGTGCATAGTCCAGGGCTTTATCGCCAACTTTCGACCACAGCCACTCCCCCGCCATGGAACCAAGCGCCGTACCAACCGGGCCGCCCAAAGCGGTGCCAACGAGACCGCCCATCGCCATCGCACCCATGCGGCCGATAGCGGATGCTTTCTCGCGCCGCGTGCCATCGCCCGTAAGCGTCCTCACCGCCTGCACGCCGGCGATAGCCACACCGGCAGCCCCCATCAGTTTGCTCGCACCGCCAAGCCATGGCATGGCGCGTCCCGCGACACCCGATGCTTGCGACCAGAGACCGCCAGCACGCGCTGCCAGACCGCCAAAACTGCCGCCGATACGTCCGCCAATCCGACCGAGCATGCCGCGCGCTCCCCGGCTTGCACCAGGATTGCCCGCCTGCGGCGTCCCCGGCCGGCCTGCCTTCGCACCACCTGCCTTGCCTGAGGAGCCGGCACTGGCCTTGCCTTTGCCCTTCTTGCCCTTATCTTTGCCAAACGATTCAGCACCCGATCCCGGCCAGTTGGTCACGAAGACTTGCTGTACCTTGCCATCAGCCGCGGCGGCGGCGGCATCCGCCACGCCAGGCAGTTTTCCTCGGCTGAGCCACGAGCCGCGCAGCACATCGCTTCCGCCACGCAGCAGACCGAAACCAGCCTTGCCAAGCTTATAGGCGCTGAACGCCGCCCCCAGACCAACCACACCCATTACCGCCTTGGGAGCGGCCTGCGCCAAATCCCCCACCGCGTTGGCCAGGCTGGATGCCACCTCCGCCGCCACATCGCTCATCGGACGAATCGCATCGCCGATCTTGCGCATGGCGTTATCCATGGCATTGCTGACCTCATCCCACTTCTGCTTGGACGTGTCCAGGCGCTGCTGATGGTCGCTTTGCAGGATGTCCTCAGCCGGAGCTTTGACATCCTTTCGCGGCGCCTGCTTGTCGATTTCCGCCAGCGCGGCTTTATTGCCCTTGGCGTCCCACTTTTTGAATTTATCCTTCAGGCTTTTCTCGGCCTCGGCGACGCTACCGTCTTTCTCGACCTGGGCTTGCAGCAGGGCGGCCGCCTGGGCGACGGCATCCTGGCCTGTGAGGCCCAGCTTCTGCATGCGGTGCAGCAGGTTCGGCATGGCCTTCGCCATTTCAGCGGGGTCGATTTTTGCCGATTTCGACACATTCGCAATCGCCGACAACGCTGCCTTCATTTCGGCTGGCGATTTCAAATCGGCTTTATCGCGGATCGCGCTCATCAGGGCTGCGGTCTGTTCCGAACCAACGCCCTGCCCCACGGAGAACTGCGCCAGCAAAGGCGCAAGCGCAGTAGCATCATTGGCCTTCATACCATCGCCAACCAGCTGCGTCATGGCTTTCGCCATATCGGTCTGGCCCATGCCGCCTTTCACTGCGATGTCCGCCAACGCATTGCCGATGCGCTGCTCCTCTGCCTGGTCCTTGATGCCGGCCTTGATCGAGAAGTCACGCATCACGGCCTGGTAGTCAGCAGAGACTTTAACCACCTTCATCACCGGCTTGGACCATTCCTGCGCTTGCGAGAAGGCGCTCTTACCAAGCTCCAGGCTCTTGCCCCATTTATCCAGACCGCCGGCTTTCATCTCAAGGCCACGCGTGGCGCGGCCCAGACGTTCATACGACTCGGTCATCCGATCGAGTTCGATGCCATGCTTTTTCAGACTGGCATAGTTCGCCGTCAAGCTGGCATACGTGGGCTGGGTCAGCTGCGCGGTCTTATGCATGTCGCGCATCTTCTGCTGCAGCTTCTGCGTTTCCTCGATCACCGCCCGCAACTCGGTCAACTGGCTGGCCTTGCTGCGCAAAGCGCTAATTTTTTCTTCCATATTCACCTCATAAGCCATGGCCTCACGATGCGGCGTCTTCCAGCCACCACAAAATATCGTCCAGCGTCATCGCAGCGATTTCGGAAGGCTGGAAGGCATACTCACTCGCCAGCCTGCGCGCCAGCGTCTGCAACTGGCGCCGGCTCAGCGCCAGCATCGGAAACGAGGCGAAAATAGCCTTCCTGCAGACGGTGGTAATCGCTCAGCTTGAGCTGTTCCAGATCGGATGGCGCGACCTGCGCCAGGCTGGCGAACAGCGCCAGTTCGCGGTCCTCGGCATCGTTCGGATGCTGCTTCTGGGCGCCACGCATATCGCGCACGGTCGGCGCGCGCAGCTGCAATTGATTGGTCTTCACGCCGTTGAAGCTTTCGGGACGGGACAGCGTGATGGTGGCGGTATCGCCTTGCTGACGCAGCCAGGTATATTCCTGCATATGAGACTCCATAAATGAAAACGCCCGGCCATCTCTGGCCGGGCGCTGTTAATCAATCAGCTTTAAGAAATCAGACGCCCAGCGCCTGACGCACTTCGGTCAGCTGATCCTTGCCTTCCACCACGCGGATGCCGGCGGCCGGGTCGATTTCGAGAATGACCTTACCGTCCACTTCCAGCTTGTAATAGGCGCAGGCCACGTTGTACTTGGTCTCGGCCTTGTCGCCGGCCTTCCAGTCGCCCATATCCACTTCCTGCAGCATGCCGCGGAAGGTGGCGATGGCGGCGACGACGGCGCCTTTCTGGTCCTTGAAGGCGCCACGGAAGGTACCGTTAAAGGCGCTCTGGTCGGCCAGGCCGAAGAACTTCAACACGTCGGGCGCCACGCCGGTCATGGAGAAAGCGGCTTCCAGCGCCTCCAGGCCCATATCCATTTTCAGCGGTGCATCCATGCCGCCGGCGCGGTAGTCCTCGGTCTTGATTTTCAGCTTGGGCAGGGTCAGCTGGCTGGCCACGCCCGCATAGCTGTTACCGTCGACGAAGAGATTAAAGTTGTACAGGGTTTGTGGGATCATGTGCATTCCTCCTGATTAGTTATTGATGTTCAGTACTTCGGTAACCCACTGATTGGTTACTTCGATACGGAAGTTCGGGTTCTCGGCCGGAGGCACGTCGGTGAAGCGGATATTCCAGTACACCTTGCCCTGCTCCAGCTGGCTGGCGGTATTCAGCTCAGGGTCGGGATAGACCTCGAAGTTGATGATGCAGCCGGCATTGCGCAGATCGCGCATGAAGGCGTTCAAGCCCTCGGTCACGTCCTTCACATAGGTTTTGGTGATGCCACGGTCCACCGCCCATTTGTGGGCGTAGAGGATGGCGTCCATCACCATATCGGTGGTGCGCACACGGGTTACGAAAGACCATTTCGGATCGGAAGACAGGGTGCGGTTGCCCCACAGGCGGAAGCCGCCGTCGCGGATGATGGTGCTGATATTGACCTTGTTCAGCAGATTGGCGCGGCAAGTCTCGTCGCCATCCAGGAACTCGACCGGACGCTTGGTACCGACCACGCCGACCATTTCCTTGTTCGAAGGCGAGATCCAGAAGCCGTATTCCTGGTCGGTCCACGCGAACAGGCCAGCGGCGGCGGCCGATGCGGGCGCGTCGACGGCGGCATTGGCGGTGGTGTCCCACACGCGGATGCCCGGGTCGACCAGGTACAGGCGCTTGCTGCCGAATTTGGCGGCGTAAGCGGTGGCCGAATCGTCGTCGGTATTCGGGCCATCAATGATGGCGATGGCGCGCAGCTTGCCGGCGATGCCGTCCATGGCGGTGGCCACGGCCTGGGTAGCCGAATAGCCGGGCGCCACCAGCAGACGGGGATGCAGGCCCAGGACGGATTTCGCGTCGAGCAGGGCTTGCAGGCCGGTGCGCGCACCTTGCGCGGTCACGCCGCCGATGACGGCCGAGGTCTGGGCCGCGGCATCGGCCACCTGGGCCACGCCGACCGCCGCGATCACCGCATTGGTGCGGGCGTACACGGCGCGCAGGGATTTATACAGATTGCTGGTCACGCCAAACGCTGCCGCTGCTTCACGCAGCGAGGTGATCTTGACCGGCACATTCGGCGCGGCCAGACCGGCACCCGGCGTATAGGTATCGACAATGCCGATCACCGAGCTGGATGGGGTGGTGATTGGACGTGGGCCGGAATCGACCAGGGTTACGGTTACACCGTGAAAGAAAGATGCTGCTGGCATGTATACTCTCCCAAAAATAAAAAAAGCCCGCTCAAGGCAGGCTCAAAAACAAAAAACAAAATATCAAACAGATGGCCAGTCAAGACTTCCAGCCATCGTTATCTCCTTCAGCGTTTTTGCAAGATCGACGCTTCGTTTCGCCTGCAATCTGACACCTTCAATTTGCGCAGCCGCCTTCACCCATGTCTCATGCGCCGCAATTACCGCGTCAGATACCGCACCGATATCCAGTGCAGTAATTCCCACTTCGGCCTGCAGGAGGGGATAGCTGGCACCCGGGGCCTTCCTAAATGCCAGCGCCTCGCTCAGCTTATTCATATAAATCAACGCTTGCATTGCTCCAGGCGTTGCAATTTTCTTTCTTAGGCTTTCAGCAATCGTATCTATCTCTTCCTTTCTCAAAATTCTTGCAAAATCTAAATTTATCTCTTCCTTTGGAAGTTCAGTGAGGCTCCACGACTGCTTGTATCGGCCATTTTCTTTGACGGGAGCGGATTCTTTTAATAGAAATCCTGGCTCCGCCTTCGCTTGCTTAGTTTTTTCAACAATCTCAAAATCAGTGCCAATGAGACTTTCATTATTCAAAGCCAAAGGAAATGAAACTTCCGGATAAGTGGAATATAAATCTTCCAAAGTTGCCGGATATTTCATCGTTTTTACATTAATGAATAGCATATTTTTACCATCCAGTGTTGGCTGCAACAATCTGGCCACCATCATTAGAAAGACCCCAGGCTATTCTGGCAAATGCCCGGCCAGGCATATATGGGTTACCATTAGTCCCGCCAGAGCCACCTCCAAAACAGGGATCTTGAATCGGGCTAGAGCTCCACGAGTTGCCGCCTATAAGAGTTTTGTTCCAAGTCGAACTTCCGGAAATTTGTTTTGCAGCAGAAATGCTGTTAATAAAAGCTGGAGAAACTTGAAAGCCCCCATGCGCTCCGCCCAAATTGCCATGAGCGCCACCACCACCACCACCGGAATAGCCTCCTCCTGGAGCAGCACTTTGCCCCTCATATGCCCCGGTATAATTCATACCCGTTCCGCCAGCAAATCCACCGCCGGCAAAAACAGGAAAATCATTTTTATAGATCGTTCCAATCCCACCTGGTCCACCAGTATTCGTATTCGCATTGACGCCGGCGGTTGCCGCAATCAAATTCCCTAATGCCGCGGACTGGATAAGTAGTGGCGGAGCCTGATAATTATTCCAAGTAGCATCGTTTGTGTTCGCAACGCAAGATTTAGGAACCACAATCGTCAACACGTCATTCGGTGGGAGCACAACCCCGACCTTCACACTGCCTCCACCGCCGCCACCCGCTGTATAGCCACTCATGGCTCCGGAGCTGCCGCCAACACCAATGCCTAGCAAAATAACCTTGCGCCAACGACTAGGAATTTTGAAGGTGTAGACGCTGGCAGTTCCACGGCTTCCCGGCGTATCCTGCAGACCAACGAAATCAACCCAGCCGCCAGCGGGTCTTCCTTTCGGCACCCGAGAGCCAATCATATGAATTGCCATCGTATTTCCCTTCAAGCAATATCATAAAAAGAAATGCCACCATAAATTTTCGTTCCACCGTTTCGTGTTCGGAAAGACAAAACTGTCGTCTTGCTGCCGCCAGCTAATGGTGGCGCACTGCCTCCATCCCAGCTTACATTGTTAAATGTAACTGGCCAGGCTGCAGGAGCAATCACTTCCACTTCCCAATAAGTGGCCCCAGAAACAGCGATGCCGCTAAAGGTTACCATCGAAGCTGCGCTTGGTGTCAGCGTAATCGCTGAACCCAAGCTTAGATTCACAACAACATTGCCAGATACTGTACCAAGTGCCTGAACCGTCGACACTTGTTGAGAAAAAGCATTAGATATATTTGCTAGCGAATTAGCGGTTGTCTGATTGATAGAAGCCAGCTGATTTGCGCCAGTCTTATTTACATCAACGATCTGCGCCGCTCCAGCTGCATTGATATCAGATAATTTATTTTTCCCAATATCGTTAATAATTTCCTGCTGATTAGAAGCCAAGGCTGTCAAAAAAGACACCTGGCTTCCAGCGCCTACGCCTTCAATTGCTTTTGCCAAATATACCAAATCATTTGGTTTTGCAGTTGCAACCTGGCTTGCCACCCTATCAACAATTGCTCCAATAGCATTATCCAAGACATTCATTTTTTAATTCCTTTAAATATCAATTCCAAGAAGATGATCGAATTTCATTTTCGAAATTATCATGCTTGTATTTTCAAAATCAGAAATCTTCACCTTGCTATCAATTTCAACAAGAAGATCTTTAAATGAAACAATTGAAGAATTATCCGAATTCAAGATTAATTCTATCTTTTTCAAAGCCTCATCCAAAGCAACAAAAGCATCTCTCAGGCGTAGCACATCCACACCTAAAGGATTGTCCGGATGTGGCAGAGGCAATCCAAGATAAGTAGTTTTTTGGGTTATCATTTTTAATAAAATTTTCAGAATTAGAGTTGGATCTTAAAAATAACCATAGGTGTTTTTTCCAAAAAAAAGCCCGCATATGCGGGCCTGATTTTAAAAACACTACACAAACCACTCTATGATTACCAAACCGCTGCCACCGTTGCCTGCCTTTCCTCCAACGGAAAAGCCAAGTCCTCCGCCACCGCCAGCGGCAACCCCACCATTTCCTGCCCAAAAAACAACGCCGCCGTTATTCGTGGGATTGTAGCCAGGAGCGCCCATACCACCACCTCCGCCAAATGCCCCACCGTGCCCGCCACTCAGCATTGCGCGCTGGGGACTTGCAAATCCGCCTGAGATGGCATTGCCACCAGCCCCACCTGCACCAAAACCACCATTTTTGTCTCCAGCCCCACCAGCGGAGCCTCCTAAAGACTGTAAAAATGCTGTCTTCCATTTATCCTGATATAGAGCCGAGTTTCCACCGGCCGACGGCCCCCCGATAGTTACACTACCGGGAGTAGCGGTGCCTCCGCCGCCACCGCCTGAACTATCATACCCAGGTCCGTTTGCGGCGCCCTGACCTCCACTGCCCCATGGGCCTCCCGCAGCGCCACCACCACCTCCGGCCATATGCCATGTGCTACCGTTCCCCCCTGCTACGGCTGACCCGCCAGAACCGCCGCTCGCATTGTAGAGGGATGCGGAACCGCTACCAGTGCCACTTACCGCAGAAGGGACTGGTGCGGTAGAAGAGATGCCGCCGGCACCTCCACTTGCAACGATCATCCCGACACCGACAGAGCTTGCCTTCCCCCCACCACCATTACTGGTGCTGATCGCACCGGCACCGCCCTCCCCCACAGATACAGTGGCATTCGTCTTTAATTGAGCAAGCGTCAGCATTCCTTCCGCATATCCACCGCCTGCACCACCGCCAACTGTGTACTCACCACTACCGGATCCCGCGCCACCACCTCCAGCGCCCCATACCCGCACTCGAAATAATGTATTCTCTTTGTACCAACTTGGTATTTTTGCTTTGTAAGCATTGAGAAAATCAAAAGTGGTTGGCGTAGCAAATATTGCCACTTGATTTGGCATCAACAAATCCGCCACTGCTTGAAGAGGATAAGTGTTAATTCCATTTCCTATGGTACGAACAACACCATCATTACATAACCATGTACCCTGCAATGCCCAAGCATTGCTGAAATTTAAAATCTTCTGCAAATATGCCAATTCATTGGGGTCGCTTGTATCGGAGTTAAGCAATCTCGACTTTACGGCCTTTACAAAAACTCTCGGCACATCAGTAATACCAGCATCAGAAATTGCCTTGGCAAATAAGTAAAGGTCAGATGCTGTCGAATTTGGATTAATTCCATTCGCCTTATCAAGAATATCTGACATATAGCTCATTAGAAATTCTCCAATGTAATAGCATATGACTGGTTAAATTTTCTGCGATCTACTGCGGTGGCCTGAAGCGCACTGACATTGACTTCGGCTAACGTCACCCGCTCTGCCAACGCCGTACGACTGGAGATTTCGCCGGAGAGATTTTTGTTAGTTGATGCGATAGCGGTCTGAATGATGTCCATATCAGCCGCCATATCGCTTTTGTTTGCCTTCGTCGCAAGCACATTGGTGATTGAGCCGATGTTGCCTTGCGCCTGCTTCAGAACGGTGACAATCTCCTGAACGGTATCCAGATTCACGTCATCGCTGGCTACCAAGCCGCGCAGGGACTGCACGATGCCATCCAGCTGGCTTAAGGAATCGCGCAAGCGTAAAACGTCATCCTTCAGCTCGTTATCCGGATGCGGTAAGGGCAGCCGTAAGTTCGCTGTTTTTTGATCGATCATCAGACCTCCTTACATCGCCATGGCACGCAGGTTTTCGACTTCGGGTCGTGCGCTGGAAGAGCCGCTCAGGACCAGCTTCACCTTCGCCGAAGTTTTGCTGAAAGCAGTCACTTCGTAGGTCAGCTCGTACTTGTTCAGGCCCAGCTGGCGCGACGAAATTTGCGGCATGTCTGCGTAGGTATCGGCAGGATCGGAACCGGCTACTTTCACAGCAATGCCCGCGCCAGATGGCAAGGTGGCGTCCAGCACTACACGAATGCGGCTGTTATTACCGGCGGGAAAAGCGACCGACACGTAATCGGCAGTGGTCTTTACCGCGCCGGAGATCAGCTGGGTGCCGGGATACAGCACCGGTGTTGCCGCCGCAGTGCCGGACAGCTTGGCGGTCACGCCCACATTGCCGGTTTCGGCTTTCGCCAGACGCAGTGGCTGGCCTTCAGCCACGTTCACCGAGACGCCGCTTGGCAGCGCCAGCGTGTATTCGACGCGGGAGTTGAAGGTTGGTGCTTCGGCCAGCGAGAGCAGCAATAGGTCAGTGGCGTTGGATACGGCCACGGAACCCAGATCCACATTGCGGCCAGCTTCGGTGAACACAGGTTTCAGCAGCTCAAAAGTCAGGTCACGGTCCTGGTGCGCGGTCCACGTCGAAGCGTTCGAGGAAGACAGCAGTACTCCCACCTGATATGGCTGGGCCGACACGCGCTTGCCGGCGTTGTTGTCCCACATATTCATCTCGGCGACTGCGAGTTTGGTCACGGCGTCGTTGCTCTGCACGACCAGCGCGTACTCCGTGTTCGCGTCGATCCACACCGGCGCATCGAACACGATCTGGCTTGGGCCAGTGGTGGCGATGGCGGCCGGCAGGATGCGGCCTTCGGCATGGATCACGTTATTCGGTACACCCGCGATCACGCCACGAATCTGAGCCACCACGGACGAGGTGCCTTTCGCGGTAAACCACAGTTTCACGCCCGCAAGCTGCGTGGATTGCGGCAGCGTGAAAGTTTGCGCCAGCGGGTCGGAACGGTTTTCGGTGATGCGCGTGACCATCTGGCGCAGCTCGATCAGACGGGTGCCCTGGCCGAGGAAGGTTGCGCTGCCGCGCGAGCCGCCCGCACCGCTGAAGTCCACCCGTTTTGCGCCCGCCGGGATGTTCGCCGGGATCTGGAAGCTGCCGCTTACGATGCCTTGGGCATTCGCTTGAATTGCCATTAAATTTCTCCTATCAAGGGGTCGGGGTGACGTTGATGCCATCGAATGTGACGCTGCTCAGCACCTCGTTCGGGCCGAAACCGGCCAGCGTGAACTTGATCTGCAGCTGGCGCAGTTTCTCGGCCGCTTGGCTGGTCGAGGACAGCAGATTGTTCGACGTGCTGACCGACGTCGATTGCAGCCTGCCCCCGCCATTAACAATACGTTCCGTAGTCGGACTACTCCAAGTCGTATCCACTTCAGTCCAACGGTCGATGGCCGGAACCAGCGTCACGTCGGCCGGAATCGGATCGAAGGCCGAATACGGATTGATCAGCATGTCACCAGTTCGCATCAGCTGCGACAACACGGGGGCGAAGTTGAAGTTCAGCGTTGCAGGCTTCTGCACGTCGGAACCAACCTGGTTCGGCGCGGAAGTCACCGGCAAAGTCAGCTTGCCGCCGACAATCGCCGCCGTTTGCGCCACGCCCTGGTCGCGCAGATCGTCGCTCAGGAAAGGATCAACGAACATACCCTTCTTCAGGCTCGTATCGCGGTTGGCCGCATCGGTCTTCAGCACCTGCTGCGCAATCATCGAGGACAGATAATCCATACGTGCATTGATGTTGGCGATGTCCTGCATCGGCACTACACGCACGCCGTCGTTGCTGACGGGACGCACGGCTTGCCAGGTCTGCTGCACGCTGGCCAGCGCCAGCAAGGTATCCGGCACGGCAGGCGGCAGCGGATTGATTTCCGCAGCCACGCCTTTCAGCCATACCAGGCCGCCCTCGGCATTCACGCACAGACGGTCGATGCGCGGCAGTTTCTGGCTGTAGCTGACGAAGATTTCGCTGCCGGCCACGGCGCCGGTCACAGTGAAGCCGGTATCATCGATGGCGGTCGGCGTGACGGTGGTGCGATACTGGTAAGTCACCTGGTAGGTGGTGCCTGGCGACGGCTCGGTGCCGGGCAGGCTCCAGTCCACCATATCGGAACTGAGCTTGTAGTCGGTGCCAGCGGCGTAAGTGGTGCCGCCCAGCGTCACGGAAACGATCTTCGATACCGAAGTATCCGGCAGCAGATCCTTGGCATTGGTGAAGCTGCCGTGTACCACGCTGGCGGTTTTCTCGCGCAGAATGCTGACCGAAGCAATCGATGCAAGCGGCACGCGGTTCACGTCTACGCGCTGCGCGGCAACGGTGGCCGAAATATGCGACTCATCGCCGATATTGCGCAGATCCGGCGTGGCGTTATGCAGCACGCGGCGACTGGTCGGCAGCGCCACGCCAAAACCATTGACGCGCGCCCGGCCTTCGGACACGGTATACACCTGCGAGCCGCTGACGTCGGCCGCCGCCGCCACGTTCAGGCCCGACACCACATACGAGCCGCCCGAGCTGTCGCGGTCATAGCGGGCCAGCGCCTGGGTCACGCCATCCAGATTCGGCGGCGCTTCCTTGGCGCGCAGCACGCCGTTTTCCACCTGATAGATAGGATAGAAATCGCCGGTACGGCCATCGTTCTCCATGCCCCATACCGGCACCAGTTTCTGGCGCGCGGCGCCCGGTTCCTGGTAGCCGCGCGTACCGGATGCCGGATTGCGTAGCGCCGGCGCTTCCAGCTCCGTGACCACGCTCTCTTTCAGGTACAGGCCGATGCTGACATTGCCGATCACCGGAATGGTCAGCTTGGACGAAGCCACGGCGCGCACGCTGCCGCGCAGGTACACAGCGCCGGCTTCGCAGATGGTTTCACCGCTGTCCGGATCGACGCGCACGCGTGCATCGCGCACGATGTCGCCGTCCTTGAACAGGGCGTCGCCGATGCCTTGCAGGCGGGCCACGGTAGCCGCCTGGATTTCATTCAGCTCGGCCGATTGCAGCACGCGGTCGGAACGGAACAGCACCTGTTCGTAGTTGTCGGCCGGATTAAAGCGGTTGTAATACTGTTCAATCATAGTTTTGCTCTCGCTTAGAATGGCAGCACGTATTCAAACGTCTGCCGGATGGATGGACTGCGCACGGTTTTCTCGAAGCGTTCCAGCGCATACAGCTTGCCGGGGTGGACGATGTCGGCCGGGGCGAAGTAGCGTTGGCCGGGCGGCAGCTCGGGTTTGACCACGGTGCCGAGGAAGATGCCCACTTCGCGCAGCTGCGAGGCCGGTGCATCGAGAAAATCGAAAACAAAGCGCGTCAGCAGCCATTTGGTCGGCGTTTCGCTGACCGTGTAGCGGCCACTGACGACCGAGATTTCGCCGTTTTCATCGGGCTTCACGAAGCGCACTTCGGTCGCCACGCGGCGGCCGATTTCGGCCACCAGGGTGGCGGCGTTATTCGGCTCCGGCACGGCCTTGCTGTCCCATGCGGAATCGCCCGTGCCCCAGGCCAGGTGGATGGGGCGCGATTTGACCGCTTCGGCCAGCGCCGCGCGGCCGTCGTCTTGCAGAACTGCCATATCAAGTTCCCTTGTTAGTAAAAGTGATGGTGGATGGAATGGCGACGCGCCATGGACGGGCATCCCAGCCGCCAGTCCAGGTTTGCGGCCGGTAGTGCGAACCGCTGATGCCGGTGAACACGGCGTCGTACTCGAAGCCGAAGCTTCGTGGACGTTCGAACGCTGGCAACGGGCTTTGATGCAGGCTTTCGCTGAAACGGTCGATGACGATGTGGCGCCAGGCGATGTCGTGACTGTCCAATCGGTCGCCGTCCAGGCGCATCGGGTTTTCCACGATGCCGAAAGCGCCGCCAAGATGACTGTTGAAATCGTCCAGGCCGACCACGTCGCCATCGAGCACGGTTTGCGAGTAAGCCAGCGTGCGATGGGCGGTAATGGTCGGCGGTTCGGCTGGCAGATCGCGCATCACGCCAGTGATCAGTTGACCGATGATGAAGCGGCCGTCGGTCATGATCACGCTGTCCAGCGTCCAGGTATCGAGCATCACCCGGTCTTCGTATGTCGCCATGCCGAAGCGCGCCGTGGTGCGGGCGTGGTCCGGCTGGCCTGCCGCGATGCCCACGACGCCTGTGCGGCGTGCCGCGAACGAGAGCTTGATGCCGCCGATCAGGATGCCGGAATCGTCATCCAGCAAGCCGCCATCGAGCAGGCCATCGTCCAGACGCAACGGACGCAGATCGTAGCCGTGGTACATGCGGTAGAAATGCGCATGCGCCGGCAGCGATTTGCGCACCAGGTGCACGATATCGTTCAGCCGCAGCTGGGCGTGGGCGTCGCCAGGGTCGATCTGCAGCCACGCGCCATCCTGTTCCAGCTGCGTGTCGAAACCGATCCAGGACAGGGCCTGCTTCACCGATGCCGTCGTGCCGCGCTGGCGCAACCAGGGCAGGCCGGCGGCAATCAGCTTGTCCGTACTTTCGAAGTAAGGCGCGAACTCGCCGAGCTGCCATTCCGCCGCCAGCCATGGCGCAAACGCGGGTGGCGGCTTGTGGCGCACGCCGCCCGGTGCCGCGGCGGCCGTGTCGAGAGCACGACGCGGTGCGGTCCGGGCCAGGCCACGTTCCAGCGGCGTGGTATTGGGCGGCAGCAGCCTTGCCGTATCCGCTACCACGCCACACCTCCGTCAACGATGCCGATGCGGCCCGGCACCGCGTATTCATTCGGCGCCACGATGACGCCGCTCGATGTCAGCTCGACGCGCGACACGCCCGCCACATGCAGGCGACCCGACAGCCAGGAGGACGGCACGTCACGGCCAAGCCGCGCATAGTCCGCAATCTGTTCCGGCAAGGCTGCCTGCAGCTGCGCCGCCAAGTCCAGCGGAGCGCTGCTCTCGCGGTAGACGGTTGCGCTCACGTCGAGCGGACGGGCCACGGCCAGCGCAATGCTGAGCGGGATGCCGATCGGCTTGGCGTCATCCGCCGCGAAAGCTGTCTGCACCGCTGCCAGTACCGCCTTGCCATCGGCATTCGCTTCCGGCCACACGGCCAGCGCCACACTGCCCGGCTGCGCGGCCATGATGCCCGCGTCATGCACCTGCGTGCTGGCCGACAGCGCCACATAGCGGTACTGCTCCGGCGTGCCGTTGGCTGCCAGCGCGGCGGTGCGCAGCTGGCAGCGCAGGCGCAGGCGTTCGTCGCTTTCCTCGACCAGGCGCTGCACGTTATAGAAAGCCGCAGCGTGATCCAGATCAGCACCTTCGGCAAAGGCCAGCAGGTTGGCGCGCGCCGCGTCGTTGATGCGGGCGCGGATCTGCAGCTCGCGGTAAGCGGCCAGTTCCAGCAGCTTGACCACGGGGTCGGATTCCAGTGCGGCATTCCAGCCGCCACCCATCAGCGCGCGGAAATCCTCCAGCAGGCTGGCATAGATCGCCTCGAAGTCCAGCGGCTCCACCACATCGGGCGGCGGCAGCTGGCTCAGGTCGATGATATTCATGTTTGTACCTCCAGAATCGTGGCTTCGCCGAGGTATTCGCCGCTCAGCCGGAGACTGACGCGGCCATCGACGATGGATTCCACCGCCACCGCCTTCAGCTTCAGGCGCGGTTCCCAGCGGCCCAGGGCGCGCGCCACTTCGGCCTGCACCGAGGATTTCCAGCCCGGCGTCACGGGCAGGTCCACCAGACGCGGCAAGTCCGAGCCATAGTCGGGACGCATGCGGCGGCTGCCTTGCGGCGTAGTCAGGATGTCGCGCACGCTCTGCACCAGATGCGCCGTGCCGCTGATCGGCTGACCGGTGCGGCTATCCATGCCGACGAGCGCCATTTCAGGCCGCCACGCGCGTCACCGGCACGCGTTCGAATTCGGACGAGGCGTCCAGGTAGCTCACCAGCTCAGGACTAGCGGCCGTGATATGGCTGTGCAGCACGCGGTGTTCGGTGCCGTCGGGCAGGATGATGGTGCGGCATTTGTATTCGGTATCGCGGAAGACCACGGGGGATTTGTTATCGGCTTTTGCCATGTATGACTCCTGAAATGAAAAATGCCCGCACAAGGCGGGCATTCGTTGATGAAGATGTTTTGTTTAATGCGAGTGGTGGTTGCTGTTGCCGCCGCTGTCCATGATGGCGCCGGAGGCATCCACATCGCCGTCCACACTGATACTGCCTTGCACGCTGAGCGCGCCCTTGATGGTGGTCGACGGGCAGTCCACCAGCAGCGACGGGCATTTCAGCGTGACCGCGCCGCCCGAAGTGACACTCACCGTTTCCGCGTTCTCGATGCTGACGGTCTTGCTGCCCTTGACCTGCAAGGCGCCGTTCTCCCAGTCGTATTCGATCAGGCAGCCGTCAGGCATCTTCCACGCCACCACTTTCGGGCGCTGGTCGTTGGCCTGCTGGTGCTGCTGCGAATAGAGGCCGGGCAGGATGAAGCCGGCCGCAGGCTCGCCTGAAGGCGACACCAGCAAAGCCTGCTCACCCACCGAGGGCGGACGCCAATGTCTTACCTCGCCGCCGCCCAGGCTAAGCCAGGGCAGCGGTGCGGACACCCACTGCCCTACTCTCAAGCGGCAGCGCGCCGCGCCGTGATCCACCGATTCCACGATGCCAGCCTGGATCAGCGTCGCCAGGCGGCGGTCCATTTCCGCGATCAGATATTGCATGGCTTACTCCTGGCCCGCAGCGCGGTACTGGGCTTCCTTGCCGCGCCCCGTTTCGGGATCGAGGCCCAGCATCAGCGTCAGCTTCGATTCGTCGCCATACGGCCAGGCCGGCGCGCCCAGCTCAATCTCGTGGCTCCACTCCACCAGCCAGGCCAGGCGGCCGGCGGCGGGCGTCTGCGGATCGGGACCGGCCTGCGCGAACTGCGCCATGCCAACCGGCAGCCCCCAATTCTCATTCTTCAGCGCCAGTGCCAGGCGCGCCGCCAGTTCGCGCACGGCGATTTCAGCCTTGGCCTGGGCCGCGTTCACCAGCAAGCGCGCTTGCAGTCGCACGCTCAGCGCCTGCTCGCCGCTGCCGGGATCGCGGCCCGGTTTCATATCGGCCAGCGTGACCAGCACGGCCGGTAAGGTCAAACCGTCTTCGCTGGCGGGATAGTGTCCAATAAAACCAAGGCCGGACAGCTTGGCAGCGAGTCCGGCCTTGATTGCCTCATGCAGCTGTTCGATGTTCTGTAATGTAGACATAGCTCCGGGCGTAAAAAAACCCGCAGGGCGCAGGCCAGGCGGGTGGTGGGCAGAAAATAAAAAAGCCCGCCGAAGCGAGCATTGGATGCAATTACTGCGATGATGACTGAATCATATACCCCCTGTAACAACCCCGTCAAGCACTTTTTTCAGAAATTTTTAAACTATCTGAAAATTTCACTTCGCAAACAAATCTGAACTACTCCTCGCCCAGCACCGCCTTCTGTATACGCTCCATCGCCCTCTCCTTCCGCATCCGCTGCAGCACGGCGGACAGTTCGGGAATTAATGCCTCGTGCTTCTTATGCAGATAATGGAATACTGGGAAGGTTTCCAGGGGCGGCGCCAGTATGTGGATATCGTTCAGCTTTAATTCCCTGGCCGTTTGCAAAGCCGAGGAGCGCGTACCCACCACCACATCGGTACGCCCCACCGCCATTTTTTGCATGGCCTGCCCCATCGTCCCCACAAACTCGATATGCATGCCTTGCGTGTTCTGCTCCACCACCTTGATGCCGCGAATGGAGCCGATTCGGAGGGGCCGCAAGCTTTCCCAGCCATGGACCGCAAAAGCGGCGCCCAGCGTGATGACCACGATTTCAACCACCAGCAAAGGAACGGGGACGATCAGCAGATTCGGATAATCCTGCTCAATGCCGATTTTGCGGCATAGCTCGCCGTCCGTCACGCCATCGTTAGCGCTGACCAGCGCGCGCTCGGCCGGCAAACGAACCACTTCCAAAGAAATCCCCAACCTGCGATATGCCTCGTACAGCACCTGCTCGGCAATTGCCGCAGTGGGATCAGTCAGCATGAAAGTCGATGCGCGAATAATCCCTGGGGAGCCGGGCGCGCTTAGTGCGGGGAAACAGGCAAGCAAGGCAAGTTGGAGCACGTTTCGCCTTCGCATGAGATCGACTCCTTGCTGTTGAGATAGGCCAGCTTTCAGCATAGTCGTTCGCGGCGATTTTGCGAGTCCCCTTGTTCCCGCGCCGGGATACGGATTCCTACCTTGCCGGAAGCTCACCCACCACGCCCTGTTCGCGCAGATAGGGTTCCAGCCGGTCCAGCGCCACCATTTCCAGCTCATGCAGGCGCTCACGCAGCTTGCCGTAGCCACGCGCATACGCCATATGGTTGCCACCGAAGTTGCGCGCCAGCTCGCGGAAGCTGATTTCCACGCCGCTATGGTTGGCATACAGCTTGCCGATCATGCAATCGATGGCGAAAGGCTTGAGGTTCGGGAAGGATGGCGCCAGCCAGTCCGACAAGCCCTTGATCGCATCGATGCGCTCGGCCGAGAAGGCAAAGCGGCGCACGCCGTTTTCATCCTCCACATCGGTATGGCCGAAGCGCGCCTGCAAGGCCCACATTTCGGTGCGCGGCAGCCTGGTCTTGACCGCGTGCACGATCAGCGCGCATTGCGCCCTCACCTCCAGCGGACTCAGACCACTGAAGTTGACGCGGCCCGAGGGCTTGCCACGCAGCTGCTGCAGCCAACCATGCTGCTCCGCACTCATATTCGATGCCGATTCCAGTGCGCGGATCAGCAGCTTGCGCAGCGGTGCATCCTGCAGCGCCTGCTGCGCGATGATCTGGTATGCCACGTGCACGGCCTGCTCCGCGCTGCTGAAGATTGCGTCCTGATTGTCGCTTGCCGCCGCCTGAATATTCATATTGCCCACATTGCCCTCCGTCACTGTTCACAAGGAAATTCTTGCCAATACGAACAATATATACGAGAATGGATACCTTATCAATACGCGAATGAATAGAAAATTGTCACCAACTATCCACGCATGTATATTGAAACTATGGACATTTCTAGCAGACTGGACGCCGCCATGAAGGAGGCGGGCTTCGTATCGCAAAGTGCGCTGGCGCGCGCTTCCGGCGTACCGCAGCCAACGATCAACCGCATCCTCAAGGGGGTGGGCAAAAAAGGGCCGGAGGCGCATACCCTGGTGCAGCTGGCCGCCGCCTGCAACGTCACTTTCGACTGGCTGCACGAGGGCCTCGAACCCAAGCACCGCGCCCTGCCCGCCGAGTTCACCCCGGTGGTGGTGGCGCAGGACGATGACGAGCGCTTTTACCAGATTCAAAAGGTGAAGCTGCGCCTGTCGGCCGGCATCAGCGGCTTCAGCGTGGAGCCGGAAAAGCACGATGGCAGCATGCTCAGCATTCCGCGCAACTGGGCCGACCGCCACGGCTATATTCCCGAGCGCCTCATCGCCATCAAGGTCAAGGGTGAGAGCATGGAGCCGGCGCTGTATGCGGACGATCTGGTCATCGTCAACACGGCCGACGCCAAGCCGCAGGATGGTGTGGTCTTTGCCGTCAACTACGAGGGCGAGCCGGTGGTCAAGCGCATGTCGCGCGATGCGGGACAGTGGTGGCTGACCTCGGACAATCCCGACCAGCGCAAATACCACCGCAAGGTTTGCCGCGGCAATGACTGCATCATCATCGGCCGCGTGGTGCGCAAGGAAAGCGACCGGATCTGAGCTACTCTTCGCCCAGAATGGTCTTCTGAATCCGCTCGATCACCTTATCCTTCTGCATCTGCTGCAGCACGGCGGATAGCTTGGGGATCAGCGCCTCGTGCTTTTTGTGCAGGTAGTGAAAGACCGGGAAAGTCGCCAGCGGCGGCTGCAGCACGCGGATATCGGCCAGCTTCAAGGTCTTGGCCATCGCCAGGCCGGAAACCCGGTTGCCCACCACCACATCGGTACGGCCCATGGTCATTTTCTGCAAGGCCTGCATCATGGTCGCCACCGGTTCGATATGCATGCCTTGCGTATTCTGCTCCACGATCTTGATGCCGCGAATGAAGCCGATGGTGAAGGGGCGCAGGCTCTCCCAGCCACTGACCACGAAACTCGTGCCCAGCGTGAAGATCACGATTTCGTAGGTCAGTAAGGGGACCGGGACGATCATCAGATTCGGATAGTCGCGCTCAATGCCGACCTTGCGATACAGCTCGCCATCCATCATGCCGTCGTTGGCGCTCACCAACGCCCGCTCGGCGGGCAGGCGCACCACATCCAGGCTCATGCTCAGCCGGCGGTAAGCTTCGCGCAAAACCTGCTCGGCAATATCGGTGGCGGGGTCGGTTTCCAGCAGCGTGGAAACGCGCATGGCTTTGCTGGCGCCTTGCGCCCCCAGCACCGGCAAATATGCCAGCAGAGCAAGTTCGAGCAGAGTCCGCCTGCGCATCGCTCCAGCCCCTTCACGGTAGAGATAGCCTGGCTTTCAGCATAGTCTTTTCCACCGTTTTTGCGAGCCTCGGTGGGAAAAAACGGCGCCCGCACCCACAGTCCGGCGGGCGCTAAGAAACGCTGTCAAACTCGGCCCAGATATAGCAAATTACAATGATAGCGATAGCTCAATTCCATGGTACTGTGTCATTCTCTCGTCAGCATCATTGACGTCCGGCCGCTCTTTTCCCGCTCATCCCGCCGCGAGATTACCGGCCCCGACTACCGACCGCGATTATCGGGCAACGCGCCGGCCTTACGAAGATCGGCAGGACCATCTGCCTACACCAGGCAGCAGTGCCTTAGTAGTACACGCTCAACGACGTTCCGTACATGGCTACATCGACAGGAGCAACCCAATGAAAGCTCGGACCTCTGCATCGCCATCCCAGTGTGAACGGGAAGACACCAGCGCTTCCCAAGTGATCGAACGCGCCATCGGCTTCATGACTGAACGCGACCGCTTCTACGCGGAAACGTATTTGCGCATTCATGGTTTCAGCACCGAAACCATCATGCGCGTGCTGTTCAACCAGCGCCGCCGGCGCGGGACGAACAGGCCTGCCGAGCAGGAGCGACAGGAACTGGATGAGCAGACGGCGGCCGCGTAAAACGCATGCATCCGCACTACGGTGATCGTCCCCGCAAGCCGCGAATCAAGCTGGCGAGGTAGTTGCACGCCTTGCCGGGCAAGTCAGCGGCGATTGCGGACTTGGTCAGCATGCTTAAGCCTAAGCGCTCCACGCAATCCGGCTGGGTCAACAGGGTAGGTAGACGGTCGCGCATCTCCGGCGATGCAGCGAGCGCCACATCTCGACCTAGCAACGTCGCGCCCGCCAGAAGCTAAGACTAGCAAAGCTTCCCAGTGCTATGATGAGCATATCAGTCCCACTAATACACGCCCCTATGAGTTCGCTAAAAGCGGTCCAACCGATTAGCTTCCTTAAGACCAATCCTGGCGATGTGGTCAAACAGGCTCAAGAAAGTCAGGTGCCTGTCATGATTACCGTAAACGGCAAGGTTCAGGCCGTTGTTCAGGATGCAGTAAGTTATCAGCGGACGCAAGATCAGCTAAATATGCTCCGCATCCTCGTCCATGGCCAAAAACAGATTGCCGAAGGTAAGATCAGCGATCACAACGAATTCTTCAAAGAGCTGGAAGGCGAAGACCAAGATCTCTGATGGCTATCCAGATCAAATGGACGGAATCAGCCAAAGATGACGTTCGCGAGATTCGAGCTTATCTTAAAGCCAGCCAGTCTTCCGAGTATGCCCGGAAGATCATTAAGGACGAGGTTGTAAGCCTGCCTACCCACCCATCCAAGGGAACCCATCCGACCGAACTTGAAGAACTTGAGCTTGGAAATTTCCGGCAACTTCTCGCCGGCCAGAATCGGATTATTTTTCAGCAGAAGAACAATATTTTCTATATTCACTTAGTCTGCCATACAAGCCGCGACCTCCGATCACTGCTGCTGCGACGCTTGCCTACCTGAGCATGTGGCGGCCAATCAGCCGAAGGTTTCGTGCAGATGAACCCACTTCACTGCATCCTGCGCATCGCGTGCGAAAACAGCCGTTGAATGGCGGACGTTGCCGTCGCCATTTTCCAGTACCTGTTTTTCACGATAGCTGACGACAGCGCCGCCGTCCCATTCCCGCACGATCTGAAAGCCATCAATATGGATGCGCAATCCGGGGCGGGAGCCATGACCGCCGCTGAACATGGCGGACAAATCGCTATACCCCAGCAACGCCCCCTTCGGCGAGACCATGGAAAACTGTGCGGCGAAGCGGGCCAGTAGTGGCGCCAATTTCTCAGCTGGCGCCGCACCGGATAGCCATTGTTCGATTTCCACGTGTGCGTCGATAACTTCTTGAAGATAAAGAGAGGTGCTCATGAATGTCTTTCTTAAGGTTGGTGGGAGATGGAAACAGCCGCTCGCGGCATCGGCAACCGCATGACAAATGGCAGTGGCAGTAAGGCCAGGAGCGCCGCCACAACAAAGCACTGGCGGTAAGCCATCGATGGATCGCCAGCATGCCGCACCAGCAGCCACACCAGGACGCTGCCCAGCAATGCCGTGCCGACGCAGAAGCTCAATTGACGATTGATATTCCACAGCGCACTGGCATCGCCCATGCGGTGCGGAGCAATGTCCTGAAAGGCGGCGCTTTGTGCCGCGCTGGTACACAGGCTGGCGCCCAGTCCCATTGCAGCAAAGGCGGCCGCGCGGCCAATGCCTTGCTGCGCCAGCGGCGTTGCCAACAGCGCGATACCGCAAACGTCAATGGCGATACCGGTCAAGAACAGAGGCTTGCTGCCCAGCCGGGCGAAGGCCTGCCGCGTGATCATGATGGCGACGCAGGCGGCAATGGCCCACGGCATCATCAGCGCGCCAGTCTGCGTCGCACTCAAGCCGAGCATATTCTGAAAGTACAACGCGGCCACCATGCTCACGCCGGCAAAACCACCCGGCACGCACAAGTAGATGACCAAGCCTGTACGCAGTTGAAGGTCCTGTAGCAAGGACAAGTCCAGCACAGGCGAGGCAGCGCGCCGGGCATGGATGACATAGGCAATGGCTGCAGCAATCGCAGCACCCATCGCCAGGACAGCGCCAGCGCCTTGCTCCGGCTGTCCCAGCATGCTCATTCCCAGCAGCAGGCAGGCCAATGCCGCCACGCTCAGACCCAGCCCACGAGCATCCAGACGGAAGCCATCCTGCGTCGATGCATCCGCCGGCAACCACCACCAAGCGAATGCCGCCGTCAACAAGGCCAGCGGAATCATGGACAGGAAGATGGCGCGCCAGGACACATAGTCAACCAGCAAGCCTCCGGCCGCAGGCGACAGCGCAGGCACCAGCAAGGCCGTCATCATGACCAAGGCAGTCAAGCCCGCCCGCTCCTCTGGCGGACAGGCGCGATATGCCATCGCCTGCCCGACGGGAATCAGCAAGCCGCCGCCCAGCCCCTGTACCAGACGCCAGGCCAGCAGTGCATGGATGGAACCGGCCAGTCCGACACCGAAGCTCGCCACGGCGAACAGCAACAGGGAAAGGATCAGCAGTCGGCGCTCACCCAGGCGCCGCGCCATCCAGGTGCCCAGGGGAATGACCACGGTCAGGCCAAGGGCGTACATATTCCCTATCCACGCCAGTTGCGTGACCGAAGCATCGAACTCGCGCTGGATGGTGGGATACGCGGCATTGACGATGAACATATTGGCCAGGTCAATCGAAAAGCCGAGCAGGTAGAGGATGGTGATTTTCAGGCGGAGCGGCATGGCGGCTTTCTGTGACTGCAAAGAGGTGCCAGTCTAAAGAAGGCCACAACGAACGATAAGACAGCCCAATATAGCTTCACTGTTCAATTAATTTTGACAATTGTGGCATGATGGGCAGCTGCACAAACCTCATTTCGCATTCCTGCCATGGTCAGCCTCGATCGTTTTGCCGTTTTCCGCGCCGTTGTGGAAGACGGTTCCTTTACCGCCGCCGCGGCCCGCCTGAAGCAGGCGCGGGCCGCCGTCAGTTTCAACATCAAGCAACTGGAACGGGAACTCGGCGTGACGCTCTTGTCGCGCACCACCCGCCGAGTGGCATTGACCGATGCCGGCCAGCGCTTCTATGCGCGCTGCGTCAGAGTGGAAGAGGAAGCGCAGGCGGCCATCGACGAAGCCCGCCGCGAGCACGATGCGCTGGACGGCGAATTGCGCATCACCTCCACGGTCGAATACGCACTCGAGGTCATCGCCCCTGCCCTGCACGCCTTCACTGCGCGACACCGCGCCTTGCAGGTCCGACTGGAAACCCATACCGCCCACGCCGACCTGCTGCGCGACCGGGTCGATGTGGCGATCCGACTGGGCCGGCAGGAACAGTTTGAGGCGCTTCCCTATCGCGGCGCCTTGCTGGCCACATTTGAAATACGGCCTGTGACCGCTCCATCCTTACTTGCCGCATCAGGCG
Organism: Massilia sp. erpn; assembly: GCF_024400215.1. Classification (NCBI taxonomy): domain Bacteria; kingdom Pseudomonadati; phylum Pseudomonadota; class Betaproteobacteria; order Burkholderiales; family Oxalobacteraceae; genus Massilia; species Massilia sp. erpn. The sequence continues at coordinate 6,005,569 of NZ_CP053748.1, forward strand.
TGCAAGGCGATCGTACGCCCGCCGGCCTGGCTAGCCTGCCCTGGTTGGGCCATGCGCAACTCGAACATATCAAAAGCTGGAATACGACAGACCGCCACGGCAAAACGCATGTGCTGCGTCTTCAAGATCCGCAGATCGTGACGGACAACGCTTCGGTGCTGCTGCAGTTGGCGCGTCAGGGTAGCGGCTTGTCACTGCTGCCGGAGTGGCTGATCCGGCGTGATCTCGAACACGGTACGCTGGTCGATGCCTTGCCGGGATACCACTTTCCGACGCAAGCGGTGTACGCGCTTTATGCGCCGGGCAGCCACGTGCCGCGCAAGGTCCGGGCGTGGATTGATTTCATGAAGGAGTATCTGGCGCAGTCGCGCAGTTGAGTTGGCGTATGCTGCTTAGACTGACCTTGCATCAATGCTCCACCACACCACATATCCCCATCGTCTGGTCTGCTGTATCGGCGCATGTTTTCGGCATCTCTCCCTCTTCATGCGTCTGCGAGTCGATCTTCCCATCCATATCGTAAGAGCTGTAGCCGCCTACCATCTTGCCGGAAACAAAATCGGCGGCATTGGTCTGGCCGGATATTCGCACCACGTTGCGCCGGATGGTATCGAAAATCTCCACCTTCCAAGTACCGGGCAACGCCGCTTTTGGCAAGGGCAGTACTAGAAAATAAGGTGCACGGCGCTTGACCTGCGGCCGGAGCTGCTCGTCCAAATAGAGGCGCGCTTTGCCGTCGGCACAGGAGCTGGGATCGCAGCCGGTAATCATGCGTGCAAACGGAATGGCCTCTGCCCCGCTTTTTCCAACGGGACAGCCAAATAAGGTTACGATCATTGGCGTCTTGTCTCGGATGCGTTGCATGACTCCGGGTCTGAGGCTTGCATATTCGTCTTCGTTTTCCAGCAAGCCCTCTTTCATGCGCAGTTGTTTGCCGCCGCAGGCGGTGGTTTCCGCCACGGTCAGCACATCGGCGCCGTCACTGCCTGGTTCGTCTGAAATAGCCGTAATTACTTGGCGCTGAACAATATCGGCCTGGACCGCTATGGGCCACAGCAGCATGGCGCTTAGCGCCATACCTATCATCGTCTGATTCTTTTTCATGCCCCAGCGCTCATCCTAAAATCATCGGGTTTTTAAAATCACGCCACTCATGTATTGATTTAAATCACGAAAATCCTGAACCTTCCAAGCGTATGGCGCTAGCTTGACGCCATTCTCTTTCAAAGTTTTTGGGATCAGGTCTCCATTTGGACGAAGTATTACCGATGAAACAATAACACCGGGGTAATCGTTTAGCCGTTTTTTGAAAGCGGATGTTGTGAGATCAGGTGTGGGCGGATTGCTTTTCTTCGCCAATGGCCCTGTTCCTTTGATATCCGCTCCATGGCATATGGCGCATCTCTGTAAGTAGAGGTTTTTTCCGTTGAGATTGTCCGCGAGGGATGGTGATGCTTGCACTAGCGATAAGATTCCTAGCGATGTGATGAATAGTACTTTCAGTTTCATTTTCTTTTTCATGTGACCTTGCTGCATAAGTCGAATCTGAATCGAGGACGAGCCCTGGAGGGACCACGGCAATACTCAATTCTCTCGATAACATTTTATCCGAGATTGGTATTGGGAGAAGATGGGGGGATTTATTGCTAAAAATCGATGAAATTGGAGTGGGGGCGCGCGCCTTCGGCGCGCGAGGCTGCCCGCTACGCGGGCAGCAGATGGGCGATTCGGGGCGGGATGGCCCTGCAGGGCCATGCCCTTCGAATCTCACACGGGGAGCGCGCAGGCGCTCCCCTCGCTTCCGCCAGGCAATAAAAAAACCGCCTGACGGCGGTTTATTTTATTTCCTGGCGGAAGCGGTGAGATTCGAACTCACGAACGGTTTAACCCGTCGGCAGTTTTCAAGACTGCTGCCTTCAACCACTCGGCCACGCTTCCTGAAGGCCTGCATTATACAGATTTCACGGTGGCTTGCCACCAACTCATCCTTCCCGTCCCCAGCTCTCTTTGAGCGCTTTCTCGAACTCGGCCGCCGGTAGGGGTTTGGAGAACAAATACCCTTGTACTTCGTCACAGCCGGAATCTTTGAGGAAGGCGAGCTGCTCGACCGTTTCGACACCTTCGGCAATCACTTTGTGCTTGAGCTGCTGGGCAATGCTGATGATGGTGCTGGCAATCGCGCAGTCGTTGGCGTCAAGCGGGATGCCGGTGGTGAAGGAGCGGTCGATCTTGAGCGTGTCGATGGGGAAGCGCTTCAGATAGGACAGGCTGGAGTAGCCTGTGCCGAAATCGTCCAGAGATAGGGTCACGCCGAGCGCTGTGATGCGGTCCATGATGCCGATCACGCGGTCGATATTGTGCATCAGCGTGCTTTCGGTGATCTCGAGCTCCAGCCACGATGGCTCCAGGCCGTAGCGCAGCAGCGTGTCTTTGACGCGCCCCGGCAAGGCGGAGGTGAATTCGCGCGCGGAGACGTTGACGGCCAGGCGGATCGGCGGCAGCCCGGCTTCTTTCCAGGCCTGGGCCTGGGCGCAGGCGGCTTCCAGCACCCATTCGCCGAGCTGCACGACCAACCCCGTAGCCTCAGCCAGGGGGATGAATTCGGCGGGCGGCACCATGCCGCGTTCCGGATGGTGCCAGCGCACCAGCGCTTCGGCGCCGATGATGTGGCCAGTCTGGATGGAGAATTTGGGCTGGTAATGCAGCGTCAGTTGGCCGTTGCCGAGTGCGTGGCGCAGGCCGGATTCGACGCGCATGCGTTCCTGCATGCCCTGGTTCATGTCCTGGCTGTAAAACGCAACGTGTTCGCCGTCGCCCGTGCCCTGCTTGGCGCGGTACATGGCGATGTCGGCCAGGCGCAGCAGGGTCTCGGCGTCGCCGCCGTCTTGCGGATAGACGCTGATGCCGATGCTGGCGCCCACGCGCAGATCGTGGCCGTCGATCATGAACGGTTCGTTCAGTGCGGCGAGCAGCTTGTGCGCGACCATGCTGGCTTCGTAGTGCTGGCCCAGTTCGAACAGGCCGACGGCGAATTCGTCGCCGCCCAGGCGCGCCACCACGTCCTGTTCGCGCAGCACGTGGCGGAAGCGTTGCGCCACTTCGCGCAGCAGTTCGTCGCCGGTCTTGCGGCCCAGTGTGTCGTTAATCAGCTTGAAGCGGTTCAAGTCGATGAACAGCACGCAGCCATGCAGCTTGCTGCGCTGGGCCACGGTCAGGGCCTGGTCGACCAGCTTGGTGAGCAGGGTGCGGTTGGGCAGATTGGTGAGCGCGTCGTAGTAGGCCAGATGGTGGATGCGCTCTTCCGCCAGCTTGCGCTCGGTGATGTCGGTCAGATAGGCGATCAGGCCGATGGAGCGGTCTTCCATATCGCATAGCGGCGACAGCGAGAGGCTGGCCCAGAATACTTCGCCGGATTTTTTGCGGCGCCGGACTTCCATCAGCCGTCCGCCCTGCTCCAGGAAGTTGTCGTGGAAGGAGGCGTCTTCGTCGTCGTACAGGAAGAGAATGTTGCGGCCCACCGCTTCCACCGCGCTGTAGCCGAACAGGCGCTCGGCCCCTTTGTTCCAGCTGGTGATGAAGCCGTTCAGGTCCATGGTCAGCACGGATTCGTGGATCTGTTCCAGGATCTGGGACTGGTGCTGGAGCTGGGCTTCGACCTGCACGTAGGCGTGGGTGGTGCGCTGGGCCACGGAGTGCACTTGCAGCACGCTGGCGGCCAAGGTCGCAAGGCTGGCCAGGTGCTGGCGGTCGCCGTCGCTGTAGCCGCTGCGGCCAGAGACTTCGAAGCGGCCAAAATAATGTTCGTCGAAGCGCACTTCCTGGCGCAGGCCTTCGCCGGTGCCGAGCAGGAGCATCGCTTCTTCTTCGCCCGCCGGCACGTAGCGGCCTTCGGGACTGTTCATGACGCTGCGGGCGATCCGTCCGAGTTCTTCGGCTAGGGCTGGACCACGCAGGCGCAGCACTGCGTCGCAGAGTGCCGCGCTGTTGCCCAGGAAGTCGGAGACCGGATGCGCCAGCGTGTTCATAGATTCCTGCTGACCTGGATCGCCCAGTGGTAGGCCTGCAACAGGCCGCGCCAGTGGGTTTCGGTGTCGATGCCCAGTGCCTGCAGGCGGGCGGGATCGGGATGTTCGGCTTCCGTCAGGCCCAGCATATCGCCCAGCGGACCGGCGCGGTCCAGTAAGGCGCGCACCACGTCGAGATCGAGACTGAGGGCGCTGACGATTTCCGTCATCGGCATGCCGAGCAAGACGTCGAGCAGGCTGAAAACGCCGGCGACGAAGGCCATGTCCTGCGCGTCGCGGTCGCCGCCGCGTTCCTTGCACAGGAATTCCATTTGCGCGCCGCGCACGGCGGCCAACGGCAGCAGCGCATTGGCGCCGCCTTCGTCCTGCTGGCGCGCATAGAGCAGCAGCTGCAGCCAGCGCTGCAATTGGCGGCGGCCCAGCACATTGATGGCCTGGGTGAAGCTGTGGATCGGCGCGGCGGGCGCGAACGCGGCGGAGTTGACCAGCTTGAGCAGATGGTAGGCCAGCGCGGGGTCTTGCTTGAGCAGGATTTCCAGTTCGCGCGAATCGGCATCGCGCGCCAGCAGGCCAAGCAGGGCAAGCAGGCGTTTGCGCGAGGTGCCGTCGCCGTTCGGCGCTTCGGGCACGCCTTCGCGGGTGTACGCGCCGCTGAACCAGGAGAAGCCGGCGCTACGCCAGTTTTCCAGGCAGGCTTTGTCGGCCACATTGCTGGCCCAGTGCGGACCGGCCAGCGTGAGGATCGAGACCATCGACGGCAGGCCGCCACCGGCATCGGCCGACAAGGCGCGCATGCCGGCCTTGCCCGCATCGAGGCCGGCCTCGCCATCGACCATCAGGCGGAAGCCGCGTTCGGACAGTTCACGGCATCTGTTCTGCACCTCGCTCTTGGCGCAGGCGGCGGCGGGCACGCGCAGGATGGTGTGCTGTGCCGGCAGGCTGGTAGCCAGCGCTTCGTCCACATGCAGCGGATCGTCGAGGGAGACGATGAAATCGAGCGGCGCCAGCGCGGCGCGCATGTCGGGATAGGCAAATAGCTGTGCCAAGGCTGGCGCGGCCAGCCCGGCTTGGGGAGTAAGATGGAAAGCCAGTGCCACCCATTGATGCTGGGCGTTGGACACCGCTTGCAATCCCACGAGCGGGAAGGTACTTGAATCAGATGCGGACATCAGTTTCTCGGTGTGGTTATGCGTCAAATGGTAGAACAAGTATTAACTCTAAGCAACCATTTTTCATCGACGCAACGCACCCCAGACCTTTATCTCAAACTATGAAAGTGGCGCCGGCGAACCGGACGCAGGAATATACCAGAAATTGTCGAAGAAGCATGGCCCGCCTACTAGAGTGCAAGCTCAAAAATTTACTCTTGCGCGGCGCGCTTACTCCGGCTTGCTGCCCTCGAATTGCGCATGCTGGACGGCGTACCTGATCAGCTCCGCCTGGCCTTCGATGCCCAGCTTGCGCTTGATGTTCAGGCGGTGCGTTTCCACCGTGCGCACGCTCAGGTCCAGGTCGCGCGCGATCTGCTTGTTGGATTGGCCGTTGGCGATGTGCTGTAGCACTTCGTGCTCGCGCGACGTCAGCTGGTTGTCCTGGTTCTGCGGGCGGGCCAGCTGGCGGGCCAGTGCGGCGCTGTAGTAGATCCCGCCCGACATCACGGTTTCAATCGCCACTACAATATCCTTGCCCGGCGCGTCTTTCAGCACATAGCCGCGCGCGCCGGCCTGGATCGCCTGCGATACATATTCCAGCTTATCGTGCATGGACAGTATCAGTACGGCGATATCCGGGAAGCGTTCGCGGAACTGGGCCGTGGCTTCGATGCCGTTCACGCCGCGCATATTGATATCCATTAGGACCAGGTCGGGCGTCTGCACGCTGGCCTGTTCCAGCGCCTCGGCCGCGCCGCCCGCCTCGGCCACCACGTCGAACTGCGGCATGGCCTCCAGCCGCGCGCGCAAGCCGTCGCGCACGAGAGGGTGGTCGTCCACCAGCAGTATCCTGATCGTCATAAGCTAACTCCGGTTGTCTACCTGGGCCAGCACCGTGGTGCCGGCCGGCGAGGATGCGATCTCGAACTTGCCGCCGATCGCGTCCATGCGTTCCATCATATTGCGCAATCCTATACCCCGCTTGGGGTGGATGGCGATACCGTCGGCGTCGAAGCCACTGCCGTTGTCGGTGATGCGCAGGCTGACGCGCTCCGGCGTGCCGGTCAGGCGGATCTCGATGCGGCTGGCGCCCGCGTGGCGCTCGATATTGGTCAGCGCTTCCTGGGCAATGCGGAACAGCACCGTGTTAGCCACGTCGGCCAGGCCTTCGGTGCAGCCCTCGGCATTGAAATCGATCGGCGTGCCGCTATCGTGCTCGAACTCTTCGGCCAGGTGGGCCAGGGCCGCAGCCAGGCCCAAATCGTCCAGAATCGCGGGACGCAGATTATGCGAGATGCGGCGCACTTCGCCCAGCACATTGTTCAACTGCTCGGCGGTGTGTTCGAACACGGCTTGCGCCGCCTTCTGTTGTTCGGGATTGCCGGTCAGGCGGATGATGCCGGCCTCGATCTGCAGTTTGATCGATACCAGCCACTGGCTGATGCCGTCATGCAGATCGCGCGACAGGCGCGCCCTCTCCTCTTCCTGCGATTCCACCACGCGCTGGGCCAGGGCTTTGAGCTTGGCGTCGGCCACGCGCGACTCGCTCAGATTCAAGGCCAGGCCCGAGAAGCCCACGGCCAGCGCGCTCAGGGCCGCAATGCCCGCAATCCACAGCATGGTGTTGCGGATATTGCCGCGCTGCTGGGCGTCGACCTTCTCCAGCGCCTGGTCGACATCATCGAGATAGATGCCGGTGCCCATCATCCAGCCCCATTGCTCCAGCTGGATCACATAACCGAGTTTGGGCGCGGCCTTGTGGGTCGAAGGCTTGACCCAGGAATAGCGTTCCAGCCCGCCGCCGGCGCGGGCGCGCGCCAGCAGGCGCTGGATGGTGGGGCGGCCTTGCTCGTCGCGCAGCTCGAACAGGTTCTGCCCGACCAGCTCGGGCTGGCGCGGGTGCATCAGGCTATTGCCCTGCATATCGTAGACGAAGAAATAGCCATCGTCGCCGAAGCTCAGCGAGGACAGGATGCGTTTGGCCTCATCCAAGGTGGCGGGGTCGCGCCGGCCGGAACGGTACAGGTGGGACACGGAATGCGTGGCCAGGGTCACGTAGTGCTTGAGTTCCGCCTCCTTGCTGGCGAGGTAGGCTTGCTCGATGGTTTCCTTCTGCTGGCGCGCCAGTGTGTTGGCCTGGTACTGCACGGCCAGCGCAATGGCGCACAGCGCCAGGAACAGCGGCGTGATGGCCAGGAAAATGACTTTCTGCTTCAACTTCATTGCAAGCTCGTAGCGACCAGTAAGTGGAGGGCATTGTACGCCGGGCCGGGGCGGACTTCCTACGTAGTACTACCTAGCCCACCTGCGTAATCCTGCGCTTGCCCGAGATATTCGCTTCCTGAATACTTTATATAGGCAGAGCGCAGACCATCAGAATAAATCCCTCGCCCGCCATCCCGCTACCCATTGGAGGAAGTAATGAACCCTGTTTTGAGCAAATTCGGCTGGGCAGCGCTGTCGCTGGCTGGCGCGGGTGCGCTGGGCGTCGTCGCGCTGCAGCGCGGCGAACCAATCAGCGCCATCTGGATCGTCATCGCGGCCGTCTGCGTGTACCTGATCGCCTACCGTTTCTACAGCCTGTTCATCGCGCGCGACGTGATGGGCCTGGACCCGAAACGCATGACGCCCGCCTACAAATTCAACGATGGCCTGGACCATGTGCCGACCAATAAGAACGTGCTGTTCGGCCACCACTTCGCTGCGATCGCTGGCGCTGGTCCGCTGGTCGGTCCGGTGCTGGCCGCGCAGATGGGCTACCTGCCCGGCATGCTGTGGATTCTGGCCGGCGTGGTGTTTGCCGGCGCGGTGCAGGACTTCATGGTGCTGTTCATCTCCATGCGCCGCGACGGCCGCTCGCTGGGGGATCTGATCAAATCCGAACTGGGACCGATCCCCGGCAATATCGCCCTGCTCGGCACCTTCATGATCATGGTGATCATCCTGGCCGTGCTGGCCCTGATCGTGGTCAAAGCTCTGGCCGGCTCGCCCTGGGGCAGCTTCACCGTGATGGCGACCATCCCCATCGCCCTGTTCATGGGCGTGTATTCGCGCTATGTGCGCGTGGGCCGCGTCGGCGAAGTGTCGCTGATCGGCTTCGTGCTGCTGATGGCAGCCATCTTCGGCGGCCAGTATGTGCAGGAGAATCCGGCCCTGGCGCCGCTGTTCACCTACACCGGCACCGAACTGACCTGGATGCTGATCGGCTACGGCTTCATCGCCTCCGTGCTGCCGGTGTGGCTGCTGCTGGCGCCGCGCGACTACCTGTCCACTTTCCTCAAGATCGGCACCATCGTCGGCCTGGCACTGGGCATCCTGATCGCCGCGCCGTATCTGCAAATGCCGGCCGTGACCAAATTCATCGACGGCAGCGGCCCGGTATGGTCGGGCAACCTCTTCCCCTTCCTGTTCATCACCATCGCCTGCGGCGCCGTTTCCGGCTTCCACGCCCTGATCTCTTCCGGCACCACGCCCAAGATGATCGAGAACGAAACCCACGCCCGCTTCATCGGCTATGGCGCCATGCTGATGGAATCCTTCGTCGCCATCATGGCCCTGGTGGCCGCATCGACCATCGAACCGGGTGTCTACTTCGCCATGAACAGTCCGGCCGCGCTGATCGGCACCACCGCCGAATCGGCCGCGCAAGCGATCTCGCAATGGGGCTTCCGCGTCACGCCGGAAATGCTGACGCAGACCGCCAAGGACGTCGGCGAGCACACCATCATCTCGCGCGCCGGCGGCGCACCGACGCTGGCGGTGGGCATGGCGCATATCCTGTCGAATGTCCTCGGCGGCAAGGCCATGATGGCCTTCTGGTACCACTTCGCCATCCTGTTCGAAGCCCTGTTCATCCTGACCGCCGTCGATGCCGGCACGCGCGCCGGCCGCTTCATGCTGCAGGATTTGCTGGGCGCCTTCGCGCCATCGCTGAAACGCACCGACTCCGTGTTCGCCAGCCTGCTCGCCACCGGCCTGTGCGTGGCTGCCTGGGGCTACTTCCTGTATCAAGGCGTGGTCGATCCGCTGGGCGGCATCAACACCCTGTGGCCGCTGTTCGGCATCGCCAACCAGATGCTGGCCGGGATTGCGCTGATCCTCGCCACCTGCGTGCTGTTCAAGATGAAGCGCGCCCGCTTCGCCTGGGTCACCTTGCTGCCCACCGTCTGGCTGCTGCTGTGCACCCTGACGGCCGGCTGGCAGAAAATCTTCGCCGCCAATCCCAAAGTCGGCTTCCTCGCCCACGCCGCCAAATACCAGGCCGCGCTCGACAAGGGCGAAGTGCTGGCTCCAGCCAAGTCGCTCGACCAGATGCGCCAGGTGATCTTCAACGACTACCTCGACGCCTCGCTGGCCGGCTTCTTCATCATCGTTGTGCTGTCCGTGCTGATCTTCGGCGTGCGCACCGCCCTCGCGGCCCGCGCCAACGCCAAGCCCAGCCACAAGGAAAGCCCGGTGCAACTGATGCCGGCCACCTAAAATGCTCGACGAAATCGTCAAAGCCGGCCGCTACCTCGGGCAAAGCATGCGCCTGATGGTCGGCCTGCCCGAATACGACAGCTACGTCGCCCATCGGGAAGCCACCCACCCCGGCGAACCGATGATGAGCTACGAAGAATTCTTCCGCGAGCGGCAAGAAGCCCGCTACGGCGGCGCCGGCAAGCGCGGCGGCTGCTGCTAAGCTTTGATCTTCCTCAACAAATGTCCACCCTGGTGTCAGGCACTGGGGGCGGACATTCTTTGATCTAAATCAGCAAATGTCCAACCCTGGTGCCTGACACCAGGGTTGGACATTGTTTGATTTGGCGCAAAGGGGATGGGGTGGGGTTGCGTCGGCGCAAGGTGGGGGATGGACGGGAGGCTATATTTTTCCTGTTGGAATCCTTTATCGGCGGCGGCAATGCTCAACTTCGAACGTTCCGGCCTTAGTCAAAAACTGACCATCATTTCGGTCCTGTCCACCGGTAGCGCTTTGCTGCTGGTGTTCCTGGCGTTCGCGTTGACGACGGTGCTCGGCCACGCGGATGATGAGCAAAAGCAGTTGGCCTCCCTGGCCGATGTGATCGGGGCCAGCAGCGTGCAGGCTTTGCTGCTGGCCGACCGCGTGCAGGCGGAGCAGAACCTGGCGGCGCTGGCAGTGAAGGATGAGATTACACGGGCGGCTTTGTTCGACCGCGAGGGACGGGAGTTCGCCCGTTTTCCAGCGGCGTCTGCGCAGCCGCCTTCCTTGTCGCCGCAGGGTATCGCGGCGCTGGCCAGGCGCCCGCTCAGCGAACGGACCGGCGCGCCTTGGCATCCGCTGACCCGCCTCTATCGGCCGGTGCGCGTGGGGCCGCATGCGATCGGCGCGGTAATGGTGGAGGCGGGACAGCTCGGCATGTGGCTGGGCATTCTCAAGAGCCTGGGCATCACGGGGGCGGCGACCGCCCTCTCCTTCCTGCTGGCGCAGATGCTGGCGTCGCGTTTCAAGGGCAGTATTGCGGAGCCGATCGGCAAGCTGGTGGCAGCGGCGCAACAGGTTTCGAGCAGCCAGACTTACGCCCAGGTGCAGCACAGCCGCAGCGATGAGCTGGGGACGCTGATCGATAGCTTCAACCATATGCTGGCGCAGATCGAGAACCGCGATACGCGTCTGGCCCAGTACCGCGATCAGCTGGAGCGCCAGGTCAGCGTACGCACCGAGCAGCTGGAGAAGGCAAAGAACGCGGCGGAGGCGGCGAGCCAGGCCAAGAGCGCCTTCCTGGCCACCATGAGCCACGAGATCCGCACGCCGATGAACGGGGTGCTGGGCATGACCGAACTGCTGATGGCCACGCGCCTGAGCGAGGAACAGCGCCACTACACCAGCATGGTCAAGCGCTCCGGCGAGCATCTGCTGGTGATCATCAACGATATCCTGGACTTCTCCAAGATCGAGGCGGGCAAGCTGACGGTGGAGTACATCCATTTCAACTTCCGCGAGCTGCTGGACGATATCGATTACGTGTTTTCGCCGCAGGCGCAGGCCAAGGGCCTGGACCTGCATTTCGAGATCGCCAACGATATCCCGATTGCCATCTGCGGCGATCCAAACCGGCTGCGCCAGGTGATCGTCAACCTGATGGGCAATGCCATCAAGTTCACCGACAAGGGCCGCATCCAGCTCAAGGTCTATGTCACCGGCGAGGATGCGCAGACGGTGCGCATGCGCTTCGAGGTGCACGATACCGGCGTCGGTGTGGCGCGCGAGGCGCGCAGCCGCATCTTCGATTCCTTCTCCCAGGCCGATGGCTCGACCACGCGCAAGCACGGCGGCACCGGCCTGGGTCTGGCGATTTCGCGCCAGCTGGTGGAGTTGATGGGCGGGCAGATCGGCGTCGACAACGCGCTCACGCAGGGTTCGGTCTTCTGGTTCACCGTGCAGTTCGACAAGCGCCGTGTCGATGGCGACGAATCCGGCTTCAGCCAGAAAAGCAAGGGCTTGCGCGCGCTGATCGCCGATCCGCATCCGGACAGCCGCGCCGTGCTCGAACGCTTGCTGGGGCGCTGGCATTTGCGCTGCGATAGCGCCGCCTCGGCGGCGGAGGCGCTACGCCTGCTGCACGCTGGCGCCAGCAGCGGTCAGCCTTACGATGCGGCCTTGCTGGATATGGATTTACCGGGCATCAGCGGGCTGGCGCTGGCGGCCGAGATCAAGGCCGATGCGGCGCTGTCCGGTGTGCGCCTGCTGCTGCTCAGCACCGAGCGCTGTGCGGCCGACACGGTGCAGCGGCGCGAGGCCGGCGTGGCCTTCCAGCTGATCAAGCCGGCGCGCGACTGCGATCTGTATGAGTGCCTGGTGACGCCGGCCCGCAGCGGAGAAGGCGCGCGGCCGATGGCGGCGCTGGCGCCCGCAGGGGCGCGGCTGCCGCGCATCAAGCGTCCGCTGCGCGTGCTGCTGGCCGAGGACAATCCGGTCAATGTCGAAGTGGCGCTGGCCATGCTGAACAGCCTGGGACTGGAAACCATTTGCGCCGTCAATGGCGAAGAGGCCCTGGCCGCGGTGGGCGCCGGACATTTCGATCTGCTGCTGATGGACTGCCAGATGCCGGTGATGGATGGCATGGCCGCCACCAAGGAAATCCGTCGCCGCGAAAAGCAGAGCGGCCATGCCCGCCACCTGCCGGTTATCGCCATCACGGCCAATGCCTTGCAGGGCGACCGCGAAAACTGCCTGGCTGCGGGCATGGACGATTACCTGAGCAAGCCTTTCAGCCGCCAGGCGCTGGCCGATACCCTGTCACGCTGGATCGCCCTGCCACGCGCCGCCAGCATGCATCATGGCGATCTGGCGCCGCCGGAAAAGCCCGCAGCGGCGCAAACTGCACCGCCGCCAGCCGCCGCGCCGGCAGCAGCGGCGCTGAACCGCCACGCGCTGGAGGCCATCCGCGCCCTCAGCGCCGACGGCGAGGCACTGCTGCAGCGCGTGATCCACGCCTATGTGGATGACACGCCCGCCCATCTGCAAACCCTGCGCGAGGCCATCGCCAGTCTGAATACGGGCGGTATCCGCAAGGCCGCGCACAGCCTGAAATCGAGTAGCGCCAATGTCGGCGCCGATGTCCTGGCCCGGCTATGCAAGGAAATGGAATTGCTGGGCCGTGCCGATTCCACCGAAGGCGCGGACAAACTGTTGACCAATATGGAGCGCGAGTTCCAGACGGTGCGTCATTCCTTGAGTGCCATCCTAGAGAAGGAAACCTGATATGGGCACACTACATTCCCCCAAACGCGGCACCGTGCTGGTGGCTGACGACGATCCCGTCATGCGCCTGCTGATGCTGGAAATGCTGGCGCAGGTCGGCCTGAATGCGGTGGAGGCGGCGGATGGCACGGCGGCCCTGTCCTGCTTCCGCCAGATGTGTCCCGATCTGGTATTGCTCGATGTGGACATGCCGGGCCTCGATGGCTTTGCCGTTTGCCGCGAGATCCGCAAGATGGAGCATGGCGCCACGGTTCCCATCATCATGGTCACAGGCGGCGACGATCTGGAAGCGGTGACACAGGCCTACGAGGTGGGCGCAACGGATTTCATCTCCAAGCCGATCAACTGGCCCATCCTCGGCCACCGCGTGCTGTATGTGCTGCGCGCCAGCGATGCCATCGCCCGCCTGCGCATCGCCGACGCCCACAACCGCGCCGTGCTGGCGGCGATTCCCGATACTTTCTTCCGCCTCAGTCCCGAGGGCTTTTATCTGGACTACGAGCAGGGCCATGGTCCCGGCGCCACCCTGTCGGAAACGCGCTGCGTGGGCCGTCATATCAGCGAGGTGCTGCCCGCGCCCATCGCCCAGCATCTGATGCGCGAACTGGAATGCGTGCTCGACACCCACGATATCCGCTCCGTGGACTACGAGCTGTTCAACGGCGGCGTGCTGCACCACTTCGAGGCGCGCCTGGTCAACACCGGCGCCGGCGAGGTGCTGGGACTGGTGCGCGATATCAGCGAGCGCAAACGCACGGAGGACCAGATCCGCCGCCTCGCCTATTGCGACAGCCTGACCGGCATTCCCAACCGCCAGGCCTTTCTCGAATCGCTGGAGCATGAGCTGCAGCGCTCGCGCGCCGGCGGATGCAAGTTCGCCGTGCTGTTCATGGACCTGGATTCCTTCAAGCGCATCAACGATACCCTGGGCCACAATGTGGGCGACCTGCTGCTGCAAGCCGTCTCCGAGCGCCTGCATGAAACCATCCGCCCCGGCGACACGGTCTCCCTGGTCGGCCATGGCAGCCTGGCGCGCCTGGGCGGCGACGAATTCACCATCCTGATCCCCGATCTGCAGCAGGTCGAGGACGCGCTGCATGTGGCGCAGCGCGTGAAGGACGCCATGCGCCGCCCCTTCCAGCTCGACGGGCATGAAATCTTCGTCACCGCCAGCATCGGCATCTCGCTGTATCCGCAGGACGGCGAGGACAGCAGCTCCCTGCTCAAGTACGCCGACACCGCCATGTACCACGCCAAGAACTGCGGCAAGGACAATGCGAAGCTGTACAGTTCTTCGCTGACGATGCAGATCATGAGTCATGTGAAGCTGGAGGTCGGCCTGCGCAAGGCCTTGCAGAACAACGAGCTGTATCTGCTGTACCAACCCCAGGTCGACGTGCCGAGCGCCCAGCTGGTGGGTGTGGAGGCGCTGGTGCGCTGGCGCCATCCCGAGCATGGCGTGATTCCGCCCAATGAGTTCATTCCGCTGGCCGAGGAAACGGGCCTTATCGTGCCGATCGGCGAGTGGGTGCTGCGCACCGCCTGCAAGCAGGCGCGCGCCTGGCAGCAGGCCTGCCAGCGGCCGGTGCGCATGGCGGTCAACCTCTCGGCCAAGCAGTTCAAGGATGAAAACCTGAGCCAGATCGTGGTCTCGGCCCTGCACGACACGGGCCTGGAGCCGCGCCTGCTGGAGCTGGAGCTGACCGAAGGCACGCTGATGGACGACGCGCGCGCCACCATGGCCACGCTGGATCAGTTGCGCGGCATTGGAGTCTATCTGTCGATCGACGATTTCGGCACTGGCTATTCATCCATGAGTTACCTGAAACGCTTCGACGTGCGCGCGCTCAAGATCGACAAGAGCTTCATCAGCGGCTTGCCGCAGGATTCGGAGAATGCCGCCATCACGCGCGCCATCATCGCCATGGCGCATGGCCTGAAAATGGTGGTGGTGGCGGAAGGCGTGGAAACCAATGCCCAGCTTCACTTGCTGGAGCAGTATGGCTGCGATCTGGTGCAGGGATTTTTCCTCGGCCATCCATCGCCGCAGGAATCGATTGCGCAGATGCTCAACCGGCAGCGCCTGTTGAGCGTTCCGCGGTCCGGCACCTAGGTGCTGCGCCGGTCCAGCATGGCGCGGGCGATGGTGCCCGCATCCACATATTCGAGTTCGCCGCCGACCGGCACGCCGCGCGCCAGGCGGCTTACCTGCAGGCCGCGCGCCTTCAGCATCTCGCTGATGTAGTGGGCCGTGGCTTCGCCCTCGTTGGTGAAATTCGTCGCCAGCACCACCTCGTTCACCACGCCGTCGCTGGCGCGCGCCAGCAGCTTTTCCAGGTGGATGTCCTTGGGGCCGATGCCGTCCAGCGGCGACAGGCGGCCCATCAGCACGAAGTACAGGCCTTTGTAGGTCAAGGTCTGCTCGATCATCATCTGGTCGGCCGGGGTTTCGACCACGCACAGCAGGCGGCGATCGCGTTCCTCATCGATGCAGGTATCGCAGGTCTCGGTTTCGGTGAAGGTATTGCACAGGGCGCAGTGGTGCACCGCGTCCACCGCCTGGTACAGGGCGCGCGACAGCTGGGCCGCGCCTTCGCGGTCGTGCTGCAGCAGGTGGAAAGCCATGCGCTGCGCCGATTTCGGCCCAACGCCGGGCAGGCGGCGCAGCGCCTCCGTCAGGAATTCAAGCGATTTGGACATGGCTAACCCTGATGCTGGAACTGGCTCAGCGCCTCGGCCGCCATGGTGGAGACGAATTCCGTGATCGCGTAGCTGGCCACGCCCGCCTGCTTGAACGGGTCCAGCTCGAACACGGCTTCGATATCGGCCCGGCTGTCTGCCATGGCCAGGATGATGCCGCCGGTGCGCGGCACCATGCGGCCGGACAGCAGGAAGGTGCCGTTCGCATACTGTTCGCGCAAATACTCACGATGCGCGCCAAGCAGAGCATCGATCTCCGCGGCGGGCTTCAGGTAGGTCAGCGCGATGACAAACATGTTTAGAATGGCATCTTGAAACCGGCTGGCAGATTCATGCCGGCGGTCAGGCCGCTCATTTTCTCGGCGGCGGTGGCTTCGGCCTTGCGCACGGCGTCGTTGAAGGCGGCGGCCACCAGGTCTTCCAGCATGTCCTTGTCGTCGGCCAGCAGCGATGGGTCGATGGTGACGCGCTTCACATCGTTTTTGCAAGTCATGACGACTTTTACCAGGCCGGCGCCGGACTGGCCTTCGACCTCGATGCCGCCCAGCGATTCCTGGGCTTTCTTCATATTGTCCTGCATTGCTTGCGCCTGTTTCATCAGGCCGGCCAGTTGATTTTTCATCATGATGGTGTTTCTCCGTAAGGCTAGGGTTTGTGTTCAGTTTAATGCGCAGGCGTCTGCGGCGCCACTATCGATCCCGGGACGATGAAAGCGCCGAATTCACGGATCATGCTTTTCACGAAAGGATCGCTGGCGACCGTCGCTTCGGCCGCGCGCTGGCAGGCTTCGCGGTGGGCCTGGGCTTCGGCGCTGGTGGTGTACCACACCGCGCCGGTTTCCGACTCCACGCGCACCACGCGCTGGAAGCGCTCAGCCAGGGCGGCCGTGAGTTTTTCCACGTTGGCGGGCGTGCGCCAGGTCTCGATCGGGCAGCGGATGCGGAACAGCGCGGCGTTGCCGTCAATCGTGCAATCGATCAGCTCCGATTGCGTGGCCAGCTGCTGGGCCACGCCGCGCAGCGGCAGGTGGGCAGCCAGCAGCGGCCAGTTGCCGTCCCAGTTCAGCTCAGGAACGGGGGTGATCACATATTCATAAGGCGGCTTTGCTGGCGCTGCCTGGCGCGGCGCGACGGCTGCAGCGGCAGGCGCCTCGTCATAGCCGAGATGCGAAGGGC
This sequence comes from Massilia sp. erpn, assembly GCF_024400215.1. Taxonomy (NCBI): domain Bacteria; kingdom Pseudomonadati; phylum Pseudomonadota; class Betaproteobacteria; order Burkholderiales; family Oxalobacteraceae; genus Massilia; species Massilia sp. erpn. The sequence goes on from NZ_CP053748.1 coordinate 6,022,343, forward strand.
CGGCCGGCATGGCGGAATCGTCGGAGAATTCCGTTACCCAGGGCGGCAGATCGTCTTCCCCGGATTGCTGGCGCGCCGGGGCGCGTGGCGCTGCCTGCGGCGCGGCTGGCGCAGCGGACGGCATCATGGCTGGCGCGGCGGACTGCGGCGCCGCTTGCGCAGGCGCTTCCATCACGGCGGCGCCGGCGGACGCATCGTCCCAAGGCGCGGCGGCGCGGGCAAGCGGTACACCACCCTGCCCGCCCGGCGCGTCTTCCCACGGCGCGGGGCGCGCAGCCGACGGTTGCGGGGCAGCGCTAAAGCCGCCGGCCGACGGTGCCGGCGCAGCGCTTGGCGCTGGTGCCGGAGCAAAGGCCGGAGCGGCTGGCGCTGGCGCGGCGGCTGGCGCATCGTTTTCCAGCGGCGCAGTTTTCATTGGCGGCCGCGCACCAGTGCGGGCAGCCGTGGCGGCGCGGGCCGCTTCCAGTGCCGCATTGATGGCGGCGCGCGCGGGACTCAGCGGCGCGGCGGCGGCAGCCGGACGGGCTGCGGGCGCGGCAGCCGGCTGTTGCTGCAGCGGCTGGGCATGGCTCTGCGCTGCAGCCGGCGGCGTCATCGGAATCGGCGCTGCCGCCACCGGCGCTTGCGGCATGGGCGCGCCAGCGGCCGCGCCATACGCGGGCGCATCGCCGGCCGCGGGCTGGGAAGCGGCGGCCATCGCGGCGGCGGCCGGATTCGGAATCACGCTGGCGTGGCTGACGGTGGAGACCGATGCCGCGCGCGCCGGCATGCCCGCAGCGGCTGCGGCGGCACGGGCCGGATTCGCGCCGGACGGACGAGCCGCTACCGGGGCAGCGGCCGGTACGCCGTCTGCCCCGCCGATGCCGGGCCGAAAGGCAAGCATGCGTAACAGGGTCATGGAGAAACCGGCATATTCATCGGGCGCCAGGCCCAGCTCATTGCGGCCATGGACGGCGATCTGATAATAGAGCTGCACTTCTTCCGCATCGAAAGCGCCGGCCAGGCGCACGATGTCGGCATACTCCGGCAAGTCTTCCGGCACGGCCGCCGGCACGGTCTGCGCCAGAGCGATCCGGTGCAGCAAAGTACCCAGATCCTGCAAGGCGCCGTTGTACGACAGGCTGCGCGTGGCCATTTCATCGGCCACCGCCATCAAGTCGGCGCCATCCTGCTTGGACAGCGCGTCGAGCAGGCGGATCAGATAGGACTGGTCGAGCGCGCCCAGCATGCCCTGCACCGCATCCAGCGTCACCGCACCGGCAGCGTAGGCAATCGCCTGGTCGGTCAGCGACAGCGCGTCGCGCATCGAACCGTGCGCGCCCTGGGCCAGCAGGCGCAGGGCGGGATGCTCGAAGCTGACATTTTCCTGGCCCAGGATATTTTCCAGGTGGCCGACAATATGCCCCGGCGGCATCTGCTTCAGATTGAACTGCAGGCAGCGCGACAGTACCGTGACCGGAATTTTTTGCGGATCGGTGGTCGCCAGGATGAATTTCACGTGCTCGGGCGGTTCTTCCAGCGTCTTCAGCATCGAGTTGAAGGCGTGGTTGGTCAGCATGTGCACCTCGTCGATCATATAGACCTTGAAGCGCGCGTTGGACGGCGCGTACACCGCCTGCTCCAGCAGCTGGGCCATTTCATCGACGCCGCGATTCGACGCCGCATCCATCTCTATATAGTCGACAAAGCGTCCACCGTCGATGGCGGTACAGGCTTCGCACACGCCGCAGGGGGTGGCGGTGATGCCGCCCGTGCCATCCGGCCCGACGCAGTTGAGCGATTTGGCCAGGATGCGCGACAAGGTGGTCTTGCCGACGCCGCGCGTACCCGTGAACAGATAGGCGTGGTGCAGGCGGCCGCTGTGCAGCGCATGCGTGAGCGCGCGCACGACGTGCTCCTGGCCGACGAGCGTTTCAAAGTTCCGGGGACGGTATTTGCGAGCTAGGACTTGATAGGACATTCGCTGATTTTACCGTAGATGCCAGTCCAGCGGACAAGATTAGACGGCGCGCGCCTGTCGCGCAGCGGGCCGGAAATGAAAAAAGCTGCCATAAGCAGCTTTTTCGATAAGAGGCGAGCCTGATCTGCGGCACTTGCGGTAAACAGCTTTGGCTGCTTCGTTCCCGACCTGACCAGGTTAACCGTGCCACAATGCGCAGGGGCCCGCCAGACGCAATTATAACCGACCGGCGGATTTCGTGGGTACGGAATCGCACCCTGCCGTTTATAGGCCGAGCTGCTGCCAGATCTGGTCCACGCGCCCCTTCACTTCCGGCGTCATCTGGATGGTCGTGCCCCATTCACGGCTGGTTTCGCCCGGCCACTTATTGGTCGCGTCGATGCCCATCTTGCTGCCCAGGCCACTGATGGGCGAAGCGAAGTCCAGATAATCGATCGGCGTGTTGTCGACCAGGGTGGTATCGCGGATCGGATCGACGCGGCTGGTAATGGCCCAGATCACCTCTTTCCAGTCGCGGATATTCACGTCCTCGTCCACCACCACAATGAACTTGGTATACATGAACTGGCGCAGGAAGCTCCACACGCCGAACATCACGCGCTTGGCGTGGCCGGCATACTGCTTGCGGATCTGCACCACGGCCATACGGTAGCTGCAGCCTTCCGGCGGCAGATAGAAATCGGTGATTTCGCTGAACTGCTTTTGCAGCAGCGGCACGAAGACTTCATTCAGCGCCAGGCCCAGCACCGCCGGCTCGTCCGGCGGCTTGCCTGTATACGTGGAGTGGTAGATCGGATCGCGCCGCATCGTGATGCGGTCGATGGTGAAGACCGGGAACCAGTCCTGCTCATTATAGTAACCAGTGTGGTCGCCATACGGGCCTTCCAGCGCATGCTCGTAGCCGGAGGGATGATTCTCGTCGGGATAGATATGCCCTTCCAGCACGATTTCGGCCGATGCCGGCACGCGCAGCTCGCTGCCGATGGCCTTGACCAGCTCCGTGCGGCTGCCGCGCAGCAGGCCGGCGAACTGGTATTCGGACAGAGAATCCGGCACCGGCGTCACCGCGCCCAGAATCGTGGCCGGATCGGCGCCCAGCGCCACCGCCACCGGATACGGCTGGCCCTTGTTCTTGATGGCGTGCTCGCGGAAATCGAGCGCGCCGCCGCGATGCGCCAGCCAGCGCATGATGACCTTGTTCCGGCCCAGCACCTGCTGGCGGTAGATGCCCAGGTTCTGCCGCTTCTTATTCGGTCCCTTGGTAATCACTAGGCCCCAGGTAATCAGCGGCGCCACGTCGCCCGGCCAGCAATGCTGGATCGGCAGGCGGCCCAGGTCGACGTCATTGCCCTCCCAGACGATTTCCTGGCAAGGCGCGCCGCGCATTTCCTTCGGCGCCATATCCCATAAGGCTTTCACCAGCGAGCCGAGGCCCATCAGGTCCTTGAAATCCTTGGGCGGCTCCGGTTCTTTCAGGCGCGCCAGCACATGGCCGATCTTGCGCAATTCGCCCAGATCCTCGGCGCCCATGCCCAGCGCCACGCGGCGCGTGGTGCCGAACAGATTGCCCAGCACGGGGATGTCGAAACCGGCCGGTTTCTCGAACAGCAGGGCCGGACCTTCGGCGCGCAAGGTGCGGTCGCAGATCTCGGTCATCTCCAAATGTGGCGAAACAGGCAAGGAAATGTGCTTTAGTTCGCCCATCCGTTGCAGTTGGGAAATAAAATCTCGCAGATCCGAATATTTCATACTTTTTTACGATTTTTTCTGTTTAAACAGGCTAACTGAAGAGTTTCGATCAAGTGCTTGATTCTATTGGTTTTTGCTCAAACCTGCCTGGCAAAATCATATCCAAAAGTAATAAAGAATCGATTCGTTAGTATTGACGTGGTATATTGTGCCTCCTACAATCCACCCTACTTGAAGAGGACATGGCAATAACGCCAACTAATTGTCGCTCATTCATTCACGGAGTCGGGGCTCCACATGACATTTTAAGGAGTGTTTTTCACGAGGCGTCTGCCTCCTCCCCCGAAAAAAGTTGTATTGCGACTGGTTCTACTACATATCAGTAATCAGCTCTAGCAAGCAATGATGGCGTCCAGCGCGCGGGCCTACGGCCGCGGCGGGCGATGATAATTCTGATGCACGGCTTTGGCACACCGGCACGACCGCGCTTTTGCGCGGCGATGGTGCGTCCTCGGCGGTCATTCCAGAGGAGTTTCTATGAACCATAATCTGATTGCGCGGCTGTCTATGCCGCAAATTTCAGTGCGTAGTCTCTTGACTACGGCTCAGCACACGCTGACGATTTTTGGCGTTTCCGCCCTGGTAGTTCTCGCAGTACTGTTTGTCCGCCCCGACCTGGCTCGTCAACTGAGCAAAAGTCTGACGGAAGAGCCGGCCCCGGAAGTGGTGGCCGTCACCGCGCCGCCGCTGTCCGAACTGATGGACGCATCGGCCACCGCCACCAAAACCAGCGCAGCAGCCCCGCTGACGCCGGAAGAAAAAGCCCTGATGGGCACCCGCAAGCAGCAGGAATGGGTGACCAGCTGGCTGTCCAAGCGCTACCGCGTGGCCGGCGACGCGGCCAATATGCTGGTATCGACCGCGTATCTGACCGCGCATGAGATCAAGCTCGACCCGCTGCTGATCCTTGCCGTGATGGCCATCGAATCCGGCCTGAATCCGTTTGCGGAAAGCCCGATGGGCGCGCAAGGCCTGATGCAGGTGATGTCCAAGGTGCACCATGACCGCTTCCAGGAAATGGGCGGCGTGCAGGCAGCCTTGAATCCAGTGGCCAATATCCGCGTTGGCTCGCAGATCCTGAAGGATTATGTGACCCGTGGCGGCTCGGTCGAAGCCGGCCTGAAAACCTATGTCGGCGCTGCGGCCTTTGAAACCGACGATGGCTATGGCTCGAAAGTGCTGGCTGAATACCGGCGCCTGAAGCAAGTCTCGGCCGGCAAGAAAGTGCCGACGATCACGCCGATCATGGCTGCCGCTCCGGCACCCAAAGCCACCGCCGTCGCCAGCAGTGGCGCCAAGCCGATGGAAACGGAACAGCTGGCTGGCCTGTAATCCAGCCTGCGGAAACGATGAAGCCACCTTGCGGTGGCTTTTTTTTTTCGTCTCAGAACAGCAGCTTCACAACGATTGCGGTGAGCAAACCGGTCTGAATAAGGCCGAAGGCTGCGCCGACTATCAATATCCAGCGCATCATATTCTGGCCCTGCTCGGCCATAGCTTGGCGTAGTTCAGCCACCACCTTATCCGTATAAGCACGCTGCTTTTCAAACTCGGCCGTCATCTTGCTCTCGAGTTTTTCAACTGCGGTGGCAACGCTTGTGATTTCCAACATGATCTCCCCCGTCGTTTCTGCCAGCACATCTGCCTGGGAAGATGAAAAACCTGCGTCAATCAGACGCCTGGCGTATTGATGGGCATCGAAAGTGGCGGCAGCCATATGCAACTCCGTCGGTGGAATGATTATGCCATGATCCCACGCATACCCTCGCCAGCCTTAGACGCAACGCAAATGCTCAGTGCCCTCGGCTTTCTACGCCGGGAAGTGCAAGCTGGCGCGCACGCCGCTGGCGCTGCTATTGGCGTTGGCGACATGGAGCCTTATGCCATGCTGCTGAGCCAGGCGGTGCGCAATGGACAGGCCCAAGCCCAGTCCCTGGCTGCCCTCCCCTTTGACGCCAGCTTCATAGAGGCGCTCGGCCACGGCGACGGAAATACCGCTGCCGCTATCGCTGACCACCAGGCTGTTCTCTTCGAAGGTAATCCGCACCTCACCTTGCTGCGTATTGGCGAAGGCATTGCTGACCAGATTCGAGAGCAGGATGTCGAGCACGGCGACGGGGCAGCGCGCTTGCGCGGCCGCATCCACCTCAACGGCGACCTGCACCGGCTTGCCGTCCAGCAGATGGGCGAAGCGCACCACGGCCATTTCGATAGACGGCAGCAACGCGCTGGCGCTGGCGGCCGGGGTTTCGTCTTCACGGGCCAGCGCCAGCAGCGCGGCCAGGCTTTGCTCCATGTGACCGGCAGCGCTGCGGATGCGCGCGAGCTGGCCGGCCGCTTGCGGTGCGAGGGGCTGCTGCTCCAGCAGATAGGCCGCGCCGCCGATCACGGCCAGCGGCGTGCGCAGTTCGTGGCTGGCGTCGCGCGTAAAATGCTGTTCGCGCTCGATGAACGCGGCGGTGCGGGCCAAGGCATCTTCCAGGGCGCGGGCCAGGGAGCCGATTTCATTGTCGGGAAAACCGTCAGCAAAGTGGCGCGGCAACTGCTCCGGCTTCGCGCTCGAAACCAGTTGCGCCAGCCGCGTCAGCGGCGCACTCGCCCGCCCCGCCAGCCAGTAGCCAAGCAGCAGCGTGAAGGCGACGATGGCCAGCATCGCGGCGCCAAGAAAACCCAGGATAAACGGCAGGCGTGGACGCACCACCAGTTCGCCGCTGACTTCAGCCAATAAATACAGCGGCGCCGCGCGGCCCGCGAGCCGCAGTTCGCGCAGATGGTAATGGCGGCCTTGCTGGCCGAAGAACTCTCCGCTGCGCGGCCCAGCCGGCAACTGGACCGCCAGGTCGGCCGGCATCTGGTCCGCGCCGTCCAGCAGGCGTACCGTGTCGCGCAAGGGATGCGCCAGCACGCCATGCTCGGACCAGCTGCGCTGCTGGTGCGCCGTTTCCTGCTTCAGGATATTGGCGAAGAAATCGTCTTCGACCGAGTACACGAACAGCAGGCCAAAAACGCTGAAGCACAGCGCGGTGAACAAGGCCACCAGGGCGAAGGCCAGCATCAGCCGGCGGCGCAGGCTCCCGGCGGGCTTCATACTTCCGCATCCAGGCGGAAGCCGACGCCGTGCACGGTATGCAGCATGGGCTTGTCGAAAGGCTTGTCCAGCTCCTGCCGCAACAGATAGAGGTGGCTGCGCAAGGCGTCGGAATCGGGCGGCTCGTCCTGCCACAGCTTGCGCGTCAGCTCGGAGCGCGTGAGGATGCGCGGATGGGCTTCGGCCAGCGCCAGCAAAATGCGGTAGGACTGGGGATTCAGCTTGAGCGTCTGCCCGGCGCGCGCGGCCGTCTGGCTGCGGCGGTCGATGCACAAGGCGCCCACCGCCAATTGATAATCCTGCCGGCGCAGTGCCAGGGCGCGGCAGCGCGCCAGCAGCTCTTCCGGCGCAAAGGGCTTGACCAGGTAATCGTCGGCGCCGCTGTCGAAGCCGGCGAGCTTGTCCTGCAAGGTGTCGCGCGCGGTCAGCATCAGGATGGGCAGGCGGCGCGGCAGCTGCTGGCGCAGATGGCGGCACACTTCCAGGCCATCCATGCCCGGCAGGGCCAGGTCGAGGAGCAGCACATCGTAGTCCTGTTCCAGCGCCAGCTTCAAGCCATGCGGGCCATCGCCGGCAAAGTCGGCGCTATGCCCGCCCTGCTCCAGCACCTCCGCCAGATTGCGGGCCAGCAGCGCGTTGTCCTCCACCACCAGTACGTGCATCGTCGTCTATCCCTTGGCCAGGCGCTGCAGATGTGCATCAGGACCGGCATCTTATCAGCCGGCGCGTGAAAGCGATGTGAAAAAATGCCGCCCGGCCTGGATGGCGGGGCGGCATTGCGGTGCCGGAGGCGGGTGCGCGGACCCGCCGCAAATCAGCGTTTCTTGTCGCCGGCGACTTCGTCGGTGCGCAGCTTGGCGGACAGCTTGTCCAGCACGCCGTTGACGTATTTGTGGCCATCGATGCCGCCGAAGGATTTGGTCAGCTCGACCGCTTCGTTGATCACCACGCGGTATGGGATCTCGGGGTGGTTCTTGAACTCGTAAGCGCCGATCAGCAGCACGGCGTGCTCGATCGGGGACAGTTCGGCCACGCCGCGGTCCACCAGCGGCGCGAAGGTGTCGCGCAGAGCGACGGAATCCTTGATGGCGCCGTACAGCAGATTGGTGAAGTACTCGGCGTCGGCCTTGTCGAAGCCGTGCGCGGCGCGGATATTGTTGACGACCGTGGTCGCATCTTCGTTATTCAGCAGCCACTGATACAGACCCTGCAGCGCGAACTCGCGCGCGCGGTGGCGCGGCGTGCGGTTCTTGCTCGGATTGGCGTGTGCAGATTTATCGGTCATGGTTTCCTACCTATTCTTAAATACATATGGGGAGCGGCCGCGCGGGCCGCTCGGGATTACTCGTCGCCGTCGTCGTCGTCCTGGTGCAGCTCTTCCAGGGCGATGGCCAGATTGGCCATTTCCACGGCCACGCGCGCCGCTTCGGCGCCTTTGACGGCCATGCGCACTTCGGCCTGCTCATCGTTTTCGGTGGTCAGCACGGCGTTGGCGATCGGGATATTGCAGTCCAGGCTGACGCGCGTGATGCCGGCGCCAGACTCGTTCGAGACCAGTTCGAAGTGGTAGGTTTCGCCACGGATGACGGCGCCCAGTGCGATCAGCGCGTCGAACTGCTCGGTCTCGGCCATCTTTTGCAGGATCAGCGGGATTTCCAGCGCGCCCGGCACGGTCACGTGCAGCACGTCTTCATCGGCCACGCCCAGGTGCTTGAGTTCCGCCAGACAGGCCGACAGCAGGCCGTGGCAGACGTCTTCGTTAAAACGCGCCTGTACGATGCCGATGCGCAGGCTCTCGCCATCCAGATTGGTTTCGTAGCTTCCTACGGTCATGACTTGCCTCTTTCGATAAATGGTTAATATAGTTTACGCGGCCGGCTTGGCCAGAAAACCGCTGACTTCCAGCCCGAAGCCCGTCATCGACGGCATCTTGCGCGGGCTGGCCAGCAATTGCATCTTGCTCACGCCCAGCTCGCGCAGGATCTGGGCGCCGATACCGTAGCTGCGCAGGTCCATGCTGGCGGCGCGGCCTTGCGGCTTGGCGGCCGGCTGGCCGAGCGCAGCGAACTGGGTAAACAGCTGCTCGGCGGTCTCGCCGCAATTCAACAGCACGATCACGCCATGCGGCGCCGCCTTGATCGCTTTCAGCGAGGACGACACATTCCACGAGTGGGTGGTGGCTTCCGTTTCCAGCAAGTCCAGGATCGACACCGGCTGGTGCACGCGCACCAGCGAATCCTGGTCCGGCGCCACTTCGCCATGCACCAGCGCCAGGTGGGCGCTGCCGCTCGGCTTGTCGCGGAAGGCGATCATCTGGAAGTCGCCATGGGCGGTGCGCAGCGGACGTTCGGCCACGCGCTCCACCATACATTCGTTCTGGCTGCGGTAGTGGATCAGGTCCGCGATGGTGCCGATCTTCAGGCCATGCTCTTTGGCGAATTCCAGCAGATCGGGCAGGCGGGCCATGGTGCCGTCGTCCTTGACGATCTCGCAGATTACCGAGGCCGGAGTCAGGCCGGCCATGGCGGTCAGATCGCAACCGGCTTCGGTATGGCCGGCGCGCATCAGCACCCCGCCCTTCACCGCGCGCAGCGGGAAGATATGGCCCGGCTGCACGATGTCGCTCGGCTTGGCGTTCTTGGCCACGGCCACCTGGATGGTCTTGGCGCGGTCGGCCGCCGAAATCCCGGTGGTCACGCCTTCCGCCGCTTCGATCGAAACGGTGAAGTTGGTGCCGAAAGAGGTACCATTACGGCTGGTCATCATGCTCAGTTCCAGCTGGTCGCAGCGTTCTTCGCTCAGGGTCAGGCACACCAGGCCGCGCGCATGCTTGATCATGAAGTTGATCGCTTCGGGCGTAACGAAATCGGCGGCAAGCACCAGATCGCCTTCATTCTCGCGGTCTTCTTCGTCCACCAGGATCACCATGCGGCCAGCGCGCAGTTCGGCAACGATTTCTTCGGTGCTGGAAATAGACATTATTGTATCCTTTTGTGAAATGCAGGAACGGCAAATATTTCTTAACCCGCTATTTTAAAGGATTTGGCGCTGGCCGGCCGTAATTCCCTGCGGCTGGCTGCAATTCTTCCGATTCCAAAAATACCATATTATCAAGACGGTAATTTTTAAGTGCACCACAGCCGTGCGCCCTCCCCCTTAACTGCGGAGTAGCATCGACTTCACCCCTGCCAGGCAAACACCATGGCTACTATTCTCATCGTTGACGACCGCCCCAGCAACCGGGAATACCTGGTGACGCTGCTGGGCTTCACGCCGCACCACTTGCTCGAGGCCTGCGACGGCGTGCAGGCGCTGGCGCTGGCGCGCCGCGAATATCCCGACCTGGTGATCACCGACATCCTCATGCCCGGCATGGATGGTTTCGAATTCGTACAGCAGCTGCGCACCGATGCGGCGCTGGCCGCCACACCGGTCATCTTTTACAGCGCCACCTATTCGCCGGACGAGATGCAGGCCATGGCCAGCAGTTGCGGCGTGCGCACGGTGCTGCCCAAGCCCTGCGAGCAGCAGGCGATACTCGACGCCGTGGCGCTCGAACTGGGCGTGAGCACGGTCGCAGCGGACGGCGCCGCGCCAGGCATGGCCGCTGCCACGTTGACTGGCGGGATGACGCCACCCGCCAGCCGCCCCGCGTTCCTGTCCAGCCAGCCCGGCGCGGCCAGCCGCCTGGTGGCCCTGCAGGAACTCAGCCTGCGCCTGAACGGCGAGCGCGATAGCGCGCAGATGGCAGCCGACTTCGCGCGCGGCGCCGCCATCCTGCTCGATGCCGAGGTGGTGGTCCTGTGTCTGCTGCATAGCAATGAGAGCGGCATCGACCAATTGACCGCCCACGGCCTCGACGCGGCCCTGCTGCTGGCGCAGGCCAGCAGCCATGAACGCTTCCCGGGCCAGCTGATGGACAGCCGCCACCTGCTGCACCTGCGCGCCGGCGCGGCCGAGCTGCAGGCGCTGCCCGCCGGCCACCCGCCGGTGCGCGAAGCGCTGGGCCTGGCCATCCGCGACGGGCTGGCGCTGCATGGCTGGGTGTATACGGCCAATCCGCGCACCCGTCCATTCAGCGGCGAGGACGAGCAAACCTTGCTGCTGCTGGCCGCCCAGCTGGCGGGCGCTTACCGCAATATGCAGCTGTATGAGATGGTGCAGCGCCACGCCGCCCACCTGCAGGTGGAGGCAGCCGCGCGCCAGGCCAGCGAGGCGCGCTACCGCGCCATGAGCGAGTCGGCGCCGGACGCCATCGTTGCGCTCGACAGCGAGCAGCACATCCTCAGCTTCAACCGCGCCGCCGAGGCCATGTTCGGCTACGCCGCCAGCGAGGTGCTGGGCCGGCATGCCGCCATGCTGATCGCGCCGCGCTCCCAGGCCGAGCACCAGGCCCGCTTCGAGCGCTACCGCGACACCGGCGAAACCACCTATAGCGGCCGCCTGGCGGAACTGCATGGCCGGCGCAAGAATGGCGAGGAGTTCATCGGCGAGCTGTCGCTGTCGGTGGCCAGCGCCGACGGCGCGCCCTTGTTTACCGTGATCCTGCGCGACACCACGCAGCGGCGCGCCATGGAAGAGCGTTTGCGCCTGTTGGCGCGCGTCTTCGACAGCACGCAGGAGCGCATCACCATCACCGATGCCGCCGGCCGCATCGTGGCAGTGAACCCGGCCTTCACCCAGATCACCGGCTATGTGGAAAGCGAGGTGCTGGGCCAGAATCCGCGCCTGCTGCGCTCCAGCCGCCAGGAACCGGGCTTTTACCGCGAAATGTGGCACTGCCTGGAAACCAAGGGCCACTGGCGCGGCGAAATCTGGAACCGGCGCAAGAACGGCGAAGTCTATCCCGAGCGCATGAGCATCGATACCATGCGCGACGAACAGGGCAAGGTGGCTGCCTATGTCTCGGTGTCCAGCGACATCAGCGCGCTGACGCAGGCCCATTACCAGCTCGATTTCCTGCACAGCCACGATCCTCTGACCCAGCTGCCCAACCGCGCCCTGCTCAATGACCGCCTACAGCAGGCCATCCACAGCGCGGAAGCCGGCACGCGCCAGACCGCCCTGCTGCTGCTCAATATCGACCGCCTGCAGCGCATCAACGACAGCCTGGGACACGAAGCCGGCGACCTGCTGCTGCAAAAGCTGGCGCGGCGCCTGACCCTGACGGCGGGGCCGGCCGACACCCTGGCCCATCTGGGCGGCGACGAATTCGCCCTGCTGCTCACCCAGTTCGACGATGTGGATGAAGTGATCGCCGCCGCGCGCCGCCTGCTGGCACATCTGGCCGAACCGCTCACCATCCACGGGCAGGAGGTATATGTCACCGCCAGCATCGGCATCAGCCTGTCGCCGCGCGACGGCGCCAGCGCCAGCGCCTTGCTGATCGGCGCCGGCGCCGCGCTCTCGCATATGAAGCAGACCGGCCGCAACGGCTTCCGCTTCTTCACCGCCGAAATGAATGCCCATGCCCTGCGCTGGGTCACGCTGGAAACCCATCTACGCCATGCCATCGAGCGACAAGAGCTGGAGCTGGTGTATCAGCCGCAGGTGGCGCTGAGCGACGGCCGCATCAGCGGCATGGAGGCGCTGCTGCGCTGGAATAGCGCGGAGCTGGGCCGCGTTTCGCCGGCCGACTTTATCCCGCTGGCCGAAGACAGCGGCCTGATTCACGACATCGGCCGCTGGGTCTTGCAGCAGGCTTGCCGCCAGAACCAGCTCTGGCATGCGGCCGGCCTGGGCGAGCTGCCGGTGGCCGTGAATGTGTCGGCCAGCCAGCTGGCCAGTGGCCATCTGCCGGAGGAAGTGCGCGCCGCGCTGGCCGCCAGCGGCTTGCCGCCGCAATGCCTGGAACTGGAACTGACCGAGAGCGTGATGATGCGCGATGTCGAGCATACGCAAACGCAGCTGGCCGAGCTGGCCGGTCTCGGCATCTCGATCTCGCTCGATGATTTCGGCACCGGCTATTCCTCGCTCAGCTATCTGTCGCGCTTCACGCTGGACAAGCTGAAGATCGACCAGAGCTTCGTGCGCAATATCACCAGCGAACCGCGCAGCGCCGCCATCGCCCAGGCCACGGTGGCACTGGCGCACGGCTTGAATCTGGTGGTGGTGGCGGAAGGCGTGGAAACGGCGGGCCAGCTCAGTTATCTGCGCGGCATAAGCTGCGACAAGATCCAGGGCTTCCTGTTCAGCGCCCCGCTCGCTGCGGACGAATTCGAAAGCCTGCTGCGCGAAGGCCGCCGCCTGCTGCCGGACACGCTGGAAGACCTGGAGCTGACGCCATCGCGCACCCTGCTGCTGCTGGACGACGAGCCGAGCATTCTGTACGCCCTGGTGCGCCTGTTCCGGCGCGAAGGTTACCGCGTGCTGATCGCGCACAGCGCGCGCCAGGCGCTGGAACTGCTGGCGGCCAATCCGGTGCAGGTGGTGATTTCCGACCAGCGTATGCCGGAAATGAGCGGCACCGAATTTCTGGCGCGGGCACGCGAGCTGTATCCGCACACAGTACGCATGGTGCTGTCCGGCTACGCCGATCTGGCCACCGTCACCGACGCCATCAACCGCGGCGCCATCTACAAATTCCTCAGCAAACCCTGGGATGGTGAGGAACTGAAACAAGCCGTGCGCGACGCCTTCGCGCTGGCCGAACATCAGGAGACGCTGCGCGCCGACTGATAGAATTGCGCGCTTATCGGCGGGCCGGCGGCGTTTGTCCGCATGGCGGCGCGCTGGTCGCATGCCGCCCCGCGGCCGCTGGCTCTCGGGCAAAGTAGCGCCAGACAATCCCGTCCGCCCACAGAAATACAGCATATGAAAATCAGTTACATCATCGCCGCCGCCCTTGGCGCCAGCGCCATTACCGCCTTGGCCGGCAACGCCGTGCCGCTGCCTGCGCAATGGCTGCTGGCCGGCGAATCGCCGCGCCAGTACGTGGCCGGCGTGGACATGGACATGGACAACACCGTGAGCGGCAAGGGCGCCAAGTTCCTGCGCCATGCCAAGGGCAATGGCCAAAGCTGGGCCACCGTGATGCAGCAGATCGCGCCCGACCACTACCTGGGCAAGCGCGTGCGCTTCCAGGCCAAGGTCAAGACCAAGGACATCAGCGAATGGGCCGGCCTGTGGATGCGCATCGACACGCCGCGCCGCTCCAAATCCCCCTTCTATAACAGCGAAGACAAACCGATCAACGGCACTACCGGCTGGCAGCTGCGCAGCGTGGTGCTGGATGTGCCGCAGGATGCGACCTCCATTTCGTTCGGCGTCATCGGCGGCGGCAAGGGCCAGGTGTGGATTGACGCGCTGAAGCTGGAAATCGTGGGCAACGATGTGCCGGTGGACGTGCAGCCGAATTCCGATCCTTTGCCCACTACGCCGCAGCTTTGATGCGCCCTACTCAAATTGGCGGCGGCGCCGCGCCAGCGATGCCGGAACGCGCACAAGCCTTGCTGGCCGGCCTGCCACGATTCGGCGCTGCGCAGGCAGGTCTGAGCCTGCTGGCGCTGGCTGTGCTGGCCGGCCTGGCATGGCTGCGCGGAGAAAATCTATGGCTCGCCACCTTCATCCTGCTCCTGCTGCCGCCGCTTATCGGCAACGCCGGCCTGCAAGGCTGGCGCCTGCTGCTGCAATGGTCGGCGCGGCACCCGCGCCTGGCCCGGCTACTGCCGCGACGGCGCAATGGCTGGCGTCTGAGCTGGCTGGTGCTGGCCGTCGCGCTGGCGGCAGGCAGTTATCTGGCTCTGCGCGCCTATCTGGCCTGGAATGCCCGCCATGAGCTGCTTGGACTCACCGACGAGCAAGCCCTGGCCTGCGCCCTAGCCTCCGGCGCCCTGCTGCTCGGCATTCCGCTGTGGCAGGCGCAAAACCAGGCCGGGACGCTGCGGCTGGCGCACCTCAAGCAGGCGGCCCTGTCGGCCGAGCTGAAAGCCCTGCAAGCCCAGGTCGAGCCGCACTTCCTCTATAACACCCTGGCCAATACGCGTTATCTGGCGCGCCACGATCCGCAGAAAGCCGTGCAGATGCTGGATCACCTGATCGCCTATCTGCACAGCGCCCTACCCGATATGCGCAGCCATGCCTCCACCTTGGCGCGCGAATGCGAGCTGGCGGAACACTACCTGGCCCTGATGGCGATACGCTTTGGCGAGCGACTTTCCTTCAAGGTGACTTATCCCTCGACGCTGGGCGCGACCGCAATGCCGCCGCTGCTGCTGATGTCCCTGGTGGAAAACGCGATCCGGCATGGCGTGGAACCGCAGCCCGGCGCCGTGCATGTGGAAGTGGCGGCGCTGGCGGCCGGCCCGCATTTGCAGATCATGGTCTGCGATAATGGCGCCGGCCTGGAAGCCACGGCGATGGGCAGCGGCGTCGGCTTGCGCAATCTGCGCGAGCGGCTGGCGGCGCGCTACGGCGACAATGCCCGCTTCGACTTGCGCATCGGCTCCCATGGACGCACCGAGGCCGAACTGCTGCTACCTCTGAAAGAATAAATGCAGGAAACCGATGTTTTCCGTCCGCGCCTCCTGATCGCCGACGACGAGCCGCTGCTGCGCGCCGAACTGCGCGAGTCGCTGCGCCAGCTATGGCCCGAGGCGGTTATTGTGGCCGAAGCGGCCGATGGCTATGAAGCGCTGCGCCTGGCGCGCGAGCACCAGCCCGATGCGGCTTTTCTCGACATCCGCATGCCGGGCTTGAATGGACTGGAACTGGCCGCCACCTTTGGCCTGCGCACCCACGTGGTCTTTGTCACGGCCTATCAGGAACACGCGCTGGCCGCTTTCGACAGCGGCGCGCTGGATTACGTGCTGAAGCCGACCGATCCGCTGCGCCTGGCGCGCGCCATTGACCGCCTGCGGACGCGCATGAGCAGCCCGCCGCCCGACCTGCGCCAGCTCGCGCGCACGCTGGCGGCCAAGCCGCCAGCGCCGGCCTGGCTGCAGGCCTCGGTCGGCAACACCATCCATTTCATTGCGCCGGACGACGTCATCTACTTCTGCGCCGAAGCGAAATACACGCGGGTGGTGACGGACCGGCTGGAAGCGCATATCCGCCTATCGCTCAAGGAACTGGCCGACACCCTGGGCGAGAACTTCTGGCAGGTCCATCGCGGCTACGTCGTGTCGGTGCGCCGCATCGCCGCCGCCGTGCGCGACGAGGATGGGGCGCTGTGGCTGAAGCTGCGCGAACACTCCACGCGGCTGCCGGTCAGCCAGCGCTACCAGCACCGCTTCAAGGGAATGTGAGAGGAAGGCGGACACCAGGAATGGCGCCCGCCGTTGCGCATCAGAGATGCGAGAACGCCCAGGTGCCGTTCGTAGTGCCCGAGGTCCAGGTGCCGCGCGCATTTTGCGGCGAGATGAACTTACCGGTAAAGCTGGCATAAGGATTCGGTGCGAAGCGGATCTCACCATCGGCGTCCACCGTACCGCTGGCCGAAAACTGGGTAGAGCCATAGGCGTCCGTGCATTTGACGGAAACAGTGCCGGCATTATCGACCGTCGTCGGACAGTTCAGGAAGTTGCCAGCGATAACCAAACTATATGAGCCGGCATACTGCTCAACCGTCATCTTGCGCTGGCCGGTTGCCGCGATCGAGAAGGCCGTCAATTCTTCAGTCGAATTGAGAACATTTGACACCTTCCCATCCGCCAGGGAGCTCCGCGTTGTCACCCTGTCATCCTTCACAATCCGGCCGCTGCGCACATCACGCCATGCGGTGCCTTCAGTGACAGCTTTCTCCGGGCTCAGTTCCCAGGATATGGTGTAGGTAAGCTTGACCGTTTCAAATGTGCCGGCCTTTACCGTAATCGTTTCAAGACCGAGCACCGTTCCTTTGCTTCGGTAAGTATAGACCGGCGCTTTCGTGCCACGGCATTCCTTGCTCATCACACTGGAGTTATCCCAGGTCTGCCCCAGGGTCAGCGTAGCCGGAATTTCATACATCACCGGTTGATAAGTATAAGAACAGTATGCGGCGCTTCCGGACATTCCGCGGTCACTGGTCAAATGATAATCAAGGCGGCCCTCATACTCGCGGTAAGTCACCGTTTCAATATAGACGCCGTCGCTGGGATTGCTACCGCTTTGCATCACCCGGCTTTTCAGGTAAGTGGAACTCCCGGAGATCGAGCTCTTCTGCTCCACGGCATAGGTCGCAAAGTCATATTGGCTCGGCGCCGGCATCGAATAGGAACGCGGTCCCGCAGGCTCGCTGCCCGAGCCGCTGCCACCACCGCCACACGCGGTCAGTGCCATGGCCGCCACAATAAAACCTGCATTAAGACGCGGCATCGTCAATATCCTTGCACAAAAGCTGCAATTATATCATTTCAAAAATACCACGAATATTGCATAAATCAAATTTTCCGCGATCCAGACCGGGACATTGCCGGCCTGGATGCCGTGCGGCGCTGCTTCAGCTGGCGGCCTTTTCCACCGACAGCATGCGCTCCACATAGCGCGCGATCAGGTCGATTTCCAGATTGACCTTGGCGCCGGCTTTCAGGTGTTTGAGGGTCGTGACCTGGATGGTGTGCGGGATCAGGTTGATGGAGAACTGGCAGACCAGGCCGGCGCCGCTGCCGATATCCTCGACACGGTTGACCGTCAGCGAAACGCCGTTGACCACCACCGAGCCTTTGAAGGCCAGGTATTTGGCCAGGTCGCGCGGCGCTTCGATCACCAGCTCCCAGGACTCGCCCACCGGTTCGAACTTGCGCACCACGCCCAGGCCATCGACGTGGCCGGAGACCAGGTGGCCGCCCAGGCGTTCGGCCAGGGTCAGGGCTTTTTCCAGGTTCACTTCAGTGGTGGTGTCCAGGCCCACGGTGCAGTTCAGGCTTTCGCGCGAGACATCGACGGTGAAGCCGCTGGCGCTCTTTTCCACTACCGTCATGCAGGCGCCGTTGATGGCGATGGAATCGCCCAGCGCCACGTCGGCCAGCGGCAGGCCGCCCGCATCGATATTCAGGCGCACGCCTGCATCCAGGCCGCCTTCCAGCGGGGTGACGGTGTTGATTTTGCCGACTGCGGCAACGATACCAGTAAACATGGGATACCAATCTATTGTGGGTTGAATCGGGCAAGAATACGCAGGTCGTTGCCGATCTGCTTAAACTCATGGAATTTCAAATCGTATTTTCCGCTCAGCTCAGCGAGCGCGGGCAGCGCGAACATGCCTTGCGCATCGCCCAGCAGGGCCGGTGCGAGGTAGAGCAGCAGCTCGTCCACGCAGCCTTCGCGGATCAGTGAACCATTCAGCTTGGAGCCGGCTTCCACATGCAGCTCGTTGATCTGGCGCCGTCCCAGCTCGCGCATCAGCTCCGGCAAATCAACCTTGCCCTGCGCATTCGGCAGCACGATGATCTCGGCGCCCCGCTCGCGCAAGGCCGCTTCCTTTTCTGGGTCGGCAACAGCGGCCACGATCCACGTTCCACCACCTTCCAGGATGCGGGCGGACGGGCTGATTTCAAGCTTGCTGTCAATGACGATGCGGCGCGGCTGGCGCGGCGTCTGCACCGCGCGCACATTCAGTTGCGGGTCATCGGCCTTGACGGTGCCGATGCCGGTCAGGATGGCGCAGGCGCGGGCGCGCCAGGCGTGGCCGTCGGCACGGGCTTCGGGACCGGTGATCCACTGGCTCTGGCCATTGTGCAGGGCCGTCATGCCATCCAGGCTGGCGGCCGACTTCATGCGCACCCAGGGTTGGCCGCGCTGCATGCGCGAGAAGAAGCCGATATTCATTTCATGGGCTTCGGCCGCCAGCAGGCCGCTCGCCACCGCGATGCCGGCCGCCGCCAGCTTGCGCATGCCCTGCCCCGCCACCAGCGGATTCGGATCTTCCATCGCTGCCACCACGCGTCCCAGTCCGGCGCGCACCAGGGCATCGGCGCAAGGCGGGGTGCGGCCATGGTGGCTGCACGGCTCCAGCGTCACATAGGCGGTGGCGCCGCGCACATCGTGGCCGCGCTGCTGGGCATCCTTCATGGCCTGGATTTCGGCGTGGTCCTGGCCTGCGGCCTGGGTCACGCCGGCGCCGATCACCTCGCCATCGCGCACGATCACGCAACCGATGCGCGGGTTCGGGGACGTGGTGTACAAGCCTTTCGCCGCCCATTCCAGGGCCAGGCGCATGCCTTCCAGATCGCTTGCAATCTTCATCTTCTCTGCCTAAGGGGCCGCTGCGCCGCAGGCGGCCGGTTCGCCGAGCGGGTCGCATAAGCGCGCCCTGCCCAGCATATTGATTACGATGCGGCGGCGCTGGCCGCCCAATTCCAGCGTCAGCGCACCCCAGCGGGCGGCCTGGCTGTTGGCGGCGGCGCAACCGCGTCCGGCCATATTATAGGCAATATAGGGCGGGCTTGCGGGCGAGGAAAACTTCGAATCGCTGCGCAAGCCTTGCGGCAGGGGATCGTGGCGCACCAGCAGCTCTTCGCCGGCATCGCGGCGCTGGTTGGCGTTGCGGTCGATGAAAACCTGCCAGCCCTGCGTCCAGTCGCCGCCGCTGGACGCGAGCGTCACCGTGCGGCCGCGTGCAATGGCTTGCGAGCGCGCCAGATGGATGGCCGACAGCAGATCGGCGGCGGCAACGCGCAACTGCTGGCCTTCGATGACGGAACGGAAGCTGGGCGTGGCGATGCCCAGCAGCAGCGTTGCGACGGCCAGCACCAGCAGCAATTCGAGCAGGCTGAAACCGGGACGCCGCCCTTTCAGCGCCAGCATTGTCGGGCCGGACCGGAGGCCAGGCGCAGGCCGGTGCTGGTCAAGGTCAAGGCTTCGCATTGGCGGTCCTTGAAGCTGGCGTCCACGCGCCGCGTGCCGGGCGTGGCGACCAGCTGGATGCAATTGCGGATTTCCTCGCCTTCGCAGGCCCGCCCCTCCACCTCGTAGGCGCTGGTTTCGGCTTTGCGTCCCGTCCACCACTGGAACTGGCGCGCCGCCGGATCGCTGGCACCGGACGAGAAGGCGATATAGGTATTGTGCTGGGTGAAGTAGCGCTCCTGCTGCTGCATCAGCGCCAGCAGCAAGGCTTGCGCCTCGATGCGGCGGGCGCGGATCACCGCGCTGCTCCAAGCCGGCAGCGCGGCCCCAGCGACAATGGCGAGGATGGTCAGCGCGACCATCATTTCAATGAGCGAAAAACCTTGCCTGCGCATGGCGCCCCTCCCTTTCAAGCTATTTGCGCTTTGCCGCTTCGTGCAATTCACGCCAGTTGGATACCTCGCGCCAGCTGAGCCGCACCGCGGCCTTGTCCGCCAGCGTGGCCTGCAGCACCACTTCGGCGCTCGGGCGCGGCCCAAAGCCGATCGCCGTCACGCGGTAGTAGTGATGCGGCGGCGTGGCGGCCTCCTCGCCAGCCAAGCGGTATGGCAGGCGCTCGATCACATAGCGGGGACGCGTGAACGGCAGCGTGCCGCGTCCGGTTTCCATGGCGGCGCCGGTAAAGCGGCCGAAAGGTACGCCCGCCGCGGCCAGGTCCACGCTCTGCCACGCGGGCGCTTCGCCCTCCATGCCGTGGCACAGGCCTGCGGCCGACGCCACGCCACCGCAATCGGCTGTGAAGGCGCTGCCGTCGCCGCTGAAGTGCGCGCTGCGCTCGGGTGGGACGCCGGGCGCGCCGCCGATATCTTTTTCCGCGTCCATCAATGCATCCTCCGCAGCCTGGAAAGCCACCAGCCGGTCACGCCCGGCCCGCGCCGCCATCTCGTCCTGCAAGGCCATTTGCGCACCCGATGCTCCCAACAGCAATATCCCGGCCAGCATCAGCAAAACAACCAGCAGAGTGGCGCCGGCTTCCCGCTTGCGCCGCATGCCTCAGCCCTTGCCGGTATTGCGCAAGACAACCGAAATGGCGAACAGGCGCCGCGCACGTTCCTGCAGCGATTTCGGCATGGCCGCTTCATCGATCAAGGCACCCGGCTCGTCCGCATACTCCGGTCCAAACAAGGCATAGCGCAGCGGCGGCCCAGCCGGACGCGAGGCAAACTCGCCGTGCAGCAGCAAGGCCACGCGCACGCTGGCAACGCGCTTCCAATGGGTCTTGCGATTGCGTTCAAGCTGCCGTTCGCTGGCACTGCCGGCCGCCAGCACCAGCGCCTCGTCCAGCGCATTGATTTCAGTCGCATTCAGGAAGCGGTTGGGGATGCCGTCAGGCGGCGTGTCGGTATCCAGCCCATATAGCACCTGGAAAGTATCGATGCCGCGCACCAGCGCGTCGGAGGTCCAGCCGGCATCGGCCCGGTATTTGCAGCGCAGTTCGGCTTCACCATCAGCCGCCAGCGCCACATAGAAAATGCTCCAGCCCTGCTCCGCCCCGGACACGCCGCCGCCCACGGCAAAGCCGGCGCAATTGAGCATCGAACCATCCGCCGCCGCGCCGCCGGAACCGGCGCTGGAACCGGCAAAGCGCAGCGCCAGCACATCGCTGCCATTGACGCCCCCTGGCCGCGCGCCATCGATGGCCTGGCTGGCGCGTGGCAAGATGTGCGCGTCCAGGCCGGCAATGCTGGCGCTGCGGTCCTGCGGCACGCCGGGCGCCTGTCCTGATTCCCAGTTGACGAAAGCGGCTTGGCGCAGCGCTTGGCCGATCAAGGCCAGCGCCAGCCTGCCGCCGTCGTCCAGCCGCACTTGGGCGCCGTGATTCACATACGCCGCATTGCTGGCCACGAGCATGCCCGCGGCGGCCAGCGCCAGCACCATGCCCAGCAGCAGCGCCACCATCATTTCGGCCAGCCCCATGCCAGCGCAGGCGGCGCGGCCGGTGCAATGCCTGCTCATAACGTCACCCCGGCCAGCACCAGCACCGCGGCCGGCGGCTGTTCTCCCGCTGCCTCCAGGACTGGCGTGCCGTCGGGATTGCGGGTGTGCCAGCCAAGCTTGATCACCAAGGGCGCGCCCGCCGCACCGCTGCATTCCCAGCGCGGCCGCCCGGCCGCCCAGGTGGCGGTGTCGCGGCAGATGCGCGCGCGGCCGCCGGGCAGGCTGTCATGCACCAGCCGCCGGAACTGGTAGGTATCGAAGCGCGCCATTTCGCCGCTGGTGCAGGCGGCGGCGCGGCATTGGCGCGCAGGCAGCGGCGGCGCGCCTTCGCGCGCCGACTCGTAGTCAAGTTCAAGGTAGAGGGAAGCCGAAACGGCGTTGGCACGGATGCGGTCGGCCATATCGGCCGCCATCTGCAGCGCCGCCGACAGCATGGCCGATTCGTGCCGGGTGCGTACCGCATGCAGCTGCATGGCCGAGGCGCCGATCACGCCCACCGCCAGCAGCAGCATCGCTACCAGCACTTCCAGCAGGCTGAAGCCAGCTGCGGCCGTCATTTTCCGAGTGCCCATGATCCGCCTCCCGTCCCGATACAGGAAAGTTAGCAGCTAGCTCAGGCGCGGGTTTGCGCCCGCGCAAAGGCAGGCATGATCGGCGCAAATTTCCACATGAAATTTGCGCCCGAGACTTGCAAATGGAATGTAAGAGATCAGCCCTGGCGCGGCTTGCGGCCCTGGCCGACTTCTTCGATCGCGTCCTGGAATTCGGTCAGGTCTTCGAAGTTCTTGTACACGGAGGCGAAGCGGATATACGCGACCTTGTCCAGGCGCTGCAGCTCCTGCATCACCAGCTCGCCCACATAGCCGGAATCGACTTCGCGCTTGCCACTGGTGAGCAGCTTTTCCTCGATCGACTGTATCGCCAGATCGACCGCCGATGCCGCCACCGGACGCTTGCGCAAAGCCAGCGACAGGCTGCCGCGCAGCTTGGCCGGGTCGTAGTCGGTGCGGTTGCCGTTCTTTTTCACCACCGACGGCATCATCAGCTCGATGCGCTCATAGGTGGTAAAGCGCTTGTCGCAGTTGCCGCAGCGCCGGCGGCGCTTGATGACGTCGCCCTCCTCCGATACACGCGTATCGAGGACGTGGGTTTCGCCGTGCTGGCAGAACGGACATTTCATAGGGTGTGCGCTATATAAAGAATGAAAAAGCGCCGGACCTTCCGGCCCGGCGCCCCGATATTACCAACCGCCCGATCAGGCGTAAACTGGGAACTTGTCAGCCAAGACCTTCACAGCGGCTTTCACGCGCTCGATGGTGGCGGCGTCGTTCGGATTATCCAGCACATCGGCCACCAGATTGGCAACCTGCACCGCTTCCGCTTCCTTGAAGCCGCGCGTGGTCAGCGCCGGGCTGCCCAGGCGGATGCCGGAGGTGACGAAAGGTTTCTGCGGGTCGTTCGGGATGCCGTTCTTGTTGCAGGTGATGTGGGCCTGGCCCAGCACCGCCTCGGCTTCCTTACCGGTCAGGTTCTTGGCGCGCAAGTCGACCAGGAACACGTGCGACTCGGTGCCGCCGGAGACGATGCGCAGGCCGCGCTCGATCAGGGTGCGGGCCATGGCGTCGGCGTTCTTGATCACCTGCTTCTGGTATTCCACGAATTCAGGGCTCAGCGCTTCCTTGAAGGCGACGGCCTTGCCGGCGATCACGTGCATCAGCGGGCCACCCTGGATGCCTGGGAAGATCGAGGAGTTGATGATCTTCTCGTGCTCGGCCTTCATCAGGATGATGCCGCCGCGCGGGCCGCGCAGGGATTTGTGGGTGGTCGAGGTGACGAAGTCGGCGTGCGGCACAGGGTTTGGATACAGGCCGGCGGCGATCAGGCCGGCGTAGTGGGCCATGTCCACCATGAAGTAGGCGCCAACGGCTTTTGCCACCTTGGCGAAGCGCTCGAAGTCGATTTTTTTGGAGAAGGCCGAAGCGCCGGCGATGATCAGCTTAGGCTTGCTTTCGTGGGCCAGACGCTCCATGGCGTCGTAATCGATGTCTTCTTCAGCGGTCAGGCCGTAGGACACGACGTTGAACCATTTGCCCGACATATTCAGAGCCATGCCGTGGGTCAGGTGGCCGCCTTCGGCCAGCGACATGCCCATGATGGTGTCGCCTGGTTTCAGCACGGCGAAGAAGACGCCCTGGTTTGCTTGCGAACCGGAATTCGGCTGCACATTGGCCGCTTCGGCGCCGAACAGCTGCTTCACGCGGTCGATTGCCAGCTGCTCGACCACGTCCACGTGTTCGCAGCCGCCGTAGTAGCGCTTGCCGGGATAGCCTTCGGCGTATTTATTGGTCAGCTGCGAGCCCTGGGCTTGCATCACGGCTGGCGAGGTGTAGTTCTCGGACGCGATCAGTTCGATATGGTCGTGCTGGCGCACGTTCTCGTTCTGGATGGCGGCAAACAGCTCTGGGTCAACGTTGGCGAGGGTGTGATCTTTTGCAAACATGAAAAAACTCCAATTGAGAGTATTACTGGCAGGTTGGATCGAATGAGGGGAGCCGGATAGGGTATAGGCAGCCTCTTCGCACGAGTCCATCGATAGGCTGCCCAGGCGAACGGCTGTTGAAATTCTCACGTTCCCCGGTGGATGTCCACCTTTCGCCGATGTCGCGCCCAGCGCGCCGCATCCGCTTTTCGCCAGTTACGTGAGACGTAATGGAGCGCAAATTGTATGTGATGTGCCTGATTAGAGCAAGAAAAGCGATAACAGCATGGCAAGTCCCGGAAATACTGGCGTTTCGGCTACAATTTCCCTTGCATTCACCTATCCACAAGGACCGCTCCATGATCGTTTTCATCACCGGCGCGACGGCCGGCTTCGGCGCCGCCATGGCGCGCACTTTCGCCGCCCAGGGCCACAAGGTTATCCTCAGTGGCCGCCGCGCCGACCGCCTGCAGGCCCTGGCCGCCGAACTGGGCGAGCTGGCGCTGCCGCTCACCCTCGACGTCAGCGACAAGGCCGCCATCCACGCCACGCTGGCCGCCCTGCCCGCCGGCTGGCAGGAAATCGATGTACTGATCAATAACGCCGGCCTGGCGCTGGGAGTGAAACCGGCCCATGAAGCGCCGCTGGAAGACTGGGAAACCATGATCGCCACCAATTGCACCGGCCTGGTGACGATGACGCGCGCCGTGCTGCCCGGCATGGTGGAACGCGGGCGCGGCACCGTGATCAACCTCGGCTCGGTGGCCGGCCACTATCCCTACCCGGGCGGCAATGTGTATGGCGCGACCAAGGCTTTCGTCGAGCAATTCACGCTCAATCTGCGCGCCGACCTGATCGGCACCGGCGTGCGCGCCACCAATCTGGCGCCCGGCCTGTGCGGCGGCACCGAGTTCTCCAATGTGCGCTTCAAGGGCGATGACGCGGCCGCCGCCAAGGTGTATGAAGGCACCCAGCCGCTGACGGCCGAGGACATTGCCGCCACCGCCTACTGGATCGCCACCCTGCCGCCGCACATCAATGTGAACCTGATCGAACTGATGCCAACTTGCCAGGGTTTCTCGCCATTTAACATCAAACGCGGCTAGAATGGGCTTTACACTGTGGAAACGTAAGCGATTGTTACATTTATTGGCGTTTACACAGCAATCAGTTCTACTGGGCAGTTTTTCGGAATAAGCAATTTTTAAGCGACTTTCTTGATAAAAATCGCGTAAAATGTTGCCCAATTACATTTGTAGCAAAACAAACATGTCTTCAGAGTTCAACTGGGAGGTGCGTGTCTATTACGAAGACACGGATGCCGGCGGAATCGTTTATTACGCAAATTACCTGAAGTTCTTCGAACGCGCGCGCACTGAGTGGCTGCGCGCGATCGGCGTTGGTCAACACCAGCTGCTCCAGGAGCAAGATGCCATGTTTGTTGTGAAGAGCGTGAGCGCCGATTACCACGCGCCGGCCAAGCTGGACGATGTACTACACTTGTCCCTCAAAATCGAGAAGCTGGGCCGCGCTTCCCTCGTCGTCGTGCAAGAGGCGAGGACCGGCGGCGCCCTGCTGAATACGGCGCGCGTGAAAATCGGCTGCGTCGATTCCGCCCTGCGTCCGCGCGCTGTGCCGGACGATGTCGCCGCCCGCATGCGCGGCTTTGTGCTCTAAGGCCCGCCCGCCCCTATCTATCCAGACTGAGATCCAATGAACGTCACCCAAGACCTTTCCTTCATCGCCCTCATCTCGAATGCGCACCTGATCGTTCAGCTGATCATGGCGCTGCTGCTCGGCATCTCGCTGATCAGCTGGACTTACATCTTCAAGAAACTGTTCGACGTGCGCTCGGCGCGCCGCCAGACCATCGAATTCGAAAAAACCTTCTGGGCCGGCGGCAATCTGCACGCCCTGCACCAGAGCGCCGGCAGCAACCGCGCCAGCAGCGGCGCCCTGGCGCGCATCTTCGAAGCGGGCATGGGCGAATTCATCAAGGGCAAACAGGCTTACGCCAACAGCCGCGAATCGCTGGACGTGGGCGCGGTGCTGGACGGCGCCCGCCGCGCCATGCGCGCCGCCTTCCAGCGCGAGATGGATGCGCTGGAAGCCCACCTGGCCTTCCTGGCTTCGGTCGGTTCCGTGTCGCCGTATATCGGCCTGCTCGGCACCGTGTGGGGCATCATGAACGCCTTCCGCGGCCTGGCCAATGTGCAGCAGGCCACGCTGTCGGCCGTGGCGCCCGGCATTGCCGAAGCGCTGATCGCCACCGCCATCGGCCTGTTCGCGGCGATTCCGGCCGTGGTCGCGTACAACCGTTTTTCGCACGACATCGACCGTCTGGCGATCCGCTTCGAGAGCTTCGTGGAAGAATTCTCGAACATCCTGCAACGCCAGTCGCGCTAAGAGGACAGGCAAGCCATGGCTTCTTCCTTCTCCAGCAGCATGCGCGGCAGCCGCGGCGGCCGCAAGCTGAAGTCCGAGATCAACGTCGTGCCGTATATCGACGTGATGCTGTGCCTGCTCATCATCTTCATGGTGATGCCCAGCTCGAACAATCCCAGCTCGGTCGACCTGCCGCACGCCGAGAAGGCCGTGCGTCCGCCCGACTCCTATATCCAGATTTCGATCAAGCCGAATGGCGCGCTGTCGATCGGCATCGCCGGCAAGAACGCCGACGCGCCGGAAACCGCGCCCAACCGCGATGCGGTGGTGAAGAAACTGAAAACCCTGCATACGGATAATCCCGAGTACCCGGTGCTGATCGCCGGCGACAAGGAAAGCAAGTACGACGATGTGATCCAGCTGATTTCGGAAGCGAAAAAGATGGGCATCGTGCGCGTTGGATTGGCGACGAAATAAGGCATGGCGACGAAACCGGCAACAGCAAGCGGCCCATACCGGGTACCCAAGCGGCAAAACGGCTGGCGCGCATTCACGCTGGCCGTGGCGATGCACGCCGTGCTGTTCTTCTTCCTCTGGGGCGGCATCCGCTGGCAGAATACGGAACCAGTGGCGGTGGAAGCCGAGGTATGGGATATGACGACCCAGGCGGCCGCGCCACCGCCGGAACCGGCGCCTGAACCCGAGCCGCAGCCGGAGCCAACGCCTACCCCGCCGCCGGTGGAAGCCCCGCCGCCGCCGGAAAAGATCGCGCCGCCGCAGCCCGATCCTGAAATCGCCTTGCAGAAGAAGAAAAAAGAAAAAGAAGAGAAAGAGCGCAAGCTGGCGGAAGAAAAACGCCTGCAAAAGCTGGAAGACGAAAAAGAGAAGAAGAAACTGGCCGAGGAAAAGAAAAAGCAGGAAGAACTGCGCCTGGCCGAAGAGAAAAAAGAAGCAGACAAGAAGAAAAAGCTGGACGAGGAAAAGGCGAAGAAGCTGGCCGAGAAGAAGGAAGCCGACAAGCTGGCCAAGAACCGTGAGGCGGAAATGCGCCGCATCACGGGCGCGGTCGGCAACGGCAGCACCGGCTCCACCGGCACGGCGGCGAAATCCACCGGCTCGCGCGTCGACGGCGGTTACTTGGCCGCGCTGCGCGCCAAGGTGCAAAGCAATGTCGCTTATGGCGGCGCCAAGCAGGATATCGAAGCCGTCTTCCGCGTCTCGCAGATGCCAACTGGGGAAATTATTTCGGTCCGAAAGATCAAGAGTAGCGGCAACCCGTCTTACGATGCCGCTGTGGAAAACGCCATCAACAAATCTTCACCTTTGCCAAAGAAAAAGGATGGCACAGTGGAAAGAGATCTTGATCTGGTGTTCAATATGAAAGACTTACCTTGATGCGAACCATGAAAAAACTGAATGTCCTCTTTCTGACCGCCGGCATGCTGGCCGGCCTGGCAGGCACCGCCCATGCGCAGCTGCGCGTGGAGATTTCCGGCGTCGGCAGCAACCAGATCCCGGTGGCGATCGCCGCCTTCGCCGACGAAGGCGTGGCTCCGGCCCAGATTTCCGCCATCATCAAGGCCGACCTGGAACGCAGCGGCGTGTTCAAGATCATCGACGCCGGCACCATTTCGGATGCCGCGAACGTCGATTACAGCGCGTGGAAAGCGCGCGGCGCCGACGCGCTGGTGGTGGGCAGCGTGCAAAAGCTGGCCAACGGCACCTTCGACGTGCGCTACAAGCTGATGGACACCATCAAATCGTCCAAGCTGTCGCAGCTGGACCAGTCCACTACGCCGCAGTTCACCCGCCTGTCGGCCCACAAGATCGCCGACGACATCTATGAAAAGCTGACCGGCGTGAAAGGCGCGTTCGCCACCCGCATCGCCTACGTCACGCAGCAAGGCCGCTCCTACCGCCTGGAAGTGGCGGATGCCGACGGCGAAGGCGTGCAACTGGCCCTGAGCTCGAACGAACCGATCATTTCGCCATCGTGGTCGCCGGACGGCACCAAGGTCGCCTACGTCTCCTTCGAGCAGAAAAAGCCGGTGGTGTATGTGCAGAATCTGGTCACCCGCGCGCGCGTGGTGGTGGCCAATGAAAAAGGCAGCAACTCGGCCCCGACCTGGTCGCCCGATGGCCAGCGCCTGGCCGTGGCCCTGTCCAAGAGCGGCAATACCCAGGTATATATCGTGAACGCCGACGGCAGCGGCCTGCGTCGCCTGACCAGCAGCTCCGGCATCGACACCGAACCGCAATTCTCGGCCGACGGCCAGTCCATCTACTTCACCAGCGACCGCAGCGGCGGCCCGCAGGTCTACCGCATGAGCGTGAACGGCGGCGATGCCCAGCGCGTCACCTTCAGCGGCAGCTACAACATCAGCCCGCGCATTTCCTCCGATGGAAAAACGCTGGCTTACATTTCCCGGCGCGACGGCGGCAACTTCCAGCTCTTTGTATTGGATCTGGCAAGCGGCCAGGAGCAACGCCTGTCTGACACAACCAGCGATGAATCGCCAAGCTTCTCGCCGAACGGCAAGTACATTCTGTACGCGACCGAATCGGCGCGCCGCAAGTCGCTCGCCGTGGTGTCGGTGGACGGCCGAGTAAAGCAGCGCTTGACCACTCAAGCGGGCAATATCAAGGAGCCCACCTGGGGTCCTTTCATGAAGTAAAGCAGTAGTTTGTTTAACAATGACCAGGAGAAGCAAAAATGCGTAACGTAAAAAGTGCAGCCTTCCTCATCACCAGTGCCGCCCTGCTGGCAGCTTGCTCGAGCACCCCAGTAAAAGAACCAGCACCAGCGCCAGTCGTGGAAAAGCCAGTCGCTCCACCACAAGCTGACACCCGTACCGTCGCCCCAGTGCAAACCCAATCGATCGATCCACTGGACGATCCAAAAGGCGTGCTGGCTAACCGCAGCGTGTACTTCGACTTCGACAGCTATGTAGTGCGCGCCGACGGCAAGCCAGTGGTGGAAAACCACTCCGCTTACCTGTCCAAAAACAGCAAGCGCTCCATCCTGATCCAAGGTAACACCGACGAACGCGGCGGCGCCGAGTACAACCTGGCCCTGGGCCAGAAACGTGCTGAAGCCGTGCGTAAAGCGATGACCACCCTGGGCGTGCCAGAAGCGCAAGTGGAAGCCGTATCGCTGGGTAAAGAGAAACCAAAGGCTGAAGGCCACAACGAAGAAGCATGGTCGCAAAACCGCCGTGCCGACATCGTTTACAAGTAATCTGTCAGCAGATTCAAGTAACAGGCAATAATACGGGGCGGCGCGCAGTGTCTACTGCGCCCTGCCCCGTTTCCACAGCCAGAACCTGTAACTGAAAGCGTCCCAACCATGATGAAATTCACTCCCAAAGCCCTGGTGCTGGCCCTGCTCGCCGCCCTGTCCATGCAGGCCCAAGCCGGCATCTTCGACGACGACGAAGCCCGCAAAGCCATCCTCGACCTGCGCGCCAAGGTAGAGAACATCACGCGCGAACTGCAAACCCGTCTGGAAACCAAGACCGACAAAAGCTCGACCCTGGACCTGGTAGCCCAGCACGAACAAACCCTGCAGGAAATCGCCAAGCTGCGCGGCCAGATCGAAATCCTGGCCAACGACATCGCCACCGTGCAAAAACGCCAGCGCGACCTGTACACCGACCTCGACGCCCGCCTGCGCAAGCTGGAACCGCGCGAAGTCACGATCGACGGCAAAGCCGCCTCGGTCGACCTGTCCGAACAAAAATCCTACGACGCCGCCCTGCAGTTGTTCAAGGACGGCGACTACAAGAACGCCGCCATCTCGCTGCAGGAATTCGTGCGCCGCTATCCTGAGTCGGGCTACGCCGCCAACGCCCAATACTGGCTCGGCAACGCCTTCTACGCCCAGCGCGACTGCAAGGCCGCCATCCTGGCCCAGCAAGCCGTGGTGAAGAACTATCCCGACAGCCCGAAAGCGGCCGACGCCATGCTCAACATCGCCAGCTGCCAGACCGAGCTGAAAGCCGTGGCCAATGCCAAGAAGACGCTGACCGAACTGATCAAGCAGTACCCGGAATCGGAAGCCGCCGCCACCGCCAAGGAGCGCCTGCGCGGCAAATAAGCCGGCGGGAGCGCTGTCCCGGCGCCAATAAGATGCCAAGAGGCATTTGACAAGGTCGCCTGGGCATCCTATAATCTCGCTTCTTTCGGGGGTCGTTAGCTCAGCTGGTAGAGCAGCGGACTTTTAATCCGTTGGTCGCAGGTTCGAATCCCGCACGGCCTACCACTCGAAAGAAGCCAAGGTTTCATACCTTTGGGTCGTTAGCTCAGCTGGTAGAGCAGCGGACTTTTAATCCGTTGGTCGCAGGTTCGAATCCCGCACGGCCTACCAAGAATTATCAAGGAAGCCCACGAATTTCGGTTCGTGGGCTTTTTTGTTTCTGGTCGCTCTCTGGTCACCTCTAGAGAATCCCCACCCTCCTATCAGTCTCCACTGAGTAACGACGCGACGGTTTTGTCGCAGCGATATCAGCATTGATGGCAGACATTTGCTGCTTGACAGGTACTGGGAAGCCCTCCCCTCCCGACCTCCGCCAACTTTCAGGTCTGCCGAACAGCTCGCATTACACTTCTTTTGAGTCCACCCCTATAATTTATATGCAATATTAATTTCTGGGATGACAAAATGATTACATGCAAGATGTTCATAGCTGAAGAGGTGACTACCGCTACTCATGGCCGCTTAACACTTCATGCGGTCAACTTTACACGGAGCATTTCGGTCCCAGTATTTCCCTACAAATTGCGTGCCACCTACATCTGCTTGCTCGATTTTCCTGTAGGGCAAACCATTACCAACGCGACCTTATCACTGCAGCTTGATGCACAGGAGGCTATCCCTTTAGAGCCACCTCCCCCCCAAAATGCGCGGTACGGGATGTATATGGAATGGCGAGGTGTTGATCTCGTCTTGCCCAAGGCAGGAATCATGCGCCTAATGTTTAGATGCGAGGAATTTGCCCACGTGATGGAATGGGACATAATACAAGGGCCTGGGGGGGCTTCGCGCAACAAGCGCCACGATTCCACCTACCGCCGTAATTGACGGAAGAAAATCGTGGGACCCATTAGATCATTTGAAACAGGAAGTTGCATCGAAGCTCACTATTGCCGATCCGTATTTAACCCCTGAATTCCTGCGGCGCTTCTTGGACGAACGCACCAAAAGCTGGAAGATTCGTGTAATCACGAGCAAAGAACATTTTAACGAAACCTCTCCCAACGCGATTGATTTGAAAATCAGCCATCCAAACTTGGAAGTGAGATTTGACAGTCTCTTTCATGATCGCTTGCTCTGCCGAGATGACGAGGAAATATATACTTTCGGAGCGTCCCTAAAGGACACAATGAACGGAAGAGTGTCCTTCTTCCAACGGATATATGACCAGCAGCAAACCACATTATGTATCGCCTTGCTGGAGGAAAGCTGGGGCAAAGCTAAGCCGCGCTGAGACAGTCAACCAGCAAAGGGGAGGTATACGGCACAGTCAATAACTTAGTTAGGCGCTAGTGTCCTCTTGCTGGGGCGCCTACTATCTCTTCCCCCGCAATCTATCCAACTCTGCACTTACGCACCCCTCTGACTCACTTGGAGCGGCGCTTGACGGCAAATTTTATTGATAAATTTATAATTTTTTACTGGAATTGCTAGCGCTTACATAGGTCAGATAATTACCACGATACCCAAGCAGTCGTAACACATATTCTCGTAGCAGATCATGAATGCGCTCATAAGCAGCCCAGCGTTTGGAGTGAGGTTTCAAATATAGTCCAGAATGCAATATTTCATTTCTAATCTTCACTATTCTTTTCAGCCCTCGCCTCATTCCGACATCTTTTAGCATCAACTGCAATAGCTCTTCAAATCCATATGCACGCGCCTTAGGTGCATCTGAGACTCGAAAAAAACCCTTAACGTAAGGTATTGATTTCGAACGCGCAAAACTTTCCTTCAAATTCTCCAACAATACAAAGGCAAAGATTAGCTTGCACTCAGTCGGCTGATTTGAACGCTCTGCCTGCAAAAGATAATCAATGACGACATTCAATCGGCGCCGTCGTTCGTGAATGACATAAGTAGGGTAAGTTTGTTGAATAAATTCTGCGATAAGGCGGCCATCACGCAAATCAAGCGTAGGCCGGAAAAATTCAACAGTTCCGGAAACTGCGTCCTGCATTCCCAGGGAACTACCATCGGGATATTCATACTCATAACGCATCACCTTCGATAAGCCGGCAAACGAAAGAAGCCAGCAAATACGATCAATCGCAGCAAGACATTTTTGCACTTCATTTCGTCCTACATTGGAAACAATAATTTCCGTAGTTTCGCAGAACTTTCCTTTCATCTCATTGAATTTTCTTTCGACGACGGAACGGCTTTGCTTTAATGTGAAGACTCTACCTTCGCACTCAAACTTTAACGTGTCACGAAGGAGGAACCCATTGTAATTTGTCATGAACTGCCCAGCCACTAAGCAGTTTGCAACGTATGCGCGAAGGTCGGCAACAGCAGGATTTGAGTTCAAGTAGGCATCCTCAGGATATTTTCCGTCTCGCCATCGTATCTCTCAGATAACCGGCGTACAAGGTGTGTAGAAATTCTTCGCTTCCAGCTCTTGTCATAAATCCACAAACAACTAGCCTGGCCGTTCGCCACAAAGACCGGAAATAGACCGGATTCGGTGCAGTTTCCACCCTCAAAGATATCTCTCTCGCAATGGGTCACACCCAGCTTCGCGTATCGACAAGCGTTCCGCTTCATAACGCCTCGATCCACGGATTCGAACTCCGCGTCACCTACTATCTAGTAAAAGGATTCCCGCCACCAAATTTGGACTATCCCTGCACGCTAGCTGCCTATCTTCAGAAACATGGTCATCATCAAAATTTCCATTGAGAAATATCAGTGTAACACTGGCTAGCCCTGATAAATTGAGGACTCAATGCGCCATCGCCCCAATCAGAACTGGAGAACCAAAATGGCTACCGCTCCCGCCCCTGTCAATCCAAACACCAGCCTGTCCATGAGCGCTGCCGCTCGCCGCCGCCTCCGTAGCCGGGAACGGGTACGAGGTTACTATAACGACATGGGCGGAAACCGGGGCAACTGCACCTATGGCATTGGCATCCTTGTGCATCGGGGTCCCTGCACGGCGGCCGAACTGCGCCGTCCGCTCACAACGGCGCAGGTCGAAATCTCGTTCACTGCGGCCATTCGGGAGGCCGAACGCGCAGTCAAGCGTAAGGTAACTCGGCAAGCCCTCACGCAGGAGCAATTTGATGCCCTGGTGAGCTATACCTTCAACACCGGCGCAAACGGAGCTGCTGGCACGCTGGCACTTGTTGACCGTGGCCGTCTACAAGAGGCGGCGGTCAATATGTCCCGTAATATCCGGACGAATATAGGCGGCCAAAGAGTTGTTGCTCGCGGACTTATCCAACGCCGGCAGGAAGAAAGCGCACCCTTCCGCCAGAATTGAGGAGGCACGTTTATGAAGCCTGCACTCTTCTTTTCGGCACTCCTGCTTTCGCTGGCGGCGCATGCCCAGCAAGCGGACCATAAGCTCGTCGGCACATGGAAGATCACGGCGGTGCTGGACAGTCAGGACACAACCTCTCTATCGAACGAAGACGCGGCTAAGCTGGTGGGAAAAACATTGCTCATTGAGCCTCAGCACGTCCGTTTTGACGATGCCGATTGCAAGAATGCGTCCTTCAAAGTGACGAGGCATCGCTTCTATTCCTACTTCATCAAACAATACAACTTTGAGCCGAAGCACCTACCGCTGCCGGACTATGTGCAGGAAGTGAC
Organism: Massilia sp. erpn; assembly: GCF_024400215.1. Lineage (NCBI taxonomy): Bacteria > Pseudomonadati > Pseudomonadota > Betaproteobacteria > Burkholderiales > Oxalobacteraceae > Massilia > Massilia sp. erpn. The sequence goes on from NZ_CP053748.1 coordinate 6,056,613, forward strand.
AGTCGAATGCGCATCTCCGGTAGGCATAAATTTCATCTACCTCCGAGACAGGAACCAGATCGTGCTGTTTTGGGAAGGTTTTTTCCTGAACGCCGCGAGACAAAGGTAATTTCCATCCCGCCCACTTCGGCGATTCACGAATTGAAGACTCGGATGAGGTCAGCGCACCAGTAAGCGGCTGCTATAATCGCCAAATTATCTAAATACCAACTTGGGGCGCCATGCCTTTGGACCGACCACACTCAACGCCACTACGCATCGGTAACTGGACCCTCGATCCCGTCACGGGAGAAATGACGGACGGCGGCAAGCAGCTACGGCTGGAAGACCGCACGCTACGCCTGCTGCTTTGCCTCGCCGAACAGCCGGGCGAGGTGCGCAGCGCGGAACAGCTGCTGGCCCGTGTTTGGCCGGACGTGGTCGTTTCGCCGGACTCGGTCTATCAGGCCGTCACCGCGCTGCGCCGCCAGCTGGGTGACGATTCCAAACGTCCCACTTACATCGCCACCGTGCCACGGCGCGGCTACCGGCTGATCTCAGCAGTGACCCTGGTCGCCGCTGCGGCTACGCCCGACCTGGCGCCTGCACCGGCGGATGGCGCCGCTGTCCACACGCGGGAGCAGCCATCCGTCGCCGTGCCGCGGCCACGGCGGCGCGGCGCCATGTTTGCAGCGCTGGCCGCCATGCTGGCTTTGACTGTACTGGCCTGGCAAGGCGGCGTCCTGGCGACCAAGCCTGCTGCGGCCCAGCGCACCATCGCCGTGCTGCCGCTGCTCGACATCACAGACGAGATGAACGAGGAACCGTTTGCCGATGGCATGACCGAGGAGTTGATCGACAAGCTCAGTAAGGTGCCCGGCCTGGCGGTGGCGCCACCCGCATCGTCTTACTATTACAAGGAGAAGCGCGGTGCGGTAGGCGAGATTGGCAAGGCGCTGCACGTGGCCTTTGTGCTCGACGGCAGCGTGCGCAAATCGGGCGCCACGCTGCGCGTCGCGGCACGGCTGATGCGCACCAGCGACGGCCTGGTGGTCTGGTCCGAGTCGTACGACCGCGCGTGGAACGACAAGCTCAAGATCCAGCAGAACATCGCGCTGGAAGTCAGCAAGGCGCTGGCGCAGGCTCCGCTTCACTGAGCCATCACGCCTTGCGCGCTGGCGCCGGCTTGGTGCGGCGCGTCCTTGTCCGGCCCCACCGCCGCCTCCATCTGGATCTGCACGGCCAATTCGTCCCCGACCAGGTCCAGATAGGCGTCCAATCCGAATTCTGAACGCTTGATGGTGCCGGTCGCCGTAAAGCCGATGGAAGGCAATTCGTTGACCTGGTTGCGGCCGATCTTATTCAAGCGCACCATCAACACCACCGGTTTGGTCACGCCCGCCAGCGTCAGCTCGCCGCGCAGCACGCCATGGGTGGCGTCGCTGCGTTCCAGGCGCGTGCTGCGGAAAGAGATGTAGGGCGCCTTGAACAGCTTCTGCCAGCTCTCGTCGCCGCGCAGCTGCTGGTTCCACATGGCGTCGCCCATATCCAGCGTACGGGTCGGCATCGTCACCTGCACCGATGATTTGGACCAGTCGTCGTTATCGAACACGAAATTGCCCGGCGTGATCTTGAGCGTCCCACTGAGCTGGATAAACCCTTGGTGCTCGATACTGAGGTTGACGCGGGCCAGCTTGCTGGTGATGGTGTACGTGACGGGTGCTGCGTGGGCCAGCGCTGCTTGCAGCATCAGCAGCGCGGCGAAGGCGAATCGATAAACATGTCGCATGAAGGCTCCTTGATTGAGAAAGTCTGCGCGGCCGGATATTGGCGCCGCTGCCAGTCTTGTATCAAACGCGCCTTCAAAAAGGTCTGAAAGATTCCTGAATTAGTCTGAACGCGGGGCTATATCGCCCTGGAAAACATGACGCGCAGTCCCAGCATCCGCGCCGCCATCGCCCTTGCCAGCACGGACGGCGCAGGTACTTCGATCGGCAAGTCCGTCAGCGCTTCGTCGATCGCCAGGTTCGCCAGGCCGTGCGCCAGGCTCCACCCGGTCAGCGCCAGCTCCGGGCCGCGTGCGGCATCGAACGCCGTGGCCGCCGCGACCAGCACGTTGAACGCGCCTTCGGCCGCCTGCTTCAATTCGGGGTAAAGGGACTTCTGCGCCAGCAGCGGCCCGAACATCAGCCGAAACTGCGCCGGTCGCGCACGGGCAAATTCCACATACACCTCGCAGATATCCATCAGCCGCTCGCCTTGTTCGCGCGTACTGTCGCCATCCGCCGCGGCCATCGCCGCTGCCAGCTTGATGAAGGCACGTGCCGCCACGGCGGCCAGCAAATGTTCGCGGCCAGGAAAGTGATGGTACGGCGCGGCATGCGACACGCCCGCCGCCTTGGCGACCTCGCGCAAGGTGAGCGCCTGGGCGCCGGTCTGCGCCAGCAGGGCGTCGGCGGCATCAAGCAGGCTGTCGCGCAGATTGCCGTGGTGGTAAGGTTTTGTGGCCATAAAGTTATCTTGACACGAGAAAGATACCATCGCACTATACAGATCTTTCCAGTGTAAAGATTGGAGTGCGCCATGTACCACTTTATCGTTGGCCGCAAACTGCGGCGCGCCTTCCGCGACATCAACGCCGGCGCCTATGAGCGGGTACTGCCGCAGTTTGCGGCGACACATCGTCACGTAATGCACGGCCATCACCCGCTGGCGGGCGAGCGCCATACGATGAACTCGACAGCGCAATGGTATGCGCGCCTGGCGCGGCTGCTGCCGGGGCTGAAGTTCGATATCGATGCCATCGCCGTCACCGGCTGGCCGTGGCGGACGGTGGCTACCGTGACGTGGAAGGACCGCTTTGCCCTACCCGACGGCAGCACCGGGTCCAACCAGGGCGTGCACGAATTCGAGCTGCGCTGGGGCCGCGTGCACAAGCTGGAGATCCATTGCGACACGGCAAAGCTGGAGAGCTACTGCCGCAGCATGGCCGCCAGCGGCATCGCCGAAGCCGCCGCCGCGCCGATCAGCGACGCCTGATTTCATTCGCGGCTGCGAGCTGCGGTGCCGTACCTGCTGCGGTATTACCGTGACGGCTGTCGGCTTCCGCATTGACATATCGGTAAATTTCGATATACTCGGCTCATGGAATTGCTCGAAATCTTCAAAGCCCTCTCGAACCGTACCCGCCTTGAAATCCTGAAAGGCTTGAAGGATCCGGCGAAAAACTTCCCTCCGCAGGACGAAGGCGACGTTCTGACGGTGGGCGTCTGCGTCAGCAGCATTCAAGAAGGCGTGGGGCTGTCGCAGTCAACGGTGTCTGATTATCTGGCAACTCTACAGCGCGCGGGCCTGGTCGAAGCCAGGCGCATCGGGCAGTGGACCTATTACAAGCGGAACGAAGCAACCATCAGTGCTCTTGCCGAGATCATCGGTAAAGAACTGTAATTTTTTACCCAATAATATCGATAATTCCCGATATCCCTTTTTAACGAAATAAGGATTTGCAATGAAAGCGATGTTACTGAAATCTTTTGGCGGCCCGGAATCGTTCGAACTTTGCGACGTGCCCAAGCCTGTGCCGCAAGCGGGACAAGTCCTGGTCCGGGTACACGCCAGCTCCATCAATCCCCTGGATTACCAGGTCCGGCGTGGCGATTATCCCGACCTGGTGCCGTTGCCCGCCATTACCGGCCACGACGTATCTGGCGTGGTCGAAGAAGTCGGGCCGGGCGTGACGGCCTTCTCTCCCGGAGATGAAGTCTGGTACACCCCGCAAATCTTTGACGGTCCAGGAAGTTATGCCGAATACCACGTAGCGGCCGAAAACATTATCGGCAAAAAGCCGCCCTCGCTGAGCCATCTTGAAGCGGCGAGCCTGAGCTTGGTTGGCGGGACGGCGTGGGAAGCCCTGGTCGCGCGCGCGGCGCTCAGAGTGGGGGAAAGCATTCTGATCCACGGCGGCGCGGGAGGCGTCGGTCACGTGGCAATCCAGCTGGCAAAAGCCATGGGCGCAAGGGTGTTCACCACCGTGCGCAAAGCAAACTTTGAGTTCGCGCGCAGCTTGGGTGCCGATGTGCTGATCGACTACGCAAAGGAGGACTATGTTGCCGTCATCATGCGGGAAACGGGTGGCCGCGGCGTCGATGTCGTGTTCGACACCATCGGCGGCAACACCCTTTCGCGCAGCCCCGACGCCCTCGCCCAGCTTGGCCGCCTTGTCAGCATCGTGGACATCGCCCAGCCGCAAAACCTTATTCAAGCCTGGGGCAAGAACGCCAGTTATCACTTCGTTTTCACCAGACAAAATCGCGGCAAGCTGGATGAGTTGAGCGCCTTGGTAGCGCGCGGCCAGTTGCGGCCACACGTTGGCGCCGTCTATTCGCTGGCCGACATTCCGCTCGCCCACGCCCGGCTCGAAAGTCCCAACAACGGTGTCCGGGGAAAAATCTCGATTGCAGTCGGGCCGTCGGCTCATCTCCCAAGCGCGCATTTTTAGGATGCCTGCCACCCATATGCGCCGTGCAGGATACCTTTGCATTACCCTGTCTTTATCTGCCGTGAATCATGTGAGGCGTTGATGAGCACTCTGCCAGACCTTGCCAAGCATCCAGCCCCGACTACCGATCCAGATCCTACCCTCGCTCCGCAGGAGGAACGTCGCCGTCGGCGCATCGCCGCACTCAAGGCGGCTGAGGGGCTATGGAAGAATCGCACGGACATTCCTAAGGATGGCCTCGACTACCAAGAGCAACTGAGGGCCGAATGGCCCTGACCCTCTTCGACACAAACATCTTCATCGATATGCTCAACGGCGTTCACGAGGCAACCGTTGAGCTCGGAAACTACGGCAATCCGGCGATCAGCGTCATCACCTATATGGAGTTACGGTCAGGAGAAGTGCCACGGCCCAAAGACAAACCCATTCTCGACGCCGTACTGGCCGAGTTCACGGTACTCCAGCTATCCCCACAGATCATCGAGCACGCGATCTCGATTCGCGGAAATACACAGGACACCCGGACATTCGGTAAGGAATGGGGCCACCAAGTTTCCGACATCAACAGGTACGCCAGGGCCAATTGGGTTCCCGGAATCGGTTAACATCCCGTCATGCACCCACACCGCTGGCAACTTCGTCCGACCGCACAACTGCGTCCCTATATCGACCGTTATTGGGGTTGGGAAGGCAAGCATGAGCTTCCTCCCCGCCTCCCGCCCGGCACCGGCGCGGAGTGCTTCTTCCATTACGGCACGCCCTTCCTGCTGGATGGCCGAGAGGCGCCGCAGGCCGTTCTCCTATGCCTGCGCACCCGCGCCATGGCGATTGAAGAGAATGGCGATCTCGGCTTCGTCGCCGTGCGCTTTCGCAGCGGCTACCTGCGGCATTTCTGCGCGCAGCAGCAGGCCGAATTGCACGACCAGGACTTGCCGGCGCAGGCCATCTGGGGCGACAGCGCCGAACGGCTGACCGATCAGTTGCGGCTGGCGGATGGACCTGCCAGCCGCGCCGCCCTGCTCGATCAATTCTTCCTGGCGCGGTTGGGGCAGCATGAAGACCGCCCCGGGCGCGCGCTGGACGCCCTGCTCGACAAGCTGTACTACGCACCCGGCACAGGCATTGAGGCTTTGGCTGAACACTCGGGCTGGACGCGCCGCCACTTTCAGCGCAAGTTCACGGACGCCTACGGCCTCGGCCCGAAGCAATTTGTCCGCATCGCCCGCCTTGCCCACACGATGCGCATGCTGACGCTGGCACCCGATACGGCAGCGCTGGACGCCGCTTTGCGCATGGGCTATTTCGACCAGGCGCATTTTATTCACGAGACGCGCGCGCTGACGGGCAGCACGCCGCAAACGATCATCAAGGGCTTGCGCGAAAAGTCCCATTTTTACAATCCACCATCACGTCCGATTGCATAGACTCCAGCTTCATCTACTTAAGGAGTTTCTATGTACCTGCTTGCCATATTCGACGCCCGCCCGCAATTTCGCGCCACCCTGCTGGCCGCACTGGATCAGATGGTGGTGCATACGCGCACCGAACCCGGTTCGCTGCAATATGAAGTGCTCACCACGATTGAAGACGAGAACCGGATCATGGTGTTCGAACGCTATACCGATGCTGCCGCCTTGCAAACCCACCTCGATAGCGCGCCCCTGCAGGCGCTGATCGCGCAGTTCGACCACTATCTCAGTGCGCCCCCTGCCCTGATTCGCCTGGCACGGCGGGACGGTTTCCTGCGCGAGGGGCTGGCGAATGCGCCAGCCGCAGCCTAAATAGCGCACTGAACCAGACTTAAGATCCCGCTATTCGAGCCGGTAGTCCAATTCCCATTGCTTAGCAATAAGAATTGCCTAGTAGACACTATCAGTAGGATACAATTAACGTTTTCCCAAACTCGTTAATAAATTCAATAATGGCTATTCAACTTTATGGTGCCAAGGCTGCGCTGTTCGCCGCCCTAGCCAGCGTCGCGCTGCTGAGCGGATGCGGCGGCGGCGGTGGCGGCAGCAGCGGTGGTGGAACCGGTGGCGGCAATACCACCAGCAATCCCGACCCTTCCCCCGGATTCAGCGTTTCCATCGACCGCAACGAGCTGCGCTTTAGTGGCGACGAAGGTGGCTATATCAACAGTCAGGCCATCCTTGGCACCAGCAACGGCTCGACCGCGGCAACCGTGTATACCGGTGCGCTGGACCTTGGTACATCGATTGACCATGTCACGCAACAGGTTGTCGGCACCCAGCTCAAATTCACCATCTATCCCAAATCAAGCCTGCCGGCCGGCGAGTATCGCGGCACTGTGCAGTTGTTCGCCTGCGCGGACGACAAATGCGCGCGCCATTTCGCTGGCTCGCCAGCCAATGTGCCTTACACGATCACCGTCAACAAAGGCATGTCCGTCAGCCCCACATCGCTGCCGCTCGCTGCCGTCAGCGGCGCCACGCTGGTACGGGACCTGACTGTCCAGTTGCCGCCTGGCGTATCGACCTTTACTGTCACCACCTCAGCCAGTTGGATGAGCGCCGCCAATACTGGCAGCGGCGTTCGTGTGACGACCAAGCCTATGCCACCTGGCAGTTATACCGGCTATCTGTCGATTAGTATTCCGGGCCGGACGATCGAGGTGCCCGTCAACTACACGGTCCAGACGGACGCGACCACACAAACGCAATTCACCAGCGACGTCAACAGCTTCAGCTTCACGGCCACGGCTGGCGGCGCGGCCGGCAATCGTGTGGTCAATCTGACGCTGCCATCCTGGACCACCGAATTGAGCGGCGAGATCAACTATAACGACAGCAGCAAAGGCTGGCTGGCCTTGACCAAGTCCGGCGAGCGCAGCTATACCTTGAGCGCCTCTGCCGCCGACCTCAACGCCGGCAGCTACTCGGCTCGGCTGACACTGCGTTCCGGTTACCTGACCACGCCACTGACGCTACCGGTTACGCTGAATGTCGGCGCGGCGACCTGGGCTATCTCAGGCAATACCAGCTTTAATGTCAGCGCCAGCACCGGCAGCACAGCACAGTCCAGCGCTCTGCAAATCGATCTGCCGAACCTGCCACCCCAGGGTTGGACCGCGAGCAGCGGCGCCAGCTGGCTCAGATTGCTCAATTCCAGCGGCACCACCGGCAGCACCAAGCTCCAAGTCGTGCTCGACAATGCCGCCATGCTGCAGCTACCGCACAATGGTACTTACCAGGCTGACGTTACAATCAGCTCAGCCAGCGGCAAGGTAGCCGCAAACAAGGTCAGCTTTACGCTGAACAAAAATCTGCCCGAAGTCAATTTCGCCGCCCCGCACCTGCGCCTGCCGAATGAAGGCGGCACGGTGATTTTGCGCGGCCGCGGTTTCGACAGCGTGCCGGATCTGCCGAAAGCGCTGAAAGTGAGCGGTAACGCGCAGATCAACAGCATTACCCGCATCAACGACACCCAGTTGCAACTGGAAGTCAGCGGCGCAACCTCAGGCACTACCAGCTTCAGCATCGGCAATGCGCTGGGCGTGAGCACTGGCACGGCCTCCGTGAAAGTGGTGGCGCCGACCAGCTACGCCTACAAGGCGATCGCCACAGCGGGCGTCAAGGGCAGTATTGTTTACGACGAAGAACGCCAATCCATCTACACCGCCAACAAGACCCTGGGTTCGGTCATGCGCTTCGCCTATGCCGGCGGTGAATGGAAAGTGAGTTCCGCAACGCTGCCGACCATCGAGTCGGTTGCCATGTCGCCAGACGGCGCCTCTCTGCTGGCCACCGCCACCAGCGGCAAAATTGTGCTGTTCGACCCTGTTACGCTGGCCGAGCAAGGCAGCTATAAAGTGCCGGACGGGGTACTGAACAACAATGTGTACTCCCCAGGTGGCCGCATCGACGGTTACGCCCTCAATTCCAGTCCGACACTGGTAATGGCCAATAATGGGAAGGCGTTCTTCCAAGGCTCGGGCGGCAATCCGGAAGGTGGCCTGGCATACTTTGATCTGGTCAGCCGTCAATACGGCGGCATCCCAATGTCCCGTGGCAGCTTCTATGTGGCATCGGGTCCCGGGCTTGGCATATCGGGCGACGGCAGCCGCCTGCTGCTCGGTTATCAGAGCAACGACAGCGGGAACACCATGCGCTATATGGATACCGCTGATCAGATCATCAAGCCTAACGGTGCAGGCATCGCCTACTGGTACGCCAGTGCACAGAGCTTCCATGGCGAACGTGTGACCGATGGCTATTCGGTGTGGGACAAGAACTTCCACTTGATCGGCAATATCGCCATCCCAGACTCGTACTTTAGCCGTGCGGCCGTCTTTTCGCCGGATGGCAAGCGCCTGTACTCGCTGTCATACACCAACTACACCGGTTCGCAACGCATTTATGTGCTCGACACCAGCACCCGCATGGTCACCAGTACCGATCTGCCGATTCTGGGCTACATCGACCTCCCTGATGCGCCCACCTGCAATGGCGACCAATATTGCTCGCCATGGCCACTCAGCACCATTAGCCCGGACGGTAAGACCTTATTCTTCGTTGGAGAAAAAAACATGCTCGCGGTGCCGATTCCCGCCACGCTGAAACAGGCTTCCGCTCGCGCGCCGATGCAACGCGCCAAACAGGGTGGCAGCACCGTGCCTAACATCCTGGTTCCATTGAAACTGAGCCCGCGCTGATCCACCCAAAGCCAGTGTTTACACTGACTATGCAAGCAAGCCCACGAATTTCGGTTCGTGGGCTTTTTTTCGATACGTCCATGCTTGCCGATCCGATGACAAAGAACATCCCGAAAAGCCGCCAGTACTGAGTGGACAGGTTTTCACATTCATTTGACATCGTCAAAGCTACGCTGCGCCTTCCTTCTTATCGAAAGCGCCGCCGTGAAAAAATTGGCCATCTGCCTCGCACTCCTGCTGGCACCCCTGCATGTTCTGTCCCAAGTTCAGTCGCTGACGTACCAGGACGTAAAACGGAAGTACATCGTCTACACGCCCGCAACCTATGCCGCCGCGCCAGAACGGCAGTTCGCCCTGGTTCTGAACTTCGCCGGTGGAGGCATGACTGCGGCCGAGCAAATGCTCTATACGCAAATGAACCGGACGGCCGAGCGGCATGGCTTTATCGTCGTCTACCCGCAAGGCATCAAGAATGACTGGAATGTGGGTTTCGGCATGCCGTATAAGGAGGGAACGGACGATGTCGGCTTTGTCCGCGCCGTGCTGGCGGCTGTGCAGCGCGATTATCGTATCGATCCGCGCCGCATATATGCCACCGGTCTGTCGCGCGGCGGCTTTTTCAGTCTGCGTCTCGCGGCGGAAATGCCGCAGCGGTTTGCCGCTGTTGCGTCGGTAGGTGCGCCGCTGCCGGAGCCGGTTAGAGAGCACCACCAACAGCGCCTGCCGGTCGGCGTGATGCTGGTACAAGGGACCAGCGACAGCGTCGTGTCGTATGACGGCAAGGCAGGCTCCTACCTGTCGGCGCCGGCCACCCGCGACTACTGGCTGAAGATCAATGCCATGGAACAGAGTCCGGCGCAGACGCGGCAACTGCAGCCTGTGGCGGGCGACTCAACCGCGGCTGCCATCACCGAGCATGTACAGGGCGGCAAGCGCGTGTCGCTCGTGACCATCAAGGACGGCGGCCATACCTGGCCAGGCGCCGATCCCTTCAATATCGGACTTCCCATCGGCCACACCAGCAAGGCGGTCGACGCCAATGAACTCATTTGGGAGTTTTTCCGTCACCACAGCACTAATGCTGCTGAGTGAACGTCAGCAATCGCGTACACCAGACGGTGTGCGCGATTGAAGGAACGGCCCGGCTTATGCCAGATCGTGCAGGTGCAGACCGCCGTGCTTATGGCTGCCAACCAGCTGCACATCGACGTCCGACACCTGGTTGAAGGAGAGGACGTTGGCGCTATTGGCCTGTGCGGCAATACCGGTGTTATCGAGCGTAATGATCACGTCCTTGAACTGGATGCGTTCATCGCGCACCAGCAGGTCGCTGCCGCCGTTGCCAAACAGGTCCGTCACCTTGAAGCCGTAGGCGGTCTTCTCGACCGAGTAGTTGGCGCGCGCGCCCGAGTACACCACGGTGTCGGTGCCGGCGCCGCCGTCGATGTAGTTGCCGCCGCTGGTGGCCACCAGCCGGTCGGCGCCCGCCGTACCGGTCAGGTTGCGCGCGCTCGATACCGCAAAGTCCTTCGCCAGCGAGGCTTCCGACACATTGCCTGCCGCGTCGGTGGCGCGTGCCGTCACATGGTAATTGCCGTTGGCCAGCGCCACGGGCGTGATGCTCCAGCTGCCGTTGGCGGCCGCCTTGCCTACACCCAGGCTGGTGCTGCCGTTGAAGATTTCCACCTTGGCGCCTGCCTCCGCCACACCGCTGAAGGTGGGGTGGTTGCCGCTGGCGGTCGCCGTGCCGTCCTTGGTGAACACCAGCGTCGGGCGAGCCGGCGCGATGGTATCCACCAGCGGCGTACCAGGCGTGGTGGGCGTAATGGGCGTGCTGCTGCCGATGGCAACCGTGCCGTCGCTGAAACGCAGCTGTTCGATATTTTTCAGGGTATCGGTCCCTTCCAGGCCGCTCACCTGCCACGCCGAAGCACCGGTCTGCGTCACCTTGTAGGTGCTGCGCGCGCCGCTGTAGAAGGCGGTATCGATGCCGGCGCCGCCGTCCAGGATATCGTTGCCTGCACCGCCTTCCAGCATATCGTTAGCAGCGCCGCCGGTCAGCGTATCGGCCTGGCTGGTGCCGGTGATGTAGCGGCCGCCGCCGACTGAATTGACGCCCAGGGCGCCGCCCAGGCCATCGCCACCGTACAGCCACTTCAGGGCCGCCAGATCGTATTCGCCGAAGGTCGAATGCGCACCGCCGGCATGGGTGTAGGACATCAGCGTGTAGGCGGTATTGTCGGTGGCGGCCGGCAAGCGGATCGCGCCATCGAAGGAGTGCTTCAGGCCCAGCGCGTGGCCCAGCTCGTGCAACAGCGTTTCGTAGCCTTGCGTGCCGGGCGTGAGATTGGCATTCATGCCGGCCCATTCGGCGTTGTCCAGATAAACGTAGGTGGCGGCCGTGAACTTGGTGACGTTGTTGTTGCCGTCGTAGGAGTAGCTGTAGCGCGAGCTGTCCAGCCCGGTGGTATTGCTGCCATTGATGTTGGCGTTGGCCATATGGATCTGCGCCAGGCCGGTGTCATTGGTTTCCGTGAACTTGATGCCGGTGATTTGCGCCAGATAGTTTAATGCGGTACGCGTGGCGGCCTGCTGGGCGGCGCTGAATGCCTGCGGCGCGCTCAGGATCGCGCTGTTGCCGGTTTCCAGTCCGCCCGCCACGGAGAAGGTGTAATACAGGTTATTTCCGCCGGAGGTAAGGTAATTCCAGTTCGGTAAATTGCCCAACAGCGCGTCAATGTGGTTGAGGCCGGAGAGGGTGGTGCTTTTCACTTCAGTAACGGTTGCCATGTCGCGCTGCCATAAAAGGATGGGGAAGCCTCAGTATTTCGTTTCCAAGCAGCAAGGTCAATCGTGTTCGTACATCCTCAGCCGGTGAGTGTGCACTTCTGTATTGAATGACAATCGCTCGCTACTTGCTTTTGAGTAGTGAACGTTGCTGAACTTTGCATGTCGTATTTCCATGCGCCGTGAGATTGGGTGAGAATTTTGCCATTTTTTCTCATTTAAACTTTTTACGTAGGATTAATCCTACATTTCTGAAGCTAACGTTCTGGCGCAGGGCGACATTAACGATTCGGAAAGGAGCATGATATGGCACGCGGAATCTCAACCAATCGGAACACCGGCAGCCTTGCAGCCTGCCTGCAGGGCGAACAGATCGCCTTCGTCTGCCGCTACTACAGCTTTACCACCAAGCAGCCGCAAAAGCGCCTGACACCTGCGGAGGCGGACCAGCTGCTCTCGGCCAATCTCGCGCTCGTCGCCGTGTACGAGGACGGCCCCACCGCCGCCGATTATTTCAGCCGCGCCCGCGGGGAGCAGGACGGCAAGCACGCCTATGCCTACGCGCGCAATGTCGGCCAGCCCACCGACAGCGCGATTTACTTCGCGGTCGATTACGACGCCACGCAGCAAGATGTCGCCGGCCCGATCACGCAATACTTCCAGGGCGTGAAGGCCGGCCTGGCGGCCAGCAACCCGGGACAGACGCCCTACCCGATCGGCGTGTACGGCTCCGGCCGGGTATGCGCCGCCATCAAGGATAAGCTGCAACTGGCGACATATGCCTGGCTCGCCGAATCGCACGGCTGGGCTGGCCATGCAGCCTATACCAAGCCCGATATCCGGCAAGAGGTCTCCGTCAGCAAGCTCTGCGGCCTGGACGGAGGCGCAGACGGCGATTACGAAGATAACTTTGCCAGCGGCAGCTTCGGCGCCTTTTCCAGCCTGGTCGCTCCCGCCGCCCCGGCTGCCCTGCCCCAGCCGGCGGCAGCGCCGGCTGCCGCCGCTGGCGCCTCGCCCTTTGCACTCAAACTCAAGCAGCTCGCCACCGATCAATTCGGTCTCTACCACTTGTATAACGAAACCCAATCCCCCCTTACAGAACAGATACGGACTTATTGGGAAGAGCTGGACATGAGCTTTCCTGGCGTGCAAACGCCCTGGTCCGCCGTCTTCGTCTCCTGGCTGATGCAGATGGCGGGCGCCGCTCCCGGCGAGTTCAAAGTATCGAACGCGCACTCGCGCTTTGTGTATTGGGCCATCCAGAACCTGAAGAACAACACCGGCCTGTTCCGGGCCTATCCGCTGACGGACTATGCGCCCAAGATCGGCGATCTCATCCACAACAACCGCAGCGGGCAAACCCTGACTTATTCCTTTGCGTCCGCCCACGAATCATATGAAAGCCACTCGGCGGTCGTGGTTGAGCGCGGCAGGGATGGGCAAGGCGACTATGCGGTCACGATCGGCGGCAATGAAGGCAATAGCGTGGGGCGCAAGCGCGTCGCGCTCGACTCGAACGGCTATGTGAAGCAAAGAGCGATCGAACCGTATATTTGCGTAATCCAGTGCCTGAAATAAGGGCGTACTACTCCCTCCTCTGCAATTACCGGAGCATCGGCGGCCTGCCGGAAGACGGCCAGATGCTCCGCGTACCGCCACGTCCGATGCCCGACTGTTAATATTTTTTGCAACAAATCGCTGTCTTAGGCAAAAAAATCCGCTGCCGGACATTTTTTTCCAGAATTCTCAAGGTAAAATTCTCACCAATTTCCACATTTCTTGTGTGAAATCATAGTTTCTCGCCCGAAGCCCCGCCGAGAATTCCATAGTGCCGCGTTCGCTCTTCGTTTCGGTGGCACTTACCTGGGCTGGCAACACTCGCGCCAGCATCCCAGGCCGCACCATCCCAGACACTTGCGCAAGACAACACTAGGAAAAGTTCTCATGAAAATTGGCAATCTAAAAATCGGTACCCGCATCAGTTGCGGCTATATCATCGTGCTGGTGCTGCTGCTCGGCGTCATGCTGTGCGGCATCCAAGGCATGCGCGACTCGAACAAATCCCTGCACAACATCGTCGACATCAACATCAAGAAGATGGAACTGCTGCAGACGATGTCGGAATCCACCCACGTGGTTTCGCGCGTGATCCGCACCTTGGCCCTGCTGCAGGACGAAGAAACCGCCAAGCGTGAAGCTGCGAAAATCACTACGGCGCGCGAAAAATACAATGCCGCCTTCGACGCCCTGCAAGCCATGCCGCTGGATGCGGCCGGCCAGGCGCTGGTGGCCAAGATCAAGGAACAGCAGGCGGCTGCACGCCAGTTGAACGACCAGTTCCTGAGCCTGAGCAAAACCAGCCGCGAGGAAGCGCTCCAGCTCCTGCTGCAAAAAGCCGGCCCCGCTTCGCAAACCTGGCAGGAAGTCATCGACGAGTTCCGCGCCCATCAAAAAGAAAAAAGCCAGCGCGACGAAGCGGCGGCCGAACAGTCCTATGAGAGCAATATGACCTTGATGCTCGGCTTCTCGGCCTTGGCCGTCGCCGTCAGCATCGCCATCGCCTGGACCATCACGCGTTCGATCTCGCGCCCGATTTCGCAGGCGGTGCAGGTGGCGCAGCGGGTGGCCGCCGGCCATCTGGACAGCCGCATCGAAGTGCACTCCAGTGATGAAACGGGCCAGCTGCTGCAGGCGCTCAAGGAAATGAACGACAGCCTGGTCAACATCGTCGGCCATGTGCGCGGCGGCGCCGACACCATCGCCTCGGCCTCGTCGGAAATCGCCAACGGCAATCTGGATCTCTCCAGCCGCACCGAGCAGCAAGCCAGCTCGCTGGAAGAAACCGTCTCCTCAATGGAGGAACTGGCCAGCACCGTGCAGCAGAACGTCGAGAACGCGCGGCGCGGCAACCAGCTCGCCATGTCAGCCTCCGAAACCGCCACGCGCGGCGGCGCGGCTGTCGGCCAGGTGGTGGAAACCATGGGCGCCATCAGCGCCTCTTCGCGCAAGGTGGTGGACATTATCAGCGTCATCGAAGGCATCGCCTTCCAGACCAATATTCTGGCGCTGAACGCCGCGGTGGAAGCGGCGCGCGCCGGCGAGCAGGGACGCGGTTTTGCCGTCGTCGCGGCCGAGGTGCGCAATCTGGCGCAGCGCTCGGCTTCCGCCGCCAAGGAAATCAATGCGCTGATCAGCGATTCGGTCGCGCATGTGAACAAGGGCGAGCAACTGGTCGATCAAGCCGGCAGCACGATGGACGAGGTATTGAAGAGCATCAGCAACGTCAATGTCATCATGGGCGAGATCATGACGGCCAGCGAGGAACAAAGCGCTGGCATCGAACAGATCAACCAGGCCATCTGCGAAATGGACCAGGTAACGCAGCAGAACGCCGCCCTGGTCGAAGAAGCCGCCGCCGCCGCCGCTTCGCTGGAAGAGCAGGCTGCCGGCCTGACCCACGCCGTCGCCGTCTTCAAGCTCGACCTGGCCAAGACCGGCAACGCCGGCCGTCAGCCGGGCCAGCAGGCGAAAGCACTGGCTCTGCCTTGGGCCGCTTAAAGGGACTACCGTTACCTCAACGGCAATCTTAACCAGGCGCAGAGCGTTTTGGCTGCGCCGATACCGCGCGTTGCGGGAACAGTTTGTCCCGAAGCTCCCGCAAACGCTCTTTATCGTGAACGTTCATGATCTGGGGCCGAACCTCTTCAAGGCACGATTTTTCCACCAGCCGATGAAATTCGTCGAGTTCATCTTGCGACCCACGCGCAAGCGCTTCCTTAAGCTGCTGTGGTAGTAGTGGTGCGACCATTACTGACTCCTTCATCTCGCTACTTTGGCGGCCAAGCGATCCAACATGAACTTCGTTGTAATCCAGTCATTCTTGCAAGCCATAGGCGAAGGCTGACCGCTCCAGAAATTATCCATCAATGCGGGGTTGTTTGCATCCTCCAACTGACAGTGATAGGACTGCCACTGCGACGGATAGCCGAGTGAATCCCGAGCTTTATCCGTGGCAAACTGCTTCATGCCATAGTACGCAAATGCCTCCGGAATTGGGCGGCCGACCTTGCGATTAAAGGCCTGCTCGCCATCAACATACAGATCGGCGATATACGCATTCGGAAAGCTTGAAAATGCGTGCCCGAACTCATGCGCGCCCGTCAGTGCAATAGAGTCCGTTGCGTGGATAGCGGCCATTCCTGGGATGCGATGTCTGTAGCAATGCAGAAAAGGCTTGCCGTCATATGTGGTCGCTACGCCGCCAGTCGCCATATTGTCACTGGCAGGAATGGCGCTGGCACGCTTATTCGTGGGCGAGTTCGTCACAACGAAAACCACATCGGGATTCACCCCCAGGTAGGCCAGCATATTGCATACGGCAGCACGACGAGGTTTGAGCAGGCCCGAACCGGAGTCAAGTTCCTCGCCAACCAATGCCGTTCCCCCGTCCACAAGCAGCCCACACACGAATATGGAATGAAACCTGACCTTCGATGCGTGCGGAGACCTGGAAAGCATCTTTTCAGCCTGTCCCGGCAACTTGCCAAATACGCTCTTATAAAGATACTCGGCGCAACGTTCAAAGAGCGCATTGTCCGACGAAGCCAAGCCGCTGCCATTCATGTCCGGTTTATATATGCCCGAGCCCCAAGGCCGCTCAATCGCGATGCTATTTATGACCAGAATGAAAAACGGATCACTCTTACTCGTATCGCCATCTTGCCAGCGGATCGTCTCAGAGCTAAATCGATGAATCCCTGTCTGATCGGCACTCGTAATCGACATGGCGCCTCCATCCAATTGGTCACGAACGTTTAGCGCTGCTTCAAAATCGAGCCCAGCACGCCGCGGATAATCTCGCGGCCGACCTGGGAGCCGATGCTGCGCGCGGCGGATTTGACGAGCGCCTGCACCGCCGTATCGCGCCTGCCGGTCTTGCCGAACAGGCCGCCCAGCACATCACCGAACAAGGAGCCGCCTTCGCCGGCCGCGCTATCCTGCTGCGTGGCCGGCGCGCCTTGGGCGGCGGGCACCTCGCGCTGCCCGGCCGTGGCGGGACTGTCATCGGCCGTGCGGGAGGTGGCGCTGGCGGCGACGCGGCCGTTCAACTTCTCATAGGCCGATTCACGGTCTACCGTTTTTTCATACACGCCCGCCACCACCGATGCGGCCATGGCGGCTTGCCGCTCGCCGGCATCGATGGGGCCAAGCTGGCTGGCCGGCGGCAGGATGAAGGCGCGCTGCACCACTTGCGGCACGCCCTTCTCATCCAGGAAGGACACCAGCGCTTCACCCACGCCCAGCTCCGAAATCACCTGCGCGATATCCAGCGCGGGATTGGGCCGGAAGGTTTCGGCCGCCGCCTTCACCGCTTTCTGGTCGCGCGGCGTGTAGGCGCGCAGCGCATGCTGGACGCGGTTGCCGAGCTGGCCCAGCACGGTGTCGGGAATGTCGAGCGGGTTCTGCGTGATGAAGAACACGCCCACACCTTTGGAGCGGATCAGGCGCACCACCTGCTCGATCTTTTGCAGCAGGGGCTTGGGCGCTTCGGCAAAAAGCAGGTGGGCTTCGTCGAAGAAGAATACCAGCTTGGGCTTGTCCACATCGCCCACCTCGGGCAGGTTTTCGAACAGTTCGGACAGCATCCACAGCAGAAAAACGGCATAGATGCGCGGCGCGTTCATCAGCTTGTCGGCGCACAGGATGTTGACCACGCCCTTGCCCTGCGCATCGGTTTGCAGCAGGTCGTCGATATTCAGCATCGGCTCGCCGAAGAACCGGTCGCCGCCCTGCTCCTCGATGGCGATCAGGCCGCGCTGAATGGCGCCGATGCTGGCGGCGCTGATATTGCCATAACTGGTCTTGTAGTCGGCGGCATGGTCGCCCACATGCTGCAGCATGGCGCGCAAGTCCTTGGTGTCGAGCAGCAGCAGGCCGTTGTCGTCGGCGATGCGGAACACCAGCTGCAGCACGCCTTCCTGCGTATCGTTCAGGTTCAGCATGCGCGCCAGCAGCAGCGGGCCAAGATCGGAGACAGTGGCCCGCACCGGGTGGCCCTGCTGGCCGAACACGTCCCAGAAGGTGACGGGGCAGCCGGCCCATTGCGGCGCCTCCAGCTGCAAGGCTTGCAGCCGCTTGCCCATCTTCTCGCCCAGCGTACCTGCCTTGGCGATGCCGGACAGGTCGCCCTTCACATCGGCCATGAAGACCGGCACGCCGATATCGGACAGCGATTGCGCGATCTTCTGCAAAGTGACGGTCTTGCCGGTGCCGGTCGCGCCGGTGATGCAGCCATGGCGGTTCACCAGATTGGACAGCAGCTCCAGCGTCAGCTGTTCATTCTTCGCAATCGAAAGGGAGACAGGCATGATCGTCCTCGGCGCGCAATGATTGTGCGACGATCATACTCCACAGTTCATCCCTGTTATTTTTTCTTCTTGCCCAGCGACGCGTCGTAAATGGTCTTGGCATCCTTGTGCGCCTGGTCGATATTGCGCAGCTTCTTATCGTCGTCGTGCTTGACGAAAAACTCCGCGTCCTGCGCCGCGACCACCAGCTTGATCGCGGCCGCATCGGCCAGATTGTATTTTTCCACGATCAGCGTGGTCACTTCATCCAGGTATTCTTCGTAGGTCATGTTTCACTCCATAGGCTATTGGCGGCATTATAGGAGAGCCGCACCGGATATGGTTTTGTGTTTTGCTGCATTTTATGCAACAGTAGAGTCTTTCAAGCCGAGAGCCAAATCATGCCGACCGCTCCAGCCGCGCCCGCCGTGACCCAGTCCGATAAACCACTGGGGTTCTGGATGTGCACCGCCCTCATCGTCGGCAATATGATCGGCATGGGCATTTTCATGCTGCCGGCCGCGCTGGCTCCGCATGGCCTGAACTCCTTCAGCGGCTGGGCCATCACCGTCATCGGCTGCCTCTTCATCGCCCACGTCTTCGCCCACCTGGCGCGCGCCATGCCGCACGAGGACGGGCCTTACGGCTATACCAAACGCTGCTTCGGTTCCGGCACCGCCTTCTTCGTCATGTGGTGCTATTGGGCTTCGATCTGGATCAGCAACGCCGCGCTGGCAATCGGCATCGTCGGTTATCTGAGCACGCTCTTCCCCGTCCTCGCCGCCATACCACTGCTGCAGCCGGCGACGGCGCTGGCCGTGATCTGGTTCTTCGTGCTGGTCAGCCTGAGCGGCGCGCGCCTGTCGGGACGGGTGCAACTGGCATCGGCCGCGCTTAAGCTGCTGCCCATGGGCGCCGTGGTGCTGCTGGGCGGCTGGGTGCTGTTCACCGACAGCGCGGCCTATGGCGCGCATCTGCCTTCCACCCCGCTCACGCTCGACGCCACCGCAGCGGCAGGCACCATCGCCCTCTTCGCCATGCTGGGCGTGGAATGCGCCACCCTGCCAGCCACCAAGGTCGTCGATCCCGAAACCACCATCCCGCGCGCCACCATCGCGGGGACGCTGATCGCGGCCGTGGTGTATGTCTCCGTCTGCACCGTGCCGCTGCTGCTGTTGCCGCAGGCGGAGCTGGCGCAATCGAACGCGCCGTATGCCGATCTGTTCAACCGATTCTGGCAGCCCGGCACCGGACGCTGGCTGGCGATTGCCGTCATCATCAGCGGTCTGGGCGCGCTCAATGGCTGGACCATGCTGGCAGGCGAAGTCACCGCCTCCTTCGCCACGCACGGCATGTTTCCCACTCTGCTGAAGACACCCAACCGGCACGGCGCGCCATACTGGTCGCTGCTGCTGATCGGGGTGCTGGCCAGCGCCATGGTGGTGATGAACTACAGCCGCTCGCTGGCCGAAGGCTTCACCTTCCTGACGATGGTGGTGACGGCGGCGAGCATGCCGCTGTATCTGGTCGGCGGCGTGGCCATCTTCAAGCTGTGGAAGCGCGGCGCCTTGCGCGCCAAGGCCGCCGTGCCGGCGCTGCTGCTGTTCAGCGCCGCCATGACCTGCATCTTTTCGGTCTGGGCGCTGTACGGCATGGGCCGCGAAGCCTTCATCTGGTCGCTGGTGCTGGGCGCCATCAGCCTGCCGGTTTTCTGGCTGATCCGGCGCGGCAGGAAGGCGCCGTCCAAAACAAGTGACGCCATAAGCGGGAGTATAATGAACAAATCATGAGCACAAACCTGTCGCCTATCGAATCGGAGTTCGCCACGCAAGAAGAGGCGGAGGCCTATGATCGCTGGTACAGGGAAAAGGTTCAAACCTCACTTGCCGACCAGCGCCCATTGATTGCCCATGATCTGGCAATGGCGAAGCTGAGGGAACTGATCGACGAAAAACCCCGTGCCCGCACTTCCGATCCTCTGGCGCCCTGAGGCGCTTGCCGACCTCAGTACCATTCTTGAGTATATAGCGAAGCACAATCCGCAAGCCGCTGCGAATCTGTATGGCGACATCGATCTCCTCGTTTCTCAGCTCCCATACCATCCTTATCTTTACCGCCTGGGCCGAATTGCTGGCACGCGCGAACTGGTCGTGCATCCAAATTACGTTATCGTCTATAGCGTTACCACCGTAGCCATAGAGATAGTAACCATCATGCATACGCGTCAGCGGTATCCCTAAACCCTGGTCACTCAGGTGTAGTGCAGCTTCACCTTATGCCAGGGCCAGAACACCCAACGCGGGTGGCCAAGATTGTCGGTGGCGAAGGCCTGGGTTTTGAATTTATTCAGGAAGCCGATGAATTCGCCGCCGGCGGTTTCAACGATCGTGGCGCCGTCCTGCCAGATGGCGTTTTCGGCATCGTGGCCGCTGCCGACCGGGTCGCCCTGGTTCTGGTGGATATTGTGTACGCCCAGCCCCTTGTTAAACGGTTCGCCGAATAGATAGAAACGCACGCCCTGCCCGATCACTGCCTCCAGATCGGTCAGCGCCTGAGTGCCGGTACCGCTCTTCCACGGCGGATTCCAGCGCAGAAAGTTGAGCAGCCTAGCCAGCCAGCCGCTATACGCCACATACCAGATCAGAATCGGCGGATGCAGCAACTGCGCCCGGATATAGTCGAGCGCCCCGGAACCGCCATTCGACGGCAGGCCGTGCCAGCCATCGGCCAGCGCTTTGATCTGTGCGAAATCGGCGGCGCGCAGGCGCACCACGCGCCACTGTATGCCGTCGGGCATGGCCTTGGGATCGACATCGATTGCGCAATGATATTCACCGGTCGGAGTCTGAACATTCAGGTTGCCGTGGTAGTAGCGGCCGTAGTTGTCGGGTGGATCGCGGTAGTACCTGGTCTTCTGCCCGATCACCACGCCATAGCCATTGGATAGTCCCATGATCGCCCTCCATTGAACAAGCCTTTCCCAGATTTATTCTAGTTCGCGCGCGGCTCCATAAATTCACCAATATCCACCGGCTAGCGGCGCTTGGAGCTGGAGGTTTCAGTGCGCACATAAAACTCCGACGGCTTGCGCGCCACCCAGGCGATAAAGGTCAGGATGTCGGGATGGGCGCGCAGCGCTTCCCAGGTATGGTAGGCGTGCAGCAGTTCGCGCTCGGTCAGCACCGAGTGGATCTTGCGGTGGCAGATCTTATGGATCTCGAACTGTTCCTTGCCCTTGAAGGTTTTGGGGATCAGGTGGTGGCGGTCGATATTGACGGTGCCCAGGGGCCGGCCGCAGAGGGGGCAGCATTTTTCTTCCATGCGCCATCTTAGAGCATTCGCCGGGGCCGCTGCCGCGCTGCTGCTTGACTTCGGCCGGGGATCTTGTAAAATGCCGGTCCTTCGGGTCGTTAGCTCAGCTGGTAGAGCAGCGGACTTTTAATCCGTTGGTCGCAGGTTCGAATCCCGCACGGCCTACCACGAATACAGCAGCACCAAAAAGGCTTACCCGCTTCGGCGCGTAAGCCTTTTTGTTTGCCCCTCCTCAGCGCGGGAGCCATGAAGTCCTGCATTACTTATTTTTCAGGAATAGCCCCAAGCGTCCGCAGCCAGGTTTCTACCAGCAAAGGCCACTTCGTAATCGCCTGCTCGGTTGGGCGGAGTCCGAATGCGTGTCCGCCTTCAGCGAACAAGTGCATCTCGACCGGCACGTTCGCCTTTTTCAGCGCCGCATAATAAAGCAGGGAAAACTCCACCGGGTCGACGGGATCGTCCTGCGCATGCAGCAGGAAGGTCGGCGGCGTTTGGCCGGTGACACGAATGTGCGGGTTCAGCCGCGACAGATCAGCCCTGTAATTTGCCGACATATGTCCGGGATAAAGGGAGATGGCAAAATCAGGGCGGCAGCTTTCATTGTCCGCCTTGTCTACAGGCCGATAAATACGCTTAGGGTGTGTGCTGATTGCCGCCACCAGATGGCCGCCGGCCGAAAACCCCAGCACCCCGATCTTGTTCGGATCGATGTTCCATTCGGCCGCGCGGTGACGCAGCAGGCCCACGCTTCGCTGCGCATCCTGCAACGCCGTATGCACTTTTGGAATGACGCGCATATTCCGCTCCATGTCCCAATGCGGGCCTGAACCGGGGACACGATATTTCAAGAGCACGCAGGTCACACCGATGGAAGTGAGCCAGTCGCAAACCTCCGTCCCTTCAAGATCGATGGCCAGCATGCGATAGCCGCCGCCGGGAAAAACGACCACGGCAGCGCCAGTATTGACGCCTGTTGGCGGGTAAATTGTCATCGTGGGACGTATGACGTTGCTTACCCCCAGCCACGGCCGGCCTGCTATGAGCCGTTCTTCCTGAAGGGTCATTTCATTTTCAGGGCCGGGAGCAGGCTGGGCGTTGGGTATCGCGCCCGGCCAGATCGGTAATTGCGTATGTCCGGCTGACGGCTGCCATTCAGCTGCGCACGCGTTCACTGAGGCGAATATCGTCAGTATCGAGAATAGGTATTTCAAAGTATTTCCATTGCCTTTCCAGAGCCGTTCCTTCGTTTCGAAACTTGCGGATATTATATTAAATGCAACTCGCGTACAAGATAATAGGGAATGGCAAAATGCTGCAATCCCGCGACAGACAGCATTGCGCCTTAGTGCTTTCCCCAGCCAAGCGCCGTAAGCTGTATCCAATCAATCACCATTGTGGGAATATCATGGCCGAAGCGAACCGGGCGGGACTTCCTGCTCTCAGAAGCAAGCATATGAATGCTGACGATGCATAACGGTGGGCAACCTCAGCCGCTACGATGAACGAGCGCTTTCCCTGCCGCATTTGCGGCGCCCTGATTCTGGGTTCGACCGCCGAACGCACCGGCGGCCTGTGCATGCCCTGCAAAGGCGGCTACCGCGCCAGCATCGAGGCGCGCCGCCATGGCCGGGCGCGCGACCATGCCGTCGCCGCCAATCCGCAGGCGCAGATGTGGGCGGCGCTGCTGCACCAGGTGCGGCAGGATGCGGCGGGCATCGATGGCTTGAATCATCCGCAACAGCTTTACTACGCTTCCAGCACGCTGTTGGGAGCAGTGCTGCGCGGCGGCATGCAGCACTATTTCGCCGGCGCCGCCGCCGATCATTACAAGCTGGCGCAGGACGGCTTGATGGCCATGGGCGCCACGCGCGCATTGCGCCTGCTGCTTGATGCGCGCAAGCTGCTGTTCGGTCCCAGCCTGCCAAACGAGGCGGCGCGCCGCGAGCGCCTTTACCGCCGGCCGCTGTTCGCCGAAAACGAGGCCCGCAGCGCCATGCGCCTGAATGCGCTGAATGCGGAGTTCAGCCGCCTTGCGCCCGACCTGGAGATGCGCCTGAATGCTTATGCCCATCTGCATGGGCTGCTGGGCCGCTAAGCGCATTGAGGCCCGCTGGCGCGAGGTGGTATGCTATGCGCGACATTCAGAACACTAATCCGCAACAGCAATGCCTCAAACAATCAGCGCAGCCGTCCACCACGAGCTGCTGATCAAGAAAAGCCGTTTCATCGCCTGCGTCCAGCCTATGAGCGACCGCACCGCTGCGCAAGCGGTGGTGGCCAGCTTGCGTGCCCAGCATCCGGGCGCGGCCCATGTGTGCTGGGCCTTGCTGGCAGGCGGACAGTCGGCCGCGGTGGATGACGGCGAGCCAAGCGGCACGGCCGGCCGCCCCATGCTCGATGTGCTGCGTCACCAGGATCTGGAAGGCGTGCTGGCCACCGTGGTACGCTACTTCGGCGGCGTCAAGCTTGGCGCGGGCGGCCTGGTGCGCGCGTATACCGACAGCGTGGCGCAAGCCTTGCTGCCGGCGGAGAAAATCGCCATCGTCAAGCTGCGCCAGCTGCGCTGCGTGGTGCCGTACGCGATGGAGGGCATGCTGCGGCGCGAGCTGGAACTGGCCCAGGCCACGCTGCTCGATGTCAGCCATGGCGACAGCGTAACCCTGGCTTTCAGCCTGCCCGAGGCCGATGCCCGCGCCTTGCAGACCCGCCTCAACGAAAGCGGCAACGGCCGCCTGCTCTGGCTGGACGCGGACGACTGAACGCATCCGCCGCCGCTCCGCGGCGAAACGCTTGGAAATAACGGCAACGTCGCTCCAATCGTGCTATTGTGGGCCCAGTGCCATCGCACCCAGCCGCTTCCAGACAGCGCCCCCGCTCCAGCCCGACAGCTTGCGATGCCCTCAATGCCTCTGCCGCAGGCCACAGCCGCCGACCTGCTCCGGCCCGCCTTCGCCAACCGCGGCTGCCTCACTGGAGATGCTCCTCATGCACGCATACCAACGCCTGGACGGCCGCATGGCCCAGATCGTCAATGCCGGCCTCAAGATCGATATTTTCCAAGGCTGCGTGACCGCCTGGATCCATATGTGCAGGGGTGACGTGCCGCGTGAAGTCATCTTGCGCGTGCTGTCGCAGGATGGGCCACGGCGCGACTGTGGCACCGAGCACGGGGAAGCAGCCGGCGTCACGCCAGGGGAGGCAAGAGCGATCCGGCCTTTCCCGCTGCCGCGCAACAACCATGAGCTGGCGGCCCTGATCGACCATGCCATCCAGCTGATGGCCGCGCGCAACCGCCACTACGCCGAAGCCCTGCTGCGCATTTACTCGGTCGACACCGCCACTGTCATGCGCGTGCTGTTCAATCCGCGCCGGCGGCGTGCCGCCAGCCGCCACCCGCGCATTGCCGCGCTGCGGCCTGAAGCGGCGGCGTGAACACGCGGTGCGCGGCCCGAAAGCGACTGCCATGCTTCCGCATCCACCTTCTTCGCCACCCGGCGCAATGCTGGGCGGAGATGGCTTATGAGTCATTCCCAGCACGCCCGCAACAGCGCCGGCATACAGCAATTACTGCACTTGGCCCGTCAATTGCTGACGGCGACCAATGTCCGCAGCGCGCTCGACCTGACAGGCGCCAGCCTCGCCAGCCTGAGCAGCGATGAAGCACTGATCCTGCTGCGCCAGAGCGGCACCACGCAGAGTCTGCGTTTTGACGCTGCCGGCCAGCCGTTGCCTTCCGATTTGGCGTCGGCCCTGTACCGCTTGGCCTTGCATGCGCTGACGCAAACCCATGGCACGCTGGAAAGGGTCGGCCAGCCTCTTTCCGGGTCGGCCAGCCAAGGCACGCTGCTGCACACGATTCACGGCAGCACGCTGCTGCTCCCCTTCCCGCCCGCCGCCTGCGAAGGCGTGTTTCTCCTGAACTGGCATACGCCGCAGGACAGCCCCCATCTCGCGCATGCACGGCATCAACTGCAAGAGATTGCACGCCTGGCCGGCGCCTGCCTCGCCGGCTTGAATACACGGCAGCGGCGCGAAACCCGCCTCAATGCACGGGTTGCCGTCCTGCGCCAAGCCGGCCGCCAGCATGCCCAGGACCTGCGGACGCGCGACGCGCAAACGGCCGAGGCGCGCGACCAAGCCAGCACCGATGCGATGACCGGCCTGCAAAACCGGCGCGGCTTTTTCACCCGCGCCGAACAGTGCTTCCTGCTGGCGCGGCAGCAAGCCCGTGCCTGCGCCGTGGTGTTCGCCGATGTCGATGGCTTAAAGATCGTCAACGACGAGCTGGGCCATGAAAAAGGCGACGAATTGATACGCCATGGGGCAGCCGTATTCCGCAGCGCGTTTCAAACCGACGATGTAATCGCCCGCCTCGGCGGCGACGAATTTGCCGCCTTCACCTTTGACGAGGCCGCGCCGGAAGATATCCGCGCCCGTCTCAGCGGCCGCATTGCCGACTTCAACCGTACCGGGCGCTTTCCCGGCACCCTGTCGCTGAGCGCGGGCGTGGTCAGCTGCGACACTTTTTCCAGCGCCTCCCTGGCCGATTATCTGCAATTGGCCGATGTCGAGATGTACCAGCAAAAACATCGGCATGTGCGCAGCGCCCGCTAACCATCGTCAGGAACTCACATGCCCACCTTCATCCCCAACGCTACTTCCGAGGACGAGTCCACGCTCGCAGCACGCCATGAAATCCGCTACGATGGCCTGCGTTATCTGTACCGCGGCTACCGCTACGAGCATTTTTGCGATGCCCTCAACTACGCCCGTCTCGACCAGGCCAGAGCCGGCTTTATGCCCGATCCGGCCTTCGTCGCGCGCTGGGATACGCCCTGGCAGCCGGACGCGGCCCAGCGCCAGCAGATGGCGGCAGGTGACGTCACTTTCGCCTCGGGCTATTACCTGTACGGCGGCTACCGCTACGAACGCCTGGCCGACGCGCTGGCCTGCGCCAGGCTGGGCGGCAAAGCGGCGGCCGGCGGCAGGGTTCAGTAAGCCACGCCGCGCGTCGGCTGGGGATGCACGCCGCAAGGCGTTCTTTCCGCCATCTGCTCGTAGCTGCTGTGCGCGCCACCGATGTGAATGAAGTCGGTATAGATGACGCGCGGCCTGCTGTGCTGGGGATCGCCGAATGCCGAAAAATAGATCCCGGTTTTAGGATAATTCCCCGGATTATTGCCAGCGGTCGGCAAGTCAACATTCATATAATGCGTCGACACGTTCTGCGCCTCGTACACCAGTTCGCCATTCATCCATAGCCGGAAAGCCCCTTTTCCCAGCTCGTGCTGCCAATTGGCATCGATCACAAAGCAATACCATTGATTCCGCTGGATTTCAGCAAGACGGATTTTCTGGTGCGAGGTATTCTCCTTCGTCGCATCGCTGCTGATTTTTACAACTTTGTCTTGCACGGTGACCGCGTACTTGTCGATATGATTGGCACGCGACTCCATGACCAGCTCCTTCCCTTTCGCCACGATGGCCATCGGCGGCGAAGTCGCCAGAATGCCCTGGGAGCTGTGCAGCTGGAATAGCACAATCCACTCTTCCTCCAGGCCCGTGCTCCAAGCCGGATCGTCGGCCGATTCGGCGGGGAAGAAGACGCCGCCGGCATACCAGCGCCGTCCCTGGCGTGTGCGCTCGCGGCTTGGCGTCACTTCGGCGCGCATGGTGTTATACGCGTCAAGTGGATCGCCGGGGCTGAGTGTCATTCTGAAAGCGCTGCGGCCGTTGATGGATGTCAGCGCGAAGTTATTCTTGCGATTGGGGGCTTCAAGTCCATACATCCAGTCGAAATAGCGCTTCGTCACGCCATCAAAATTACCGGGGCGCGGAGCCGGCGGCGGGTCCAAACTCATAACCGGGCCGCCGACATAGTTCAGCACCTGCGCCTGGAGCGGCATGGCCATGGCGGCCAGCAGCGGCAGCAAAACCAGTTTAGGGAAATGCATCAGGTTCTCCTTTAGTCGGCGTTCAATTGGCAGTGGCGCACGGCGTGCGGGATAGCAGGTTCGGTGCGCTCTCATACCTTTCGACGACCCGGATAAAGTCGGCATAAATTTTCCTGCTGCCGATGCTGGCGTCGGCCGGTACGGACAGGCCCACGCGTGGCACATGCACCGCGCTGGGGTAGCTGTTGTGCGCAATCCTGGAGAAGTAGACTTCATTGCCGTTCAAATGCACATACAGTTCACCCTTGGCCGGCGTGGCCGACCACCTGGCTTGAATCCCGAAGCAGTGCCATTTATTCTTTTCCGCCGTGCCGATCACGATGCTGCGGTGGGCAGTATTGGCTTCCGTGGCTTCGCCGGCCGGAAGGTGATTGAAGTTCGTGTTCAACACCAGCTTACTGCCCCGTACTTGCACAGCCAATGGCGGCGGCAGCTGTCCTCCATCCACGGCGCTATCGATTTGCGCCAGCGTGACGGGCGCGTCGCTCTCGACCCAGCCATCCGCCGGAAGAAAAACACTGATCACATACGAACGCCAAGCCTGCTCCGCGCCATTCAACGTCGGGAACTGTTCGCCTTTCAGGAAGAAGTCGTTGCGCAAGGCCGGGCCGGCATTGTTCAGCGTGACCTCAACCACCGGGCGGCCTTTCGCCACCGGCACGTCGGTGCGAACCGCGATGCCGCCCCCACCCTGCACGCGCAGGCCATACAGTGTGGCAAAGTTGGCCCCGATCTCGGAAGGGGTTCCCGGCGGGAGATCGGCGGCGCCAGCGTGCGCTGCGAACAGGCCGCCCAGCAGCAGGCCTGCATATCGTTTGAATTGCATGGTGTCCTTTCGAAAATGCGGCCGGACACCGGCAAGAACGCCGCGGATGCGCTTACTCAAGGCTCCGGCCTGCGGGCCGTATGATAAGCGCTTACCGCAGATTTGTTAATTTTTTATATATCCTTTAGTGCACGCAAAAGCGGCTGGCGCCGCGTCGACGGAAGCCAGCCACGATAGCCGCAACAAAGGATCAATAACCGATCTCTTTGAAGTACTCGCTGCGCGCCTGCAGGGCGGTATCGGCGAAGTCCGAGAACAGGCCGTCCACGCCCAGGGCGTAGAAGTGCTTGTATTCGGCTTTCGGATCGCCCTTGTAGTCGCTGGCCAGGCGGCGCTTCTCGTTGCGGAAGGTATAGGGGTGGACGAACAGGCCGGCCTTGTGGGCATCGCTGACCAGGGTGGTGGCTGGCAGGGTCACGGCATCGGCCTCGTTCACCTTGCCGTCGCCGTTCACGTCCACCACTTTGCCGTCCGTGCCCACCGTGCCTTTGACGCTGACGATGTAGCGCTTCCATGGACCGATGCCGTCGGCATAGGATTTGATCTCGGCCAGGCCGGCTGGCGTGACCATGGCGCTGAACAGGCGCTTGTCGCCCGCCAGCGCCCAGTCGTATGGACGGTCATACGGCGCGGCGAAAGTCAGGGTGCCGGTTTTCAGATCGACATCGTCGGCGTCGATCAGCTGCACCAGCTTCAGTTTCGAACCTTTGCTGCGGATGTATTTCAGGCTGCCCGGTTCAAAGGACTGGATGAAGACCGGCGCGCTGGCATCGTTCCAGCCGGCGGCGGAGAGCAGCGCCAGCAGCTTGTCTTCCAGCGGCAGGCCAAGCTGCCGGTGGAAGGTCGGATTCTTGGTCTCGGGGTAGATGGTGATGGTGCGGCCGCTCTTCTTGATCATGTCGACGATTTCCTGGATCGTCGCAATCTTGTACTTGCCGTTGAACTGCTGCGGACGTTCAGCGTCGGTGGACGTGCCGCCCAGGGTCTTGATCTCGGCCAGCGTGAAGTCGCTGGCGAACCAGCCTTCCTGCGTTTCGCCATCGACATTCACGGTGCGCTTGCGCGCCGCAAATTCGGGATGGGAAGCGACGTCGGTGCTGTAAGCCAGGTTCGGATCGTGGCGCGCGATCAGCACGCCGTCCTTGGTGCTGATCACGTCCGGCTCGATGGCGTCGGCGCCCAGCTCGATGGCTTTGGCATACGCTTCCACTGTCTCTTCCGGGATATAGCCGCTGGCGCCGCGGTGGGCCACGACCAGGGCGGGCTTGCCGTCCAGGGTATTCAGCTTGACCAGGCTGATGCTATCGCTGCCGCCGCAGGCGCTCAGGACCAGCAGGGCCGCGCACAGGCTGGCGTTTTTCAGTTGGAACCGAACGGCCTTCTCTTGCTTCTTCATTATTGCTTCCCTTGCTGTGTTTTTGACAACGGCATTCTAGGGAGGCTAAATGACAGCTTCATGACGGCAAGCAAGCGTGCGGCCTGGGGATGCGGAAAGTCCCGATTGAATCCGTAAAATTTCTCCATGGCAATTTTGTGGTATAATTGCATATTAATCAATTTTGCAATCGAGGGTTTTTATGCTTCTGATCTGGGGTAAGCGCAACTACGGCGCGGTCGAAAAAGTCGGCAACATGGCGGTCAAAACCCGCTTCGGCCATTTCTGGTATCTGCCGCTGTTTCCAACGCAAAGCTTCTATATCAACAGCGAGAAGGACACCGGCTACGATCTGCGCAAAATCCATTGGCGTTCGGTGCTGTGCGCCTATCTGCGCGTGTGGATGCCGCTGCTCTTCATCATGGGCGTGTTCGCCGCGCTGGATGGTATCGGCGTAATCAGTGCCGCCGTGCTGCTGCTGTCGGCCGCAGGCTTTATCGCCAGCTTCAAGCTGGGCAAGAAATTCGCGCGCGCCGAGAGCGAGCAGGTGCGCAACCTGATGGACAAGCACTTCGGCATCGCCATCGATCCGCTGGACTGCAAACACAGCATGGCCGAACACATCGACCTGCGCGCGCGCGAACTGAGTGGCGCGCCCGTGGCGGAAGGCTGGTATCGCCAGGTGCTGAAAGACCTGTTCAGCGCGCCCGATCTGGTCGAACTGGCCATTCTGCGCGCCCGCTGCGAACAGCTCGACGCCGAGCTGCAACTGCAGGTCTGCCGCAGGCTGAATCCGCAAAGCGCCAACGCCGCCCTGGCTGGCGCGGTCTGAGTCGGGGAAGTCATATGAAACACGCATTCCTTCGCAATACCTTCCTGCTTGCGGCACTGGCGCCGCAAGCCTTTGCCGCACCGGCGCCGGCGCCGGCGCAGGAAAGAGTCATTACTGTGCCTACCCTGTCCATGTCGTCGCAGGACTCGCAACTGATCGTCGCGCCACGCGAAATCCGCACGGCAGGTCCGCGCGGCGCGGACGAACTGTGGTTCGGCAATGCTCGAGTAACGATTCCCTCGGCCTATTTTTCCGTGTCGACGATGGAACTGAAATTCGGCAGCATCGAGCAGACTGTGCGCACCACCACGCGCGGCAAGCTGGCCGACTCGCAGTCCGACGTGCGCCTGGCTTCCATCGAAGTCTTCGGCCAGCGCATCGAGGACGTGCACCTCGGCGTGCGCTTTGAAAAATTCGATCTGGCCGAAATGCACAAGGTCGAAAAGGACGCTGCCTTCATGAGCAATGCCTTCACCAGCATCGAAGCGTTCAACGCCAAGCGCGGCAACGTGCTGATGGCCATGGCGCGTTCCGCCGTGCGCCATGGCAGCCGTGTTGTGCTGGATGATTTCAGCCTGAACTACAAGAACTTCCGCGCCCGCGTGACGGGCCATTTCGGCTTGCGCGATGCCAGCGAAAAGGATCTGGCGTCGATACAGCAGATCCTGAAAAAAGTGGACGGCCGGATCGAGATCAGCGTGCCGGCCGGCATTCCGCGCGCCATGTGCCAGGCTTTCGTGCATACCGTGCCGAACATCCAAGGCACGGGCATGGAGCGCTGGCAGCAGCAACAGAACTGCTACCAGGCCGCCATGACGAAAGTTGTGGGCGAAGGCTGGGCGCGCATGGAAGACGGCGTGCTGCGCTCCACCATCATCATCAGCCAAGGTAATCTGAACGTAAACGGCAAAAGCACCAAAGTTAATTTGAGTGCCGATTAAAGCCACCGAGCCACCCCGCGCACGGTTACAAAGTGCGTGTTTTCGCCCTTGAAGCCGGGTGTATAGTTGGCCGCTTTCAGACCAAGGGAGGAAAGCGACGTGACACTCAAGGCGACACAGGCGGAACTCTATGCAATGGAGGGGGTGGCTCCCATCCTGGCAGGCGAGCATTCCTGCATACTGCGCAAGACCCTCAAGCATAATCTGGATAACAAGGCGATCCATATCGGCACGCCGCTGATCATGTATGTGGCCCAGGGCCAGCAATTCATCAGCGACAGCGCGGGCCTGCACTATGTGGTCGATGAAGGGCAAATGGTCTTCCTGTCGCCGGGGACCTATAACGTCAGCCACCGCGTTACCGCGCACGCCAGCTTCGATGCAATGCTGCTCTTTATCGACCGCCAACTGGTGGAGAAATGCTTGAACGATGCGGCGGCGGACAAGCCGCCGCCAGGCGACGACGGCAAGCGCATCCTGTATGCGGGAGAACAGATCCGCCGCTATATGGATGCACAGGAGTATGTGTACCGCAATGCCTGCAGCAACGATGCGCTGCTGGAGTTGAAACTGCTGGAACTGCTGCACCTGATCGCACTGCAAGACCCGGCGCAGCAGCTGCTGCGCGCCATGCTGTCCGGCGGCGATCCCGCCTGAAACGGCGGACTGCACGTAAGGCGCCTGCAGCTGCGGGCGCCCTTCCCTCTCGCTTACTTGAAGGCCTTGATCAAGGCGTCGATCTTCACCTTCACCGAATCGTCGTGGTGCCGGATGGGCGGCACTTCACGCTCCACATCCAGCAGCTCATACACGGCCATCTGTGCCGCGCGCACCGAGTATTCGACGGTGAACACAACGTCCTCCGGCACTTCCACGAACTGGCTGACGAAAGCCAGGTTCTTCGAATTCTTCGGCACCGGCAACGGCCGGTCGGCATGGGCGCGCGGCATGAACATGCTGGTGATGTAAGGCATGCGGCATGGGATGCAGTTCGCCGCCGTCATCAGTTCGTCGTAGTCGAAGTTCAGGTGGCCGCACAGCTCGCGCAAAATCTCTTCGCCGCTGCATTCGGCCATCGGCTTGGCCACGAAGTTGCCGATGCGGTCGGGATGCAGTCCATAGCCCCAGAACACCTTCACGCCCTGCGGCTGGTTGCGGAAGTGCGGCTGGTAAGCCAGCACCACCGACATGAACCAGTTGGAATCCTTGAAGGTCACCAGGCCGCCGGTGCCGGCGCGGTTGCCGGTGAAGCGTTCCATCGCGTCGAAGAATTTGCTGTCCTTCAGCGTCACGGTGAAGGACTCCCACCATGCCTCCGGAATGCTGGAGTTGAAGACGGCCGGGTTGCCGAATTCGGGACGGTCCTTCGCCAGCTTTTCCCACAGTTCCCAGCCGCCGCTATCGCGCTTGGTCAGCTTGGCCGGCGCGTGGCACATGCTGCCGAAGCTCGACGCATCGGTCATCGACGCGTTCTGCACAAAGACCAGATCGTCCGGCCCCACGGCCACGGTGGCTTCGGCGCCGCCGCGCAGGTAGCGGATACCGGTGACCACATGCTTGCCGTCCTGCTGCACGATATCCAGGTCGGTGACCCGCGATTGCAGCTGCACCTGCACGCCCTGGTCGGACAGCCAGTGCCACAGCGGACGCACGAAGGAATCGTACTGGTTGAACACGGTGCGCTTCACGCCGGCCAGGGTTTCGATGCGCGAGAACTCCAGCATGAAGCGGTGCAGGTAGCGGCGGAATTCAACGGCGCTATGCCAAGGCTGGAAGGCAAAGGTGGTGGCCCACATATACCAGAACCTGGTCTCGAAGAATTCGGGCGACAGCCAATCGGTGATGGCGCTGGCGCCCAGGGCTTCCTCGTCGGCCTCGGTCAGGCGCAGCAGTTCCAGGCGGTCGTTCATGGAGAAGCCCATGGACTCCACGCACAGCTTGAAGCGGTTGCGGTCCACCAGGCGGGCGCGCGAATGCGACTGGTTCTTCTGGTTGAATTCCAGGGTCTCTTCGAACACGGTTTTGCCGGCGTGGTCGATGGAGGGAATGGTTTTGAACAGATCCCAGGTGCACTCGTAGTTATCGGTGGTGAGCATGCGGCCGCCGCGCAGGCGGTAGCCGTCTTCGGCATTGCCGCCGCCATCCAGGCTGCCACCCGGCACGGGCAGCTCTTCGAAAATGGTGATATTGCGGCCGGGGATGCCCGCGTCGCGGATCATAAAGGCCGCCGCGGCCAGGGAACCGATGCCGCTGCCGACCAGGTAGGCTTTGATGTTCTTGCTCATATTGATACCTCCTATCAAAAATCTTGATTCATGGTAACAACTTTGCTTAAACATGAAGATTGATCTAGATCAAATTCGCCCGGCTTAGAGGGTTTCATCTGATATGGTCGATTTGGCGGCCTTCTGCGTCTGTTTATTTTCTTGAAAGCAAGGGAAAATGGACCGTCACAGTCATCTGCAAGGAGATTCCCATGCCCATCCCAACCAAGCGCGGTTTCGGCGAAACCATGATTGCCGTGGCCTGGTCCTTTGTCGGCCTGCGCCGCAGGCGCGACTTCGACAAGGACGTCGATGCGATGAATCCCCTGTATGTGATCGGCGCCGGCCTGATCGCGGTCGCCGTGCTGGTCGTCACCCTGATTTCCATCGTGCGTATGGTGGTCAGCGCATAAGCTAATGCGCTCAGCGAGAATAGCCCGCAGTTAGCGGCAAAAAGACGGAAAAAGGATGGAACCGGGGCATACGCCCAGCCCCGATTCACTATAAAATCACCCTTTCCGCAAAACCTGAGTCAAGGTGTCCATGGCTATTCAAGTGATCCTCAACCTGGCGGTGGCTGCCGCCATCCTGGCCTTCCTCTACCTCCAGCAGGCGCGCCACGCCACCTTCACGGTGCGCGTGTTCAGCGCCCTCGGCCTGGGCATCGTGCTCGGCGCCGGCCTGCAAGCCGTGTACGGCGCGGCCAATCCCATCCTCGCCAGCACCGGACAGTATCTGGACATCGTCGGCACCGGCTATGTGAAGCTGCTGCAGATGATCGTGATGCCGCTGATTATGGTGTCCATCATCGGCGCCATTCTCAAGCTGAAGAACGCCAGCTCGCTGGGCAAGATCAGCGTGCTCACCATCGGCACCCTGATGCTGACCACCGTGGTGGCGGCCGCCATCGGCATCCTGATGGCCAAGCTGTTCGGCCTCACCGCCGTCGGCCTGACCTCGAACGCGGCCGAAGTGGCGCGCGGCGCCTACCTGCAGGGCAAGCTGCCCGATGCGCAGGCGATTTCGCTGCCGAACATGATCATCAGCTTCCTGCCCGCCAATCCCTTCCTCGACATGACAGGCGGACGCAAGACCTCCACCATTGCGGTGGTGATCTTCTCCATCTTCATCGGCATCGCCGCCACCGGCATCGCGCAGAAGAAGCCGGACGAATTCGCCTCCTTCGAACGCTTCATCCATGTAGCGCATACCATCGTCATGCGCCTGGTGACCATCGTGCTGCGCCTGACTCCCTATGGCGTGTTCGCGCTGATGGCGCAGGTCGTCGCCACCTCCAGCTATGCCGACATCCTGAACCTGATCGGCTTCGTGCTGGCCTCCTACTGCGCGCTGATCCTGATGTTCGGCGTGCATCTGGGCCTGGTCTCGGCCAGCGGCCTGAATCCGCTGCGCTTCGTGAAGAAGATCTTCCCGGTGCTGGTGTTCGCCTTCACCTCGCGCACCAGCGCCGGTTCGATTCCGATGAGCGTGCAGACCCAGACCCAGCGCCTGGGCACGCCGGAAGGCATCGCCAACTTCGCCGCCTCGTTCGGCGCCACCATCGGCCAGAACGGCTGCGCCGGCATCTACCCGGCCATGCTGGCGGTGATGATCGCGCCCACCGTGGGCATCGATCCCTTCACCATCGGCTTCCTGCTGCCGCTGCTGGCCATCATCATGGTCGGCTCGGTCGGCGTGGCCGGCGTGGGCGGCGGCGCCACCTTTGCCGCGCTGATCGTGCTGTCCTCGCTCGATCTGCCGGTGGCGCTGGCCGGCCTGCTGATCTCGATCGAACCGCTGATCGATATGGGCCGCACTGCGCTCAATGTGAGCGGCTCCATCACGGCCGGCACCGTCACCAGCCGCGTGCTCGGCGAAACCGATCTGGCCGTCTTCAACCGCGACGACGATAGCGGCAACGACAGCGAAACGCTGGCCGCCTGAGACTGCCCGGAAACGGACACCCATGGCCGCTGACGGGCATTGCCCGCAGCGGCTTTTTTCTTGCCCGCACCGCAGAGCGCCTGCAACGGCGGGCCTTCCCTGATTTCCGCTGAGCTGGCACGGAGTTTGCAATATAGAACGTATTGCAACCGACTCCACGATCATGGACTTAGCCATCCCCTCTTCCACCCTGCAACGCCGCAAGCGCCTGCTGCTGCTGGGCGGCGGCGCCGCGCTGGCGCTGGCCTGCGCCGCCGTCTGGGCCATCAACCGCGCCGTCGCGCCCAGCGTGCCGGCGGCCGAGCTGCTCATCGCCGAAATCAAGCGCGGCAGCATCGCCGATACCATCAACGCTTCCGGCCTGGTGATTCCGGTGCATGAGGAACTGCTGCCCAGCCCAGTGCAGAGCCGGGTCGCCAAAGTCCATGCGCGCCCTGGCCAGCAGGTGAAAACGGGGGAGCTGCTGCTGGAACTGGACAGCCGCCTGGTCAAGCTGGAAGCCGAGCGCCTGAAGGAGCAGCTGGCGCAGCAGGAAAACCGCGTGCTGGCTCTGAGCCTGGAATTGGAACAGAAGCGCAAGCAGCTCAACAGTGCCATCGAACTGCTGGAACTCGACCTGCAAAGTGCGCGCGCCAAGCTGCAGCGCTCGCAGATGCTGCGCAAGGCCGGCGGCATCTCGGCCGAGGACATGCTGACCGCCGAACTGAATGTGCAGCGCATCGAAATCCAGCTGCGCCAGCACCGCGAACAGATCGAGGACAGCAAACGCAGCACGCGCAGCAGCATCGAGGGCGCCCAGCTGCAAAAGAATATCCTCGGCAAGCAGCTGGCGCAGCAGGAACAGCTGCTTGCCCAGACCCAGGTGCGCGCGCCCTTCGACGGCATGCTGACCTGGCTGGCGCAGGAGGAAGGCGCGGCGGTCGGCGTCGGCCAGCTGGTGGCCAAGGTCTCCGAGCTGCACAACTACCGGGTTGAAGCCTCGCTGTCCGACTACCACGCGCGCAGCGTGGAAGCGGGCCAGAAGGTACAGGTCGAGCAAGGCAGCCTGCTGCTCACCGGCCAGGTGCACACCATTCTGCCGGAAATCCAGAACGGCACCGTCAAGCTGCTGGTCACGCTCGACCAGCCCCATCACAGCCTGCTGCGCAACAAGCTGCGGGTCGACGTCAACATCGTCGCCAGCCGGCGCGACGGCGTGCTGGTGGCGCAGCGCGGGCCGGCCATCAACGGCAGGGGGCGCCAGGCCGTCTTCGTCATCCGCGACGGCGTGGCGCGCAAGACCGAACTCGATATCGGCGCCAGCGATGGCAAGGCGGTGGAAATCAGCGGCGGCGCGCAGGCGGGCGAACGCCTGATCGTCTCCGACACCAGCCGCTACAAGGAATACGCAAGCTTCCGTGTCACTTACTAAATCAAGGACAACGCAATGATACGACTGGAAAAAATCAGCAAGACCTACCAGACCGACAAGGTGCAGACCCTGGCCTTGAAGGATATCGACCTGCATGTGCAGCAGTCCGAATTCGTCTGCATCATGGGACCTAGCGGCTGCGGCAAGAGTACCCTGCTCAACCTGATTGGCCTGCTCGACCGGCCCGGTGCCGGCAGCATCCAGATCGGCGGCAAGCCGGTGCAGTCTTACCGCGACCGCGACGTGGCGCGCCTGCGCAACCAGACTTTCGGCTTTATCTTTCAGAGCTTCCACCTGATTAACGATCTGCGCGTGATCGACAATGTGGAACTGCCCCTGCTCTACCGCAATGGCACGGCGGCCGAGCGGCGCGCGCTGGCGCGCGAGGCGCTGGAACGCGTGGGCCTGGGCGCGCGCATGGACCATTACCCCAACCAGCTCTCGGGCGGCCAGCAGCAGCGCGTGGCGATCGCGCGCGCCATCGTCGGCCGGCCCCAGGTGCTGCTGGCCGACGAGCCGACCGGCAATCTGGACAGCAAGATGGGCGAGGAAGTGATGGACATCCTGCTCAAGCTCAACCGCGAAGGCACGACCGTCGTCATGGTCACGCACGACGAACAGGAAGCGCGCCGCGTCAACCGCATCGTGCGCGTGTTCGACGGCCAGCTGGTTGCGTAAGGGGATGCCATGCTGAGAAATTATCTGCTCACGGCTTACAAGGTTTTTATGCGGCGCAAGCTGTTCACCGCCATCAATCTGCTGTGCATCGTGCTGACCCTGGTGGTGCTGCTGGTCGTCACCGCCCTGGCGCAGGAGGCCCTCTACCCGCGCGGCGTGGAAGGCAAGAGCGAGCGCATGCTGCAAGTGATCGAGCTGCGCGGCAGCGACGCCAAGGAAGAGCGCATCCGCACTTCGCCGCCCGGTTTTAAGCTGATCGAGAAATACCTGAAGAACGTGCCCGGCGTGGAAGCGGTGGCGGCGGTCACGATGCCGGAACGCGTGTCGGTGTACCAGGACACGCAGCGCAGCGAACTGATGCTGCGCCATGCCGACGCCGATTACTGGCGCATCATGAACTTCCGCCTGCTGGCCGGCCGCCTGTTTACGGCCGACGATGTGGCCCAGGGCCGCTTCGTCGCCGTCATCAACCAGTCCACCGCGCGCAAGCTGTTTGGCGAGAATGCGCCGCTGGGGCGCAAATTCAGCAGCGCGGGCCAGAGTTTCGCGGTGATCGGCGTAGTGGAGGATGCCATGCATCTGAACGCCCTGTCCGATATCTGGGTACCGGTCACGACCTACCCCTCCACCCAGTACCGCGAGCAAATGTGGGGCAATTTCTCGGCCCTGATCCTAGCGCGCAGCAGCGACGATCTGCCGCGCCTGCGCAAGGAGGTGAAACAGATTGCCAGCGAAGTGAGCTTCGACGATCCGCGCGAATGGGCCAAGGCGCAGATGTGGGCCGACAGCAAGCCCGATCTGTACGCCCGCACGCTCTTGCAGCGCGAGGGCGACGATGGCGGCGGCAACCTCCTGCTGGCGGGCCTGGGCGGACTGATGCTGCTGTTCATGCTGCTGCCCGCTTTGAATCTAGTCAATCTGAATATGGGCCGGATGCAGGAGCGCAGCGCCGAGATCGGCGTGCGCAAGGCCTTCGGCGCCAGCAGCGCCCAGTTGGTGGCCCAGCTGGTGCTGGAAAATATTCTGCTCTGCCTGGCCGGCGGTGTGCTGGCGCTGGGCGGCGCCGCCCTCGCGCTGCACTGGCTGGAACTGTCGGGACTGATTCCCTATCTGCGCGTCGGCATCAACCTGGCCGTGTTCGGCTGGGGCTTGCTGATCACCGTAATCTTCGGCGTGTTGTCCGGCGTGCTGCCGGCCTGGAAAATGTCGCGCCTCGACCCTGTTCACGCTTTGAAGGGAGCGATCTGATGCTGCGCCATCTGCTCAAACTGATCTGGAAACGCAAGAACCGTCATCTGATGCTGAGCGCCGAGATTCTGCTGGCCTTCCTCATCGTCTTCGCCATCGCCGCCTTTGCCGTGCGCAGCTATCAGCTCTACCATCTGCCGCTGGGGATCGACTACCGTCCGCTGTGGTCGGTGACGCTGCGCCCGGCCGCCGATGCGCCGATCGATCCGGCCAGCGGCATTTACACGCAATTGCGCAGCAGCCTGCAAAGCCTGCCCGAAGTGGAGCAACTGGCTTTCCTCTCCTTCTCGCCCTACCGCACGGCCACCATGAGCACCACCGTGGCCCTGCCCGATGGCAGCCGTGCGCAGAACTGCCATCTCCAGCTCATCAGCGACGACCTGGCCGCACTGGCCGGAGTGAAACTGGTGGAGGGCCGCGGCTTTTCGGCGGCCGACGACGGCGCCGCCATCACGCCGGTACTCATCAACCGGCGCATGGCGCAGAACCTGTTCCCGGGGCGTTCGGCCCTGGGCCAGCTGTATGTCGAAGCCAATCCGAACAAGGCCGAGGAAAAATCGTTCCGCGTGGTGGGCGTGGTCGAGGAATTCCGCAGCCATGGCGAGTTCATGGCGCCGGTCAATTATGTGCTGAAGCGTTTCTCGCCCCTGAGCGACCAGTCCGGCCCGGAAACCGTGCTGCTCAAAGTGCGTCCCGGCACCGACCGCGCCTTCGAAGCGCGCCTGGAGCGCCGCTTGAAACTGCTGCGCAGCGACTGGCACTATGAAATCAAACCGCTCAGCGAAATGCGCGAGGACCGCCTGCGCAGTGCCCTGATTCCGCTCGCCATCCTGAGCGTGATCGCGGCCTTCCTTCTGGCCATGGTGGCCTTCGGCCTGTTCGGCGTGCTATGGCAGAACACCAGCCAGCGCATCCCCGAAATCGGCCTGCGCCGCGCCCTGGGCGCCAGCGCGGCCGATATCTACCGCCAGATCATGGCCGAGCAGTTGCTGCTCAGTTCCATCGCCATGCTGGCCGGCCTGGCCCTGCTGGTGCAGCTGCCGCTCACCGGCGCGCTGGGCGAAAGCCTGAACTGGCAGGTATTCCTGGCGGCGGCGGGGCTATCGATGCTGCTTATCTATCTGCTATCCTTGCTGTGCTCGCTCTACCCGGGCTGGCGCGCCAGCCGCCTGCACCCGGCGGCGGCCCTGCATTACGAATGAACGACCAAGGATACAAGAAGATCGATGGATTCTCCGCGCAAGCCCCGCATTCTGATTATCGATGACGACAGCGCCGTACTGGTGTCGCTGCAACTGCTGCTGAAGCAGGCCGGCTTCGCGCCGCAGGGCTGCGACGATCCGGTCCAGGCGCTGGACCTGCTGGCGCGCGAAGCCTTCGACCTGGTGCTGCAGGATATGAACTTCTCGCTGCAGACCAGCGGCGCCGAAGGCCTGGAGCTGCTGGCGCGCATCCGCCAGGACTGGCCCGGCCTGCCGGTGCTGCTGATGACGGCCTGGGGCTCGATCGCGCTGGCGGTCAAGGGCATGCAGGCCGGCGCCGCCAACTTCTTCACCAAGCCCTGGGACAATACCCAGCTGGCGGAACTGGTGCGCTCGACGCTGGCGCTGGCCGCGCCGGCGGCGCAAGCCTGTCCCACGCGCCAGGAGCTCGACGCCAAATACGATTTCCGCGCCATCGTCGGCGAGCATCCCAGGCTGCTGCGCGTGCTGGCCACCATCGCCCAGGTGGCGGCCACGCGCGCGCCGGTGCTGATCCTGGGCGAGAGCGGCTGCGGCAAGGAACTGGTGGCCGACGCGCTCCACCGCAACAGCCCGCGCGCCGCGCTGGCGCCGGTCAAGATCAATATGGGGGCCATCACCTCCAGCCTGTTCGAGAGCGAGATGTTCGGCCACGTGAAAGGCGCCTTCACCGATGCGCGCAGCGAGCGCAAAGGCCATATCGCCGCCGCCTACGGCAGCACCCTCTTCCTCGACGAGATCGGCGAATTGAACCGCGCCGACCAGGTCAAGCTGCTGCGCGTGCTGCAGGACCAGCACTATCTGCCGGTCGGCGCCAGCCGCAGCGAGCAGGCCGACGTGCGCGTGGTGTCGGCCACCAACCGCGAACTGGCCGAGCTGGTCGCAACAGGCGAGTTCCGCGAAGACCTGTATTACCGCCTGAACCTGATCACCATCCGCCTGCCGCCGCTGCGCGAGCGGCGCAGCGATATTCCGCTGCTGGTGCGCCATATCACGGCCGAACTGGCGGCCAGCTACGGCCTGCCCGACGCGCAGTTGACGCCCGCCGCGCTGGACTGGCTGGCGGCCCAGCCCTGGCCCGGCAATATCCGCCAGTTACGCCAGACGCTGGAGCGCACCATGCTGCTGGCGGGCCGGCCGCAACTCACGCAAGCCGACTTCATCGCCGCCAGCCAGCACGACGAGGCGGCCGGCGCGCGCGGTCTCGGCACCGACGGCATGACCCTGGAACAGGTCGAGCGGCAAATGATCGCCAAGGCGCTCGACCAACATCAGGGCAATATCTCACGCGTGGCCAAGGCGCTCGGCCTGAGCCGCACCGCCCTCTACCGCCGCCTGGAACGCCATGGGCTGGGCGCGGCGGCCCAGGAAGACGCATGAGCCTGCTCGGCACACTGGCCAGCCTGAGCCGGCGCTTCACCCTGTATCTGATCGTCCTGCATGCGCTGCTGTTCGGCCTGGCGCTGTTTCTGCTGCGCGAACGACCCCTGCTCTTTCTCGGCGCGGAGGCGCTGATTCTGACCAGCCTGGTACTCGGCATGGGCCTGAGCCGGCGCGCGCTGGAACCGCTGGGCTATACGGCGCGCTTCCGCGACCTGCTGCAGGAGCAGAATTACGCGGCGCGCCTGCTGCCCGGCGGCGGCAGCGAACTCAATGAGCTGGCGACGCTGTTCAACAGCCTGCTCGGCGCCCTGCATCAGGAACGGCTCAAGCTGGGCGAGCAGCAAGGCTTTCTCGACCGCCTGCTGGAGGCGACGCCAAGCGCCGTCATCGTGCTCGATTTCGACGGCAGGATCAGCCTGATGAATGCCTGCGCCCAGACCCTGCTGGCGCTGGACAACGCGCCCGGCAAGCCGCTGCGTGCCTGGCTGACGGGCACGGCGCGCTGCCTGGGCGAAGCGGGCAGCGCGGCGCAGGCGCGCAGCCTGGCCCTGCTGGCCGCACTCGATGCGCTGCCGGCCGGCGAGAGCCGCCTGTTCAGCGATCCGGACGGGCGGCGCTACCGCGGCCAGCGCGGCCAGTTCTTCGACCGCGGCTTCGCCCGCCATTTCCTGCTGGTCGACGAGCTGACCGAAGAGCTGGAAAACTCGGAGCGCGCCACCTACGAAAAGCTGGTGCGCGTGCTGGGCCATGAAGTCAACAATACCGTCGCCGCCACCGGTTCGGTGCTCGATTCTCTGCTCTACTACCGCAGCCAGCTGGCCGAGCGCGACGGCGAGGACTTTGGCACCGCGATCAGCGCCGTGAAACGGCGCAATGCACGCCTGGGCGAATTCATCGAGCGCTTCACCCGCATCGTCAAGATGCCGGCGCCGGAGCTGCGCCCCGCCTCGCTGCAGGCGATCGCCGAGGACATCCTGTGGCTGTACCGCGAACCCTGCCGCAACCGCGGCATCGCACTGGGCTGGGAGGTGTGCGAGGAGATCGCCGCGCTGCCGCTCGACAGCCAGCTGCTGGAACAGGCGCTGCTGAACATCGTCAAGAATGCGATGGAGGCGGTGGAAGCAACCATGCGCGAGACTGGCCAGGCCAGCGGCTATGTGCGCCTGGCGCTGCGGCGCGAAGGCGGCGGCGCCCGCCTCAGCATCGCGGATTCGGGCGGCCGCCTGGGCCTGGTGCCGCCGGGCCAGCTGTTCGCGCCCTTCTTCAGCACCAAGAAGGATGGCCAGGGCATCGGCCTGCTCTTCGTGCGTGAAGTGCTGACCCGGCACGGCTTTCCCTACCGCCTGGCGGCCGATGCCAACGGCGCCACCCGCTTCGATATCTGGCTGCCGGCCGCCGCCTGAGCCGCCGCGCGGCGCTTGGCCGCGCCACCCTTTTACGGATTCGGCTAGCATGCCTGCGACGCCTCGATCTGGAAGGATGCGCAATGGAACAGAAGTGGCCGCAACAACTGTGGGTGGTCCGGCATGGCCAGAGCGCCGGCAATGTGGCGCGCGACGCCGCCGAAGCCGCCGCAGGCTTGCTGATCGATATCGCTGAACGCGATATGGATGTGCCGCTGTCCGCCCTGGGCCAGCAGCAGGCGCAGGCGCTGGGCCTGTGGTTCGGCGCCCTGCCCGAGCATGAGCAGCCCACGGTGCTGCTGTTCTCGCCCTATCTGCGGGCG
The DNA here is from genome assembly GCF_024400215.1 of Massilia sp. erpn. NCBI lineage: Bacteria > Pseudomonadati > Pseudomonadota > Betaproteobacteria > Burkholderiales > Oxalobacteraceae > Massilia > Massilia sp. erpn. Next base: position 6,100,031 of record NZ_CP053748.1, read on the forward strand.
CGCGCCACGGCCGAGGCCATCCTCGAGCATTTGCCGCGCGCCGAGCTGCTGGCCGTGAATGCCGACGAGCGCCTGCGCGAAAAGGAGTTCGGCATCCTCGACCGGCTGACCCCGCTTGGCATCGCCGAGAAATATCCCGAGCTGCACGAGCAGCGCCGCCATGTGGGCAAATTCTATTTCCGTCCGCCCGGCGGCGAAAGCTGGTGCGATGTGATCCTGCGCCTGCGCAGCGTGCTCGACACCATCACCCGCGAATACCGGCGCGAACGCGTGCTCGTCGTCGGCCACCAGGTCATCGTGATGTGCCTGCGCTATCTGCTCGAGCGCCAGGATGAAGCCGGCATTCTGGCGCTCGACCGCGCCGCCGACGTGCCGAACTGCGGCGTCACTTCCTACCGCTTCAATCCGGCCCTGGGCAAGCAGGGCAAGCTGGAGCTGGACCTGGTGAACTTCCTGGCGCCGCTGGAAGCGCGCGGCACGCCCGTCACCGCCACGCCGGACGTGCCAGCCGCGCCCAAGTCCTGAAGGACGCCCTCCTGAATTGCGGGCGGGGCACAAAAAAACCGGCGTCTCCTTGCGGAGAACGCCGGTTTCGCGCGTCACGCTTCAGCCTGGGCCGAAGCGCGCTGCCTGCTGCTTAGAACTGGTGGTTGTACGCCACGCCCAGCAGTTGCAGGTGGGTCTGGTAGGTACCTTTGGTCAGTTCGCCGTTGCCGGTGCAGTTGTGCATCAGCGGGCTGCAGGTGTTGCGATAATTGGTGTTGCCATCCTTGAAGGCCAGGTAGCTGTACGCCAGGTCGATCGACGATTTTGGCGTCAGCTTGTAGTTCAGGCCCAGGGACAGCTGGTTGCGGTCGCTGTCCGGCAGGGCGGCGTGGCGCAGCTCGTCGCTGCGCACCGGCGCCTGGTCGTGGGCGATACCGCCGCGCAGTGTCAGCTTGTCGTCGAACTTGTAGTTCGCGCCCAGCGACACGCGCCAGGTGTTTTTCCAGTTCTGGCGGATCACTTCATCGCCTTCGCCGGTGTCGACGAACTGGATGTTCAAGTCTTTCAGACGCGAGTGGCGGGTCCAGGTCACGTCGGCCATGCCGGCCCACTTGTCGTTGAACTGGTGGAAGGCGTTGACGGACAGGGTTTCCGGCGTGCGCAGCTCAACCAGGGCTGGCGAGTTTTTCTTGCGCGACGCTGCTTGCAGCACCTTGTTGGCGACCGGATCGGCAGTCACGCTGGAGAAGTCCCAGGTCGCGCCGCCTTTCAGCTTGTGCGAGATGGAGGAACGGTAAGCGATACCGAAGCGGGTATCCTTGTCCAGGCTGAACAGATAGCCCACGTTGAAGCCGAAGCCCCAATCCTTGCCGTTCATGGTGGCGTGGCCGTCTTGCGCAGTGCCCAGCGCGGCCGGGTTGCCGCCGCCAGCGATGATCTGCTGGATCATCGCCGCGCCGGCTGGATTACCGCGCAGCGCCATGATCGAACCGGGCACGTCCACGCCCTGGCCCAGCTTGGCTTTCATGAACTCGGCGCTGATGCCGAAGCCGAAAGCGTGCTGCTCATTGAGCTTGAAGGAAGCCGATGGGTTCAGGGTGATCGATTCGAGCTTGATATTGGTCAGCGCGTAGCGGCCGGACCAGTTGTTGTCGTAATCGATTTTGGTGCCGTAAGGCACGAACATGCCCATGCCGACGGTCCATTGCTGGTTCAGCTGGTGGCTCAGGTAGAACGATGGCGCGGCCACGGCGTTCGGCGCGTAATCGCCCTGGGTTTGCTGGCCGCCGGTCGAGGTGCCGGTGAAGCGCTTGGAGCCGCTGTCGGCGAAGGTCGAGTGCGGTACGACGACGGTCAGGCCGCCGGTCGCCTGGGTGCCCTGCAGGCGGCTCAGGCCCGCGGCATTGGAGAAGATGGTGGACGCATCGGCCGCTTCCGCGCCATTGGCATCGGCCGTGCCTTGGGCGCCGACGCTCTGGGAACCGAAACGGTAGCCGGATGCGGCCGCATTCATGGAGGCAGCCGCCAGGGCAGCCGCGATGATCAGGGACAGAGTGTTCTTATTCATATATGTATTAAGTCTCACTATTTTCACGGGTATGTCGGATCGCCGACGGCAGGAGAGCCGCCGCGAACCGCGAGCATACACCATAAAATAAGAACGTACGTGCAAAAAAGTTAGGCAGCCAAAAAACAAAAGGGACCGCAGTCCCTTTTGTTGCAAACTTGCTACCCAGTAACTTCCTATGCGCTAGCCTTGGCCGCCGCGCGGCGTCCGCCGATCAGCTGGAACAGCGCGCGCAAGCTGCGGAACAGCAGACGCACGAAGACCAGGGTCAGCAGCGCCTCCACCAGAGTCAGCAGGAAGGCCACAATCGCCGGCCAGCGCGCCAGGCGGCGCTCGAACTTGGCCACCATGCGGTCGCGCGCGATCTCGATGCTGTCATAGAAGGTCGGCACCACCAGCAGGGTCAGGATGGTCGAGGTGATCGTGCCGCCGATAATGGCGATCGCCAGCGGACGGTAGAACTCGCCGCCCTCGCCCAGGCCGATGGCCACCGGCAGCATGCCGGCGATCAGGGCGAAGGTCGTCATCAGGATCGGACGCAGCCGCATGCGGCCGGCATACATCAGCGCATCCTCGCGGTTGAAGCCCTCCTCCTCGCGCTTGCGCGCCGCATCGAGCAGCAGAATCGCATTCTTGGCTACCAGGCCCATCAGCATGATGATGCCGATAAAGCTCATCAGGTTAAGCGTACCGCCCGTCAGGATCAGGGCCAGCACCACGCCGATCAGGGACAGCGGCAGCGACAGCATCACCGCGCCCGGCGCCGTGAAGGAGCCGAACTGCATCACCAGGATCAGGTACATCAGGCCGATGCCCGAGATCAGGGCGATGAACATCTGGGTGAACACTTCCTGCTGGTCCTTGCCGGCGCCGCCCAGGTCCAGGCCATAGCCGGGCGGGAAGTCCATGGCTTTCGCCAGTTTCATGGCGTCGGCCGTCACTTCGCCCGAGGAACGGCCTTCGACGTTGGCCGAGACCGAAATCGACCGCTTGCCGTTCTTGTGGCGGATGGTGGCCGGGCCCTTGCCCATGGTCACGGTGGCGATCTGGTCCAGCGGCACCATCTGATTGGTGCCGGTCACGCCGATCGGCAGGCGCTCGATATTCTCGGCGCTGGTGCGGTCGTCCGGATGCAGGCGCACCGCCACATCGCGCGTCTCGCCGGTCGGGTCAACCCAGTCGCCCACTTCGATGCCGGCAAAGGCCACCCGCAGCGATTGCGCCGCGTCGCCGGCGGAAATGCCCATGGAGTTGGCCAGACCGCGGTTCAGCTCGATTTGCATCTCGTCTTTCGGATCGAGTTCGGACAGGCCGACGTCGACCGCGCCCGGCACCTGGCGCAGCTTGTCCATGAATTCGCTGGTGATCTGCATCAGCTTGCGCGAATCGGGGCCGGTGAATTCGATCTGCACCGGCTTGCGCGCATTGTTCGACAAGTCGTCCAGCACCACGAATTCGCCACCGACCAGCTGGGCCATCTTCTGGCGCAGCTCGATCGCCACCTCGGTGGCCGAGCGCTTGCGCTCATGCTTCTTGCCGATATCGACATAGATGCGGCCGCCGCTCAGATTGACATAGGTGCTGGTGGCCTTGGTTTCCGGCAAGGTATGGGCCAGCTGGGCCGCCTTGTCCAGCTTCAGGCGGCTGTATTCCAGGCTGCTCGAGGATGGCGTGCGCACCTCGATGGCCAGGGTGCCGAAGTCGGACTTCGGCAGGAAGCTCGAACCGCCCACGGTGGCCTGCAGGGCCAGCGCGGCGATGAAGCTGGCCAGCGCGATGGCGCCCATCCATTTACGGTGGTGCAAGGCCCAGGCGATCACATGGCCGTAGCGGTCGGCCTGGTGGTCGAACCAGTGGTTGAACTTGTCGAGCACCTTGCCGATGCCTTTTTTCGGCGCCGTGTGGTGATCCGGCGGATCGCCCCAGAAGGCCGACAGCATCGGGTCCAGCGTGAACGAGATGAACAGCGACACGGCCACCGAGCAGGTCACGGTCAGGGCGAAGGGACGGAACCACTCGCCGGAGATGCCGGGCATGAAGGCCACCGGAATGAACACCGCCATGATGGAGAAGGTGGTCGCCGCCACGGCCAGGCCGATTTCGGCCGTGCCTTCCAGCGCCGCCTTGCGGCGGTCGGACCCCAGCTGCATATGGCGCACGATGTTTTCGCGCACCACGATGGCATCGTCGATCAGCACGCCGATCGCCAGCGACAGGCCGAGCAGGGTCATGAAGTTCAGGGTGAAGCCGCACAGCCAGACCGCGATAAAGGCCGCGATCACGGACGTGGGCAGGGACAGCGCGGTGATCAGGGTCGAACGCCAGGAATTGAGGAAGGCGTAGACCACGAAAATGGTCAGCACGGCGCCGAACACCAGGGCTTCGATCACGTTGTTCAGGCTGCTTTGCGCATCCTTGCCGCCATCCTGGGTCACTTCCATGGAGGTACCTTCCGGCAACTCCTTATTGATTTCCTCGACCAGCTTGCGCGTGGCCTTGGCCACGCTGACGGTGGAGGCGTCGCGCGAACGGATGACGGAAATGCCGACATTCGCTTTGCCGCTGCGCAGGCTCAGATTATTGATTTCGGCAAAACCGTCCTCGATCGTCGCCAACTGGCCCAGGCGGATCACTTCATCGCCGCGGCGCTTGACCACCACGTCCTGGAACTCCTCGGGACGCTCGATGCGGCCCACCAGGCGGATGCTTTTCTCTTCCAGGCTGCCGCGCACCTTGCCCACCGGCGCATTGGTGTTTTGCAGGCGCAGGGCATTGGTCACTTCGGCCACCGAGACATTGAACTCGCGCAGCTTTTCGGCGCGCAGCAGCACCGACAGCTCGCGCCGCAGCGAGCCGTTGACATTGACCACGGCCACGCCGTCGAGGGCGCGGAAGCGGTCGGCCAGCTGGTCTTCGGCCAGGCGCGAAATCGCCGCATGCGACTGGGTGCGCGAGGAAATCGACAGCTGCATCACGGGCTGGGCCGAGGGGTCGAAGCGCTGCAGGATCGGCTCGCGCATCTCAAGCGGCAGCTTATAGCGCACCGAGGCGATCGAGTTGCGGATCTCGTCGGACGCCTCGATCAGGTTCTTGGTGAAGTTGAACTGCATCTCGATGCGCGCACTGCCCTCGTTGGCCTGGCTGTTCACCTCGGTCACGCCGGTAATGCTTTGCAGCGATTTTTCCAGGCGGTTCACAATCTCGCGCTCGACCGTCTCGGGCGAGGCGCCCGGATACGGGATGCTGACGATGATCACCGGCACTTCCACGTCCGGATTCTGGTTGACGCGCAGCTTGCCCAGGGCGAGCAAGCCCATGCACATCATCGCCAGGATCAGCACGATCATGGCGACAGGCCGCTTGATACTGAAATTGGACAGGAACATGGTTTAGTTTCCTTTGCTGACGGCGGCCGGGGTCACGGCAGCGGAAGCGACGGCCTTGGGCGCGGCCAGCTCGATCTTCTGCCCTTCCTTGAAGCTCGAGGCCGGGGCGCGCAGCACCATATCGCCGGCGGCCAGGCCGCTTTGCACCTGCCACAGGCCGCTGCGCGCATCGCGCGTGCCGATCGCCAGGCTGATCTTGCTCAAGGTCTTGTCCTTGACGCGCCAGGCGTACGAGCTATCGCCCTGGCGCACCAGGGCCGTTTCCGGCACCATCAGGGCCGCCGTGGTTTCCGCCTCGATGCGGCCTTCGGCATACAGGCCGGCCACGCGCGGCAGATTGCTGCCGGCGAACTCGACCAGCACCTCGACCTGGCGCGTGACCGGGTTGGCGGCCGGATCGACGCGCTTGACCTTGCCGTTGAACTGCTGGCCCGGATAGCCATTGATGCGGAACAGCGCCGGCTGGCCCACCTTGACCACGCCGATCTTGTCGGCCGAGACCAGGCCTTCGAAGCGCATCGAGGCCGGATCGACCACTTTCACCAATTCCTTGCCGATCTGGGCCGTGTCGCCATTCGACACCTTGCGTTCGCTGACGATGCCGTCGAACGGCGCGCGCACCAGGGTGCGCGACAGCTGCTGGCTGGCCGAGACCGACTTGGCCTTGGCCGCCGCCAGGTCGCTCAGCGCGTTATTGCGGCGCACTTCGGCATCTTCCAGGGCCTGGGCCGACGCCATGCCGGAAGCGCGCAGGGTTTTCTGGCGGCTCAGCATGCGCTCGGCCTGCTCCATGGCCTGGGTCTGGGCGCGCACCGCCTCATTCGCCGAATTCAGGCTGTCGCGCAGCGAGGTATCGTCCAGGCGCACCAGCAGGTCGCCCTTCTTCACCGCCTCGCCATTCTCTTTAAGCACCTGCACCACCACGGCGCCCACTTCGGCGCGCAGATCGGCCTTGCGCTCGGGCTGGATGGAGCCGGTGATCACGGGGCCGGACGCCAGCGCGTTCGACTCCACCGTGACCAGGTCTTCCGAAGAGATCAGCAGCGGTCCCGCAGCCGCCTTCTTGTCGCCCCCTTTCTCGGCATTGGCCTGGGCCGACGCGCTGGCGCCGGCTTTTTCCGGCGCCTTGTCCGACTTGCCGCAAGCGGCAAGAGCTGTGGCGACGGCGAAAGCTATTAAGGAAGTACGCAACATAGAAGATCTCCGAGAAGTTGGACGATTACGTTTTATTAATATTTTGACCCAAACTACGAGGCGCAAAGTATCTCCGACCCCTCTGGGAGCGTCAATCAAGATGCGTATGGAGTGACAGTTTTTGTGGCTGGACTGCGAAAAACGTGGATAAACGGTAAACAGTCCGGAAAGGGAGGGAAATTAGTATAGAAATGTACTAATTTCAGTAGGAGGCAGGCGCGCACCGGCAGCGCGCCCTGGACCGGATGGCGCCCGGCCCAGGTGGGAAGTCGGCAGCGCTCAGCCGCGGGCGAACAGCGCGTGGATCAGGTGGCCCATGGCGATGCCGGTGGCCAGGCCGCCCAGGATTTCGACCACGGTATGGCCCATGCGCTCGCGCAGCCCTTTGTGGTTGCTGTCATCCTTGGCCAGGCGGTTGATGGCGGCGGCTTGGCGGCCGACGTGCTGGCGCAGGCTGTTGGCGTCGATGATGACGATAAAGCACAGGGTCACGGCCACGCCGAAGGCGGGATGGCCGATGCCCTCGCGCAGCGCGATCAGGGTGGCCATGCTGGAGACGACAGCGCTATGGTTGCTGGGGAAGCCGCCATTGCCCACCAAATTGAAAGCCCAGCGGCGCGCGCGGATGCTATTGATCAGGAATTTGATGGGACCGACCACGGTCCAGGTCATCACAGGGGTCAGAAGATAGGCGAGATCCATTGCAAGAAATCCTTTTAGGCAATCCGCCATTATGGCAGAACGCACGGACCGGGCGGAAGCGGCTGTTATAAAATCCGCACACTATAAAAAACCATACGGGGTAGCAGGACAATGAAATATTTCCGCGTTTCGATTCTTTTCACCATCGTGCTGATGGCGCTGTCGGGCTGGTGGGGCTATAGCCATGGCGGCCTGGGCGGCATGGTCACGGCGCTGTGGATCACGGGCGTGCTGGGCGTGATGGAAGTCTCGCTCTCATTTGACAATGCGGTGGTCAACGCCTCCGTGCTGCGCGACTGGAACGCCTTTTGGCAGAAACTGTTCCTGACGGTCGGCATCCTGGTCGCCGTGTTCGGCATGCGCCTGCTGTTCCCGCTGGCCATCGTCGCCGTGGCTACCGGCCTGGGCCTGGTCGAAGTGTGGGATATGGCCACCACCACGCCGCAGGAATACTCGCACCACCTGATGGGCGTGCATGCCGAAGTGTCGGCCTTCGGCGGCGCCTTCCTGCTGCTGGTCTTCCTCAACTTCCTGTTCGACGCGGAAAAAGACACCCACTGGATCGTCTGGCTCGAGGAAAAAGCCGGCGCGCACGGCACGGAAAGCCTGGCCGTACTGCTGGCCCTGCTGGCCGTGTTCGGCTGCACCGAGCTGGTGCCCGAAGCCAAACGCTACAGCGTGCTGTATGCCGGCGTGGTCGGCATTGCCATTTATGTCGGGGTCGGCTGGCTCAGCGGCCTGCTGGAAGAAGAAGGCGGCGCCGACATCGGCCAGGCCGTGCAGCGCGGCAGCCTCGGCGGCTTCCTGTATCTGGAAGTGCTGGACGCCTCCTTCAGCTTCGACGGCGTGATCGGCGCCTTCGCCATCACCAGCGACGTGGTGGTGATCATGCTTGGCCTGGCCATCGGCGCCATGTATGTGCGTTCGCTGACCGTCTACCTGGTGCACAAGGGTACGCTCGACGAATTCGTCTACCTGGAGCACGGCGCCCACTATGCGATCGGCATCCTGGCCCTGATCATGCTCGCCAGCGTCAAATTCCACATCCCCGAATGGTTCACCGGCCTGTCCGGCGTGGCCTTCATCGCCGTCTCGCTCTGGTCCTCGGTGAAATACCGGCGGCTGGCGGCGGCCCAGGGCTGAGAAGCAATGATAATATCCCAATATTGCCACTACTTGCAGAAACTATGACCCGTCCCTCCCGCCTCATCCTGGTCCTGCTGGGCCTGATTGTTGTTGCCGCCCTCGTGTTCTGGGCCTATGCGCTGATCACGCTGAACTACGCCTATTCCGAAGGCGAAAGAGCGGGCTATCTGCAAAAATTCTCGAAACGGGGCTGGATCTGCAAGACCTGGGAAGGTGAAATCCTGCTCACTTCGATGCCCGGCGCCATCCCCGAAAAATTCGAATTCAGCGTGCGCGACGACGATGTCGCGCGCCAGCTGATGGCCGCCACCGGCAAGCGCGTCCTGCTTTCCTACGAGCAGCACAAAGGCGTCCCCACCTCCTGCTTCGGCGAAACCGAATACTTCGTCGAACGCCTCCAAGTGCAATAAAAAAAACCGCGGCCTCCGCCACGGTTTGATCCCCCTCAACAAATGTCCACCCTGGTGTCAGGCGGGGCCGCCGAGGCACCAGGATTAGACATTTGCTGATTTAGATCAAAGAATGTCCGACCCTGGTGCCTGACACCAGGGTTGGACATTGTTTGATATTGCGCAAAGAGCTTAGCGGCCGCGCCAGACGGAGCCGGCGGTTTCCTTCAAGCGGCCGATGACGTCGCGCGCCAGGGTTTCGCTTTGCTCGCGCTCGGCTTGGGCACGGGCGGCGGCTTCGCTGGCGTCGACCACGCTGGCTTCGGTCACTTTCAGCACGCCTTCTTCGGCTTCCACTTTTGCTTGCAGGGCTTGCAGGGCGCTGTGGGCGGCTTGCTGGCGGCGGCTTTCCAGCTCCAGCAGCTGGCGCTTGGCGGCCGTCATGGCCTTGGTGGTGTCGGCCAGCTTGCGCTGCATGGCGGCGTGGGCTTGGGCGGTTTCCAGCAAGGCCTGCTGTTCGGCGGCTTTTTCCTGGGCGGCCTGGCTGGCGGCGTGTTCGGCTTGTTCGCACTCGCGGGCGGCCTCGGCGGCGGCCTGTTCGGCCTGGGCGCGCGCTGCGGCGGCGATGGCGGCGCCGCGTTCGGCTTCGAGACGGCCTGCGATGGCTTGGCCGGCCAGGACTTCGGCGGCGTTGGCGGTGTGCTGCTGCGCCAATTTCTGCTCGATCACAGCCAGCGATTGGCGTTCGGTGGCGATGAATTCCTGTTCGGCTTGCAACAAGGCGGCGGCGGCGGCGGCTTTTTCCTGTTCGGCGCGGCAGCGTTCCTTGTGCACTTCGCTCAGCTCGACCGCCAGACGGGCTTGGGCGGCGACGGCTTGGGCCGCCGCTTCCTTCTGCGCGGCTTCGACGTCGGTCTGTTCGGCCATCTGGCGCAGCGAGGCCGCTTCCGCTTCGGCCGCCAGTTGCAGGCGCTGCTCAGCGGCGCGCTGCTGGCGCAGGGCTTCGGCCTGCTCAGCTTCGGCGGCGGCGCGCGCGACGGCGGCGGCTGTGCTGCGCTCTTCCTCGGCCAGGCGCACTTTCAGCGCGGCGATGGCTTGCTGTTCGGCGGCGGCGCGTTCCTGCTCGGCTTGCGCCAGGGCTGCGGCCTGGCCGGCCCGTTCGCGCGCCAGGGCGTCGGCGTGCTGAGCGGTGTCGACTTGTTCGTTGAGAGCGGCCAGTTCGGCAGCCTCGGCAGCGTTGCACGAGGCGGCCAGTTCGGCGGCGGCGCGCGCCAGGGCGGCGCGTTCATTGGCTTGCTGGGTGGCGCGCTGCTGCTCTTCGCTGTCGGCACGCGCCGCTTCGGCGGCGGCCTGCTCGGCCAGCTGGCGCAGCTTGGCCTGCTCCAGGGCTTCGGCCTCGGCTTCGACCTTGGCGTGGACTTCGAATTCGGCCTGCTGCTCCGCTTCGACACGGGCCATGGAGACAGCCGTCAGCTGGCGGTCGGCCTCGATGCGCGCCTCGGTGGCGGCGATGATGCGGGCGTCGGCATCGCGCCGGGCGGCGGCGCTGGTGGCGGCCATGGCTTCCATGCGCTCGCGGTGCTGGGCGGCGTCACGGATTTCCTTTTCGGTTTGCAGGCGCAGATGCAGGGACATGGCGGCGCTGCGGTCGGATTCAGCCTTGGCCAAGGCGATCGCTTCGCGCTCCTGCTCCAGGTGGGCCAGGGCGCGTGCCTCTTCAGCGGCGCGCACTTCGGCGGCGGCGCGCTTGAAGGTCGATTCCTGGGCAATCTGGTCGGCGCGTTCGCGCTGGCGCGTCACTTCCAGCGCCTCGGCTTCAGCCTCGGCCAGCTGCTGCGCGGTCTGGCGCGCGGCGTGGGCCTGGCGTTCGCGTTCACGCGCCAGGGTGGCCATGCGCGCGTCGGCGCTGGCGATGCCCACCACTTCATCTTTGGCGGCCTGGACGGCGGCCATGCGTTCGGCGGCCTGCATGCGGGCCTGCTCGGTCTGCACCATCAATTCTTCGGCGGCGCGCGCCGCTTGCTCTGCCAACTCGGCTTCAGCCGCGACCTGGTCGGCGGCGGCGCGACGGCTGCCCTCCTCGGCCCTGGCGCGCTGCTCGGCGGCCAGTCGCACCTGGGTGTCGGCCTCGACGCGGGCGCGCAGTTCGGCGGTTTCCTGTTTCACGGCTTCCAGGCGGGCGACGCTGGCCTGGGCGGCGGCGCGCAGGCTTTCCAGACGCTCGCGGTTGGCGCTGATCGCCTCTTCGGCAGCCTGGGCGTTCTGCAAGGCCACGGCGGCGGCAGCGGCGTCGATGGCGGCGCGGTCCTCGGCCAGGGCACGGGCGCGGCTTTCGGCGTGGGCGCGGCTCTCGGCGGCGCAGGCGGCTTTCGCTTCCGCTTCGACGCGGGCAATCGCTTGCTGAATGGCCTTCATTTCCGCTTCGGCGCGGGCCGGGCGGGCCTCATCGTTGGCGGCGCTGGAACTTACCACATCATGCGGCTCGTCCACGTGGGGAGCGGCGTCGAAAGCTGGGGCCAGTTGTACTTGCATGGGGTTCTCGCTTGATATGGGTATTCGGTTTTGCCATTATCAGAGAGAGAAGTGCCTTCGCAGACGCCAAGGAAAGGGGGATTTCCCCGCCTATTCGGCTTTTCGCCCGCCCACACCGGCCGCAGAGGCGGCGCCGCCATCCCAAGCGGCGCGCCAGCTCGCCGCGCTCGGGGAGTTAATTGACGGATTTACCATCACCCAATATCTGGACTATGGTCGTTTGAAATTTCTCCGATTCATCGTGATGAATCTGATGTCCGGAGTTTTCAAATAAGAACAGCCCCTTCTTTGGCGCCTGCAATTTCGCAAAATAATCTTGCGTGATTCTCGTGGACGTTTGAATGTCGTTTTTTCCAACAAAGAAATAGATTGGACAGTCAACCTTCTTCAAAGTCTTTGGCAAATCGGTATTCATCACCTCGTTCCATACAGGCGACCAGGTTTTGGACCACTGGAGAAAACCGGCCCTGAACCCATCGCTTGTGACATTCTTCTTCCCATCCTTATAAAAAAGCCATTTCCTCAAATAAAACAGGTCTTCATCGGTTTTGAAAGGAATGTTCACACTGGCCAATTCCTTGCTGGCGAGGGCATTGTCTTGAAAATATGCTTTCAGAATTTCAAGCGACTCCTTTTCGCTTGCCAACTGGCTGACGACGGGATTGGAGGCAAAATACGCGTGCAGCAATTCCGGATGGTTTTTAACGATATGGAATCCCAAGACGTTACCCCAGGAGCTTCCCAGCAAATAGATTTTCTGCTGGTTTAATTTCTTTCTAACAAACTCCACAACCTGGAGCGTATCCTCCTGCATTTGACCAACCGATGGCTGGACTGGCGAAGGATTCAATTTCAACGTTTTGCCGGCATCCCTTTGATCCCATTGAACAATCGTAAATTTGTCCTTTAAAACGCCCGTAAAAGACTCCGCATTATTCATCAGGGAACTGCCCGGCCCGCCAGACAAAAATAGCAGCACCGGCTTGCTTGCATCATTTGTCTTGATTTGCACGAACTGCTTGATCCCGCCGATTTCGGGCGTCAGCAGCTCATCGATTTCAGTGGAAAGGTTTTTCGGCTCCGGCTCTTTGATATGTTGAGCTTTGCATCCGAAAAATGGAGTCATGACCGCAAACAACGCTACGAGCAAGTGTTTTTTCATCATAGGATTTAGAGTTGTGGATATCAGACCGGAACCGCGCTGTTCACTTTATCACCACTTGCGGCACGCCCCTAGCAACATCGCCGGACGCAATTTACGCCCACGCAGGACGAAGCGGTGGTTCCTGCATTTTCGCAATTTGCTCCCGAAGCTCAAGAATACGGTCTTGCCAGTAGCGCACCGTACCGAACCAGGGGAAGGCGACGGGGAAGGCGGGGTCGGACCAACGACGGGCAATCCAGGCGCTATAGTGAAGCAGGCGCAAGGTACGCAGTGCCTCGATCAGCTGCAGCTCCCGGTCATCGAATTCGCTAAAGGTCTCGTAACCACGCAGGAGTGCAGCGAGCTGCTTGCGCGCATCGGCCTCATCGCCCGATAGCAGCATCCACAGGTCTTGGATGGCCGGCCCCGAGCGGCTATCGTCAAAGTCGACAAAATGGGGGCCGTCGTCAGTCCACAAAACGTTCCCGGCATGGCAGTCGCCATGCAGTCGCAACATCTGAACATTGCCCGCGCGTTGATACGCGCTACTGACCGCCTCCAACGCCTGGTCTGCGACGCTGATCCAGGCGGTTCGCAATTCTTCTGGCAGCCAACTGCCGTCAAGCAGGAATTGGCGCGACGCAAAACCAAAACTTTGAATGTCGAGAGCGGGGCGCGCCTGATAGACGCTGGTCGCGCCTATGGCGTGAATGCGGCCGAGGAAACGCCCCATCCACTCAAGCGTGCCCTCCCGGTCCAATTCCGGCGCCCGGCCGCCGCGTTTCGTGAAGACGGCAAACCGGTGCCCTTCAAAATGGTGCAGGGTGCGCTCACTGAAACTTAAAGGCGGAACAACCGGAATCTCATCCCCGGCCAAATCCAGCGTAAAGCTGTGCTCTTCAAGGATGGCGGCATCGCTCCAGCGCCCGGGCCGATAAAACTTGACCACGTATTGCTTGCTGTCCTCGCTCCATACCTGATAGACGCGATTCTCGAAACTGTTCAACTGATGGAGGCGGCCATCGCAGGCGATCCCCAGGCTTTCTATTGCGCTGAACATGCACTCAGGAGTCAGGTCGGCATATGGTGTTTCGATATTTTCTTGTTTGATATCCACGGGAGAGTCACTTGATAACGTTGGTCACGCATCCGATGCAAGGATGGTAGGCCGGGGGAATTCCGCATGCCGCCACGGTAAAGGTGGGAAAGGGGGCGGCGACAGCGTATACTAGCGCCTTCCATCAAAATACAGAGCAAAAACCATGCAACTCGACCAGCCCCTGAGCGAAAAAGAATTCGACGAACTCGACCAGTTCCTGCTGAGCGACCGCAGCCCCGAAGACTCCATGACCATGGACCATCTGCACGGCTACCTGACGGCCATCGCCATCGGTCCCGAAACCATCATGCCGGCCGAATGGCTGCCGCGCGTGTGGGGCGAAGACGGCAAGCAAGCGCCCAAATTCAAGAACGGCAAGGAAGAGGAACGCATCGTCAACCTGATCATGCGCTTCATGAACGAAGTGCTGGTGACGTTTGAAGTCGCGCCCAAGGAATTCGAACCGCTGTTCGTCGAGCACGAACATGAAGGCCAGACCCTGATCGACGCCGAAGCCTGGTGCTGGGGCTTCTGGGAAGGCATGGAGCTGCGTTCCGGCTCCTGGGACGAGATCTGGGATTCCGAGATTGCCGACCTGATGCAGCCGATCTACCTGCTGGGCGCTGACGAAATCAAGGAAGAGGAACTGCCCCTGGTCGAAGATCCGCACAAGGCGCATAAATTGGCGCTGGACCTGGAAGCGAATCTGCCGACCATCCACAAATTCTGGGTGCCGCGCCGCAAGGCCGGCGTCAGCACCGTCAAGCGCGAAGACCCCAAAGTCGGCCGCAACGACGACTGCCCCTGCGGCAGCGGCAAAAAATACAAGAAATGCCACGGCGCCGACGCCTGAGTCCGCTTCCCCTTTGATCTAGCACAAAAAATGTCCCACCCTGGTGTCAGGCACTGGGGTAGGACATTCTTTGATTCAGCTCAAACAATGTCCGACTCTGGTGCCTGACACCAGGGTGGGACATTGTTTGATTTGGCGCAAACAGGCGGTGGGGGGTTACAGCTTGATGAAGTGCTCGCGGTAGTGCTTCAGTTCTTCGATGGATTCGAGGATGTCGGCCAGCGCGGTGTGCTTCTGGGCTTTTTTGAAGCTGGAGACCACTTCCGGCTTCCAGCGGCGGCCCAGCTCCTTCAACGTGGAGACGTCGACGTTGCGGTAGTGGAAGAAGGCTTCGAGCTTTGGCATGTAGCGCACCATGAAGCGGCGGTCCTGGCCGATGGTGTTGCCGCACATCGGCGATTTGCCCTGCGGTACCCATTGCTTCATGAAGGCGATGAACTCGGCTTCGGCCTGGGCTTCGCTGATGGTCGAGGCTTTGACGCGGTCGATCAGGCCGGAGCGGCCGTGCGTGCCCTTGTTCCAGGAATCCATGGCGTCCAGCGTGGCGTCGGACTGGTGGATGGCCAGGACCGGGCCTTCGGCCAGCACGTTCAGGTGCATGTCGGTGACAACCATTGCCACTTCGATAATGCGGTCGGTGTCCGGCTCCAGGCCGGTCATCTCCATATCGACCCAGACCAGGTTCATTTCATTTGGACGGGGAGCGGCAGCGGTTGCAGTGACTTGGTTCTCTTGTGACATAATTCTCTCTCGGCATGGCCTAAACAATCCGCCATTTTCTCACAGGCATAGAATGTATTCACACGCGTTTTCGATTTTGTTTGTTTCTTTCCTGGCGCTGACCCTGGTGCTGCGCTTCTGGCTCGCCTCGCGCCACATCCGCCACGTGCTGTCGCACCGCGCCGCCGTGCCGGCCGAATTCGCGGAAAAAATCCCGCTGGCGGCACACCAGAAGGCGGCCGATTACACGGTGGCCAAGACCAAGTTCGGCATGCTGACCATGCTGGTGAATACCGCCATCCTGATCGGCTTCACGCTGCTGGGCGGCCTGCAATGGCTGTCGGTCGAGGTGTATAAGCTGAGCGGCGGCGGCATGGGCTACCAGATCGGCCTGATCGTCGCCTTCGCCCTGCTCTCCGGCCTCTTGGAGCTGCCGTTCGACTACTACCGCCAGTTCAATCTGGAGCAGGACTTCGGCTTCAACAAGATGAGCAAAGCCCTCTTCCTCAAGGATCTGCTGACCAATACCCTGGTGGGCGCGGCGATCGGCCTGCCGCTGGTGTGGGTGGTGCTGACCCTGATGGAGAAAAGCGGCGAATTGTGGTGGCTGTATGCCTGGTTTGTGTGGAGTGGCTTCCAGCTCCTGATGATGGTGCTGTTCCCGACCGTGATTGCACCTCTGTTCAATAAATTCACGCCGCTGGCCGACGAGTCGCTGAAGTCACGCATCGAAGGCTTGATGCAGCGCGTGGGCTTCGCCTCCAAAGGCCTGTTCGTGATGGACGGCTCGAAACGCAGCGCGCACGGCAACGCCTACTTCTCCGGCTTCGGCGCCAACAAGCGCATCGTCTTCTTCGACACCCTGCTCTCGCGCCTGGCGCCGCAGGAGATCGAGGCGGTGCTGGCGCATGAACTGGGCCACTTCAAGCTGAAACACATCATCAAGCGCATCGCCATGATGTTCGCCGTCTCGCTGGCCTTCCTGGCCCTGCTCGGCTTCCTGAAAAACCAGGTGTGGTTCTTCACTGGCCTGGGCGTGGCGCCGCTGATCGTGCCGGGCCAGAGCAACGACGGCATGGCCCTGATCCTGTTCATGCTGACCCTGCCCGTGTTCACCTTCGTGTTCGGCCCTTTGACGTCGCTCAGCTCGCGCAAGCATGAATTCGAGGCCGACGCTTTCGCCGCCCATCACACCGATGCGCGCGACCTGGTGTCGGCCCTGGTCAAGATGTATGAGGACAATGCCTCGACCCTGACCCCGGACCCGCTGCACTCGGCCTTCTACGATTCGCATCCGCCGGCCAGCGTGCGCATCCGCCAATTGAATCTGGCGGTGGCTCCATGAGCGCGGCCATCCGCGATGCCGCCGCGCTGCGCGCCCTGGACTGCGCCCACGCCACGCAAGCCCTGGCTGCGGCTGAAGCTGCGCGCCTGGCTGCCCTGCTGGACGGCTGGCAGATCGAACAGGGCAAGCTGGCCAAGACCTTCGGCTTCGCCAACTATTACGAGACCATGGCTTTTGTGAACGCGCTGGCCTTCATCGCCCACGGCCAGGACCACCATCCCGAGCTGACGGTCGGCTATAAAAACTGCGCCGTGCGCTACGACACCCATTCGGTGGGCGGCCTCTCGCTCAACGATTTCATCTGCGCGGCCCGCATCGACACCTTGCGGCAGAAGGCGGTGCAGGCATGAGCAAGACGATTCGCCTCGGCACCATCATCGCCGCCCACGGCCGCCACTACCTGGCCGAATCGGAGGGCGTGCGCCTGCAATGCGTCACGCGCGGCAAGAAGACCAATGTGGCGGTGGGCGACAGCGTGCGCCTGACCCTGACCTCGCCCGACCAGGCGGTGATCGACGCCATCGAAGAGCGCAAGACCCTGCTCTACCGCTCCGACCAGTACAAGTCCAAGCTGCTGGCGGCGAACTTGACGCAGCTGTTTATCGTGGTCGCCACCGAACCGAGTTTTTCCGACGACCTGGTGTCGCGCTCCCTGGTGGCGGCGGAAGCGGCCGGCATCACTGCGCACCTGATCCTGAACAAGACCGACGTCACCGATTCCCTGCCGCGCGCGCGCGAACGGCTGCAGGTGTATACGGCCATGGGCTATCCGCTGCACGAAGTGTCGGCGCGCGCCGAGCCGGAAGCCACGGTGGCCAAGCTGGCGCCGCTGCTGGCCGGCCAGTCCTCCATCCTGATCGGCCAGTCCGGCATGGGAAAGTCCTCGCTGATCAATCTCTTGGTGCCGGATGCCGATATCGCCACGCGCGAAATCAGCGAGGCGCTCGACACCGGCAAGCACACCACCACCTTCACCCGCCTGTACCACCTGGGCGAGGATGGCTGCGTGATCGATTCGCCGGGCTTCCAGGAATTCGGCCTGTACCATTTGAGCGAAGGCATGCTGGAGCGGGCTTTCCGCGACTTCGCGCCACACCTTGGACATTGCAAGTTCTACAACTGCCGCCACCTGAGCGAACCACAATGCAGCGTGCTGGCGGCCGTCGAAGAAGGCAAGATCGCGCGCATGCGCCACACTTTATACGGCCAGCTGCTGCACGAATCCGCACAAACGCTTTATTAATGTAACTCACCCCGCACAGCCGGCGCCTGCTGCCTTACAATGCTTTGCATTGGCTTGCAAAGCCGGCACTAACGGGAATGACGATGGAGATGTTCGCTGTCGATGACGACGTGGCGCAATGGGAGCTGGCCCTCTTGCCCTTGCGTGGCGTCGCCCGTCTGCCGGTGCTGCTGCCGCTGGCCTGGCATCTGCGCCAGCGCGACAGCGCGCGCGCCGAAGCCTTCGCCGCCGAAGCCCTGGCCCTGCTGGCACAAACCCGTCTCGATGCCGATGCCTGTAGCCTGATCAGTGCCCGCCTGCACCTGGTGCAGGGCGAGGCGCGCTGGCTGCAGGGCCGCCTGG
Organism: Massilia sp. erpn; assembly: GCF_024400215.1. Taxonomy (NCBI): domain Bacteria; kingdom Pseudomonadati; phylum Pseudomonadota; class Betaproteobacteria; order Burkholderiales; family Oxalobacteraceae; genus Massilia; species Massilia sp. erpn. The sequence continues at coordinate 6,118,179 of NZ_CP053748.1, forward strand.
ACGAAGCGGCCGCGCTGGCGGCCCAGGCGCTGGCGGCGGCGCAAGCCCTGGACGATCCCGCCAGCCGCGGCGACGCCCATTGGCTGCAAGCCTGGATCGCCGTCGACCGCGGCGAACACCGGCGCTGCGACGAGGAATTGGCGCTGTGCGCGGAAGCCGCGCGCGGCGCCGGCGACCAGGAAAGGCTGGCCGTGGCAGAAGGCGCCAGCGCGCGCTGGGCCGTCCTGCACGATCCGCGCGCCGCGGCGGTGCGCTGGGGTGCCCACTTCGCGCGCAAGACCGAGCGCCTGTCGCTGGCCGCCGCCACCTGGATCAGCGACTATATGGGCCTGGCCGCCAGCCAGGTCAACGACTTCGGCGCCGCCGCCAGCCACTACATCCACTGCTACGAATCGGCGCTGGAAACCGGCCAGCTGCGCGCCGCCATCATCGCCGCCACCAATATCGGCGAAGACTTCTGCATCCTCAACGACCACCATGCGGCGCTGGAATGGATGCAGTGCGCGCTCGACCTGGCGCGCCCCACCGGCTGGCCGCGCAGCATCGGCGCCTGCCTGATGCACACCGCCGACACCATGCGCCGCCTGGGCCGCATGGACGCCGCCGACGAGCTGCTGCGCGAGGCGCTGGCGATCCTGGCCCCCGTGTCCGGCGCGCGCAGCTATGCCATCGCCCTGCAGTATCTGGGCGACCTCTCGCTCGACCGCAGCCAGCATTCCTCGGCGCTGGATGCCTTCCTGCGCCTGCAGGGCCGGGCCGAAGTCCTGAACCAGCCCGACTTTCTGAGCGTGGCGCGGCGCGGCCAGGCGCATGCCCTGTCCTGCCTGGGCCGCGCCCAGGAGGCGCTGGATACCGCGCTGGACGCCGTGCATCTGGCGGCCGAGGAAGGCAATGCCCATCACCAGATCGCCGCGCTGCGCGTGCTGGCGCTGATCTACAGCCAGCACGCGCTGCCGCCGCCGCAAGGCATGACGGCGCTGAATCCGCCGCTGCACTATCTGCACCAGGCCTTGCACGTGGCCGCCACGGTGGACGGCTATATCGTGCCGGGCGACCTGTACGAAGCCCTGGCCCACGAATACGCGCGCGCCGCCCATTACGAACAGGCTTACGAGATGGCGCTGGCCGCCAGCGCCGCGCGCGAACGCACCCACAGCCAGGAAGCCACCAACCGCGCCATCGCCATGCAGGTGCACCACCAGACCGAGCATGCGCGCGCCGAAGGCCATCACCACCGCGAGCTGGCGGCGTCCGAAGCGCGCCGCGCCGAGGTGCTGCAGCAGACCAGCGCCACGCTGGAACGCCTGTCGGCCATCGGCCAGGAAGTGACCACCCACCTGGACGCCGGCGCCGTGTTCCGCGTGCTGAACCGCCATGTGCATGCCCTGCTCGCGGCCAATACCTTCGTCATCTACCTGTGCGACCCGGACGGGGCGCGCCTGAGCCGCGCCTTCGGCGTGGAGGATGGTCAGTCCCTGCCCGAGAACTCGCTGCCGCTCGACCATCCCACCGCCTACTCGGTGCGCTGCCTGCTGGAGCGGCGCGAAATCTACCTGGAGAACACGGCCCACCTGCAGCATCCGGTGGCCGCCGTCACGCCCGGCACGCAAGTCAGCGTCAGCGCCCTCTTCGTGCCGCTGCTGGCGGGCGAGCGCGTGCTGGGCGTGATGACGGTGCAGGCCATGCACGCCAATGCCTATGGCGAGCGCGAAAGGCTGATCTTCCGCACCCTGTGCGCCTATGGCGCCATCGCGCTGGACAACGCCCACGCCTACCGCCAGCTGAAGGACGCGCAAAGCCAGCTGGTCTCGCAGGAAAAACTGGCGGCCCTGGGCTCCCTGATGGCGGGCGTGGCGCACGAGCTGAATACGCCGATCGGCAACAGCCTGCTGATCGCCAGCACCCTGGAACACAAGACGGCCGACCTGGAGGTGGCGATGAACGGCCCCGGCCTGCGCCGCTCCGAACTGGCGGCCTATATCGCCGATGCGCGCAAGGCCTCCGAGCTGGTGATGCGCGGCCTGCACAGCGCGGCCGACCTGGTAAACAGTTTCAAGCAGGTGGCCGTGGACCGCACCACGGAGCAGCGCCGCAACTTCAATCTGCACCAGGTCACGCATGAAATCGTGGCGACCATGATGAACCGCATCCGCGCCTCCAACCACAGCATCGCCTTCGAGGTGCCGCAGCTGCTGGCGCTGGACAGCTATCCCGGCCCCTTCGGCCAGGTCATCACCAATTTGATCAACAACGCCCTGCTGCACGCCTTCGAAGGCCGCGAGAACGGCCGCATGCGCCTGGAAGCCAGCACACCGGTGGAGGGCCGGGTGCAGATCTGTTTCAGCGACGACGGCGACGGCATCGCGCCCGAACACCTGGGCCGCATCTTCGATCCCTTCTTCACCACCAAGCTGGGTCAGGGCGGCAGCGGCCTGGGGCTGTCGATCAGCTATAACATCGTCAGCTCGCTGCTGGGCGGGCAGATCGCCGTCAGCAGCAGCAGCGCCGGCACCGCCTTCACGCTGGACCTGCCGCTGACGGCGCCCGTGCACGATCCGGAGCGCGCGGCTTCTATCTACTAATCTAGCAATTCTCACACCCGCCATATTATCCACGCCGCGTCTGGCCGGGCGCCAAAGAAAACCCGTATAATGGTTTTTTCAAGGCTGGCCGGACGGCGCCCTGCCGTCCACGGCCACGCATCAAAAATTGCCACCATGTCTACGAAAAAACCGATCAAACACTACCTCCAGTTTTCCGATTTCACGTTGGAAGAATATGAATACGTGATCGAGCGCGCCCATGTCATCAAGCGTAAGTTCAAGAACTACGAGATCTACCACCCGCTGATCGACCGCACCCTGGTGATGGTGTTTGAAAAGAATTCGACCCGCACCCGCCTCTCCTTCGAGGCCGGCATGCACCAGCTGGGCGGCGCCGCCATCTACCTGAACACGCGCGACAGCCAGCTGGGACGCGGCGAACCGGTGGAAGACGCCGGCCAGGTGATGTCCCGCATGTGCGACATCATCATGGTGCGCACCTTCGGCCAGGAGATCATCGAGCGTTTCGCCGCCAATTCGCGCGTGCCGGTGATCAATGGCCTGACCAACGAGCACCACCCCTGCCAGGTGTTTGCCGACATCTTCACCTACTACGAGCACCGCGGCCCGATCACGGGCAAGACCGTGGCCTGGGTGGGCGACGCCAACAATATGCTGTACTCCTGGCTGCAGGCGGCCGAAGTGTTCGGCTTCCACCTGAACGTGTCCACGCCAAAAGGCTACGATATGGACCTGTCGCAGGTGAAGACCGAGCGCTACACCTTCTTCGACAATCCGTCCGACGCCTGCGCCGGCGCCCACCTGGTCAACACCGACGTCTGGACCAGCATGGGTTACGAGGCTGAAAACGCGGCCCGCCTGAAAGCCTTCGACGGCTTCATGGTCGACGCGGCCAAGATGCAGCGCGCCGCGCCCGACGCACTCTTCATGCACTGCCTGCCCGCCCACCGCGGCGAGGAAGTGGCGGCCGAAGTGATCGACGGCCCGCAATCGGTGGTCTGGGACGAGGCGGAAAACCGCCTGCACATCCAGAAGGCCCTGATCGAGTACCTGCTGCTGGGCCGCATCGGCAGCAAGTAAGCGCCCAACCCTATACCCAACCTGAAACGAGAACGAGCATGAGCGACATTAAAAAAGTAGTCCTCGCCTATTCCGGCGGCCTGGACACCTCCGTTATCCTGAAATGGCTGCAGGATAACTACCAATGTGAAATCGTTACCTTCACGGCCGACCTGGGCCAGGGCGAAGAGCTGGAACCGGCGCGCGCCAAGGCGCTGAAGTTCGGCATCAAGCCCGAGAACATCTTCATCGACGACGTGCGCGAAGAATTCGTGCGCGATTTCGTCTTCCCCATGTTCCGCGCCAACACCGTGTACGAAGGCGAATACCTGCTGGGCACCTCGATCGCCCGTCCGCTGATCGCCAAGCGCCTGATCGAAATCGCCAACCAGACCGGCGCCGACGCCATCTCGCACGGCGCCACCGGCAAGGGCAACGACCAGGTGCGTTTCGAACTGGGCGCCTATGCGCTGAAGCCGGGCGTGAAAGTGATCGCCCCATGGCGCGAATGGGATCTGCTGTCGCGCGAAAAGCTGCTGAAGTACGCGGAAGACGCCGGCATCGCCATCGACATGAAGCACAAGAACGGCGGCGCGCCGTACTCGATGGACGCCAACCTGCTGCATATTTCGTTTGAAGGCCGCCACCTGGAAAACCCGAGCGCGGAAGCCGAGGAATCGATGTGGCGCTGGACCGTGAGCCCGGAAGCGGCGCCCGACCAGGCTGAATACCTCGACATCGAATACGAGCAAGGCGACATCGTCGCCCTGAACGGCAAGCGCCTGAGCGCGGCCGCCGTGCTGACGGAACTGAACCGCCTGGGCGGCAAGCATGGCATCGGCCGTCTCGACCTGGTGGAAAACCGCTACGTCGGCATGAAGTCGCGCGGCTGCTATGAAACGCCGGGCGGCACTATCATGCTGAAAGCGCACCGCGCCATCGAATCGATCACCCTGGACCGCGAAGTGGCCCACCTGAAGGATGACCTGATGCCGCGCTACGCCTCGCTGATTTACAACGGCTACTGGTGGGCGCCGGAGCGCGTCGCGCTGCAAACCCTGATCGATCACACGCAGCAGACCGTGAACGGCTGGGTGCGCGTCAAGCTGTACAAGGGCAATGTGATCGTCGTCTCGCGCGATTCGAAGACCGACTCGCTGTTCGACCAGACCATCGCCACCTTCGACGAAGACGGCGGCGCCTACAACCAGGCCGACGCCGGCGGCTTCATCAAGCTGAACGCGCTGCGCATGCGCATCGCCGCCAACGCGCGCAACAAGCGCGGCCAGTAAGACTGCTGCGCCAGCGTGCACGCCAAGCCGCCTTCGGGCGGCTTTTTTTTGCGCCCGCCATACGCACTGCTCGCGCAGCTGGCCTCAAAATGGTACATTTCCTGCCATAAGCCCTGTCCCCGCCAGGAGAAAAAATGATCAAAAATCTGAGCGTCAAACACAAACTCTATTTCGGCTTTGGGACCATCCTCGCGGTCCTCATCATCCTGCTGCTGCTTGCCTATAACCGCTTCCAGAGCCTGGCCGAGGCAAATAACTGGGACAAGCACACCATGGAAGTGCTGCATGATATCGACTCGGTCAATAACGCCATCCTCAGCATCCAGGTCGAGGTACGCGGCTATCTCCTGACCGGCAACGAGTCCACCCTGGGCGGCGGCGACAAGGACAAGATCGCCGAAATGAAGCGCGACCTGCGCGAATTGATCAAGCTGACCGCCGACAATCCGACCCAGAACGAGCGCCTGAAAAAGGCCGAAACCGTACTCGCCACCTGGGCCGACACCCTGATGCGGGCCCAGATCGAAAAGCGCCGCTCGCTCGGCAACGCGGCCGGCGCAGCCGACCTCATGGGCCAGTCCAAGGAATTGCGCGACAGCGCCAACGCCGTGCTGGAAGGGCGCCGCCTGCTCGACGAAGCCGCCGCCGAGGAAGACCGGCTACTGGCCCAGCGCAGCCAGGCCAGCCAGCGCCAGCAGGAAAATATGCTGATGGTGCTGACCGTCGGCGGCGCCGTCTGCGTCACGCTGTCGCTGCTGGTGGTGATCCTGCTCTCCAAAGCCATCCTGGCGCCGCTGGCCAACCTGAGCTGGGCTGCGGGCCGCATCGGCGAAGGCGACCAGAATGCGCGTGCCACCGTCAACACCGGCGATGAACTGGGCCAGGTGGGCGATGCCTTCAACCAGATGGCGCAAGCCATTCAGACCAGCCAGGAGAAGGAAAAAGCGGCTTCCGACCTGCTCAAGTCCAAGGTCGATACCCTGCTGGTGACCATCAACAAGGCCGCCGCCGGCGACCTGACCGGCAATGTCGCCATCGGCGGCGAGGACGCCATCGGCCAGCTGGGCGATGGCATGGGACGCATGTTCGAGAATCTGCGCCTGCTGATCAACAATGTGCAGAAGGCCGGCATCCAGGTCACCACCTCGGCCACTGAAATCGCCGCTTCGGCCAAGGAACAGGAAGCCATGGGCGTGGAACAGGCCCAGACCAGCGTGGAAATCCTGGCCACCACCAAGGAAATCTCCAGCAATACCAGCCAGCTGCTGAAGACCATGGAAGACGCTACTGCCGTCGCCGACTACACCACCAGCGCCACCGCCGAAGCGCAGGGCAATCTGCGCCGCATGGACCAGACCATGCACACCATGGTGGCGGCCACCGACTCGATCAACGCCAAGCTGGCCGCGCTATCGGAAAAGGCCAGCAATATCAACAGCGTGCTGACCACCATCACGAAAGTGGCCGACCAGACCAATATCCTCTCGCTCAACGCCGCCATCGAGGCCGAGAAAGCGGGCGAGGCGGGCCGCGGCTTCTCGGTGGTGGCCACCGAAATCCGTCGCCTGGCCGACCAAACCTCGGTCTCCACCTGGGACATCGAGCAGATGCTCAAGGAGATGCAGTCGGCCGTCTCGGCCAGCGTGATGGGCATGGACAAATTCTCCGAAGAGATCCGGCGCAGCGTGGGCGAGGTGCGCCAGGTGGTCGAGCAGCTCTCAGGCGTGATGGACCAGGTGCAGAAGCTGGCGCCGCAGTTCGACGCTGTGCTGCAAGGCATGCAGTCGCAGGCCGTGGGCGCCCAGCAGATCACCGAAACCATGATGCAGCTGAATGACGCCACCCAGCAGACGGTGGAGTCGCTGAAGTCCACCAGCGAGGCGGTACACCAGCTGCAGTACGCCGCTACCGACCTGCAATCCAGCGTTGCCACCTTCGCCGTCGCCGGCGGCGGCTAGGCGGGAGCGCCGATGAAAGTGCTGGTCTTCCATATCGGCGCCGACCGCTACGGCCTGCCGCTGGCGGCCGTGCAGCGCGTGCTGCCGCTGATGGAGCTGAAGGCGCTGCCGCTGGCGCCGGACGCCGTGGCCGGCTTGATGAACCTGCACGGCGCCAGCGTGCCTGTGATCGATCTATGCCGCATCAGCGGCGGCGCGGCGGCGCCGCAGCAGGTCGATACCCGCATCCTGCTGGTCGATTACCGCACGCCGCAAGGCGAGCCGCATGCCTTGGGCCTGCTGGCCGAAAAAGTGCAAGGCGTGCAGGACGTCGACGCGGCGGCGCTCAGTCCCAGCGGCGTGGCCGCCGCCCCCTTCCTCGGCGCCGTGGCGGGCGACGCGGCCGGCCTCGTGCAACTGGTGCGGCTGGAAGAGCTGCTGCCACCGCCCCTGCGCGCGCTGCTGTTCCAGCCTGAGGGCGAAGCCAGGGGCACACCATCATGAAAGCCACCGAGCTGCTGCGCCAGGCCACCGGCATGAATCTGTCGCGCGCCGCGGTGGACGAGGCGGTGCAGCAGCGCATGGAGCTGACCGGCTGCCGCGACCGCAAAGCCTATCTGCGCGCTATCGCGCCGGAAGAACTGACCGCTCTGGTGGAGCTGCTGGTGGTACCGGAATCCTGGCTGTTCCGCGACCCGCAAGCCTTTGTCATCGCCGTCCAGCATGTGCAGCTGCGCGCCGCCGACGCCACGCGCATGGGCCGGCCGGTGCGCATCCTGTCCCTGCCCTGCGCCGGCGGCGAAGAACCGTATTCGATGGCGATGGCGCTGGCCGACGCCGGGATAGCGCCATCGGCCTACGCCATCGACGCCTGCGACCTGAGTCCAGCCTGCATCGCGCGTGCCCAGCGCGGCGTGTATGGCCGCAATGCCTTCCGCAACAGCGACCTGTCCTTCCGCGAGCGCTATTTCACGCCGCTCGGCAGCGAGCGTTACCAGATCAATGAAGAAATCCAGCGCCAGGTGCGCTTCCGCCAGGCCAATCTGCTTACGCTCGACGCCACGCGCTGGCGGGGCTGCTATGACGTGGTCTTTTGCCGCAATCTGCTGATCTATTTCGACAAGCCCACGGTGCGCGCGGCGATTGGGCGCATCGCCACCATGCTGGCCGACAATGGCGTCCTGCTGTCCGGCTATGCCGAGCTGCCCAGCTTTGTGCACAACGGCTTCACGCCGCTGCCGCACCGCCAGGCGTTCGCCCTGCGCAAGGACGACAGCGGCCCGGCCGCCGCTATCGTCCAGCCAACCTGGTTCCCGGAACGGCGCCAGGCGCCGCCCTGCGACGGCGCCGCCATCCCCGCGCGCGGCACGCCCACCCGCCGCAGCTCGGATGTGGCGCGCCTGATGCGGCAAAGCCTGGCGCCCATAGCATCCTCGCCCGCCGTGCCAACCGCGCGCCAGCCTGCGCCGGTGCCCCAGCCGACACTTCAGCCGCTGCCGCGTGCCGCGCGCGCGCAGCCTGTGGCGCCAGCGGCCGCAGCGGTAGTGCCGACCAGGCCAGCCGTTGCCGATGCGCAGGCCACCGCCGAGACGCTGGCCGAGGCCCGTCGCCTGGCCGACCAGGGCCGCGTCGATGAAGCGGCCGCCGCCTGCCGTCGCTGGCTGGAACGCGCGCCCGATTCGGCCGAGGCCTATTTCATCCTTGGCCTGCTGAGCGAAATCGGCCGACAGCCGGAACAAGCCGAGGCGCTGCTGAAGCGCTGCCTCTACCTGCAGCCCGACCATTACGAAGCCCTGTGCCATCTGGCCCTATTGACCGAGCAAGGTGGCGACCCCAGTGCCGCCGCCACGCTGAAGGCGCGCGCGGCGCGCGTCTACCAGCGCCAGCAGCCCCAATAAGAGAACAGCATGACGACTGCCCAAGCCCAAGAGCTCAACGATTGCTGGAACCGCATAGGCGTGGCGGGCGACCACAGTTGCGCCCAACTGCCGCAGGCCATCCACTGCCGCAACTGCCCGGTATATGCCGGCGCGGCCCAACATAATCTGCAGCGCCCGCTCTCGCCCGGCTACCGGCACGAATGGGCCGAGTATTTCCGCCGTCCGGCGCAAGAAAGCGCGCGCCACGACGCCTCCTGCGTGGTCTTCCGCATCGGCATCGAGTGGCTGTCCCTGCCCACGCCCCTGTTCCTGCAGGTGGCGCCGCAAGCCCAGCCTCACCGCCTGCCGCACCGCGCGGCGCATGGCCTGGCAGGCATCGTCAATGTCAGCGGCAAGCTCTATCCCTGCGTGTCGCTGGCGGCCCTGATGGGCATCGACGAACGCGACACCCAGGACCGCAGCGGCCACCATATCTTCCCGCGCCTGCTGCTGGTGCGCATGGAGAACGAAATCTATGCCCTGCCCGTGGCCGAGCTGCACGGCATCGAACGCTACCGCAGCGAGGACATGCTGGCGCCGGCCGCCACCATCAACAAGGGCTTGACGCGCTATCTGGCAGGCGTGCTGCCGCTGCGCGAGATGCAGATCGGCTGTCTGGATGCCGGCCTGCTGGCCCACCAGCTTGCGAGAACCCTGCGATGAGCCAGCCGGAAGACCTCAGCCAGTTCTCCATGCAGGATCTGTTCCGCATGGAGGCGCAAAGCCAGACCCAGATCCTGACCGATGGCCTGCTGGCGCTGGAGCGGCGCCCGGCCGATGCGGGCGCGCTGGAAGCGATGATGCGCGCCGCCCACTCGATCAAGGGTGCGGCCGCCATCGTCGGGCTGGACATGGTGGTGCAGCTGGCGCACGGCATGGAAGACGCCTTTGTCGCCGCCCAGCATGGCAAGCTGCAACTGACACCCAACCGCGTCGACGTGCTGCTGGCGGGCGTCGACCTGATCCTGCAATGCTCCCAGCTCGACGGCGAAGGCGTGCCGGCCTGGCTGGCCGCCAATGGCGCCCAGCTGGACCAGACCCAGACCCGCATCCGCGGCATCGCCTTCCTGCCCGAGCCGGTGCATCCGGCCGCTGCCCCAGCACCTGCACCTGCACCTGCACCTGTGCCGACGCCCGCACCCACGCCCACACCGCTCAGCGCAACACCATCCGCGCCGCCGGCGCCGCCCGCTGCCGCGCCAGTGACGCCTGCGGCGGCGGCGACAACGCCCGCCAGCGATGGCGACAGCGACAACCCGGCTCCGGCGCCAGGCGCGCCGCCGCGCCAGCTGGCGCCGATGAAGACGGCGCAGAACTACGACCGCCTGCTGTCCCTGGCCAGCGAGTCGCGCATCGGCGCCCACCAGATGCATCCCTTCATCCAGAATATGCACCGCTTCAAGCGCAACCAGGCCAGCCTGTTCGGCGCGCTCGATGCACTGCATGACGCCATCGCCCAGGGCGAGGATGCCGCGCTCAAGGAAAAATCCGTGCTGGCCCAGCAGCGCAGCCAGCCGCTGCGCCAATTCATGCTCGAGCATATCGCCGAGATCGAAGCCTATGAGCGGCGCCTGCTGGCCACCTCGAAGAATATGGTGGACGAGGTGCTGATGCTGCGCATGCGGCCCTTCCGCGACGGCGTGCAGCACTTCCCGCGCATGGTGCGCGACCTGGCGCGCAATATGGGCAAGGATGTGCGGCTCGACATCCGCGGCGAGGACACCCTGGTCGACCGCGACATCCTGGCGCATATGGAAAGCCCGCTCAACCACATGCTGCGCAACGCCGTCGATCACGGCATGGAAACGCCCGAGCAGCGCAGCGCGGCCGGCAAGCCCGCCGTCGGCAGCGTGGTGCTGGAGGCGCGCCACCGCGCCGGCATGCTCAGCATCGAGATCTACGACGATGGACGCGGCGTCGACATCGAGAAAATCCGCCGCACCGTCATCCAGCGCAAGATGGCGCCGGAGCAGATGGCGCTCGCCATGTCGGCGGCCGAGCTGATGGAATTCCTCTTCCTGCCCGCCTTCAGCCTGAAGGACAGCACCACCGAGATTTCCGGCCGCGGCGTCGGCCTCGACATCGTGCACGACACCATCCGCCAGCAAAACGGCACGGTGAAGATCGAGTCCGAAGCGGGCAAGGGCTTCCGCACCTCGATCACCCTGCCGCTGACCCAGTCCATGGTGCGCGCCCTGGTGGTGGAGATCGCGGGCGAGGCCTATGCCATTCCCATCGTCAAGGTCGAGCGCGTGCTGCGCGTGCCGCAGAGCGCCATCCATGTGCTGGAGAACAAGCAGTTCTTCGAACACGAGGGCGAGCATCTGGGCCTGGTGCCCGCGGCCCAGGTGCTGGAACTGGGTGAGCACAACGACACGCTGGCCGAGCTGCCGGTGGTGGTGATCGGCAGCGGTGCGCGCCGCTACGCGTTGGTGATGGATACGATCCGTGGCGAACAGAGTCTGGCGGTGCAAAGCCTGGAGCCGGTCTTCGGCAAGATGCGCGACATCTATGCCGCCGCCCTGCTCGACAATGGCGAGCCGGTGCTGATCCTGGACGTGGCCGACCTGCTGGTCTCCATCGACAAGCTGCTGCACGAAGGCGCGCTGCACCAGATGCTGCGCGGCGCCCAGGGCGCGCGCCGCAGGCTCAAACGCGTGCTGGTGGTGGACGATTCGCTCACCGTGCGCGAGATGGAGCGCAAGCTGCTGCTGGGCCGCGGCTACCAGGTGGACGTGGCCATCGACGGCATCGACGGCTGGAATATGGTGCGCAGCGGCGAGTATGATCTGGTGGTGACCGACGTCGATATGCCGCGCATGGACGGCATCGAGCTGGTGGCCCTGGTCAAGAAAGACCTGCACCTGCACAAGCTGCCCGTGATGATCGTCTCCTACAAGGACCGGCCGGAAGACCGCGCGCGCGGCATGGCGGCCGGCGCCGATTACTATCTGACCAAGGGCAGTTTCCACGACGAGACCCTGCTCGACGCCGTTGCCGACCTGATCGGAGATGCCAACTCATGAGAATCGCCATCGCCAACGATGTGCCCATGGCCGCCGAAGCGCTGCGGCGCGTGATCGCCGCCACCCACGAGCACCAGGTGCTGTGGATCGCCCGCACCGGCGGCGAGGCGCTGCGCATGTGCCACGACAAGCGCCCCGACCTGATCCTGATGGATCTCAATATGCCGGAGCTGGATGGGGTGGAGGCGACGCGCCGCATCATGGACGAATGTCCGTGCGCCATCCTGATCGTGACGGGGCGGCCGCAGGATAATGTGAACCAGGTCTTCCGTGCGCTCGGCGCCGGTGCGCTCGACGTCACCGCCACGCCCATGCTGCAGGGTAAGCCGGACGGCGCGGCGGCCCTGCTGGCCAAGATCCACACCATCGAAAAGCTGGTGCGCCACAGCGGCGGCAGCCAGGCCATGCAGCCGCGCGCCGTGCCGTATCCGCCGCCGCCCGAGCGCAGCGACGACACCATCCGCACCCTGGTGGCGATCGGCGCCTCCACCGGCGGCCCGGCGGCCGTGGCGCACTTGCTGGCCGGCTGGCGCGCGCCGCGCGGCTGTGCCATCGTGGTGGTGCAGCACATTGACGAGAATTTCGCCGATAATTTTTCCAAATGGCTGGGCGACCAGCTGGTGATGCCGGTGCGCCCGATCGAGCAGCGCGACGAATTGCTTTCGAGCACGGTTCTTATTGCAAAAAGCAACGACCACTTACTGCTGGATGAAAAGCTACGATTGGTTTACGATGCTCATCCAAGGGACTACGCTTACCGCCCCTCGGTCGATGTCTTCTTCCACTGCATTGCCCGCCACTGGCGCGGCGCCGCGTTTGGAATATTGCTCACAGGCATGGGGCGCGATGGCGCGGAAGGCTTGCTGGCCATGCGCCGCGCCGGCATGCACACCGTGGCGCAAGACCAGGCCAGCAGCGCCGTGTACGGCATGCCGCGCGCGGCGGCCGAACTCGATGCAGCCCAGCTGATTTTGCCGCTGGAAAAAATCGGTCCCTTCCTGCGCAGCACCGTCGGCAATGGCGGGCACTGAGCATGACACCCGGGCGCAGGGCAAGCAGGCGCCGCAGCATCAACCGTTGAATCGAAGAGAGTACGATGTCTGATGTTTTCACCGCCGCGGCGGAGCATGAACAAGAACCGTCCATTACCGCATTCAAGGTCCGCGTCCTGCTGGTGGACGACCAGCTCATCATCGTGGAAGCAGTGCGCCGCATGCTCAGCGACCACCCCGATATCGAGTTCCACCATGTGACCGATCCGCAGCAGGCGTTCGACACGGCGCTGCTGCTGCAGCCCACTGTCATCCTGCAGGATCTGGTGCTGCCCGAAGTCGATGGCTTCGACCTGATCCGCCGCTACCGCGCCCACGAAATCCTGCGCCACATTCCCGTCATCGTGCTGTCCTCGCGTGAAGACCCCAAGCTCAAGGCGCACAGTTTCGCCATGGGCGCCAACGACTATATGGTCAAGCTGCCCGACCGCCTGGAAGTGCTGGCGCGCGTGCGCTACCACTCGGCGGCCCACATCAACCGCCTGCAGCGCGACGAAGCCTTCCGCTTCCTGCGCGAGAGCCAGCAGCGCCTGGCCGACGCCAATATCGAGCTGCAAAAGCTGGCCGCCCTCGATCCCCTGACCGGCATCGCCAACCGCCGCCGCTTCGACGAGGTGCTGCAGGTGGAGTGGCAGCGCGCCCAGCGCGATCGCCAGCCGCTGGCGCTGCTGCTGTGCGATGTCGACTTCTTCAAGGCCTATAACGACAGCTTCGGCCATCCGGCCGGCGACCTGTGCCTGAAAAAAACGGCGGCCGTGCTGACCGCCCACCTGAAACGCGCGGCCGATCTGGCGGCGCGCTATGGCGGCGAGGAATTCGCCATCATCCTGCCCGATACCGATGCCGCCGGCGCCTTGACCGTGGCGCATGCCTGCATCGCCCACCTGCAAGGCCTGGGCATGGCCAATCCCGATGCCCAGCCGCTGGGCGTGGTCACCATGTCGGTCGGCGTCGCCACCATGGTACCGACGTCCGGGCACGGCCCGGCCGACCTGATCGCCCAGGCCGACCGCGCGCTGTACGCCGCCAAGCGCAGCGGCCGCAACTGCGTGCTCGACGCCGCCAGCCTCACGCCAGCCTGAAGCGCTGCCGCCACAGCAGGACGGCGCTCACGGCAAACCACAGGAAATACCCGAGAAAGCCGATGCGCTGGCCCCAGCCGGGCAGCAGATCGGCGCCTGCGCGGAAAGCCGCCTGCCAACCGATATTCAGCAGCACGAAGCCCACGAAACAGGGCGTCAGCCGGCCCCACAGCGTCCAGCCCAGCTGGCGCGAGAACAAGGGCCCGAGCCAGCACAACGCAAGGGCCCACAACAGGCCCGACCCCATGGCGCCCACCGCATGCGCGATAGTCAGGGCCGAGCCGTAGTCATCAGGATTGAGCGGGAAGACGCCAGCCGCCGCCAGCATCAGGCCCGATCCCATCAGCAGCGCCGGCCCGGTGCGCCGGTCGGCAATGCGCAGCAACGCATACGCAAACCAGGTCAGCAGGAGGCCCGGCACAATAAAGCCCAGCAGATTGAAAGCGGGTGCCGAAGGGGCGCCCAGCGCGCCCAGTTCACTGACCGCCTTGCGGCCATGGGCGTAGCCATCGCTGCGCAAGGCGGCGAAGCCGATCAGGCTGGTGAAAAACAGCGCGCCGGCCAGCACACCGGCCAGCCAGGCAGCTCCGCCCTGCGCAGGTGCAGGCATCCTCGTCTTCTCCATAGCGTCCTCTATCGTCTGCCGCAGTGGCAGCGATGCTAGCACGCCGCCCTGGCCACCACATTAAGCGGCAGTTGCCGCCTGGCGGCCTCCTTGCGTGGGAAAAACAACACCAGCCGCGCCAGAACATAAGGCGGGTCCGAAAAATTTATTCTCTGCCATGTGGCGTTATAAGTTATTGATTTTTAAATAACTACATTTTAGAAACCAAGTATTTTCAGCCCACGAATAAATCGAAATATACACCGAACGGTCTATAGGGCGGGAAGTTTGAAACATTTGTCCAGCACATCCTTTTCACAAATTGACAACGTTGGAATTCAAAAAACGTTGACAGGAAAAAAATGATCTCATATAGTGATTTTGCTTTTGATAATTACATAAACTCATATGCCCTCACAAACGAAATGCTGTTCTTGTTAACCAAAAAGAAACCCGTATTCGCTTGCGATTGCTGATTTCGATGTAATGTTGAAAGTTTTTAAGCGTAGTGCATTTTTTATAGATCGCGTTATTTGATTAATCTTTTTATTAAATTGGAGGATCAACAATGAACCGCATTTTGAATCTGCAACGCCTGGACCACAAAGACCTGGATGGCGAAGTCAAGAGCTGCACCAGCTCTGGCGCTGGCTGCTGCTAATCTGATTTAGTATTACATTCACAATTCATCGTTTATAGGAGAATTAAAATGAACCGTATTCTGAATCTGCAGCGCCTGGACCACAAAGATATCGATAGCGAAGTCAAGAGCTGCACCAGCTCGGGCGCAGGCTGCTGCTAATCTGCACCAGCCCTGCTGCATATTGTAGTTGCGCCCGCTAACGGCCAACGACTCATTCGGGTAACTGTATTTTTACCGTTACCCGAATCGCATCTTGCAAAACAATGAAAACAAAAAGCCGGCACGATTAGCTGGCGGTCAGCTCATTGATGCGCCTGGAGAACATCTATCTGTGCTTGCGCAATGAGAAGCGCTAGAAATACTGGACTTTGCAGTTGAGGAAAGACTGTTTCAATGAACAGTTGGCTTAATCCAAATGGAGCGAAAGTATGGTTAAGAAATTAAGAGGGATGCGCGATCTCCGCCACATCGACAAAATAGCCTATCTTCGGCCCGATAAGCGGTTTTACGAACCCGGTTACGCGCACTACAAACCTACCGAAGAGCTGATCGAGCTGGTTCGCCCCATGCTGGAAGGCCAGGAAGAACCCTGGAAAATCCATCGCGCCGATGTCTGGACCCATATTCTCCCCGCCAGCCGCAAGGAATCCAACCAGCTTCCGGTCCAGGGCTGGAAAATCCACGTTTCCGCGATTGAAGCCAATTGCCGCGATCTGCTGGCAAAAGTTGCCGGCATGGCGCTTGAAAACAATATCCAATTCAAATTTGCCAATGACATTGAGACGCTCAAGATGATGACGTCGAAGCGTTGGTCACGCGGCGGTTCCGGCAAATTTATTACCCTCTATCCGCCCACGGACGAAAAATTCCAGGAAATCATCGAAAAAGCGTATCTGCTTTTGAAAGATGACGTCGGCTCATACATCTTGTCAGACCGGCGCTACAAGGACTGCCGCTGCCTCTACTATCGCTATGGCGGAATTATTTCCGTCAATAAGCTGCTGTATACCAGCGAGAAGCAGCCCGTGATTTTCTCGCCGGACGGCGAGCAAATCCCGGATCACCGTACGCCGTATTTCGAAACGCCGCCCTGGGCTGCCGATCCCTTCCCGGAAGAACAGCCTGACTACGCCGAATTCACCCTCAACAGCGGCCGTTATCTGGTCAAAGAAGCGCTTGGCTTTTCAAACACCGGCGGCGTCTACCTTTCGACTGAAGTGGCCACCGGCCGGCAGGTCGTCATCAAGGAAGCCCGTCCCTATATCGAGCTGGGGGAGAACAATACCGACTCCGTGAGCCGCCTGGTTCAGGAAGAAAAAATTCTCCGCGCACTTACCGGCACTGGCCTTTCTCCTGAAATTTATGATTCTTTCCAGGATTGGGAAAACTATTACCTGGTTGAAGAGTATTTCCCGGCCCCCGACATCCGCGTGGTGATGCTGGAATCGAGCCCCTTGGTCAACACCAAGCCCGCCATCGCCGTGAGTGAAAATTTCTACCATATCTATAAAAAGGTATTTATCAGCGCCCTCCGCGGCATGGCCCGCATTCATGAGCTGGGCATTATTATCGGCGATGTCTCGCCCAAAAACATGCTGGTGGACAGGGAAAGCCTGACGGTTCGGTTTATCGACCTGGAAGGTGCCTTCCGTCCTGGGGTTGATGAGCCGCAACGCCTGCATACGCCCGGCTTCCGCATTCCCTCCAAGGGACGCGAGCTGAACAGTTCCTACGAGGACGATACGTTTGCGATCGGCGTCATCATGATGTATGCCATCTTCCCGATTGCCGCCATGCAGTTCCTGCGTGAAGACCTATTTACCGCCGTGCTGCCCAAATTGGTGACAGACGTGGGCTGGAGCAATACGCCGGTCCTCTCCATTATCACCCAGCTGGTTGATAATAAAATTACCTGCAAGCAGGCTGCCGATCTTCTGGAAAATAGTTCCTACACCATCGACCAGCCAATCAAGAGGCATGCGCTGCAGGGCGATGCACCGATGAAAATCAGTGACCAAATGGCGCGCTTCATTGCTTCGAACTATAGACTGGATAAGATTTTTACGGTCTTCCCGGTGGACCCGTTTGGACAGCGCGATAATCCGACCTCCTTCGGCTTCGGCTCAACCGGCGTCATCCATGCGCTATCGCAATGCGGCTACGACATCCCGCCAGCCGCCCTCGCACGTCATCGGGGTGAACTGGCCGATCTTAAACTGGAAGACATCACGCCCGGCTTCCTGGTCGGCACCTCCGGTATTGCCTGGTGCTCCCTGATGGCCGGGGACCGGGAAACCGCGGAGCGCCTGCTGCAACACGCCAACCATAGTCCGCTGACGTACGCCCATCACTCGCTTTACTTCGGCATGGCAGGCATCGGCATGGCCAATCTTGCGGCATATCTCAGCTTAAAAGACCCGCAATATCTGGAGGCGGCGCTCCGTTTAGCCGTGAAATTGGCGGAACAGGCGAAAGAAAATGAACGCGGCGTGTACTGGGAAGAAGATGGCCGGGTATGGATCGGTTTTGGTTACGGGCAAAGCGGCATCGCCTTATTCTTGCTGCGGCTGTCCCAGATCAGCGGCGAAGACAAATGGCGCGACATGGGCAAGAAAGCCGTACTGTTCGACATGTCCTGGGGCCGCGAACTCGAGCCAGGCAATCTGACCGTGGCCGCCAACCCCGAGGATACGACAACTTACGAACATTATATTGAAGAAGGCAGCGCCGGAATTATTAAAGTAGCAATCCGTTATGGTTTGTGGGATGATACTTTGGAGGCGTTCATCGGTGATATCGACCGTAAATATGCCAGCTTTGCCGGCCTTATATTCGGTTTGGCAGGCTTCGCTGACGTCTTGATCGACGCCTATCGATATTCTTTGGATGAAAAATATCTGGCAATGGCGGACTCCTCCCTCCAGGGAATTATTGATCTTTATCTGTTGAAATATGACGATGGATATGCCACACCCGGCGAAAATTTATTCCGGATTACTTGCGATTACGCCACCGGTGTGGCCGGCATCATGCGGACCTTCCATCGGCGGGCGAATCCATCGGAAGACGAGTTTTGCTTGGATGAGCTTGACCGGCTGCCACCGCTCTTCAAAGAGCAGTGCCAAGCACGCCATGATGCTGAGCAACTCTTAGATGAGCCAACAAAGTAAAACCAATCCGGGGTCAAGCCACAAAATGGACGGATCATCAGTTTTTCGCAATTTTTTCCAGATGCTGGGCACGACAAAGCGACAATATTGGACGCTTTTGTTGTGCAACGCAGTTGCCGCCGGCTCTGAAACAATCATACACCCCTTATTGGTCAAGGAGATTTTCGATGGCGTAAACCAGGGAACTGATCTCAATCGGTTTATTGCACTCGTGTTTTTCTATTTACTGCTTGGAATTGTTCTGAATGTGATCGGTTACTACCTATCGCTCTGGCAAATGCGGGTGGATAATAGGATTATTGCGGATATCAGCAATCGGCTGCTGCAGGCCTATTACCGCAAGGATTATGGCGATGTCCTGCGGGACGGCAGTGGTTACTACCTGGCCCGGATCCGGTCCGACGTCAAAGATGGCCTGGTGCCGATGCTGATCCTGGTGCGGCGAGCGACGGTTTCCGCCGTGATGTTTGTCGGACTAGTCTCCGTGCTGATCATTCTTTCATGGCAGGCCTTCCTGATTTTGGTCGTACTTATCCCGATAGCAACCTGGGTCAGCACCAAAGTCAGCAAGAAAATCCGGAGTCTCACGCTTATCGAGCGCGATAACGAAGCCACCTTGATGGGCATTCTCACCAAATCGGTGGATGCGTTCAAAATGGTCCGGACCTATATGATGGTGCCGCAGACCCTGGACAAGTTCAACAAAACCATGGATGAGACGCTGGAATCCGGCTACCAAAAGCAGCGCGTTATTCGCCGTCTGCAAACTGCGAGCGACCTCACCATGAGCGTTTCCGATGCCTGTTCGATTTTTGTCGGGTCGCTGTTGGTACTGAAAAAACAGATGACCATCGGCGCATACTTTTCCTTCATGAATGCGTTTTGGCGGGCAGCTACCACCTTGATCAATATTTTCAGCCTGTCGGCGGATCTGCATGCCTTGGGGGCCATCGTCAAACGTTTGACTTCCTTTATCGACGAGCACAATGCCCTGCCCTATCAGAAGAGCGGCAGCGGCGTTTCAGCCAGCGGTATCAGCTACAGCTACGCCAATAACAAGGTCATCTCTGATTTTTCGATTCATGTCGGGCCAAAGAAGCGCCTGCTGATCGTTGGCGATAACGGTACCGGCAAGACCACGCTGGCAAACATGCTTTCCGGCTATCTGTCCCCGTCCTCCGGCAAACTGGAGCTGCCGCAGCAAATCAGCGCCGCCACCTTGCCGGTATTGTTTCCCCCGATTAAAGTCCGCGATCTGGAAATCAAGGAAGAGCTGTTTAAACAGTTCGTCATCGATAAGCCGGATATTCTTGATGCCTATCCTGACCAGCTGTCGGCGGGACAACAACAAAAAGTGTCGCTGGCGCTCTCTCTTTCCAAAGACGCGGATTTGTACGTGCTTGACGAGCCCTTGGCAAATCTTGATATGGCCAGCCGTGAGATTGCGATGGCTGCCATCTGGGAGCGCACCAATAACAAGATCTTAATCATGATCATGCATGGCTCGGAAGAATATTATTCCAGGTTTGACCAGGTGCATACGCTTCGCAGCAGCGCAACCGCCTGAGCCAGGCAGGCGGTTACCACTGGCAATCCGCAGGACGGCCACCGCAGTTGGCGCATTTGGGATGGAAGGCATTCCCCGTATTGGCTCTTTTTATAATTGGTCGGCTTATGCTAAGTTATATATTTAAAGTAGTTCGGCACAATACGCAACGCAATAAAGTATTGACGGCGCTGATGGTACTGGCAATTGCCGTGGGCATCGGCGCCAGTATGACGACATTGACGGTGATGCGCCTATTGTCGGGCGATCCTCTACCTGGCCGAAGCCAGGAGATTTATTACGCCCAGATTGATGTCAATCCGCAATCCAAGGGCAAAGAGCCGCCGGATGTACTGGATTTTCGCACTGCGGTCGATCTGTGGAATGCCAGGCAGGCGGATCAGCAAACCCTGGTGGCGGGCAGCAAGGCCAAGGTGCGTCCCGCTGATTCGCCGCTCCCACCACAAATGCTGTCGCTGCGCGCCACCACTGCCGATTTTTTTTCCATGTTTAATGTCCCTTTTCAATTCGGACAAGCCTGGAATCCCTCGGACGATACTGACCGTGCACGGGTGGCGGTCATTTCCTCATCCCTCAATGAAAAACTGTTCGGCGGCGCGAATAGCGTCGGCAAGATCCTGCGCATTGCCAATTCCGATGTAAGAATCGTTGGCGTCCTTGCTGAATGGCGGCCGGCACCATTGTTTTATGCCGTTCGTGGCGGACGATTTAGTGGCGGCGACACGTCGGCATTTTATAACCAGCCCGACAAGGTCTTTACCCCCTTTTTTACCGGCCTGGAAATCAACGGCGAAAATTTCAAACCCTTCAATTGCTGGGCAAAGCGTGATGCCTTGGAAAGCCTGGAAAGGGCGCCGTGTACCTGGGTCGGCCTATGGCTGCGGCTGGATAGCCCAAGCAAGGTGGCCGCTTACAAGCGTTTCCTGGACAACACTGCGGCGCAACTCAAAGACCAAGGGCGTGTCACCTATGCTGAAAATACCCGCCTGCGAACACTGATGGAATGGCTGGACTTCAACCTGGTAGTGCCGAGTGATGTAAAGCTGCAAACCGTGCTCGCCTTCGCATTCCTGGCGATTTGCCTGGTCAATGTCGTGGCACTGCTTTTGGCAAAATTCCTGCGCCACAGCCGCGAGATCGGCCTACGTCGCGCCCTGGGCGCAACCCGCGCTGCGATCTTCTTGCAATGCCTTGCCGAGGCGGGGTTCATCGGTTTGCTCGGTGGCGTACTTGGTCTGTTCCTGACCCTGCTCGGCCTCTATTTGGTGCGTCATCAGCCCGTCCCCTACGTTGACCTGGCGTACCTGGACCTGCCCATGTTCCTCATGACGTTCGCGCTGTCCATGGTGGTGAGCTTGCTGGCCGGGGTAATACCGGCGTTGCGCGCCACACTGATCCAGCCAGCGGTACAGTTAAATCAATTATAAAGAGGGCTTTATGCAGATTCGTTATGTGCTGGCCGCACTGCGCAAACATCGCTTGGCCACGTTTCTGATTACCTTGCAAATTTCGCTTGCCTGCGCCGTTCTTTGCAATGCCTATTTCCTCATTATGCAGCGTATCGAGTCAATGCATATTGACAGCGGTATTGCTGAGCCATCCCTGGCCCTGGTGAAAATTACCGGCTATGACCAGCAGCAGGCGCAGGACTTGAATGCCCGCATGGTGGCGGCATTGCGCGGCGTTGCCGGCGTCCAAAACGTCAGCGTGGTCAGCGCAGTACCGTTCGGCAATGGCGGCGTAAGGGCCGGCGTGCACCTTGATCCCCAACAAAAACAATCTGGCGGCGTGATTGACTTCTACCTTGGCGACGCCGCCGCCATTCAAACCTTCGGCTTGCGGCTGATTGCCGGGCGTTTGCCATCCCGGGACGAGTACACCCCGCTCACGCAACTGTTTCCAGCAAATCCGCCCATCCTGATCACCAAAAAACTCGCGGCAAAATTTTGGCCTGGGAAAGACCCCTTGGGGCAGCAATTCTGGGTCACCAACACTGCGTTCCGCGTAATCGGCGTCATTGACCACCTGTCCACCGTCTATCCGAGCATCAGCGCCGAAGAGGATCCTGATTGGACCGTTTTCGTTCCTACCTCGAGTGGGGCAGGTTTTGATGGCAAATACCTGATTCGTGGTAATCCGGGCGATATGGCGCGCATTCTCAACGACGCCAAGACCATCACGCAGAAAACCGTGCCGAACCTGATCCTGGACCTGGAAGCGAGCAAGCGCATGGAAGACTTGCGCAGCGAATTTTTTGAAAACTCGAGGATCATGCTGGGATTACTGCTATCCCTGATTGTCGGCCTGCTGGGAACCACCGCCTTGGGCATTATCGGATTGGCCAATTTCTGGGTTTCCCAGCGCAGCAAGCATATTGGCATTCGGCGCGCCCTCGGCGCCACCAAGGGCGACATACTGCGTTATTTTCAAATCGAAAATTTCATTATCGTCACCCTGGGGATACTCTTGGGAATGTTATTTGCCTATGAATTGAATCTCGGTCTGATGCGCCTGTACGAATTGCCCAAACTACCGCTGATCTATATGCCGGTAGGAGCGATTGTGCTGTGGATTTTAGGCCAGCTTGCTGTGTTGGCGCCGGCCTTGAGCGCATCCAGCATTTCACCGATGACCGCAATTAAGTCTGCCTAATCAGCCAACCCGCATACCAGCCGTGGAAAATGATACCCGATACCTCTGTCCAAGATACGCCGCTGCCGGAATCCAGATCGCGTAAAAAACTCCTGCCCCTGGTGGGCCTACTCGCCCTGGCATTGGCGGCCGGGGTTGTGTTCCAGTTCAAAACTGCCGCCCAGGGCGGCGCCAGCTATAGCCGCTCGCGCCTTACCATCGCAGCTGCTGAAATCGGCGATTTGACCCGGGATGTCGCGGCCGAAGGCAAGGTGGTCGCCGCCTCAGCCCCGACCTTGTATTCCGGTTCCGGCGGCACGATCACTTTTAGCGTCCAGCCCGGCAACCCGGTACAAGTAGGCCAGGTCCTGGCACAGATCAGCAGCCCGGAATTACTGGCCAGTTTGGCCCAGGCACGGAGTGCGGCCGATGCAATCAAGAGCGATTGGCTACGCGCCGAGGCCGATGCGCGCCAGGCATATGCGAGTGCCGAGGCGGCAGTGCAGACTGCCGAACTGGGACTGGCCTCTGCAAGCAACGAACTGGCCCGCCAGACGCGCGCCTTCGAAGTCGGTGCTACCGCGGGCTTAACCGTCGAACAGTCACGCGACGCCGTCGCCCGCGCGAAAATCACGTATGAGCAGGCAAAAAAGGCCTTGACGCTGAAAAATGACGCCACCCGCTTTGAGCTGGCTGCGCGCCGCCAGGCCTATGAACGCGCGGCATTACAGGTCAGCGATTTGCAGCGGCAACAGGAGGAACTGTCGGTTCGCTCGCCGGTGGACGGACAAGTCGGTCAAATTTTTGTTGACGATCGCTCCACGGTTGCCAAAGACGCAAAACTCTTGGCGGTGGTCGACCTGAGCCAACTCGAGGTCCAGGTTCAAGTCGCCGAAAGCCAGGCCCGGGAGCTGAGCGCCGGCATGCCCGGGGAAATCAGCGGCAGCGGCGGACAATGGCGGGGCCGCGTCAACAGCGTCTCGCCGGAAGTGGTGAATGGGGAAGTGTCGGCAAGACTGCGTTTTGATGGCACGCCCCCCGCCGCGCTGCGCCAAAATCAACGGCTCTCCGTCCGCGTCTTGCTCGACAACCGCAGCAAGGTACTGCGCCTGGCGCGCGGCTCGTTTGTTGAGGAAGGCGGCGGGCGCTGGGCTTATGTCGTGACCGGCGATATGGCCGTCAAGCGGCCTATACGCTTGGGCGCGCAAGGCATCTCGCAAGTCGAGGTCCTGGATGGACTGAAATCCGGTGAAGAAGTCGTCATTTCAGGCGGTGAAATATTCAAAGGCGCTGAACGTGTTCAATTAATCAAGTAGGGTGATGCTATGCTTCTGATGCAACATATTGCCAAGGTCTACCGTACCGAAACCGTCGAAACCAACGCGTTGCGTGACTTCAACCTGACCGTTAAGCAGGGCGAATTCGTCGCGGTCACCGGACCGTCCGGTTCGGGCAAGAGTACCTTCCTGGGTATTGCCGGCTTGGTAGATACGCCCACTGGCGGTACCTACCTGCTCGACGGAACCGACGTGAGCCAGATGAACGATGCCGCGCGCAGTCGCTTCCGCAACCGCAAAATCGGCTTTATCTTTCAGGCCTTCAATTTAATTCCCGACCTTAACCTGATCAATAATATTGAAGTGCCCTTGGCCTACCGCGGCGTCAAAGCCGCCGAGCGCCAGGAACTCGCGCAGGCGGCCCTCAAACGGGTCGGCCTTGGTTCGCGTGCCAAACATTATCCTGGCCAGCTTTCGGGCGGCCAGCAACAGCGGGTGGCCATCGCCCGCGCCCTGGCCGGTTCCCCACCGCTGCTCCTGGCCGACGAGCCCACCGGTAATCTCGACAGCGAAATGGCGCGTGGCGTCATGGAACTATTGGAAGAGCTCCATGCGGACGGTACCACCATCGTGATGGTGACCCACGATCTGCAATTGGCAGAGCGCGCCGAATCGATTGTGCGGGTCAAGGATGGCCAGGCAACCGCGCTTCCCCGTGGTTCGGGCTTCCTCGTGGCAAATGGAGGCAATACGTGAGACACCTGGTCTGGCTCGCCTTGCTTGCTACCTGGAGCCAGGTGGTGGCAGCACCAGCCGATGACCTGCTCACGCTCTACACGCAAGCCCGCGCCAACAACCCGACACTGCAAAAAGCCACTGCGCAAACCCGTTTGGCCGGCGCGAATGTGGATAGCGCCCGCGCCCCATTGCTGCCGCAATGGGGCTTGAGTGCCGTGCAACAGCGCTCGGGGGGCGTGGACGCCAACACGGCAAGCAGTAAGATCACGCAATCGGTGGTCGATCTCGCCGCCCGCTCCAATTGGAAAGCTGCGCGCGCCGAGGCCCATGCGCAAGACGCCAACTTGCTGGCAGCCGAGCAGGTTTTGCTGGCCGAGGTCGCCGTGCGCTACTTTCAAATGCTCACCGCCGAAAGTCAGCTCCTCACCTATATGGCCAACGAAGCCGCATTCGCCGAGTTGGTACGGCAGAGCGAAGTGCGCGTGACGGAAGGCCTGTCGGCATCCGCCGACGTCGATCAAGCCCGCGCCTTTCTCGGCCTGGCACAGGGTACGACACAGCAGGCCAAGGAAGCCTTGGCTGACGCCCGCCAAGCACTCCAGCAACTGGTTGGCCGCGCGCCGGAACAGCTCAAACCCTTAAAAAAAAAATGGCAGCCGGCCATGCTGCCGGCTAGGCCGGAAGCCGATGCCTTTGCGGACCACCCGCAACTTCAAGCGGGCGACGCAAGTATTACGGCAGCCAAAGAGCGCATCAGTGCAGCGCAGGCCGGTCATCTCCCGACCATGGCGCTCGTTCTCACGTCGGAACGTACGCCGCGTGGCAATCTGCCCCAGACCACGTCGACGAATTCGGCCGTGGGCATCCAGCTCACCATTCCACTGATCATGGGCGGTGCCATCGTGGCACAAGAAAGGCAAGCCCTGGCAAGGCGAGATGCGGAAATTGCCCAAGTCGAAGTCACCCGGCGCGAAATTGCGCGCAACATCAAGGCGCAATGGGAAGCCGCACAGGGAAGCATTGTGCAAATCCGCGCAACAGAAGCCGGCGCCGCTGCGGCCGAGCGTGCGCTGGCGGCAATACGCTCGGGCCAGCAGATCGGCACACGCAGCCTCACCGATGTGCTCAATGCAATCCAGACCAACGGCCAGGCGCAGTTGCAACTCACCCAGGCTCGCCATCGCCACGTCGTGGCACTGCTGCTGCTCAAGCAATCCACAGGACGCTTGACGGTCGATGACCTCGCAGCCATCAATACCCTGTTGGAGTAACCCGGTGCCGATGGGCGAGATCCGCCAGGTGCCGGTAAGGCATCAGACGAAGACCGGCTCCGGCTCCAGGTACACACCATAGCGCGCCTGGACGTCGGCCTGGATGGCGGCCGCCAGCGCCTGCACCTCGGCGCCGGTGGCGCCGCCATTGTTCACCAGCACCAGCGCCTGCTTGGGGTAGACCCCGGCGCGGCCCAGCGACTTGCCCTTCCAGCCGCACTGGTCGATCAGCCAGCCGGCCGCCAGCTTTTCGCTGCCGTCGGCCTGGCGGTGGTGCACCAGCTCGGGGAACTGCGCCAGCAGGCGCGCGCACTGCTCGCCCGGCACCACGGGATTTTTGAAGAAGCTGCCGGCGTTGCCGATCTCGGCCGGGTCAGGCAGCTTGCGGCGGCGGATGGCGATCACGGTATCGGCCACCTGCTGCGGCGTGGGCGCCGTCCAGCCCTGCTGCTGCACGGCCGTCGCCAGCTCGGCGTAGCGCAGATTGGGCTGCCAGGCTTTAGGCAAGGCAAAGGTCACTTCCAGGATAATCAGCTGCTTGCCCGCGGCCTGCTTGAAGATGCTGTCGCGGTAGGCGAAGCGGCAGGCGGCGCCATCCAGGGTCACGATCTCGCCGCTGGCGGTATCCAAGGCGCGCAGGCTATGGAAAACGTCCTTGGTTTCGGCGCCATACGCCCCAATATTCTGGATAGGCGCTGCGCCCACCGTGCCGGGAATCAGGGACAGGTTTTCCAGCCCGCCCAGGCCTTGCGCCAGCGTCCATTGCACGAAAGCGTGCCAGTTCTCGCCGGCCGCCGCCCGCACATAATGGCGCTGCGCATCGCTGGGCAGCACTTCCTTGCCTTCGAGCGCAATATGCAGCACCAGGCCGGGAAAGTCGGCGCCCAGCAGCACATTGCTGCCGCCGCCCAGCACCAGGCGCGGCAAGGCGGCCAGGGCCGGATCGGCCAGCACGACGCGCAACTGTCCCTCATCCGTCACGCGCAGATAATGCTGCGTCCTGGCGTCGATGCCAAAGGTATTTAGATGCTTAAGGGAAAATTGATGCTGGAGAGAAATATGTGATTGCATAACAAGCCGGGTATTTTGATCGATTATAGTAGGAAAGGGGTAAAAACGACCGAGCGTTCGCCTCTTTGTCCGTTAAAATGTCGCATCTTTTGAGCGGCGCCCCCTGATTCAGCTGTTACGCGCCGCCCCAATAATTACAAGGAAATGCATCATGCCATCGTTTGACGTAGTATCTGAAGCCGATATGATCGAAGTCCGCAATGCGGTCGACCAGTCCAATAAAGAAATCAGCACCCGTTTCGACTTCAAGGGCAGCGATGCGCGCGTGGAGCAAAAAGAGCACGACCTGACGGCCTTCGCCGATTCCGATTTCCAGCTCAGCCAGGTACGCGATGTGCTGACCAATAAGCTGGCCAAGCGCAAGGTCGACGTGCGCTTCCTCGACGAGGGCAAGATCGAGAAGATCGGCGGCGACAAGGTCAAGCAGGTGATCAAGGTGAAAAACGGCATCGAAACCGAAACCGCCAAGAAAATCACCCGCATCATCAAGGACAGCAAGATGAAAGTCCAGGCCAGCATCCAGGGCGAATCGGTACGCGTGACCGGCGCCAAGCGCGACGATCTGCAAGCGGCCATGGCCCTGCTGCGCAAGGAAGTTGCGGATACGCCGCTGGAGTTCAACAACTTCCGCGACTGATCCCCTCCCCTCCGGCGCGTGGAGACGCGCCTGCACTAACCACGTAGTCCAAGGATAGAAATGAAACGTGTTGACGACTTCCGCCTCAAGTTTGGCGATAAAGAATATGTGCCAATCATGATCGGCGGGATGGGCGTGGATATCTCCACGTCTGAACTGGCGCTCGAAGCTGCCCGCCTGGGCGGCATCGGCCATATTTCCGATGCGATGGTGGAGGATGTGTCCGACCGCCGCTTCGATACCAGCTTCGTCAAGGAAAAGACCAAGCTGTACAAGTTCAACATCAACAATATGGACAAGGCGGTAGTGCAGTTCGATCTGGGCCGCCTGGCCGAGGCGCAGCGTCTGCATATCGGCAAAACCATGGAAGCGAAACAAGGCCCGGGCCTGATCTTCGTGAACTGCATGGAAAAGCTGACCATGAACGGGCCGAAGGAAACCCTGCGCACCCGCCTCAACGCGGCGCTGGACGCCGGCATCGACGGCATCACCCTGTCGGCCGGCCTGCACTTCGGTTCCTTCGCGCTGATGGCCGACCATCCGCGCTTCCGCGAAGCCAAGCTGGGCATCATCGTGTCCTCGGTGCGCGCGCTGCAGATCTTCCTGCGCAAGAACGCCAAGCTCGATCGCCTGCCCGACTTCGTGATCGTGGAAGGCCCGCTGGCCGGCGGCCACCTCGGTTTCGGCCTGGAGGACTGGAAGGATTACGACCTGCATACCATCGTCGCCGAAATCCTGGCCTATCTGAAGAAGGAAGAGCTGAGCATCCCAGTCATCGCGGCGGGCGGCGTGTTCACCGGCAGCGATGCCGTGTCCTTCCTGGAAATGGGCGCGGCCGGCGTGCAGGTGGCGACCCGCTTCACCATCGCCAAGGAATGCGGCCTGCCGGACAAGGTCAAACAGGAATATATCAAGGCCACCGAGGAAGACATCATCGTCAACGGCGTGTCGCCAACCGGCTATCCGATGCGCATGCTGCGCCAGACCCCGGCCATCGGCGCCGGCATCCGCCCCGGCTGCGAGTCCTACGGTTATCTGCTGGATGCCACCGGCAGCTGCGCCTACATCAATTCGTATAACCGCGAAGTGGTGGCCAACGGCGGCACCGACAAGGGCATCAAGGTGATGGACAAGACCTGCCTGTGCACCCATATGCGCAACTTCAACTGCTGGACTTGCGGCCATTACACTTACCGCCTGAAGGACACCACGCACAAGCTGGCCAACGGCGAGTACCAATTGCCGACGGCCGAACATATCTTCAAGGATTACCAGTTCAGCGTGGACAACCAAATCGCCCTGCCGCCGAAGGAAGAAGTCGCGGCCTGATATGGTTCCGGCATAAGGAAGGCGCAGCCTGCAAGGGTCTGCGCCTTTTTTTCGTCCCGGCCCTTCACATGCCGCTGATGCGGCGCGCGAATGCCGGCTGGCGGAAGCGCTCGACGACGAAATCGACAAAGAGCCGCGTCTTGGCCGGCAGCAGCTTCTTGCTGGAGTAGTAGATCGAGAGCGGCCCTGTGCGGGCCGACCATCCCGGCAGCAGGCGTATCAGCTCCCCTCTTTCGAGATAGGGCGTGGCATGCGGCGACGGCAGCAGAGCCACGCCCATGCCCAGCGCGGCGGCATGCGCCATCGCTTCCGGATCGTCGAAGATGGCGCTGGCGCGGTGCTCGGCCACGCCCTCCTCGCCCTGGGCATTGCGCAGCGTCCAGTTGCGCAAGCGTCCACTGCCGGCCGAGCGGCGCGCGATGCCGTCCAGCGCCGCCAGGTCCGCCGGATGGCGCGGCATGGGCCGCCCGGCCATATAGCGCGGTGCGGCCGTCGCCACGATATGCACCGGCGCCAGTTCGCGCGCGATCACGCCCGGCGTCAGGTCGATGCCGCCGCCGATTGCCACGTCGAAGCCACCACCGATCAGATCGACCTGGCGGTTGTCGAAGTGCCAGTCCGGCACGATGCCGGGATAGCGCTGCACGAATTCGGCCAGCAGCGGCAGCAGGTACATGCGGCCGAAGGCCAGCGCCACGCCCACCTTCAGCGTGCCCGATGGCTGGCCATCGTCCTGCGCCACGTCGGCCATCGCATCCTGCAGCTGCATCAGCGGCGCGCTGATCTGGCGCAGCAGGCGCTCGCCGCCTTCGGTCAGGGTCAGGCTGCGCGTGCTGCGCTGGAACAGGCGCAGGCCCAGGGCGGCCTCCA
The DNA here is from genome assembly GCF_024400215.1 of Massilia sp. erpn. NCBI lineage: Bacteria > Pseudomonadati > Pseudomonadota > Betaproteobacteria > Burkholderiales > Oxalobacteraceae > Massilia > Massilia sp. erpn. Next base: position 6,147,918 of record NZ_CP053748.1, read on the forward strand.
GCCGCGCCACGTTCTTGCTGACCGCCGCCGGCGTCAGGCCGAGGCGGCGCGCCGCCACCGAGAAGCTGCCGCCTTCGGCGCTTTGCACAAAGGAGTCGAGATGGTTGAGAGGTTCCATGCGCTCATTTTATACCTTTGGTTGAAATATATTAGCCAGATTACCGTCTATTCATATTGGAATGCATGGCCGATACTGGC